>JAABYT010000024.1:127666-128273 GCA_011775625.1 Gammaproteobacteria bacterium | reverse complement strand
GCCGACAGAGCGCTCGCCGCGCGCTCGGCGCAGGCGCGAACGCCGCTGTCCACGGCCCCGAGAAAGACCAGCGTCACGTGCAGATTCTCGGCCGGCACGAGGCGCCCGCTGCCGGCGGGCAGGTGCGCCCGCGCCAGCCGCGCCAGCGCGTCGCGCGTTTCGTCGTCGGGCCACAGGGCGAAGAACAGGCGCTGGCGATTCGCCGTCATGGATCGTGCGCCGCCGCTCCGAGCAGATCGAGCACACCCTCGAGGGCCTCGGCCACCGCCCGG
Source organism: Gammaproteobacteria bacterium (assembly GCA_011775625.1). Taxonomy (GTDB): domain Bacteria; phylum Pseudomonadota; class Gammaproteobacteria; order HK1; family HK1; genus JAABYT01. The sequence continues at coordinate 128,001 of JAABYT010000024.1, read as the reverse complement.
CGCCGCACCTGCTCGCGTGTGCCCTGGCAGCGCAGGCAGCGCACGCGGGTCTCGCCGCCGCGGCGCGCCCAGGCGAGACACACCAGGCCCACGGGCTTGGCCGCGCTGCCGCCCGCCGGGCCCGCGACCCCGCTGATGGCGAGGCTCAGCTGGGCGCGGCTCGCGGCGATGGCGCCCTCGGCCATGGCCCGCACGGTCGCCTCGCTGACCGCGCCGTGCTCGGCGAGCGTTTCCGGGTCGACCCGCAGCATGTCCTGCTTGGCCACGTTCGAGTAGGTCACGAAGCCGCGTTCGAACCAGGCGGAGCTCCCCGGCACCGCGGTCACCAGCGCCGA
>JAABYT010000024.1:127274-127612 GCA_011775625.1 Gammaproteobacteria bacterium | reverse complement strand
GGCCATCGGAGATCGCGCTGCTCACCGGCGCGCCTCGAAGAAGGCCTTGAGGCGGCGCTCCGATTCCTCGGCGAGGACGCCGCCGCGGAAATCCACGTGATGATTGAGCCGGCGCGAGCCGAGGATCGCGAACACGCTCTCGGCCGCGCCCCAGCGGGGGTCGCTGGCTGCGTACACGACCCGCGCAACGCGTGCGTGCACGATGGCGCCCGCGCACATGGGACAGGGCTCCATGGTGGCGTACAGGGTGGTGCCGGGCAGGCGGTAGTTGGCGCTCGCACGGGCGGCCGCGCGCAGCGCCACGATCTCGGCGTGGGCGCTCGGATCGTGGCTGCCGA
>JAABYT010000024.1:102348-127245 GCA_011775625.1 Gammaproteobacteria bacterium | reverse complement strand
ACCGGCACCTCCCCGGCGGCGGCGGCACGGTCAGCAAGCGCGAGCGCGCGCTGCATCCAGGCAACGTCGTCGGCGCGTGCCTCGGACGCCAAACGTCACTCCCACTCGATGGTCGCCGGTGGCTTGCCGGAGATGTCGTAGGCGACCCGCGAGATACCCGGCACCTCGTTGATGATGCGATTGGAGACGCGCTCGAGAAACTCGTAGGGCAGATGCGCCCAGCGCGCCGTCATGAAATCGATGGTCTCCACCGCGCGCAGCGCGATGACGTGCTCGTAACGTCGCGCATCGCCCATCACGCCCACCGAGCGCACCGGCAGAAAGACGGCGAACGCCTGGCTCACGCGATCGTAGAGATGCTTGTCGCGAAGCTCCTCGATGAAAATCGCGTCGGCGCGGCGCAGCAGCTCGGCGTACTCCCTCCTGACCTCACCGAGAATACGCACGCCGAGCCCCGGGCCCGGAAACGGGTGGCGGTAGACCAGGTCCGACGGCAGACCGAGCTCGACGCCGATGGTGCGCACCTCGTCCTTGAAGAGCTCCCGCAGCGGCTCGACGAGCTCGAGCTTCATGCGCTCGGGCAGCCCGGCGACGTTGTGATGGGACTTGATGACGTGGGCCTTGCCGGTCGCCGCGCCGGCCGACTCGATGACGTCGGGATAGATGGTGCCCTGGGCGAGCCAGCGCACGTCATCGAGGGCGCTGGCGCGCTCCTCGAAGATCTCGATGAACAGGTTGCCGATGATCTTGCGTTTCTGCTCGGGATCGGCGACGCCGGCGAGCGCCGAGAGAAAGCGATCCTCGGCGTCGACGCGAATCACCTTGACCCCCAGATGCTCGGCGAAGGTCGCCATCACCTGGTCCGCCTCGTTCAAGCGCAGCAGACCGTTGTCGACGAAAATGCAGGTGAGCTGGTCGCCGACGGCGCGGTGCAGAAGCGCCGCCACCACCGACGAGTCCACGCCGCCGGAGAGCGCGAGCAGCACGGGATCGGCGCCGACGCGGGCGCGCACGCGCGCGATGCTGTCCTCGATGATGTGCTGCGGCGTCCACAGCTCGCGGCAGCCGCAGATCTCGTGAACGAAGCGCGACAGGATGCGCGCGCCCTGACGCGTGTGCGTGACCTCCGGGTGGAACTGGATGCCGTAGAAGCCCCGCGCCTCGTCGGCGATGCCCGCGATGGGCGCGTTGTCGGTGGAGGCGATGAGCTTGAAGCCCTCGGGCAGAGCGGTGACGCTGTCGCCGTGGCTCATCCACACATCGAGCAGCCCGAAGCCCTCCTCGCTGGTGTGATCCTCGATGTCCTTGAGCAGCCGCGAGTGGCCGCGCGCACGCACGCGCGCGTAGCCGAACTCGCGCCGCTCGGCGCTTTCGACGCCGCCGCCGAGCTGCGCGGCCATGGTATGCATGCCGTAGCAGATACCGAGCACCGGAACGCCGAGGGCGAACACGGCCTCGGGAGCGCGCACGTGGCTCGCCTCGAAAACCGACTCGGGACCACCGGAGAGAATGATGCCGCTCGGCGCGAATGCGGCGATTGCCCCGGCATCCATGTCGAAAGCGCGGATCTCGCAGTAGACCCGCGCCTCGCGCACCCGGCGCGCGATCAGCTGGGTGTACTGGGAGCCGAAATCCAGGATCAGGATGCGATCGGAGTGAATGTCCTGGGACGGCGCGTCTGACAACGGCGGTCGGTTCCTTCAGTCCACCCGGTAGTTCGGGGCTTCCTTGAGGATGGCCACGTCGTGCACGTGACTCTCGCGCATGCCGGCCGCGGAGATGCGCACCAGCTTGGTGTTCTCGCGCATGTCGGCGAGCGTCGCGCTGCCCGTGTAGCCCATGCTCGCACGCAGGCCGCCGGTGAGCTGATGAATGACGGCGCTCAGGCTGCCCTTGTAGGGCACGCGTCCCTCGATGCCTTCCGGGACGAGCTTCTCGAGCTCGGTGGTCTCGCTCTGGAAGTAGCGATCCCGCGAGCCCTGCTGGCGAGCCATGGCGCCGAGCGAGCCCATGCCGCGATAGGACTTGTAGGATCGCCCCTGGTAGAGCTCGACCTCGCCCGGCGACTCCTCGGTGCCGGCGAACAGGCTGCCGATCATGACCGCATGCGCCCCGCCCGCCACCGCTTTGGCGATGTCACCGGAATAGCGTATGCCGCCGTCGGCGATGAGCGGAACGTCGCTGCCGTCGAGCGCGCTGGCGACGTTGGCGATGGCGGTGAGCTGCGGCACGCCGACGCCGGCGACCATGCGCGTGGTGCAGATGGAGCCGGGGCCGATGCCCACCTTGACGGCATCCACACCAGCCTGAATCAGATCGTGGGCCGCCTGCGCCGTGGCGATATTGCCGGCAATGACCTGCACGCCGTCGAAATGGGACTTGATCCAGCGGACCCGCTCCATGACGCCCTGCGAGTGGCCGTGGGCGGTATCGACGACGACCACGTCGACGCCGGCGTCCACCAGCGCGGCGACGCGTTCATCGGTGCCCTCGCCGGTGCTCACCGCCCCGCCGACGCGAAGCCGCTCCTTGCCGTCCTTGCAGGCATTGGGAAACTCACTGGCCTTCTGGATATCCTTGACCGTGATGAGGCCGCGCAGCTGAAAATCACCGTTCACGACCAGCAGCTTCTCGATGCGGTGGGCGTGGAGCTTCTCGACGATCTCGCTCTTTTCGGCGCCCTCGCGCACCGTCACCAGGCGTTCCTTGGGCGTCATGACGGTGGCGACCGGCTCCTCGTAGCGGGTCTCGAAGCGCAGATCGCGGCTGGTGACGATGCCGACCAGCTCCTCGCCGTCGACCACCGGCACCCCGGAGATGTCGTAGCGCTGGGTGAGATCCAGCACCTCTCGAATGCTCGCCTTGGGCGAGACCGTGATGGGATCGCCGATGACGCCGCTCTCGAACTTCTTCACCGCCAGCACGTGCCCGGCCTGCTCGTCGGCGGTCATGTTCTTGTGGATGATGCCGATGCCGCCTTCCTGGGCGATGGCGATGGCCAGCCGGCGCTCGGTGACCGTGTCCATGGCCGCCGAGACGAGCGGGATGTTGAGGGCGATGTCCCGCGTGAGGCGGGTCTCGAGGCGCGCTTCGCGCGGCAAGATGCTGGAGTAGCGTGGAACAAGCAGGACGTCGTCGAAGGTCAGGGCATCGTCGATGTCGTGCATTCCGCGGCTCACTCCATGCGAGGGTTAGCCGTTCACTCTAACGGTTTGCGCTTCGACAGTAAACGACAAATCCATGTCCTCAGGCGCCACGCCTTGTTGGCGGGCGGCGTGGACGGTTAGAGTGCCCCATGACCGATCGCAGCGCGCCCACCGAGGAAGGCTTGCAGCGCAACGTCTACACCGTCTCCGAGCTCAACCTGGAGGCGCGCGCGCTGCTCGAGGACAGCTTTCCCCGTATCTGGGTCGAGGGCGAGATCTCCAATCTCGCGCGGCCGAGCTCCGGCCACATTTATTTCTCCCTCAAGGACGACCGCTGCCAGGTGCGCTGCGCCATGTTCCGCATGAACAACCGGCGCATCGACTTCACCCCCGAGGACGGCATGCAGGTGCTCGCCAACGGGCGCGTCAGCCTTTACCCGGAGCGCGGCGATTTCCAGCTGATCGTGCAGTTTCTCGAAGAGGCGGGCGCCGGCGCGCTGCGCCGCGCCTTCGAGGCGCTCAAGCAGCGCCTCGCCGAGGAGGGCCTGTTCGACGAGGCGCGCAAGCGCGACATTCCGCGGCTGCCGCGGCGCATCGGCGTCGTGACCTCGCCCACGGGGGCGGCGCTCAGAGACATCCTCAGCGTGCTCGCACGTCGCTTTCCCGCCATCCCGGTGCTCGTCTACCCGGTGCCGGTGCAGGGCGCGGAGGCGGCACCGGCCATCGCCCGCATGCTGGACGTGGCCTGCGAGCGCGGCGAGTGCGACGTGCTGATCCTGGCGCGCGGTGGCGGCTCGCTCGAAGACCTGTGGGCCTTCAACGACGAGTCGGTGGCGCGCGCCGTGCGCCGCTGTCGCGTGCCGGTGGTCACCGGCGTCGGTCACGAAGTCGACGTCACCATCGCCGACTTCGCCGCCGACCGGCGCGCGGCGACGCCGTCGGCGGCGGCCGAGCTGGTCAGCCCTCTGGCGAGCGAATGGCGCCGGCAGATGACCACCGCGGTGCGCCGTCTGGAGCGGCACGCGCGCCGCCGGGTCGGCGACGAGCGGCGCCTGATGAGCGCCCTGGCGCGGCGCCTGGTGCATCCACGGCGCCGGCTCTACGACCTGTCCCAGAGCCTCGACGCCCTGCTCGCGCGGCTCACGGGCGCCATCCGCGAGGCGAACAGCGCGCGTCGTGCGCGCCTGCTCGCCGGCGACGCGGGTCTGCGCCTGTGCAATCCCTCGCGCACCGTCGAGCGGCATCGCAGCACCTGGTGGCAGCTCGCACAGCGGCTGCGCCACGCCGGCGCGCGCATTCCCGTCGAGCGCCGCGCGCGCCTGGCGGCGCTCGCGCGCGCCATGGAGGCGGTCAGCCCGGCCCGCACCCTGGACCGGGGATACGCCATCGTCACCCGCAGCCGCGACGGCACCGTCGTGCGCCACGCCGCCGACGTGGCGCTCGGCGAGGACATCGATACCCGCCTCGCCGACGGCCGGCTGCGCTCGACCGTGACCAAGCGACGCTGACGGCGTCGCGGGCCGGCGCGCTCGTTCAGTAACGGATTCGGTACCAGACGCGCCCCACGTACTCGTGCAGCGCGGCGCGGCTCGCGTCCAGCGCGGCCGAGCTCGGCAACCAGCCGAGCCCGCCGGTGGGCGCCCGATAGGGGCCGCGCCCGGTGGCAGCCGGACGCACCCGCAGGCCCTGCTTCTCGAACTCCGCAACAGCCCGCGGCATGTGCGACGCATGGGTCACGAGAATGATGCCGGCGACATTCTCGGCGGCGAGCAGCTGCGCCGCGTAGCGCGCGTTCTCGGCGGTGTTGCGGCTGCGCTCCTCGAGCCAGCGCACGGGCACGGCGAAGTCGGCCTCGAGCACCTCGCCCATGAGCGCCGCCTCGGCGGCGCCGGGATCGCTGTCGAAAACACGGCCGCCGCTCACCAGCAGCGGCAACCCGGTCTCGCGCTGCAGACGCGCGGCGTAGCGCAGCCTCACCAGCGACGCCGCGGAGACGGTCTCGCCGCCGTACTCCGGGGCGTTGTCGTTGCGCCCCCCGCCGAGCACGACGATGGCGCCGACACCGGCGTCCACGGGCGCCCCCGGGCTCCTCGCGGGCACGCGCTCGAGGGACGCGGTGAGGGCGTTGCCGAGCGTGGGCATGCTGAACGCGTACAGGGTGACGACGGACACCAGCAGCAGCACGCCCGCCGCCAGGCGCGCGCGCCGCCACAGCAGGAGCCCGGTGGCGGCGAGGACGAGGTTTCCGCCGGGGGGAAGAATCAGAGCGGTGACGATCTTGGTGAGGAGCAGCTCCATCCGCGCTCAGGACACCGACTCGCCGGCGGCCTGAAGATCGGCGTGATACGAGGAGCGCACCAGCGGCCCGCTGGCGACGCTGGTGAAGCCGAGCGCCCGGGCGAAATCGCCGAGGGACTCGAACTCGGCGGGCTCCCAGAAGCGCGCCACCGGCAGGTGATGCCGACTCGGCTGCAGGTACTGGCCGATGGTGAGCATGTCGCAGGCGTGCGCGCGCAGATCCCGCAGCACCTGCTCGACCTCGGCGCGCTCCTCGCCGAGCCCCAGCATCAGACCCGACTTGGTCGGGATATCGGGATGCTGCTCCTTGAAGCGCGCGAGCAGACGCAGTGACCACGCGTAGTCGGCACCCGGTCGTGCCATGCGGTAGAGGCGCGGCACGGTCTCGAGATTGTGATTGAGCACGTCCGGCGGCGCCTGCGCAAGCGCCGCCAGCGCGCGGTCCATGCGGCCCCGAAAATCCGGCACCAGGATCTCGATGCGCGTGTCGGGGCAGCGCTCTCTCAACAGCGACACGCAGGCGGCGAAATGCGCGGCGCCGCCGTCGCGCAGATCGTCGCGGTCGACCGAGGTGATGACCACGTACGCGAGACCCATCTCGGCCACCGCCTCGGCGAGATGGGCAGGCTCGTCGGCGTCGAGGGGCTTCGGCCGACCGTGGGCGACGTCGCAGAACGGGCAGCGGCGCGTGCAGAGATCGCCCATGATCATGAACGTCGCCGTCCCGTGGCTGAAGCACTCGGACAGGTTCGGGCACGCGGCCTCCTCGCAGACCGTGTGCAGGCCCTGGCGGCGCAGCAGGCCCTTGATGCGGCGCACGCCGGGACCGATCGGCGCCTTGACGCGGATCCACGGCGGTTTGCGCGGCATCGGGCCCTGCACCGGGATGATCTTCACCGGGTTGCGCGCGGTCTTCTCGGCGCCGCGCTGGGAGCGTGCGGGCTTGGCGGGTGGGTCGAGCTCTCTCATTTAATCAATTATTGCACAGTCGCAGGGGGCTCAGGCCCGATTCCCACCGCTCAGCACGGTCCATCGATTGACGATGCTGCAGAACAGATCCGCGGTCTTCTCCGCATCGTAGATGGCCGAGTGCGCGTCCCGGCCGTCCCACTCGATGCCGGCAGCCTCGACCGCTCGTGACAGCACGGTCTGACCGTAGGCAAGGCCACCGAGGGTCGCGGTGTCGAAGGTCGAGAACGGGTGGAAGGGGTTGCGCTTGAAGCTGGTCCGCTCGACCGCGGCATTGACGAAGGCGAGATCGAACGACGGGTTGTGCCCGACCAGCACCGCACGGTTGCAGCCGCTCGCCTTCACCGCTTTGCGCACGGGATCGAAGATGCTCTTGAGCGCTTCGCGCTCGGGCACCGCGAAGCGCAGCGGATGACCCGGATCGATGCCGGTGAACTCGAGTGCCGACGGCTCGAGGTTGGCGCCGGGAAAGGGCTGCACGTGGCAGGCGTGCGTTTCGGCGCGCTGCCAGACTCCGTCGGCGCCGAGCTCCAGAAGCACCGCCGCGATCTCGAGAAGCGCATCGGTCTGTGGATTGAACCCACCGGTCTCGACGTCGACGACCACGGGAAGAAATCCGCGAAAGCGCGCCGCCATCGGCGATTGCGTCGATGCACCCGTCATGATTCGCCGAGCTTCCAGGTGAGCTCTTCGCCAGCCGCGAACGGCACGATGGTGTTGCGCCCGCCACCGAGCTGCTCGGGCACCTGCCATGGACGTCTATCGAGCGTGATGCGACTCGTGTTCACCGGCAGGCCATAGAACTTGGCGCCGTTGAGCGATGCGAATGCCTCCAGGTTCTCCAGTCGACCGGCCGCCTCGAAGACCTGCGCATAGAGCTCGATAGCCGCGTGCGCGGTGTAGATACCTGCGCATCCGCACGCCGACTCCTTGTCGGATCTCGGATGGGGCGCGGAGTCGGTGCCGAGAAAAAATTTGCTGCTGGCCTGCGTTGCCGCCTCGACCAGCGCGCGGCGGTGGCGCTCGCGCTTGAGAATCGGCAGACAATAATAATGTGGTCTCAAGCCGCCCCGGAACAGCGCGTTGCGGCTCAACAGCAGATGATGCGCGGTGATGGTGGCCGCGAGCGTATCGGGGCCGCCGCGAACGAACTCGACGGCCTCGGATGTCGTCACGTGCTCGAAGACCACGCGCAGATCGGGAAACCGCACGAGCAGCGGATCGAGCACGCGTTCGATGAAAACCCGCTCGCGATCGAAGACGTCGACATCGGCATCGACGACCTCACCGTGAACCAGCAGGGGCAACCCGACCTCCTGCATGGCGGCGAGCGCGGCATCGGTGCGCCGCAGATCCGTCACGCCTCGAGCCGAGTTGGTCGTGGCGCCCGCGGGATAGAGCTTCACGGCGTGGATTCGGCCGCATTCCCTGGCGCGTAGAATTTCATCGGCGCTCGTCTCGTCGGTGAGATAGAGCGTCATGAGCGGCTCGAATTCCGACGACGCCGGCACCGCCGCCTCGATCCGCTCCCGATAGGCGAGCGCCTGGGCGGTGGTGACCACGGGCGGCGCGAGGTTCGGCATGACGATGGCGCGCGCGAATTGACGCGCAGTGTCCGGCACCACCAGGTCGAGCATGTCGCCGTCGCGAAAATGCAGGTGCCAGTCGTCGGGCCGGGTAATGGTGATGCGGTTCATGACGAGCTCACGATTCTGGCGTAACGCGGCCGGGGACTTCGTCGCCTCTGCCGACCGGTGAACGTGTACGGTATCGGGGGTGCGGGGCGCTCGCAACCCGCCCTCAACGCCCCTCGTCCTTCGCATAGGGCGTTTGCGGTACTATGCTGTCCCCTGGCAGGAGGACAAACGAGAGCCGGAACCGACGGGAGCGAACCCATGGCCGCGAATCCGAAAGTCATCGATATCGACCAGCAGGAAACCGAAGACTGGATCGAGTCCCTGCACTCGGTTCTCGAGCGTGACGGCATCGACCGCGCGCATTATCTGCTGGAGAAACTCATCGAAGAGGCGCGGGGCGCCGGGGCTTACCTCCCCTACTCTGCCAACACGGCCTATCTGAACACCATCCCCGAGACCAAGGAGGTGCACACGCCCGGCGATCCCGCCATCGAGTGGCGCATTCGATCGCTCATCCGTTGGAACGCGCTGGCGATGGTCGTGCAGGCCAATCGCGTCACCTCCGAGCTCGGCGGTCACATCGCGAGCTTCGCCTCCTCGGCGACCCTCTACGACGTGGGCTTCAATCACTTCTGGCACGCGCCGAGCGAGACTCATGGCGGCGACCTGGTCTTCATCCAGGGACATTCGGCTCCGGGAATTTATGCGCGAGCGTTTCTCGAGGGGCGCATCAGCGAAGACAAGCTGCACAAGTTCCGCCAGGAAGTGGACGGCGACGGGCTTTCGTCCTATCCGCACCCGTGGCTGATGCAGGACTTCTGGCAATTTCCAACGGTGTCGATGGGTCTCGGACCCATCATGGCGATCTACCAGGCGCGCTTCATGAAATACCTGCACAACCGCGGCATCGTCGACACCGAGGGCCGCAAGGTCTGGGCGTTCATGGGCGACGGCGAGATGGACGAGCCGGAATCGCTGGGCGCCATCACGCTCGCCTCGCGCGAGGAGCTCGACAACCTGGTCTTCGTCATCAATTGCAATCTGCAGCGCCTCGACGGACCCGTGCGCGGCAACGGCAAGATCATCCAGGAGCTCGAAGCAGCCTTTCGCGGCGCCGGCTGGAACGTCATCAAGGTCGTGTGGGGCTCATACTGGGATCCGCTGCTGCAGCGCGACACCAAGGGCCTGCTCCGCAAGCGCATGGAGGAATGCGTCGACGGCGAGTACCAGAATTTCAAGGCCAAGGACGGCGCCTACGTGCGGGAGCATTTCTTCGGCCGCTATCCGGAGCTGAAGAACATGGTCTCGAATCTGAGCGACGAGGACGTGTGGCGCCTCAATCGCGGCGGCCACGATCCACACAAGGTGTACGCGGCCTACCACGAGGCGGTCAACCACGTGGGGCAACCGACCGTTATCCTGGCCAAGACCGTTAAGGGTTACGGCATGGGCGAGGCCGGCGAGGGACAGAACATCACCCATCAGCAGAAAAAGATGGGGGATCACGCTCTCAAGGCGTTTCGCGATCGCTTCGATATCCCCATCTCCGACGACGAGATTGCCGACGCTCCCTTCTATCGGCCAGCGGAGGACAGCCCGGAGATAAAGTACATGCGCGAGCGCCGCGAAGCGCTCGGCGGCTATCTGCCCGCGCGGCGCGCGAAGGCCGATCCGCTCGAGGTGCCGGCGCTGTCCGCTTTCGAGAGCCAGCTCAAGGACAGCGGCGAGCGCGAGGTCTCCACCACGATGGCCTTCGTGCGCATTCTCACCGCGCTCATCAAGGACAAGGGCATCGGAAAATACGTCGTTCCCATCGTCGCGGACGAGTCGCGCACCTTCGGTATGGAAGGGCTGTTCAGACAGCTTGGCATCTATTCGATCAAGGGACAGCTCTACGAGCCCGAGGATGCCGATCAGCTCATGTACTACCGCGAAGACAAGAAGGGACAAATCCTTCAAGAAGGCATCTGCGAGGCGGGCGCCATATCGTCGTGGATGGCCGCGGGAACAGCCTACAGCAACCACGGCATCAACATGATTCCGTTCTACATCTTCTACTCCATGTTCGGCTTCCAGCGCGTCGGCGACCTCGCATGGGCCGCCGGTGACATTCAGTCGAGGGGATTCCTCATCGGCGGCACGTCCGGGCGCACCACGCTCGCCGGCGAGGGGCTCCAGCACGACGACGGGCACAGCCACGTGTTCTCCGCGAACATCCCCAACTGCCTCTCCTACGATCCGACCTTCGCCTACGAGCTCGCGGTGATCGTTCAGGACGGACTGCGGCGCATGTATCGCGAGCAGGAGAGTGTCTTCTATTACATCACGGTGATGAACGAGAACTATCATCAGCCGGCCATGCCCGATGGCGTCGAGGAAGGCATCCTCAAAGGCATGTACATGTTCCGAGAGGGCGCCAAGGGCGGCCGCGGCAAGAAAAAGCCCGGCGTGCAGCTCATGGGATGCGGATCGATTCTGCGCGAAGTGATCGCGGCGGGCGAGCTGCTCGAAGCGGATTTCGGCGTATCGTCCACGGTCTGGAGCGTGCCTTCGTTTACCGAGCTCGCGCGCGAGGGCACCGATGTGGAGCGCTGGAACATGCTGCACCCGGACGAGAAGCCCAGGCAGAGCTACGTGGCGCGAAGTCTCGCCGGTCACGATGGTCCGGTGATCGCAGCAAGCGACTACGTGCGCATGTTCGCAAACCAGATCCGCCCGTTCGTCGACCGCCGCTTCGTCGTGCTCGGCACCGACGGCTACGGACGCAGCGACACGCGCAAGAACCTGCGCCGCTTTTTCGAGGTCGACCGCTACCACGTGACGCTGGCGGCGCTTTCGGCGCTTGCCGACGAGGGCGAGCTGCCGCGCGCGAAGGTCAAGGAAGCCATCGAGAAATACGGCATCGACACCGCCAAGGCCAATCCGCTGACCGTCTGAGGGCGTCGACGTTGTCCAGAGTCGAAGACATTCGCGTTCCCGACATCGGCGATTTCGAGAACGTGCCGATCATCGAGATCGCGGTGGCGCCGGGGGACAGCGTGGTCGCCGAGGATCCGCTGGTGACGCTGGAGAGCGACAAGGCGACCATGGACGTGCCGTCGCCGCTCGCAGGCGTCGTCAAGGAGATGAAGGTCAACGTCGGCGACACGGTTTCCGAGGGCTCGCTGATACTCACCCTCGAGATCAACGACGCGCCCGCCGCCGAGGCGCCGCCCGAGCCCGCGGAGCGCGAGCCGCTGGCGCCGGTCGCAGCGAGCGAGGCGCCCGCCGCCGAAGCGCCGCCGCCCGCGCCCGACGAGGCGCCGGCGTCGCCCGCCGCGCGACCTTCGCCAACGGCCTCCATGCCGACGCTGGCAGCCGCGGCGCACGCGCCGTCGCATGCGACGCCCTCGGTGCGCCGCTTCGCCCGCGAGCTCGGCGTCGATCTTGGCCGCGTGCACGGCACCGGGCGCAAGGGGCGTATCCTGCGCGAGGACGTGACGCGCTTCGTCAAGGGCGCCATCGCCGCCGGCGGCGCCGCCGTCGAGGCCGGTGCAGGCATTGCGCCGATTCCGCCGGTGGACTTCGCGAAGTTCGGCGAGATCGAGCTGCAGCCACTCACGCGCATCAAGAAAATCTCCGGAGCGCACCTGCAGCGAGCGTGGCTCAACGTCCCGCATGTCACCCATCACGAGGAAGCCGACGTCACCGAGATGGAAGCCTTTCGCCAGTCGCTGAAGGAGGAAGCGGCGCGCCAGGGCGTACGCGTGACGGCCCTGTCATTCATTATGAAGGGCGTTTGTGCGGCGCTGCGCGAGTTTCCGAGCTTCAACGCCTCCCTCGCCGGCGACGGCGAGAACCTGGTGATGAAGAAGTACTTTCACATCGGCGTTGCGGTGGACACACCCAATGGCCTGGTGGTGCCCGTGATCCGCGACGTCGACACCAAGGGCATCATGGATCTCGGCGCCGAGCTCGCCGAGCTCTCCGCCCGCGCGCGCGAGGGCAAGCTCAAGCCCGAGGAGATGCAGGGCGGCTGCATGAGCATCTCGAGCCTCGGTGGCATCGGCGGCACCGGCTTCACGCCGATCGTCAACGCGCCGGAGGTGGCGATTCTCGGCGTCACGCGCTCGCGCATGAAGCCGGTGTGGAACGGCCAGACCTTCGAGCCGAGGCTGATACTGCCTCTGGATCTCTCCTACGATCACCGCGTCATCGACGGCGCCGAGGCGGCACGCTTCATGAGCTTCCTCGCCGGCGTGCTCGGCGACGTGCGGCGGCTGTTGTTGTGACGGCCGATTTGCCGTAGTCAGCCATTCCCGAGCGAGGCGAGCCCATGCCCCGAGACAGCGAGGTCAAGGTCCCCGATATCGGCGACTTCGAAGGCGTCGAAATCATCGAGGTGGCCGTCGCGCCCGGCGATCGGGTCGAGGTGGAGCAGCCGCTCATTACCCTCGAGAGCGACAAGGCCACCATGGACGTGCCGTCGCCGCTCGCCGGCGTGGTCAAGTCCATGGCGGTTTCGGTGGGCGACCAGGTCTCAGAGGGCACCCTGATCCTGGTTCTGGAGACGGCCGACGAGGCTGCGGCAGGCGAAAGCGCGCCGGCGGCGCCCGGTCCGGAGAGCACCGAGGACACGCGCCAGGCGCCCGCGCCGCCGGCAGCCGCCGCGGGGGAGGCGGACGTGCACGCCCAGGTCGTGGTCATCGGAGCGGGGCCCGGCGGCTACACGGCGGCATTCCGCGCCGCCGATCTCGGCCAGAAGACGGTTCTGGTGGAGCGCTACGCGACCCTCGGCGGCGTGTGCCTGAACGTCGGCTGCATTCCCTCCAAGGCGCTGCTGCACACCGCGGAGGTGATCAACGCCGCTGCCGCCATGGCCGCGCACGGCGTCGAATTCGGCAAGCCGAAGATTACCCTCGCCAAGCTGGCCGCCTGGAAGGATTCGGTGGTCGCGCAGCTCACGAAGGGACTCGCGGGACTCGCCAAGCAGCGCAAGGTGGAGGTGCTGCAGGGCGTTGCGAAGTTCCTCTCGCCGAACCTGCTGGAGGTGTCCGGCGCCGACGGGGTGGTTCGCGTCGCCTTCGACAGCGCGATCATCGCCGCCGGATCACAGGCGACCGAGATCGGGTCGTTCCCCAACGACGACCCGCGCCTGATGGATTCCACCGATGCCCTGCTGCTCGAGGACATACCGAAGCGGCTGCTGGTCATCGGCGGCGGCATCATCGGGCTCGAGATGGCCACCGTTTACCAGTCGCTCGGCTCGAGCGTCAGCGTCGTCGAGCTGCTCGACGGCCTCATGCCGGGATGCGACCGGGATCTGGTGCGCCCGCTGCAAAAACGCATCGAGAAACTTTACGAGGCCATTTACCTCGGCACGCGGGTCACCGGCATCGAGGCGCAGAAGAAGGCCCTCAAGGTGCACTTCGAAGGCGCCAAGGCCCCCGCGTCGGACGCTTTCGACCGGGTCCTGGTCGCAGTCGGCCGGCGCCCCAACGGCAAACGCATCGGCGCCGACGCCGCCGGCGTCGTCGTCGACGATGCCGGCTTCATACCGGTCGATTCCCAGCAACGCACGAACGTGCCGCATATATTCGCCATCGGCGACATCACCGGGCAGCCGATGCTCGCCCACAAGGCCACCCACGAGGGAAAAGTAGCCGCGCAGGTGGCGAGCGGCGAAAAATCCCGCTTCGACGCCCTCGCCATCCCGAGCGTCGCCTACACCGATCCCGAAGTCGCCTGGACCGGCGTCACCGAGACGCAGGCGAAAGAGCGAGGCATCGAGTTCGACAAGGCAACGTTTCCGTGGGCGGCCAGCGGCCGCTCCCTCGGCATGGGACGCAACGAGGGTCTGACCAAGCTTCTGTTCGAGAAGTCGAGCGGCCGGCTCATCGGCGCCGGCATCGTCGGTCCCCACGCGGGTGATCTGATTGCGGAGGCAACGCTCGCACTGGAAATGGGTGCCGATGCCGCGGATCTCGCGCTTACCATTCACCCACACCCGACGCTCTCCGAAACCGTCAACTTCGCCGCAGAGATGGTCGAAGGCACCATCACCGATCTCTACGTGCCGAAGCGCAAATGAAGCGCCGGCGTTCCTCCACGCCATCATGCACGTCAACTTGAGCTACAAGTCGCAGGGCGCGGCAGGCTCGCCCATCATCATCCTGCACGGACTGCTCGGCTCGAGCAGCAACTGGCGCAGCATTGCGCGGCGGCTCGCCGAGCGGCATCGGGTCTTGTGCCTGGATCTGCGCAACCACGGCGACTCGCCGCACGCCGACGACATGAGCTATCCGGCCATGGCCGGCGACGTGCGCGCGTTCATGGACACTCACGACATCGACACCGCAACGGTCATCGGACACAGCATGGGCGGCAAGACGGCCATGCGGCTCGCGCTGGAGAGCCCGGGGCGGGTCGCGCGTCTGGTGGTGGTGGACATCGCGCCGAGCGTCTCCGAGCACGACCACCTGCCGGTCCTGCATGCCATGGCCTCGCTCGACACCGCCCGCGTTGTTCGACGCGCCGATGCCGAGCGCCTGCTCGAGCCGCAGATAGCCGATGCCGGCATGCGCATGTTCGTTCTGCAGAATCTCGTCTCGACCCCGCGGGGCTTCGAATGGCGCATCGATCTCGGCGCCATCGAGCGCAACCTGCCGGCGCTGCGGGATTTTCCCGTCGAACCCGCCATGGCGCCGTTCGACGGGGCGGCGCTGTTCGTGCGCGGCGCGCTTTCGGATTACGTGCGCGACAGCGACGAGGCGCTGATTCGGCGTCTTTTCCCACACGCCGAGATCGTGACGGTGGAGGACGCCGGTCACTGGCTGCACGCCGAGCAGCCGGAGCGCTTCCTCGAGATCCTGGGTGTCACTTGAGCGAGCCGACGCCCCTCAGGCGCGCCATGGTGCTCGCGGGTGCGCTGCTCATCGGCAGCGCCGCGACCGCCGAATCGGCCCTCGAAGTTTCACAGCCCTACCGCCTGTCGCCCCACACCGCACCGGGTGAGGTCTACATGGGTATCCGTCTGCTCGGCAGTGTCGCCATCGCACCGACGTCGGTGGACGGGTTCGTGCTCGGCGGCTTGTCGGGACTCGCCTGGGACGAGGACGAGTCGCGCCTGTACGCGCTGTCGGATAGAGGCGTGCTGTTCCATTTGCGCCCGCGCCTCGCCAACGATCGCCTCGTCGCGGTCGACGCGCTCGCCGCGTTCGCGCTGCGCGATCGCCTGGGCCGCGCCCTCCAGGGCCGCGACGCCGATGCCGAGGCGCTCGCCATCGAGGGCGCCGACAACGCGAAGAGCGGCGACAGCGTGCTCTCGGTGAGCTTCGAGCGAAATCCCCGCATCCTGCAATTCGCTCCCGACGGGCGTTATCTCGGCGATGTGCCACTGCCGGCGGCGCTGAGCGGTGTGGGACGTTACGCCGGCGCCAACAAGGCGCTCGAGAGCCTCACGTGGCTGCCCGGTATCGGCCTGCTGACCGCGCCCGAGCGTCCCCTCGCGGGCGCCGGCGCGAACCTGGTGGCACTCTTTGCCCTCGACGGCAGGCAATGGCGCTATCGGCTGACCGATGCGCCGAACGCATCGCTGGTGGATCTGCACGGGCTCCCCGACGCCAGCCTGCTGGCCCTGGAGAGGGGCCACGGGCCCATGTTCCTGCCGCTGATTACGACCCTGCGCCACGTGCGCATCGATGCCGCCGCACCGGGGAGCCCGGCATCGGCGACGACGCTCGCGGTTCTGGACTCGTCGCAGGGCTGGAGCGTGGATAATTTCGAGGGTCTCGCCCGCTATCGGGGCCTTTCCTTCTTCATGGTGAGCGATGACAATTTTAATGCGTTGCAGAAAACTCTGTTAGTTCATTTCAGCCTGGAAAGCAGCCGCATTGACGATATCCGCATCAATGTTCGAGATTTTGAACCCCGTCAAAAAACGACGGATTGACATGAACTAAACTCGTAAATCTTTACCCACATAGACAATTAGATGGGCGCGATGTCACGGGCAACAGAGGCAGGCCGGTTCGGCGTCGACGAAGCGCTGCTGGCCGGCTACGTGCCCATGAACGGGCTGGCTCAAGCGCACCTTTCCCAGCTCGTGCCTTTCGCCGGCATCTCCGAGCTGCACCCCGGTGACAGCATTCCAACCAATTTCAAGACCTCCGACCAGACGTACTACGTGATTTCGGGTGAGCTCGAGCTGTACGCCGGCGCAAAGCTTGCCGGAACAGTAAAGGGCGGCAGCAAGGAAGCGCGCTTCCCGCTCTCGCATCTGCAGATGCCGTTCGATTCCGCCCGCGCCCGCGGCGCCGTGCGCCTGCTGCGGGTCGATCGTGCACGCGTCAGCGCCCTTCTGATTCTCGAGCAGCCTTCGACGGACGCGACCACTCCTCGCCGGACCAAGCGCAGTCCCCTCGATTCGCGCCAGATTATCGCGCGCCTGCTGAAGTCGCAGATTTTTTCGCACATCGCACCGGCCAACGTGCAACGCCTTCTCGATCTCGCCGAGCCGGTTCAGGTGCGCGCCGGCGACGTCATCGTCCGGCAGGGCGAGCGCGGCAATTACTGCTACATCATCATGGAAGGGCGCTGCTCGGTGACGCAGCGCGTCCGCGACGAGCTTCTGCCGCGCATGCTCGGCGAGCTCGGAGCGGGCGACAGCTTCGGCGAAGAGATCTTGGGTAAGGGCGGCGTGCGCCGCAACACGGTCACCATGCGCAGCGACGGTTGGCTGCGGCGGCTGAGCAAAGCCCAGTTTGCTCAGCTTTCCGGAAAAACGAGCGTCACGCAGCTAAGCTGGCAGGAGGCACAGAAGCTGGTCGGGCGAGGCGCCCGGTGGCTGGACGTGCGCCTCGCCGACGAGCACCGACATGACGGTCTTCCCGGCAGCCTCAACATACCCCTCTCGGAGGTCGGCGCACGTAGCCGGGAGCTCGACCCGAAGGTACCCTATGTGCTGTGCTGCAACACCGGGCAGCGCAGTATTGCCGCGGCCCTGGTGCTGCGCGAGCAGGGCTTTTCGGTGCTCGTCCTGGAGAACGGTTTGATGGCAAGAGATGTGCGCGGCGGCGCTGACGACACCATCGACGACCTGAAGGCTCAGCTGGTCCTCGCCGACGCGGAGATTCGCACCGCGAGCGAACGCGTTGCTCAGGCCGACGCGGCGCGCCGCGCCGTCGATAACGCTCGCGGCATCAACGACAGCGAGCGGGTCAGGATGCGCAGCAAGGCGGAGGTCGACGCCGCCCGCGCCGGCGAGGCGCTGGCCGCGGCCAAGCGGCGCAAGCTCGAGCTTCAGGCCATGGTGCGCGCCATGCAAACCAAGGCAGCCGACGAGCGCCAGCAGGCGCAGTCGGTCGTCGATCAGCTGCGCCAGCAGACCGATCTGCGGCTGCAACAGGAAAAGGATCGCCTGCAGGGAGAGTACCTGCAGGCGGCCGGCGCCATGGATGATCTCAAGCGCGCGCAGAACGATGCCGAGCTGCATTTTCAGAAAGAGCGTGAGCGCCTCGAAGCGCAGATTCGCCAGGCCCGAGAGGCCATGGCCGTGGAGGCGGAACGCATTCGTAACGAGGTGGAATCCGCCAAGCGTGTCGCTGCCGAGAAGGCGGAAAAAATTCGACTCGAGCAGTCGCTCGCCGAGCAGAAGCTGCGCGCGCGCGCAGAGGAGCGACTGCTCGCCGAGCGGCGCAAGCTCGAAGCAGAGTTCAACACCAGCAAGAACACCGTGCGCAAGACGAGTGCGGACCTGAGCAGCGCGGAGAACGCCAAGCGCGAGGCCCAGCGCATGGCCGACGAGGTCGCCGCCAAGCTGCGCGCGGCCGAGGACAAGGCCCGTCGCGGAGGCGCCCGTCCCGCTGCGGCGCAGCGGCAAGCCGGCCCCGGCGCGCAGCCGAGCAGGGCCGGTGGCAGGCCTTCCAACGTGGTGCCCTTCAAAGGACCCGGCGCCGATTCCCGCGGATTCGACCCGAGCGGCACGATGATGGAGCTCATTACCGAGCTGAATTCTTTCGAGGACAAGGTGTCCGAAGCCAGCGAACGCGTCGAAGAGGCCTCCAAGGCGCAGGCCGAGGCGCAGCGCGCGCAGCTGTTGATCGAGGAGCGTCTGGCACGGCAGCGGGCGCTCGAGGAGGAGACCCGGCTCGCCCTCTACGAGGAAGCGGAGAGCTGGCTCGCCGAGGAGCGCGGTCGAACCGGCTCGTCGGCGTCGAAAGAGCGTGAGCGCGAGCGCGCCAAGGAAAAGGCCGAGGAGCAGCAGCGCCAGACCAGGGCGTCACAGGATCTCATGTCGGATATCAAATCTCAGCTTTCGGACGACTTCGACGACGGCGCAAGCGCCATTGAGCACAGCCTACGGCTTCGCGAGATGGAGCAGCAGACCGGAGCGGAAAAGGCGAAGCCGAATCCCGATCGGGAGAAGGCAAGCGAGGAACGCAAAAAGGCCAAGGAAGCGCTCGAGCGCGCCCGCGAGCACGTGCAACGACTCAAAAACCGCTACGACAAAGACTGAGGCTCGCCGGCGCGATGCCCCCAGGCATCGAGAGACGCGACGATGGTCTCGCGCGTGCGCCCGATATTCTCGTTGATGATGCCGTGGCGCGTCGACTCGATCAGCTCGAGCTCGACCGGAACGTGGGCAAGTCCCGCGACAACTTCATGGATGCCGTCGGGCACGACCACCGGGTCCTCGTTGCCTTGTATGAGCTTCACCGGACACGTCACCTGCGCGAGACTCGCCCTCAAGGCATCCACGAGAACCGTCAACTCGTACAGGCCTCTCAACGGCATGTGACGGTAGTTGATGTGCGGGTGCTCGGACTCGTTGACCTGAAAAGGCTTGACGCCCTCGAACGACGACATCCAGCGCACCAGGCGGTTGGCACTGTGCACCAGTGGCACGAAACGCATGCCGCGATCCCGGAATTTAACCGGCGGCGCCGCCGCCACGACACCAGCGAGCCGCGCCGGGCGTTCGGATGCGAGAATGAGCGACAACGCTCCTCCGGTGGAGAATCCAACCGCGGCGACCTGCGGCGCAATATCCGCCATGATGGCGAAACCGCGTCGTACCGAATCCAGCCAATCCCGCCAGCTGCGCTCGCGCAGATCCCACGGTGACGTTCCGTGGCCCTTGAGTCGAATGCCGAGGACCGGGAATCCGAGCGCGAACAGATCTTCCGCGAATTCCCGCAGCTCCGCGGGTGAGGCCAGAAAGCCGTGCACCAGCAGCACACCGAGCGGGCGCGGCTTGCTCGGGATCAACAGAAACGGCTCACCGCTCTCGGAGGCGGTTTCCGAATCATTGATCTCCTGGTGGCGTGGCTTGGAGAACTGCAGACGGTCCCAATCATATGCGATCAGCTCGTCATCGAATCGCAGCCGTGCGAGCGCCTCCGCAGCCACCGACTCGGCGCCCTCGAGCGCTTCCTTGACCGAGTAGGCGACACCGCGTACGGGCGCAGCCTCGTTAGCGTAAACCTCGACGAGGTTCTCCAGGCGCACCTCGTCGAAAGCGTGCTCGGCGCGTAGCTTGGGAAGAAAGCGGTAAGCGCCATCGTCATGCTCAATGAGACCGGTCTTTGAAGCCGTCTCCAAAAACTGATCGAAACCGGCGCAGCGACCCTCGATCAGCTCCCCGTAGGTTTCGGGGTTACGCAGACTGCGGTGCAGATGTACTGCGGGCTCCGACTGCAGACGCTTGACAGCAACGTATAACATCCGACGGAAAAGCCCTTCGGCGATGGCGTCCCGATTACGGTCGACGAGACCGAGCACGAGGCTCGACGCCAGATGACTCAGGTTCACCGTGACGCCCATGTACATCCTGTGCATGTAGTCGTCGCGCAGGCGCATGGCGTTGCGCCGCAGACGTCTTGCAAGCAAACGGCGATCCCAGGGGCCCGAGTCGGGTCTCAGTGCGAACGCCTCGTCGAGAGACTCGAGACCGCTGGTCACCCGCTCGAGCAGACGCCGGTCCCACCAGCGCCAGCAGTCGGTGACCCGCACGGGCTTGCAAAGGCGGATATCCATGTCAGTGTCGCGCAGCAGGATGTTTCCCTCGATGAGCAGCTCCTCTGAGAGGCGCCGGCTGAGGCCACGACTGAGAAGCTCCCCACCCTGGCGCAGCAGGTTGTCGCTCACACGGATGGGATAGAAGGTGATGTTGGCCGGCACGATGTGGGTCGGGCGGCGCGCGGCTTCGAGCAGCGCCTCGCCGCCTTCGAGCTCCAGGGATTCCGCCCACGAATCGATACGCCGCGAGTGCCCGGCCTCGTAATTCTGCAGCACCGCCCGCTTGTAGGCCTCGAGCGCGAGCGCGAGCACGGCCGCCCCGGTGTGCTGCTTGCGGCGGATCTCGGCGCTGCGCGAATAGACGCTGTACGAGCCCCGCGGGTCCAGCACCCGCCGGTCCTTGACCATGCCGCCCTCGGGAAATACGACGATCTTCCGACCCCTCAGAATCTCCTCGGCGAGAAAGGACAGCAGGCCGGGAAGATTGTCGGGCACGGCGCCCACGCGCTGCAGGTAGTTCGAAAACGGATCGCCTTCGACGAAGAACTCGCTGGCGGCTATGGAGCGGCAGTAGTGCCCGGTCTCCATGTATATCAGGTACTGGGGGATGAAGGTTTCGAAGCGGGCGAAATGATTGAACAGAAATATGTCGCCATCGGCGATCTGGGCATCGCGGTGGTGCAGCTTGAGATTCACCGCCAGGACCTTTCTCAGCAAAGTGAACAACCGCGAGGTCCACTCGTAGGTGGCCGTGCTGATTGCATACTCCGCTCTGCTGTCGCTCACTGCTGCAACTCAACCGGCGCGCATTCGTCTTCCATAGCAGACATAGTAGGTAACCGCGAGAGAGCTGAACCAGAGGCCCGCGAGGATACCGATGACACCGTCGTAGTCACCGATCATGAACGACCCTGAAGCCTCGAGATTGGGATAAGTCGTCTGGCGAAGCATCTTGACCACCATGACCCAGCCCGCGTGAATCCCGATGCACTCGGCGATGCGACCCGTGCGGTAACGTACGAGACCGAGAAGCAACCCCCCAGCGACCAGAGCGAACAGCGAGTCGAAAAAGGCCGGGTCGCGAAAGCCGTGCAGAGACGTGAACAGCACCGCGGTGCCGCTGAGCCATCCCACCTCTTCGGCCGGAACGTTGATATCGGCACTGATGAAGTGCATGGCTCCGTACACCATGGAAATAAAGACGATGGCAAACGCGCTGTTGCTCACATGAGTGATGCTGGTCTGCAAAGCACCGCGGAACCAGGTCTCCTCGATGAAACCCACCATAAGACCGGCAAAGGCGCTCTGCAGCACCACGGCGGTGACCAGAGGCGGCGTCAGCTCGATGCCCGGGCGCACGACGCGGATTTCGAGAGCGAGCAGCACCAGCACCACGAGCGCCATGCTGGCAATGCCGATGACGGCGCCGAGCACGAGCCCGCGGGAAAAGCTCCTGCCCGTGCGTCCCGGGCCATAACCCCAGGCGGAGCGGGTGTTGATGCCGAAGCCCGAGAGCAGGGGCCACAGGCCGAGCAGCGCGTAGAGCTTCAGAAGACGCATCACCATCTGATCGAAAGGCATGTCGCGAAGCCCCAGCGCCTCGAGGCCGAGGAACACCGGATAGGCGGTCAGCGCCGTGAGGACCAAGGTCGCGAGGGCGTAGATCAGGAACGGTGCGAGAACCATGGCTTCAGTCTAGACGACGGCCTCCCTTGCACCGTGCACCGCCGCCGCGACGCAGTGCCCGGTTTCCGAAACGGGATTTAACCGCATCGACCACTGAATCGATCCTGCGCTGCTGCTCGCGGTTCGCCTCGCCGAAGAGATCCCCCTGCTCGAGGGTCTCGCCGGTGATGCCGCCCACCCCCATGCCGAGCAGCCGCACGGGCCGCGGCTCATCCCCGAGCTCGGCGTGCAGCAGTCGCGAGGCGCTCGTGCAGAGCTCCCGCGTGAGACTCGTGGGCGCCTCGAGGCTCTCCGAGCGCGTGACGGTGTGAAAGTCCGCATAGCGAACCTTGATGAAAACGCTCTTCGCACGCAGGCGGTGGCGACGCAGCCGCGTGGCCACCTGCTCGCCGAGCTCGAGGAGCCACGATCGCAGGACCTCGGGCTCTTCGATGTCGCTGGCGAAAGTGGTCTCGTGGCTGATGGACTTGGCATCTCTGTCGGGAACCACCGGGCGATCGTCGATGCCGCACGCGAGCCTCCTCAGATGAGCCGCCGAACGCCCGAGGCGGTCGTCGAGCAGTTGCTCGGGGATGGTGCGCAGGTCGCCGATGCTGTGCACGCCAATCTCCGCGAGCCGGCGGCTCGCTACCCGGCCCACCCCCCAGAGCCTCGAGACCGGCAGAGGAGCGAGAAATGTCTCGATGGCGTCGGCGGGCACGACCACCAGACCATCGGGCTTTTCCAGATCGCTCGCGAGCTTGGCGAGGAACTTGTTCGGCGCGACCCCCACCGAGGCCACCAGGCCAAGCTCGCCGCGAATTTCGTCCTTGATGCGCCTCGCGATGCTCTGCGCGTCGCCGAAAAGACGCACGCTCGAAGCGACATCGAGAAACGCCTCGTCGAGCGACAACGGCTCCACCAACGGCGTGTAACGGGAGAAGATTTCGCGAATTGCGCGCGACACCCCGGCATACCGATCCATGCGCGAGCGGATAAACACCGCGTGGGGACACAGGCGCTTCGCCTGAGCCGCCGGCATGGCGCTGTGCACCCCGTAGCGCCTGGCCGCGTAGTTGGCGGCGGCGACCACGCCGCGCCCCTCGGGCGTGCCGCCTACCACCACCGGTTTACCCACGAGCTCGGGGTTGTCGAGCTCTTCGACCGAGGCGTAGAAGGCGTCCATGTCGACGTGCAGGATCATGGCGCGACGGGAGCAGACGATTTCCGCTGGCAATTTTAAGGGCGTCGCTATAATAGCCGTTCGCATCGCCCGCGGAGAACCGACCCATGGACAGCGCCGTCGCACAACGCTTCGTCAACGAGCTCTGGGACGCGTCCATCGTTCCCGAGCTGATGGAGTACATCAGGATTCCCAACAAGTCGCCGGCCTTCGACGCCGACTGGCAGCGCCACGGCCACATGGAGGACGCCGTCTCGCTCATCGAGCTCTGGTGTCGGACCCACGCGCTCGCGGACATGCACATCGAGGTCGTGCGCCTCGAAGGGCGCACACCGCTCCTGTTCATGGAGATCCCCGGGCACGGCAGCGGCGATGACGAGGCCTGCGTGCTGCTCTACGGGCACCTGGACAAGCAGCCGGAGATGCACGGCTGGCGCGCAGGACTCGGGCCCTGGACGCCGGTCATGGAGGGCGAGCGCCTGTTCGGGCGCGGCGGCGCCGACGACGGCTACGCCGCGTTCGCGAGCCTGGCGGCAATCCGCGCGCTGGCCGAGCAGGGTCTCGCCCATGCGCGCTGCGTGATCCTCATCGAGGCGTGCGAGGAGAGCGGCAGCTACGACCTGCCCTTCTACATCGACGCCCTCGCCGAGCGCATCGGCAAGCCGAACCTGGTCATCTGCCTCGACTCCGGCGCCGGCAACTACGATCAGCTCTGGTGCACGACGTCGCTGCGGGGGCTGACCTCGGGCGATCTCAGCGTCGAGGTCCTGAGCGAGGGCGTGCATTCCGGCGATGCCGGCGGCATCGTGCCCTCCTCGTTTCGCATCCTGCGCGCGCTTCTCGCGCGCCTCGAGGATGCCGCCAGTGGCCGCATCCTCCCGGAGAGCTTCCACGTCTACATCCCCGAGGAGCGACGCCTTCAGGCGGCGCACGCGGCCGAGGTCCTCGGCCCCGGTCTGTTCGAGCGATTTCCTTTTCTCGATGGCGTCGGGCCGGTGGGCGGCGGGGGTGGCGAGATGGTGCTCGAGCGCACCTGGCGCCCGGCGCTCGAGATCACCGGCGCGGCGGGCCTTCCCGCCCTCGAGGACGCGGGCAACGTGGCGCGGCCGCTGACGGCCGTGCGTGTCTCACTGCGGCTGCCGCCCACCTGCGACGCAGCGCGCGCCAGTGATGAGCTCAAGAAGCTGCTGGAAACCGATCCCCCCTACGGCGCGCGCGTGCGCTTCCGTGCCGAGATGGCGGGCGACGGCTGGAACGCGCCGCCGACGAGCGCGTGGCTCGAGGCGTCGGTGAACGCGGCCTCGCGCGCGCACTTCGGCCGCGATGCCGTGTACATGGGCGAAGGCGGCACCATTCCCTTCATGGGCATGCTGGGCGAGAAGTTCCCCGAGGCCCAGTTCCTCATCACCGGCGTGCTCGGGCCCGGCTCCAACGCCCACGGGCCGAACGAGTTTCTCGACATCCCCACCGGCAAGAAGCTGACCTGCTGCGTCGCCCAGGTGCTGCACGACCACTGGGTGCACGCCGGCAAAAGCTGAGCGGCGCACCCGGGTGCGCGCGGCTCAGCCGGATCGATCGATGCGCGTGTGCCAGGGGCCTTTGATGGCGAAGGTCAGTCCCGGTTGCTGCAGATTGACGAACAACGTGCCGCCGTCGGGCGAGAAGGTGGCGCCGGCGAACTCGGCGTCGCGTCGCGGATTGGCGGCGAGCCGGTACATGCCTCCGGATGCGGTGACGCCGACGATATGCTGGGCAACGTCGTTGTTCTCACAGACGAGCAGGTCGCCGAAAGGCGCGAGGGTCAGGTTGTCGCCGTTTCGCAGCCACTCCGGGTTGCGCGGCTCGAGGGCGAGCTCCAGGGTGCCGGGATGGCGGCGCTCCCCGGCGCCGCCTTCGTCGCCGGCCGGTCGGTAGCACCACAGCTGTCCCAGAGCCTCGGGACCGCCGGCGGTGCTGACGATCCAGATACGGGTCTCGCCGCTTTGCGCATCCACCTCCACGG
>JAABYT010000024.1:79246-102301 GCA_011775625.1 Gammaproteobacteria bacterium | reverse complement strand
CACCTCATGGAGATCCACCCAGGCGACGGCGTGGCGCTCGCCGACGGCGAAGGTATTCGCCATGCCACGACGATTGGCCGTGCTCACCCCCGGCAGGTCGCGGATCACCAGCGCCTGCAGACGGCCGCCCGCGGCCAGGCGCTGGCGCTCGGCGGGCAGAAAGCGATACAGCAGACCGTCGCCCCGATCCTCGGTCTGATAGGCGGCGCCGGTGCGTGCATCCACGGCCACGGCCTCGTGAAAGAAGCGGCCCATGGCCTCCAGGGGCCGCGGCTCGACCAGGGATCGCGCCGATGCCGGAACTTCGAAGTTGTAGCCGTGGTCGCGCACGGCCCCGTGCTCTCCGGCGCGGATGACGATCTCCTCGCAGGAGATCCAGCTGCCCCAGGGGGTGACACCGCCGGAGCAGTTGCGCAGCGTACCGGCGAGGGTCAGGTACTGTCCCTCGACCCGTCCGCTGGCGGTGTCGACGACGACGTTGGTGACCGCGCCGCGACCGGCGCCGGTGTCGTAGATGCGCGCGAGCTCGGAGTCACGCAAGGAACGCTCCATGGATCGGAACGCGGTTTGCTCAGAGAAGGGGTGCAGCTCGTGGTTGCGCACGAGCACGGTGCGTCCCGCCTCGCCTGGGAAGGCGTGCATGCCGTCGGCGAGGCCGGGGACGCTGAAACCGTCGTGCATGGCGTCGCCGACCCGGGAGAGCACCCGGTATTCGAATCCGGCGGGCAGGTCGAGGATGCCATGGGGATCGGTGACCAGCGCTCCGAAGCCCGGCACCGGCGCAGGCCCGGCCATCTCCGCGGCGGCCAGGCGCGCGGCCAGGGGCGATACCGCCAGGGCGCCGAGCCCGGCGAGGAATCCTCTACGCGAATGATCGGTCACCGACCGATCATAGCCGCTCGAGGGCCCGACGCGACAGCGTGTGCGGTGGGACCTGCCGGAGGCAAATCGGTATCATTGCGAGTTTTCAGGCCGCCGGGCGGCGGCAGGGATTACCAGCGAGACGCGACATTGAACATACGCAAAGTCGTCCTGGCCTACTCGGGTGGCCTGGACACATCCATCATTCTCAAGTGGCTTCAGGACGAGTACGCCTGCCAGGTGGTCACCTTCACCGCCGATCTTGGTCAGGGTGAGGAGCTCGAGCCGGCGCGACGCAAGGCCGAGGGCATGGGAGCCGTCGAGGTCTACGTCGAGGACCTGAAAGAGGAGTTCGCGCGGGACTTCGTATTCCCCATGTTCCGCGCCAACGCCGTCTACGAGGGCGAGTACCTGCTCGGCACTTCCATCGCGCGGCCGCTGATCGCCAAGCGACTGGTGGAGATCGCCGAGGAGACCGGCGCCGACGCCATCGCCCACGGCGCCACCGGCAAGGGCAATGACCAGGTACGCTTCGAGCTCGGTGCCTACGCACTCAAGCCCGACATCACCATCGTCGCGCCGTGGCGTGAATGGAACCTGAACTCCCGGGAGCGCCTGCTCACCTATGCCGCCGAGCACGGCATTCCCATCGAGCGCAAAAGCGGCAACGAGTCGCCCTACTCCATCGATGCCAACCTGATGCATCGGTCCTACGAGGGCAACGAGCTCGAGGATCCCTGGATGGAGCCCGCGGAGAGCATGTGGGAGCTGACGCGCTCGCCGGAGGATGCGCCCGACGTGCCGCACGTTCTGCGCCTGCGCTTCGAGCACGGCGACATCGTTGCCATCGACGATCAGGCAATGACGCCCGCGCAGACCATCGCCGAGCTCAATCGCCTCGGCGGCGAGCACGGTGTCGGGCGTCTCGATATCGTCGAGAATCGCTATGTCGGCATGAAGGCGCGCGGCTGCTACGAGACCCCCGGCGGCACCATCATGCTCAAGGCCCACCGCGCCATGGAGTCGTTGACCCTGGACCGCGAGACCGCGCACATGAAAGACGACCTCATGCCGCGCTACGCCAAGCTCATCTACCAGGGTTACTGGTGGAGCCCGGAGCGGCGCATGCTGCAGACGCTCATCGACGCCTCACAGGAGCCGGTCAACGGCGAGGTTCGGCTCAAGCTGTTCAAGGGCAATGTCATCGTGACCGGACGCCGCTCTGAGACCGACAGCCTCTACGATCCGGCTACGGTCACATTCGAAGACGATCGCGGCGCCTACGATCAAAGGGACGCCGCCGGCTTCATTCGCCTGAATGCGCTTCGCATGCGCATCGCGGCCCGCAAGGGCCGCTAGCCCGTGGCGGCGGGCTCGACCAAGGTCATCGTCGCCGCGCTCATCGGCAACGGCCTCATCGCCGTTACCAAATTCGCGGCTGCGGCGTACACGGGCAGCTCCGCCATGCTCTCGGAGGGCGTGCACTCGGTGGTCGACACGGGCAACCAGGTGCTGCTGCTTTTCGGACTAAAGCAATCGAGGAAGCCGGCGGACGAGGACTTTCCTTTCGGTCACGGTAAGGAGATCTATTTCTGGAGCTTCGTCGTCGCTATTCTCATCTTCGCCGTCGGTGCGGGCATCTCGCTCTACGAGGGCATCGCGAGAATTCTCTCACCGCATCCGGTGGAGAACGCTTTCGTCAACTACATCGTGCTCGGATTGGCGATGATCTTCGAAGGCGGCGCCTGGTACTTCGCCTTCAAGGAGTTCGGCCGCGTGAAGGGCGCACGCGGCTACATCGAAGCGGTGCAGACGGGCAAGGATCCGACCTTCTTCGTCGTGCTCTTCGAGGACTCGGCGGCGATGCTCGGCCTCATGGTTGCCTTCCTGGGCGTGTGGCTGGGCGAGGTGACCGGCAACCCGATCTTCGACGGCATCGCCTCGACCATCATCGGTCTCATACTCGGCGCCACCGCCGCCTGGCTCGCCTACGAGACCAAGAGTCTTCTCATCGGTGAGCGCGCCAATCGCCACGTCGTCGACGGCATCCGGCGCATCGCCAGAACCCAGCCGACGGTGCGACACGTCAACGAAGTGCTCACCATGCACATGGGACCCGATTTCATCCTCGCCAACATCAGCATCGAATTCGCCGATAACATGCGCGCGGACGACGTCGAGGATACCGTGGCGCACATCGATCGGCAGATAAAGAGCACCTTTCCCAGCGTCAAGCGCGTCTTCATCGAGGCCGAGTCGCGAAGGGGCTGGCGGCCGCGACCCTGATGCCGGGGGACGGCACGCGCAGCGGCTCGGGCACTTACAGCTACATTACAATCGTTGCCGGAGCGCTTCGGAGGCTCCCGCGCCACGCTAGAATGCACCTCAGAACGGGGTGCCAAGCATGAATCCACGAGTCCGACCAGGGGCGCTCGCGAAGACGACCCGCCCCACGCTTGCATCGGTGCTCGCGCGCGAGCAGCTGTTCGCCGTGCTCGACGAGCGCCAGCATGCCTCGGTCCTCTGGGTTTGGGGACCACCCGGCTCGGGCAAGACGACCCTGGTGGCGAGCTACCTCGAGAGCCGTAAGCTCGACTCCCACTGGTATCAGCTCGACAGCGGCGATTCGGACGTCGCAACCTTCTTCTACTACATGGGTCTGGCGGTCAAAGGCGAGCCTGGACGCAGCGAAGAGTCGCTGCCCCTGTACACCACCGAATACCGCGGCGATCTGGACGCCTTCTCGCGAAACTATTTTCAAGCCTTGTACGCGCCGTTGGATGCGCCGTTCGCGCTGGTCCTCGATAACTTTCAGGAGGTCTCGCCGCAATCGGCATTCCACCCGGCGATTCTGGCCGCTGTCTCCGAGCTCCCCCGGCACGGATGCATCATCGTCATCAGCCGCTCCGAGCCGCCGGCGAGCATGGTGCGCCTGCGGGCGAATCAGGCCATGCAGATACTCGGTTGGAACGATCTGCGCCTGACGCGCACAGAATCCGACGCCATCGTCAGCCTGTGGCGCCCGGATGCCGACGAGCACGGTCTCGCCCGCATCTACGAGAAGACGCAGGGATGGGCCGCGGGTCTCATTCTGATGCTCGATCAGGCCACGTCCGCCGGCACGACGGCCCCGGTGCCGGCGGCGACATCCCCGCAGCTCATATTCGACTACCTGGCGGGAGAGGTTTTCCAGACCTTCGATGACGCCACGCGGCATCTGCTGCTGACGACGGCCTTCCTGCCCGAAGTCATCGAATCCATGGCCATCGAGCTCAGCGGCGATCCCGGCGCCGGAGACATTCTCGCCAGGCTGCACCGGGGCAACTACTACGTGTCCATGAAATCCGGCTCGGCGGGCCCCGTCTACGCCTTCCATCCCCTTTTGCAGGAATTTCTCATCACGCGCGTCAATGAGACTTTCCCCGAGTCGGAACGCAAGCTCCTGCGTCGCCGCTCGGCGGCGCTGCTGGAATCGCAGGGCCTGATCGGTGATGCGGTGGCGATACTGAACCTCGATCAGGACTGGACCGAATCCAAGCGTATCGTGCTCGAGCACGCCGCCGAGATGCTCGAGCACGGGCGCACGGAAACGCTGGAGAACTGGATCGACGAATTTGCCGAGACGATTCTCGACCCGGATCCGTGGCTGCTGTACTGGCGCGCGGCGTGCCGCTTTCTGACCTCGCAGCGCGAAAGCCGCCTGCTGTACGAAGAGGCGTACGCGCTGTTCCTGAGTCAGGATCCGGTGGACCGGGAGGGGCTGCTGCTCGCCTGCGCCGGCGCGATGAACTCCATTCTCCACGAGCTCGACGATTTCTCGCTGCTCGATCGCTGGATCGAGGACTGCCTCGGGCTGCTCGAGAGCACCCCTTGGGAGTCCACAAAGGACGGACCCACGCAGGCCGAGGTGCGCGCGGCGGTCAGCCTGTTCATCTCCCTGGTGCTGCGCAAACCGTACCACCCGGAAATAAAGCAATGGTCCGAGCGGGCCAGAAAGCTGTCCGGGGCGCCGAGCGAGACCTTCTCACGCATGTCGGCACAGCTGCTCGTCGCCATCAATCTCAACTACACCGGGCAGTTCAGCGAGGCGCGGGCGCTCAACGAAGAGATGCGGGCGATGTGCGATTCGCCCGACGTGCCGCCGTTCGCGCTGACGATCCTGAAAGACATCGAAGCGCTGCACTACATGCTGACGGGGGATCGCGACGCATGCCTCGAGGCCGTGCGCGAGGGCATCGAAATCGCCGAATCGAGCGGTATCGAGGCCTGGACGACGCACCTGCTGTCGAACGGCATCGGCGGCGCGCTCGGTGCCGGCGACCTGGACACGGCCGAGGAGCTGATTGCCAAGATGCGCGAGGGCTCGCGCGACATACGCCGCATGGACCTCTGCAATTTGCACTATTACACGGCATGGCTCGCGACGCTTCGCGAGGATTACGTCGGCGCCCATCGCGAGCTCAAGGTGGCGCTGCGGCTGGCGACGGAGACCGGATGCCCGTTCTACGTGATGCTCTGCCGCATTGCCCTGTCCCAGGTGCTCGCCGCGCTCGGTGACGAGCGGCGTGCCGGCGCGCAGCTGAGGCGCGTCCACGAGGGCGCGCGCGATATCAGCAATCCGCTGTTCGAATTCATGTCGCTGCTGGTCTACGCCTACCTCGCCCTGGGGGTTGGCCGGGAGCGCTCGGGCTTGAACGCCCTGCGTTACGCAATGGGCGTTGGGCGAGAGCACGGCTTCGTGCATTTTCTCTGGTGGCAGCCGACGATGATGGCGACGCTGTGCGCGCGCGCCCTCGAGGCCGGCATCGAGGTCGAGTACGTCAAGGACCTCATCCGCCAGAGAAACCTGGTGCCCGAGCAGCCGCCGCTGCAAATCGAGGCATGGCCGTGGCCGTTCCGGATTCGCGCCTTCGGCCGATTCGAGATCCTGAGAGACGGTAAGCCTGCAGGTTTTTTCTCGAAGCTTCAGGGAAAACCCCTGGAGCTGCTCAAAGCGCTGGTGGGATTCGGCGGCGAGGACATCCCGGAGGAGAGGGTTGCCGAATCCATCTGGCCGCGCATCGACGCCGACTACGCGCAGCGATCCTTGACCACCACCCTGCACCGGCTGCGCAAAAGCCTCGGCCTCGACCAGGCGGTGGCGCTTCGCAACGGCAGGCTCGCTCTGGATCCCAGCATCTGCTGGCTGGATCTGCGCGCGTTCGAGGAGGTGACCACGCGCATCGACAGCCGGCTCAAGAGCGATTTGTCCTCGGTGCCCCTGGAATGCGTCAACGCCCTGCGTGAGCGCCTGTTCGACCTCTACCGGGGCCCCTTCATGGCCAGCGAGGGCGACGATCTCCGCTACGTCGGACTGCGCGAGCGGCTGCGCACCAAGTTCGAGCGCTGCGTGGGCGAGCTCGCGCGCTATTTCGAGACTGCCGACGATTGGGATGATGCCATCGCATGCTACACGCGCAGCCTGGAAGCCGATGAGCTGGCCGAAGCTTTTTACCGCAGACTGATGCTGTGTTACCGCCATCAGGGCCGTCAGGCCGAGGCGGTGGACGTGTACAACACCTGCAAGCGCGTTCTCAACGCCGAGCTGGCTGTCGAGCCGTCACCGGAGACCCGGGCCATCTACGAGCGCGTGCTCGCGGATCTGTAAAGGCAGCTGTTAGCCCCCCGTCAGCTCGCCGAAAGCCCCTCCGGGCTAGCCTGACCCACAGNNCCACGACCACGGGCCAGCGGAAATAATTGAAACACTCGTCCTGCAAGC
Organism: Gammaproteobacteria bacterium; assembly: GCA_011775625.1. GTDB lineage: Bacteria > Pseudomonadota > Gammaproteobacteria > HK1 > HK1 > JAABYT01. Next base: position 95,682 of record JAABYT010000024.1, on the reverse strand, counting down.
AGAAGTCGTAATAACACAATCACCGCGTAGTCTCCTCCTGCGATGGCCCCGAGTGATGAGGAAGACAAGCAATGAGCACAGCCCACGCAGCGGCGAGCAGTAGCGAGTTCGTCGATTTCTGGAAAGATATTCTCGTTCCCAAGTTCATCCAGTACCGCCGCATTCCGATCGGCGCGCTGAGCCACCACAGCGAGCGGATCTGTAAGGCATCTGTTAGCCCCCCGTCAGCTCGCCGAAAGCCCCTCCGGGCTAGCCTGACCCACAGTGAATCTCACAGCCAGCCGGTGCCTGCCGGCAAGGGGGAGGCGCTATGACCACGACCACCGCCCCGGCGCGACGCCGGCGCCATCCGCGCAGCGAGAACCGGCTCGACCGGTGTGCCGCCCTGGCGCTGGNNGCACAGGATTCCCTGGTGTATGCCGGCGAGAGCGACATCGAGCTGGTCGGCGCCGCCGTGCCGTTCGGACTCAAGACCATGGAGTCCCTGCTGGTCGAGGTGCCGGACCATCGCGGGCTGCTGACCGCCGCGGCGCGCGGCTTCACACAATACGCTTATGTCTTCGTGCAGCTGCCGGCCGACGAGCTGGAGGACCGCGACGTGGCCGCCGCCTACGAGCAGCGTGCGCGCGCGAGAAAGCTTTATCTGCGCGCGCGCGACTACGGGCTGCGCGGGCTCGGCTTCCATGACCAGGCGGCCCTGGAGCGCCTGCATCGAGACCCGCAGAGCGCCATCGCCCACGTGGGTGCGCAGAACCTGGAGACGCTCTACTGGACGACCCTGGCGTGGTCGGCGGCCATCTCGCTCGGTAAGGACCAGCCGGCACTCATCGCCGATCTGCTGCTCGTCGATGCGCTGGTCGATCGCGCGACGGCGCTCGACCCGGACTTCGACGCGGGCGGCCTGCACACCTTCATGATTGCCTACACCATGGGTCAGCCGGGCGCAGGCGCCGAGGCGCTCGAAACAGCGTCCGGGCATTTTCAGCGCGCCGTCGAGCTCTCCGAGGGCGCGCGCGCCGCACCCTTTGTCAGCATGGCCGAGTCAGTGGCCATCCCGCGGGGCGAGCGGCGCGCATTCGAGACTCTTCTCGATCGGGCGCTCAGCATCGACGCGGACGCGCGCCCCGAATGGCGGCTCGCCAATCATGTCATGCAGCGCCGCGCCCGCTGGCTGCTCGCACGCAAAGACGCCTACTTCCTGGAGTAACGACCATGATGCCGAGAACTTTCACTTCGATATCACGCAGCGCGGGTGCCGCCATCGGCTTGTGGCTGCTGGCCACCGGCGCCGTCGAGGCCGCCGCGTGCCTGAAGATCGCCTCGATGGCGCCGAGCGGCTCGATCTACCACCGGGTCCTGCAGGAGATCGGCGAGGCCTACCGGAACAGCAACGGACCGCGGTCGTGTGCCAACGTCTACCCCGACCGGCTTCAGGGAACGGAGGCGGATACCGTGCGGCGCATGCGCGTCGGCCAGCTGGACGCCGCCATGCTCACGGTGGTCGGCCTGTCGAAAATCGACAAGTCCGTGACCGCCCTGCAGTTCATGCCGATGATGTTCCGCACCTGGGACGAGGTCGATCACGTGCGTGAGCAGATCCGTCCGGAGCTCGAGGCCAAGCTGGCCGACCAGGGCTTCGTGGTGCTCATGTGGGGTGAGGCGGGATGGGTGCAGTTCTTCACCCGCGATCCGATCACCCTGCCGAGCGAGTACAGACACACGCGCATATGGGCCTGGGACGGCAATCCCGCGCAGGTGGACATCATGAAGTCCATGGGCTTCAAGCCGGTTCCCCTGCCCATCGGTGACATCCTCACCGGCCTCGAGACCGGCATGATCGAGACGCTTCCGGTGGCCTCGGTGTGGTCACTGATCGGTCAGTTCGATCGCGTCACCCGCTACATGCTGCCCATCAACTGGGCGCCCATCGTCGGCGCCACGGTCATCAGGAAGCGCACCTTCGATGCCATGGCGCCGCACGTTCAGGAGGCGCTCATGCACAGAGCCCTCGAGGGCGCGGACAGACTGCGCACCCACCGCAGCGTGCAGGATCGCGAGGCCATCGATGCCATGCGAAAGCGCGGATTGACGGTGCAGACGGTCACCCCGCAGATCGAGAAGGCCTGGCTCGATCTCGCTGCCGAGGCCTGGCCCCGGGTGCGCGGCTCCATGGTTCCGGCGCAGACCTTCGACAGGGTGCGCGGCATCCTCGACGCTTACCGGGCGCAGGCGCACGCGAACTGATGACCAGCTCCGCGCCGCAGGTTCTCAAGACGGCCCTCGCCGGGGGCACCAGGGGGCGGTTGGCCCGCGCCCTGGTCACGGTGGAGAACGCCCTGCTCGCCGTGGCCCTGTTCGCCGCGGTCCTGCTGCCGCTCACCGAGGTCGCCCTGCGCGCGTTCGCCAGCACCGGCATCGAGGGCGCCTCGACGCTCGTGCAGCACCTGACCCTGGCGGTCGGCATGCTCGGCGCCGCGGTCGCCGCGCGCGAGCGGCGTCTGCTCACCCTGGCGGTGACGCCGCTGCTCGCGGGCCGGTACGCGGGCGCCGCCGCGCTCGTGAGCAGCAGCATCGCAGCGGCCATCAGCGTGCTGCTCAGCCTGGCGGCGATCGAGTTCGTCGCCATCGAGCGCGAGGCGGGCAACACGCTCATCTCCGGGTTCCCGGTCTGGATAGCCCAGATACCCCTGCCCGTCGGCTTCGCGCTCATCGCGGTGCGTCTGATCGGGCACGCGGGCCGAAGCCAGTCCGCGAAGCTCCTGGCCGGCGTCGTGACCCTGGCCACGGTGCTGCTCATGAACCACCTGCTGGCGAATCCCGACGGCGTCACGGCTCCCATGCTCGTGGTGGTGCTCATGGCGCTGATCCTGGGCGCGCCGATTTTCGCCGTAATTGGCGCCGCCGGGATGGTGCTGCTCTCGGAGGGAGGCGTGCCGATTGCGGCGGTGGCGGTCAACCACTACAGCCTGGTAGGCAATCCGTCACTGCCGGCAATCCCCATGTTCACGCTCGCCGGTTATCTGCTCGCCGAGAGCCAGGCGCCGAAACGCCTGATCGTGCTCTTTCACGCAGCATTCGGCCGCCTGCGCGGCGGCGCCGCCGTGGTCTCGGTGCTCGCCTGCACCTTCTTCACCTGCTTCACGGGCGCCTCCGGCGTCACCATCCTGGCCCTCGGCGGCCTGGTCATGCCCCTGCTGCTCGGCTCGGGCTACACGCAGCGCGCGGCCCTGGGCCTGGTAACCGCCGGCGGGCTGCCGGGGGTGCTGCTGATGCCGGCGCTGCCCCTGATTCTCTACGCCATCGTCGCTCAGGTAAGCCTCGAGGAGATGTTCCTGGGAGGTCTGTTGCCGGCCGCCCTCATGCTCACCATCGTTGCCGTGTGGGGCGTGAGCCGGGAGCAGGGTCGCGAGCGCGACGAAGCGCGGCCGGAATTTGACTGGAAGCATGTACGCTCGGCGCTCAATGACGCAAAATACGAGCTCAGTGTCCCGGTCGTGGCGGTGTTGGCCCTGGGGAGCGGCCTCGCCACACCGGTGGAGGCGGCAGCTGTCACGGCTCTGTATGCATTTGTCATCACGGCAGTCATTCATCGGGACCTGGACATCGTTCGCGACGTGCCGCGCGTGGTGGCCGAGTGCGGGCTCATGGTCGGAGGAATCCTGCTCATCCTCGGCGTGGCGCTCAGCCTCACGAACTATCTGGTCGACGCACAGCTCCCGGATGTGCTGGTCGCATGGGTAACGCAGACGGTCGAGCACCGGTGGACGTTTCTCCTGGCGCTGAACCTGCTGCTGCTCGCTGCCGGCTGCATCATGGACGTGTTCACGGCCATCGTCGTCCTGGTACCGCTGGTCGTACCTCTCGGTCAGGCGTTCGGGATTCATCCCGTGCACCTTGGAATCATTTTTCTCGCCAACCTGGAGCTCGGCTACCTCACGCCGCCGGTCGGCATGAATCTGTTCTTTGCGTCGTACCGATTCGACAAACCGATTACCGAGGTTTTCCGCTCGATCATTCCGCTTTTCATTGCGCTCGGTTTGGGCGTGCTGGCCATCACGTATGTTCCCTGGCTGAGCACGGCCCTGCCGCAGCGGCTACAGTAAAAAATACGACCATGGATAAGAAAAAACGAAACAGAAGAAATCCACAAAGACACCGAGGTGAGTAATCATGGTGAGCACTTCCACGGAGCATTTCAGAGCGTACAAGCCGCGTCCTTTCATGAGAGACGAGCGCGAGCACGTGACAATCCTGTTCGGAGGTCTGCACTGGCGTGCAGAGCGTATCATCCAGGCCTCGCTCGACAGGCTCGGCTACAGGACCGAGATCCTTCCCACCGCAACGCGGGAGGATCTGCTCGCCGGGCGCGCGCTCGCGGATATCGGCCAGTGTTGCCCGACGAGCTTCACGACAGGCAATCTGGCCAACTTTCTGCGCGACAGGGCCAAGGAGTCGAGTGCCGAGCAGGTTGCCGAGAACTACGTGTACTTCACCGCCGGCTCGTGCGGCTCGTGCCGATTCGGACAGTATCATCAGAGTTACGAGCTCGCGCTGCGCAACAGCGGTCTGGAGACGTTTCGCATGTTCCTGCTCGCCCAGAGCGGGCTCGATCAGGGCGCTGTCGAGGGCGGCGGACTCGAGCTCAACCTGCCGTTCACGCTGGGTGCGGTCTGGGCGGTTCTCGTCAGTGACATCGTGCAGGATCTGGAATACCAGACCCGCCCCTACGAGGTGGTACCCGGAGAGACCGATCGGGTCGTCGAGGAGTGCGTCGACTACCTGTGCGAGGTATTCCGTGACGCGCCGGTTCCCGGCGGCAAGGTCGGCGCCGCAGCCTGGTACCTCAGCACCGGCTATTTCGTCAAAGCGCTGCGCGAGGTCCATCGACGCTTTCGAGCGGTGCGTCTCGACCGCCTGCGGGTCAAGCCAATCGTGAAGATCACCGGCGAGTTCTACCTCCAGACCGTCGAAGGCGAACCGAATTACAACATCCATCGCTGGCTCGAGGCCGAGGGCGCCGAGGTGTACCCGGCCGCAATCACCATCTGGCTCGACTACCTGATGCGCCTCGCCTGCCAGGAGCTCGAGGACCACATCGGCCTCAATCGCAATGCCCGCTCGAACCTGATGCTGCTCAAGTCCGCCCAATGGCTGCTGCGCAAGAATTACCAGCGCATGCGCCGCGCTCTCGACGACGTGCCCCACGCGCTTCCCTGCCAGAAGGAGCTTCGCGAGCTCGCCGCGCCCTGGTACCACAGCCGCCTCACCGGGGGCGAGGGCGATATGCTGGTCGGTAAGACGCTTTGGGCGTACAAACGCAACAAGGCGCACATGATCTGCGAGCTCTCCCCCTACGCCTGCATGCCGAACACCATGAGCATCGGCGCCATGGCGGGCGTGCTCGGCCGTCATCCCGAGATCCTCTACGCGCCCCTGGAGATCAAGGGCGATGCGGAGGTGCACGCCCTGTCACGCTGCCAGATGGTGCTGACCGAGGCGCGCCGGCGCGCACAGACGGAATTCGAGGAGGTTCTCGAGCAGACCGGACTCGATTTGGACACCGCGCGCGAGCGCCTCGAGGCGCTGCCCGAGGCGGCCTCGGCCGGCTGGCCGGTTCCCCAGCGCGGCGCGACGGGCACCGCGGCCAACATGGTGCTGCATCTCGCCGACACCCGCTACCGGCGCTCGGCGGCGGCCGAGGTGAAGCCGGCGCCGAAGCCCGCGCGGCTCGAGCCGGCGGTCAGTGTGCCGGTGAGCTTCGACTACGGCGGCATGTGCGCGCCCTGCATTCCCTGCCGACCCTGTGTACCCGAACCGAGGCCATCGTCATGAAACTGATCGGAGTCGACGTCGGATCCACCACCGTCAAGGCGGTGCTGGTGGAGGATGGCGCGGTGCGCTGGCGGGACTACCAGCGCCACAACACGCGCCAGGCGGAGAAAGTCCTCGAATTTCTCTCGCGCATGGAAAGCGAGTGCGGCCTCACCGCCGGCGAGGATCGGATCTTCTTCACCGGCTCCGGTGCCGGGCTGCTGGGGCCCTTCGTCGGCGCCAAGTTCGTGCAGGAGGTGGTTGCGGTCGCCGCCGCCGTCGAGAAGCTGCATCCCGGCGTGCGCTTCGTCTCCGAGATCGGCGGCGAGGACATGAAGACGGTTTTCTTCACGCCCACCGGAAACGGCACGGCCAAGCAGGTCTACATGCAGTCCGCCTGCAGCGGCGGCACCGGCACGTTTATCGAGAAGACGGCGCGCAAGCTGCAGATCCCTGCCGAGCGTCTGGCCGGTATGGACTACAGCGGGCTCGACCTGCACAACGTCAGCTCCAAGTGCGGCATCTTCGCCGAGGCCGACGCCAACACCCTGGTCAAGGCCGGCGTGCCGGTCGAGGAGATCATCGCGAGCCTCTACGAGGCGGTCGTCTACCAGAATCTCGCGACGCTCACCAAGGGCAACACGCCGATGCCCGAGGTGCTGCTGCTCGGTGGACCCAATCTGTTCTTCGCCGGTCTCCAGCAGGCCTGGCGCCATCATCTGCAAAAGCTGTGGAGCGAGCGCGGCATCGAGCTACCCGACGGCGCCGAGCCGGCAGACGTCATCCACGTGCCCGAGGAGGCGCTCTACTATGCCTGCCTCGGCTGCGTCGAGGTCGGTAGCGGTGAGGACGAGTCGGTTGCCGTATACCAGGGCAGCGAGAAGCTTCGCTGGTGGATCGAGGAGGGGCAGCACGAGCAGAAGGCCAAGGAAGGTGGACGAAGCCTCGCATCGGAGCCCTCGGAGCTCGATGCCTTCATGTCGAGCTACGGCAAGCCCGGCGCGGCGCCGACGGCGAAATCGCTGCACCAGACAAATCCGGACGCCGTCTACCTCGGCTGTGACTTCGGCAGCACGACCGCCAAGGCGGTGGTGTTGTCCGCGACCGGGGAGCTGCTGCATCACAGCTACGTGATGTCCAAGGGCAATCCCATCGAGGATGCAAAATCCATCCTGCACCAGATCCGCGCGGCTGGTTACGAGAACGTCGGCGGACTCGCCGTGACCGGCTACGGCAAGGATCTTCTCGGTGACATACTCGGTGCCGACGTCGGCATCGTCGAGACCGTCGCCCACGCGACGGCGGCGTTGCACTTCTTTCCCGACGCTGACGTGATCTGCGACGTCGGCGGTTGCGACGTCAAGATCATGCTGCTTCGCCAGGGCACGGTCGCCGACTTTCGCCTGAACTCCCAGTGCTCGTCGGGAAATGGCGCATTCCTTCAGGGCGTCGCAGAGCGCTACGACACGCCGCTCGAGGAGTACTCGAGTCGCGCTTTCGAGGCGCGCGCCATGCCCACGCTCGCCATGGGGTGCGGCGTGTTCCTTCAGTCCGATATCGTCAACCAGCAGCGCAAGGGCTGGGCGGCGGAGGAAATCATGGCGTCGCTGGCCGCGGTTCTGCCGCTCAACGTGTGGGTCTATGCCGGGCAGCTGCAGAACCTGGCGGCGTGCGGGCGCAAATTCATCCTCCAGGGGGGCACCCATCGCAATCTCGCCGTCGTCAAGGCGCAGGTGGATTTCATCACCGAGCGGGTGCCGGACGCGGAAATCGTCGTGCATCCCTACCCCGGCGAGGCGGGCGCCATCGGTGCCGCGCTGTGCGCGCTCGAGCGCGCCGGCAACGCCGAAGGCTCCCGATTCCGCGGCTACGAGACCGTCGAGGAGCTGAACTATCGAAGCACCACCAACGACGACACGGTCTGCAGCTGGTGCGAGTGCAACTGCCGGCGCACATTCATCGACGTCGAGCTTCCGGGCGGCAAGGGGCGCACCTGGAGCAAGATACCGCTCGAGGAAGGGTGGGAGCGGGTCATCAGCGGCAACTCCTGCCCGAAAGGATTGCTGGAAGACGTGAACGAGATGCGCATCGTAAAAGCCGAGCTCGAGGAGACGAAACGTGTTTTTCCAAACATTGCCGAAATGGTTCGAGACGACGCCTTCAAGGCAACCCGACTCGCGGTCGAAGCTGCGCGTCGGAATACCTAAGGTTCTCAACGTCTGGTCCACCCATCGGTTCTGGCTGGCGTTTCTGACCGCCCTCGGGGTGGATCCGCGGCGCATTCATTTCTCCTCGGATACCTCCGAGGAGCAGGCGCGGGAATTCGCCAAGGGCCGCGGCACCGTTGACTGCTGTTACCCCGTCAAGTGCATCTCCGGGCACTACGGCGAGCTGCTCGCACGCGAGAAGAAAAAGCTCGACGTGCTTTTCTCCCCGATGATCTATTCGCTGCCGTCTTTCATGCACGGCCATGTCACCGACTCGCTCGCCTGTCCGCGTGTCATGGCGGCACCGGAGAACATCAAAGCCGGATTCATCAAGGAGGAAGACGCCTTCGCCGCCCGCGGCATCAAGTACGCGGCGCCTTTCGTTGCCCTCGCCGATCGGCCCATAGTGCCGAAGCAGCTCTTCGAAGGACTGCGCGACGTCTTTCCCGGCCTGACGCTGAGGGAGACGCAGATGGCGGTGGACAAAGGCTACGCAGCGCTCGAGGAGTTCAACGACGAGCTCCGGCGTCGCAGCCGCGAGGTGCTGAACGAGTGCGCCGAGCACGACCGCCCCTGTCTGCTGGTGCTGGCGCGTCCCTACCACATGGACATCGGCATCGGCCACGAGATCGAGGTCGATCTGCAGGCCAACGGCTATCCGGTGCTCTGGGGACAGTATCTGCCGACCGACGCGGACCTGCTCGAGTGGATATTCAGAGACGATCTGGACGCCGGGATCATCTCTTCACCCTTTGACATCTCGGACGTGTGGCCGTCGTCCTACAGCGCCAACACGAACGAAATTCTGTGGGGCGCCAAGGTCGCCGCGCGCCTGCCGTGGGTCGCCGGGGTAATACGACTGTCCAGCTACGAGTGCGGCATGGACCAGCCGACTTATTCGCCGGTGCAGCAGATCGTCGAACGCTCCGGCACGTTGTTCTTCTCGTTTCAGGATCTCGACTCCACCAAGCCCGCGGGCTCGGTGAAGATCCGGGTCGAGACCATCAGCTTCTACCTGGAGAAGTATTCCGCCGACATCATCGCAAAGAAAAAGGCTGCGAGTCCGCCGGCCTGCCCGCTGGCCGCGGTAGCCTGAACGCGCTCTCGGCGACTACGACTCTTCCGGTGTCTGCAGTCCGGCCTCGGGGCGCATCAGAGGGAACAGCAGCACGTCCCTGATGGACGGCGAATCGGTAAAAACCATCACCAGGCGATCGACGCCGATGCCCTCCCCCGCGCTGGGCGGCAGACCGTACTCGAGCGCACGCACGTAGTCCTCGTCGTAGTACATGGCCTCCTCGTCGCCGGCCGCACGGCTTCTCGCCTGGGCGCGGAAACGTGCCTCCTGATCTTCCGGGTCGTTGAGCTCCGAGAAGCCGTTGGCGATCTCCCGGCCGCCGACGAAGAACTCGAAGCGATCGGCAACGAAGGGATCGCTGTCCGAGCGCCGTGAGAGCGGCGAGACTTCGACCGGATAAGCGGTGATGAAGGTGGGATCCAGGAGCCGGTCCTCCACCGTCTTCTCGAATATTTCAATCCATACCCTGCCGAGGCCGTACTCCTCCACCAGAGGAATACCGAGGCGCGTGGCGGCGTTGCGCGCGCCGGCTTCGTCGTCGAGAATCTCGGCGCTCAGGTCGGGATTGAAATGCAGTATGGATTCCTTGACCGTCATGCGCGCAAAGGGCTTCGAGAGGTCGATGGATGCGCCCTGATAGGTGATGTGCTCGCTGCCGAAGACCTCGCGCGCAAGCCCGCGTATCAGTTCCTCGGTGAGATCCATGAAATCGAAGTAGTCCGCGTAGGCCTGATAGAACTCGAGCATCGTGAACTCGGGATTGTGCCGAGTGGACACGCCTTCGTTACGGAAATTCCGGTTGATCTCGAACACGCGCTCGAGCCCGCCGACAACCAGCCTTTTCAGAAAAAGCTCCGGCGCGACGCGCAGATAGAGCTGCATGTCGAGCGCGTTGTGATGAGTCACGAACGGTCGCGCCACCGCACCGCCGGGGATCACCTGCATCATCGGCGTCTCGACTTCCAGATAGTCGCGCTCGATGAAGAAACGGCGGATGTAGTCGATGATGCGCGAGCGTCTGCGGAAGATCTCCCGCGTCTGCTCGTTCATCATCAGATCCAGGTAACGCTGGCGATAGCGGATCTCCTGATCTGTCAGCCCGTGAAACTTCTCGGGCAGAGGCAGCAGCGATTTGGTCAGCAGCCGCATGTCATCGACCTTCACCGAGAGCTCTCCGGTCTTGGTCTTGAATACGGTGCCGCGCGCAGCGACGATGTCACCCAGATCCCATCTCTTGAAGTCCGCGTACAGTCCCTCGGGCAGATCGTCGCGACGCACGTAGAGCTGCAGGCGTCCCGAGCCGTCCTGGATGTGGGCAAAGCTCGCCTTGCCCATGATTCGCCGCGACATCATGCGCCCGACCACTGCGACCTCGATGGCATCGGTCTCGAGAGAGGCCGGCTCGCGTTCGGAGTATTTCTGATGCAGCTCGGCGGTCCAGGCCGTGCGCCGGAAATCGTTGGGATACGCCTTGCCCTCCTCGCGCAGCGCAGCGAGCTTTGCGCGTCGTTGAGCGGCTTGGTCGCTGGGTGTCGGGTCGGCCATGGTATCGATTTCAGGCGCGGGCGTTCAGCCTACACGCCCGCCTTGAGGCTTGCCTCGATGAACTTGTCCAGATCGCCGTCGAGCACCGCCTGGGTGTTGCCCACCTCCACGCCGGTGCGCAGATCCTTGATGCGGGACTGGTCCAGGACGTAGGAGCGGATCTGGCTGCCCCAGCCGATATCGGCCTTGGCGTCCTCGACCGCCTGCGCCTCGGAGCGACGCTTCTGCGCCTCGAGCTCATAGAGCTTGGCCCGCAGCTGCTTCATCGCCGTCGCCTTGTTCTTGTGCTGGGAACGGTCGTTCTGGCACTGCACGACGATATTGGTGGGCAGGTGGGTGATACGCACAGCCGACTCGGTGCGATTGACGTGCTGCCCACCGGCGCCGCTGGCGCGGTAGACGTCGATGCGCAGGTCTGCATCGTTTATCTCCACCTCGATGTCGTCATCGATCTCGGGCGATACGAATACCGCGGCGAAAGACGTGTGGCGACGGTTCCCGGAGTCGAAGGGAGATTTGCGCACCAGGCGGTGCACGCCCGTCTCTGTCCGCAACCAGCCATAGGCGTAGTCGCCCTGAAAGCGCACCGTCGCGCTCTTGATGCCCGCCACCTCTCCTGAAGACACCTCGATCAGCTCGGTTGCGAAGCCGCGGCGCTCGCCCCAGCGCAGATACATGCGCAGCAGCATCTCCGCCCAGTCCTGCGCCTCGGTGCCACCCGACCCGGCCTGGATATCGAGAAAAGCATTGCTGGAATCGAGCTCGCCGCCGAACATGCGCCTGAACTCGAGGTCGCAGAGGTGCTTCTCGAGCCCGGCGATGTCGCCGCGCACGGCGCTGACCGTATCGGTATCGTCCTCGTCTCCGGCCAGCTCGAGGAGATCGTGGGCTTCGACGAGCCCGTCGTCGAGCCTGACGACGGTGTTCACGATATCTTCCAGGCGGGCACGCTCCTTGCCGAGGCGCTGGGCGCGCTCGGGATCGTTCCAGATATCGGGGTTCTCGAGCTCGCCCTGCACTTCCTCCAGACGCTCGCGCTGCGCATCGACGTCAAAGATACCCCCTCAGAGCGTCCACACGCTCCTGCATGTTTTTGATCTGAGCAAACAGTGAATTGAGCTCGAGCATCGTTTCCTCGCATCGCTGCGCGTCGGCGATCTGCAACGCGGCGGCGGCGAGATGTTACTACAGACCCCGTCCCCGATGAAGCGCAGCGCAGGCGCGCATCGCCGGCTGAATTTCGGTATAGTTCCCGGCGACGACAAGAACGTTCCCGTCTTGAATCCACATTTCGACATGCTGGAGACCCCGGTGGAGCACGGCTCGACGCGGGACGCATTGGCAATGACTTTGATTCGGCGAAGGACACGAGGCGCAGATCTCTCATGACCCGCGATGGCGATCCGGGAAGCGATCCGGGAAGCGATCCGGGCGTGCACGCCGGCGAAGACATGGTATTCGTGCTCGACTCCGAGCGCGTCTGCTCGTTCGCCAACGACGCATTTCTGGAAGCCTTTGCCAGGCAGCGCGCCGAGGTTGTCGGGCAGCGCGCGGACGATCCGCTGGGCAGGCAGAGCTTCGCCGGTCTCGTCGAGGGCTGCCTCGAGACGGCACTCGAAGGCGAGCCCGTGCGCAGCGCCCAGTGGTGGGATTTTCCGGCCCTCGGCTTTCGATACGTGAGCATCGCGCTCACGCCCAATCGCGACGAATCCGGCGCGATCCACGCCGTCACGGTCTGCGTGCGTGACCACACCGATGCGCAGCTCGCCCAGGAAGCGGCGCAGGAGAGCGAGCGGCGCTTCGAGGACTTCGCGGCGATGATCGATGAGTGGCTGTGGGAGCTCGACGCGGAGCTGCGCTTCGTCTATCTGTCACCGCGCTTCGAGGCGATCATGGGCATCCCCAGGGAGCAGGTGCTCGGCCGCCGGCGAATCGAGGTTTTCCCCGGCGAGGATCACGCCATCGAGCCTGCGCGGCATCATCACCGGGACCTGGCCCGCCGGCGGGCCTTCGACGATTATCGTTTCACCAGCGTTCTCGAAGACGGCAGCAAGCGCATCATCCGCATGAGCGGCGTGCCGGTATTCGACGCGCGCGAGCGCTTTCTCGGCTATCGCGGCACGGCTCGGGACGAATCAGCCCAGCAGGACCTGCAGAGCCGCATGGCGCACCTGGCGAGTCACGACGCTCTCACCGGGCTCATCAATCGGCAGGCTTTCCTGCAGCGCCTGCAGCGCGTTCTCGATACCGCCAGCGCCGAAGAATCCGAGCATGGACTCTGCTACGTGGACGTGGATCGTTTCAGGGCCATCAACGATCGATGGGGCCACCCGGCGGGTGACCTGCTGCTCGAGGAGCTCGCCGAGCTGCTGCGCAGGCAGATTCGACGCCGCGACACCCTCGCCCGCGTCGGCGGCAACGCCTTCGCCGTGCTCATGGAGCACTGCTCGCTCGCTCAAATCGAGCGCGTCGCCGAGAGCATTCAGCGCGCGGTGAGAGAATTTCGCTTCGAGCGCATGGACGAAACCATCGGCTTTACCGTGACCATCGGCGTGGTGCCCATCGACGCCGACACCCGCTCCCTCGACCGCGTTTTGAGGTCGGCCGACCGGGCCTGCTACGCCGCCAAGAGTGCCGGCGGCGATCGCGTGCTGGTGTACGGGCGCCGTGACCGCGAGGCTGCCCGCGAGCGCCGCGGCAGGGATTTCGCCCCCGCAGACACCTAGCGGGCGGCCTCAGCCGGCCTCGGCGTGCTCGATGACGAGCTGCACGCTCTCGCGGCCGCGAAATGCATTCACGTCGAGCCTGTATGCCAGGCGAACGGTGCCCGCGTCGTACGGCCAGGAATCGACCGCGTTGAACGCGATGGCGTCGATGGGCGCGCCGCCATCGCCCACGCGCAGCGTGAGCTTGAGGTGCGTGTCCCCGACGACACGGCTCCTCACCACCTGAAAGTCGCCGTCAAAAACCGGCTCGGGGAATCCCTGGCCCCAGGGCCCGGCGCGGCGAAGCTCCCGGGCGAGCTCGAGGCCGATGTCGGCACACGCCAACGGTCCGTCGCTGAGGATGGTGCCGCGCAGATCGTCGGCGTCGAGGTGACGCCGCACCTCGGCGTCGAATGCCGCTCGAAACACGTCGAAGTCCGCACGTTTGAGGCTCAGACCGGCGGCCATGGCGTGGCCGCCGAATTTGCTCAGCAGCCCGCTGTGACGCGCCGCAACGGCGTCGAGCGCATCGCGGATATGCAGGCCGGCGACCGAACGCGCCGAGCCCTTGAGGGTGTCGTCGGCGTCCGGTGCAAAGGCGATGACCGGCCGGTGCAGGCGCTCTTTGACGCGCGAGGCGACGATGCCGACAACGCCCGGGTGCCATTGGTCGTCGTAGAGGCACAATCCGTAGGGCAACTTCTCGGGGCTTTCGAAACGCAGCGCATCGACCTGTGCCATGGCCTGGTCGCGCATGCGCGCCTCGATGTCGCGGCGCTCGCGGTTGAGCCGGTCGAGCGTGGCCGCCATTTCGGCGGCGGCGCCCGCGTCGTCCGAGATCAGACATTCGATACCGAGCGTCATGTCCGTGAGGCGGCCGGCGGCATTGAGCCGCGGCGCCACCGCGAAGGCGAGGTCGGCCGCCGTGAGCCGCTGGCGATCGCGTGCGGCGACGTCGAGAAGCGCGGCGATACCGGGGCGCGTGTGACCGCTGCGGATGCGCGCGATTCCCTGGGCGACCAGGATGCGGTTATTGGTGTCGAGCGGTACCACGTCGGCGATGGTGCCGAGAGCCACCAGATCGAGAAGCTGGCCGAGGTTCGCGTCCGCGAGACCGCGCTGGGCGAACCAGCCTTTGGTGCGCAGCGCGGCGCGCAGCGCAATCAGCAGATAGAACATCACGCCGACACCCGCCAGGCACTTGCTGGGGAACGCGTCGCCCGGCTGGTTGGGATTGACCACGGCGGCCGCATCCGGAAGCTGCTCGCCGGGCAGATGATGGTCGGTGACGAGGACCGGGATGCCGCATGCGGCTGCGGCCGCCACCCCCTCGACGCTGGATATGCCGTTGTCGACGGTGATCAACAGATCCGGAGAACGCTGCTCGGCGATAGCAACGATCTCCGGCGTAAGCCCGTAACCGAACTCGAAGCGATTCGGCACCAGGTAATCCACGTTGCGGGCGCCCATGAGACGCAGGCCGAGAAGCGCCACCGCGCAGCCCGTTGCGCCGTCGGCGTCGAAGTCTGCAACCACCACGATGCGCTTGTCCGCGCGGATCGCGTCCTCGAGCAAGGTCACCGCCCGGTCGATGCCGGCGAGGCTCGCCGCGGGATGCAGCCGCTCGAGCGCATAGTCGAGCTCGCCGACCGAGCGCACNNCCGGCACCGACGCGGGCTCGCGGCGGGCAATAAGCATGCTCATCGAGTGGGCTCCGGGTGACACACCGATGGCGGGCAAGACTGCCGGCTTTCGCGCTCACGGGCAAGCCGCGCGCAGCGCCGACGAGGGACAGCGGCGGACAACCGCGTTATGCTGTCCGTCTGCACCACCCGGTAAAGCGGGCTCGACGAGGCTTGAGATGACGCGCGTGGTCGAAACGACGGCCGACACGCTGCTCGGTGTCGACATCTTCCGGTCCCTGGACAGCGCCGCACGCGCGTCGGTCGCACGCCATTGCCACGCGTTCCGCTACCCACCGCATCGCGAGATCATCAGCAACCGGGACACCAGCGACGACGTGTACTTCGTCTTGAGCGGCCAGGTGCGCGCGACCATCTACTCCCGCATCGGCCGGGAGGTGGCCTTCCGCGACCTTTGTGCAGGCGAGATGTTCGGCGACCTGTCGGCCATCGACGGCCAGCCGCGCTGCGCCGATGTCATCAGCCTGGAAGAGAGCGTGGTGCTCAAGATGGCTGCGCCGGTGTTCCGCGATGTGCTCGCGCACCATCCCCCCGTCGCCCTGGACACGCTGCGCCGGCTGACCCAGCTGGTGAGGGATCTCTCCGATCGCGTCGTCGAGTTCAGCACGCTGGGGGTCAACAACCGCATTCACGCGGAGCTGCTGCGGCTGGCGAAGGAGTATCCGGAGGATGGCGGCGTGGTGGAGATCACCCGCCCCCCGACCCACGCCGACATCGCCAGTCGCGTGAGCACGCGCCGCGAGGCGGTCACCAGAGAGCTCAGTCGTCTCTCCGACATGGGGCTGATCGAGCGCCGGGGAAAGTCCCTGCTGGTGCACGACATGGCCCGCCTGCGCGAGATGATCGACCAGGTGCACACCGCATCGTCGTAAAAAATCGCTATAATTCAATAAGTTACTTCCGATCACGCCGAAAGGTGTGAAAACACACACGCGCTTGCCCGCGACCCTGCCAGACTGAAACCGTACCCAACGGAGATCAGAACGATGGCACCAGACGACACAGAAGAATGCCGGATCGAGTTGTCCGCCGACGCTGGACACGTGGTCGGAGCCTGGTTGCTGGCCGCGGTCCTGGTGACCCTTCTCATGACGGTGGTCGCGCCGCTGCTGAGCGCGTGAGGTGCCGCTCATATCCGACGAGGGCGCCGTGCGCGGCGCCGAATCCGGGACGGGGGCGCCGAAGGCGCCCCTCGCGCCCGCCCATACCGCAGCGATCCTGCACGACGACCTGAGCTGACCGAACGAGCGCAGCGGCGCGCTGCAGACGCACGGCAGCGCCTTCGGCTGCTGGCAGCATTACTTCTTCTGAGCGGCGAGCATGCGCGCCAGTGGCAGCGGCCGGCGCCACCAGTGACGCAGCCGCCCGCGCCCGAGGCGCAGGTCGA
>JAABYT010000024.1:74865-79237 GCA_011775625.1 Gammaproteobacteria bacterium | reverse complement strand
AGCAGCGGCGCCATCCAGCACCGCTCCAGGTACTCGACGAACTGCCGCCAGCCATCCACATCCGATGATCGCGCCGCGGCGTAGCCCGACGTAATCACCAGCAGATGATGTCCCGACGCCGGGGCCTGTGCGAGCCACGCGCCCGCGTGCGCCGGGAGCGCACCGCTGCAGGCGCCCGCCAGACGCGCCAGCCCCTCGGCAAGCGTCTCGTCGTGCCACACGCTCACCCAGGCGCTGCGGGCGATGCGCGGGGGCTGGCCGCCGCCCCAGGGCCAGACGCTGTTGATGGGCGGCTCGCCGCGGGCCTCGCGGGCATGGTTGGTCGGGCTCGCGTGCAGGATCATCTGGATGTCGTTGATCAGCGCCCGCCAGCGGGCGCCGTCCTCGCCGCCGGGAAAACGCGCATCCACCGGCGCCCCGACCATGTCCCACGGCGCCGGCGTCAGCAGCTTCGGCGGCGCATCGGGGCACAGGTACCAGCGTGTCGGTGCGAGCGGCACGATGCGAAGGCCCGGGTCGCCGAGCCCCTCGTTGATGGCGGCTGCCAGGGAGGCGGCTTCCGATGCGCCCAGGCGCAGCAGGCGCGTGTCGGCGAGCACCAGCGTGCCCATGGAGGCACGCAGATGCACGGGATCGACCCGCATGACCCATTGCGGCGCGTCGCTGCCCGCGTCGACGCCGTAGGTGACCGCCGCGACCGGCCAGTCCGGCCCGTCCCGGACCACACCGAAGCAGCCGAACAGCGTCGCCGCGAGGCCCTCCTGGGTGGCCTCCGTGGGCGCGCGGCGCGCGCGCCCAAGAAAGCGCTCCAGGGCGGGCGGCGAGAGCCCCTCGCAGAGCAGCCGCAGCGCCTCGTCGTGGTCGGCATCGGGCGCCAACGGCGGGCCGAGCAGGCCCGGCGCGACGAGGGTCACGTGGCGCGGCGCATCAGCGCGCATGGTTCGCCCCGATTACGCCAGCGCCCCCATGATGGCATCGCGCACCGCGTTGCGCTCCGCCCTGACGGTGATCACGGGTGCGCTGCTCTGGGCGATGGCGATGTCGGAATCCTTGAGGCCGTGACCGGTGAGGGTGCACACCACGGTGCTGCCGGCGGCAATGCGGCCGCTTTTCAAATCCTTGATGGCGCCGCTCACCGCCACCGCCGACGCCGGCTCGCAGAAAATCCCCTCGCGCTCGGCGAGCAGCTTCTGCGTCGCGAGGATGGCGTCGTCATCGAAGGCGTCGAACCAGCCGCCGGACTCGCGCGCGGTCGCCAGCGCCAGGTCCCAGGACTGGGGATTGCCGATGCGAATGGCCGTCGCGACGGTGTCCGGCTTCTCCACCGGATGCCCCTCGACGAAGGGCGCCGCGCCGCGGGCCTGATAACCCACCATCACGGGCCGGGAATCGGCCAGGGGCGTGCCCGCGTAGGGGCAGTCGCCGCCGCAGAAGTTGCACGCCTCGGTGATGCAGTTGCGCTCCTCCGGACAGCACTCGCTGTAGCCGATCCAGTGAGCCGAGATGTTTCCGGCGTTACCCACCGGCAGGCAGTGATAGTCGGGGGCCCGACCGAGCGCCTCGACGACCTCGAAGGCGACGGTCTTCTGTCCCTGCAGACGGTAGGGATTGATCGAATTGACGATGGTGACCGGTGCTTCCTCGGCGGTCTCGCGAACCAGGCGCATGCCGTCGTCGAAGTTGCCGCCGATCTTGATGACCGTGGCGCCGTGCATCATGGCCTGGGCCAGCTTGCCCACCGCGATCTTGCCGTCGGGAATCAGCACGAACGCTTGCATGCCGGCGCGCGCCGCGTAGGCCGCAGCCGAAGCCGATGTGTTGCCGGTCGATGCGCAGATGATGGCGCGGCTGCCTTCCTCGAGGGCACGGCTCACCGCCATGGTCATGCCGCGATCCTTGAACGAGCCGGTGGGATTGAGGCCCTCGAACTTGACCCAGATTTCGGCGTCGATGCCGGCATCGCGCGGAATGTTCTCCAGGTGCAGCAGCGGCGTGTTGCCCTCGTAGAGGTTTACGATCGGGGTGGAATCGGATACCGGCAGACGCCGGCGATACCGATCCAGCAACCCGCGATAGGCTCTTGGAGCGTCAGGCATGCGATTCAGTCTCCATCCAGCTGCTCGACACGTATGCGTGTCACCTTGCCACTGATGCTCTCGAGCGCCTCGATCTGCGCCAGCGCCTCGTTCATCTGGCGCTCGAACACGCGGTGGCTGAGCATGATGAGCTTCGCCTGCGAGGCGCCGCGCGGTGGCTCCGGCTGGACCACCGCTTCGATACTGATACCCGCGTTGCCGAGAATCGTGGCGACCTCGGCCAGCACGCCGGGCCGATCTTCGGCAAGCATGCGCAGATAGTAGGCCGTTTCGCAGTCGTCGATGGAGAGCATCGGCAGATTCGAGATGGCGTCCGGTTGAAAGGCGAGGTGCGGCACGCGATGCGTGGGATCGGTGGTCATGGTGCGCACCACGTCGACCAGATCCGCCACCACCGACGAAGCGGTGGGCTCGGCGCCGGCCCCTGCCCCGTAGTAAAGGGTCGGTCCGACCGCGTCCGCCATGACCAGCAGGGCGTTCATGACGCCGTTCACGTTGGCAATCAGGCGGCGCTCCGGGATCAGGGTCGGATGCACTCTGAGCTCGACGCCCTGCTCTTTTCGACGCGCAATACCGAGGTGCTTGATACGGTAGCCGAGCTGCTCGGCGTGCTGCACGTCCTCGCGGGTCACCTGCCTGATGCCCTCCGTGTACACCATGTCGAATGCCAGCGGCTTGCCGAATGCGATGGCGGCGAGTATCGCGAGCTTGTGGGCCGCATCGATGCCTTCCACGTCGAAGCTGGGATCGGCCTCCGCGTAACCGAGGCGCTGGGCCTCGTCGAGCACCTCCTCGAAGTCACGGCCCTTGTCGCGCATCTCTGTGAGGATGAAATTACCCGTGCCGTTGATGATGCCGGCGATCCATTCGATGCGGTTGCCTGCGAGCCCTTCGCGAATGGCCTTGATGATCGGTATGCCGCCGGCAACCGCCGC
Organism: Gammaproteobacteria bacterium; assembly: GCA_011775625.1. Taxonomy (GTDB): domain Bacteria; phylum Pseudomonadota; class Gammaproteobacteria; order HK1; family HK1; genus JAABYT01. The sequence goes on along the minus strand of JAABYT010000024.1, from coordinate 76,206 downwards.
CTCGAACGCGACCATTACGCCGCGGCTGCGGGCGGCTTCGAAAATCTCGTTGCCGTGCAGGGCGATGAGTGCCTTGTTGGCCGTGACGACGTGCTTACCCCCGTCGATGGCTGTCAGCGTCAGATCGCGGGCGAGCCCCGTGCCGCCGATCAGCTCGACGACGATCGCCACCTCGGGATCCTCGACGACCGCGATCGGATCGGTCGTCAGTGCGATGCCCTCGAGCGGACAGATGCGCGGCTTGTGCAAATCCCGGGCACAGGCGCGCGCGACCGCGATGGCGCGACCGGCGCGCCGGGCGATTTCCTCGCGATTGCGGGTGAGCACGTTGACCGTGCCGCCACCCACGGTGCCGAGGCCGAGCAGACCGATTTTGACGGGCTCCATCAGAACATGTCCGAATTCAACGCGTGAGAACCGAAGCGGCGCGCCGCCGGGTTCGCGGCCGGCCGCCACAAGAGCCCGATCGTGCCAGCCGGGGGCAGGCAGCGCCATATGTCGATGGGCGGGAACGCGCTTCGCATCGCGTTGCGAGGGGTGCTGCGTATGCGCTGCACACGCCCTTGCGGCCCGGGCAAGTGTGTTATCCTCGGCCTCATGCTCCGAGGGCTGCCGCTTCTGGTGACGCTGTTCTGGGCAGCCATCGCCCCGGCGGAAACCGTGCAGGTCATCACCGCAGACGACTGGGCGCGGCCACGAAGCGGCGAGTCGCTCGTGCAGATGCCCGCGCTCAAGCGCACGGTGCGTGCGTATCTCGACGCGAACGCAGAGCGCGGGCGGCGGATTGTCATTCGCCATCCCCGCGGAGAAGAGGGTGTGCTGTGGGCCGAGGAGCTGCGCGGCTGGCTGGTCGCCCTGGGCATCCCTTCGCAGGCCGTCGACGTGAGCCCTGCTTCGACGCGCGTCGATGCCCTCGAGCTCGCGGTGACGGACATGGAGAACTGATCGGCTCTTGAACATGAAATCCGAGTTGCATGCCGCCTCCGGCGCCCGCCATCGTTTTGCAGCGATTCAGATGGCGTCCGGACCGATGCTCGCGGCGAATCTGCAGGAGGCCGCGCGGCTGATCCACGAGGCGGCGCGCGACGGCGCCGAGCTCGTCGTGCTGCCGGAGAGCTTTGCGCTCATCAGCGATGACAGCGACGCGATCCTGGCGGCCCGCGAGACGCCCGGCGCCGGACCCATCCAGGATTTTCTGCGCCGACAGGCGCGCCAGCACAGGATCTGGATCTGCGCCGGCGCCGTGCCGCTCGCCTGCGAGCGCCCTGACAAGATTCGCCCGGCCTACCTGCTCTACGACAAGAGCGGCCGACAGGTGGCGCGCTACGATCGCATGCATCT
>JAABYT010000024.1:49796-74860 GCA_011775625.1 Gammaproteobacteria bacterium | reverse complement strand
CCCGGCGGCGACATCGTCGTCACCAGCACGCCGTTCGGACGCCTCGGCCTTGCCGCCAGCTACGATCTGCGATTCCCGGAGCTGTTCCGTGCCATGGTGGTGGCCGGCGTCGACGTCATCCTGCTGCCGGCTGCGTTCACCTCGGTGACCGGAAAGGCGCACTGGGAGCCGCTGGTGCGCGCGCGTGCGGTGGAGAACCTGTGCTACGTGGTTGCGGCGGCCCAGGGTGGCTATCATTCCAACGGACGCGCGACGCACGGCGACAGCATGATCGTGGATCCCTGGGGCACGATTCTCGCGCGGCTTACCAAGGGCACCGGCGTCATCGTGGGCGAAATCGACAGCCAACGCATCGAGCGAATCCGCGCGAACTTTCCCACCATCGACCACATCCGGCTCGGGTTTCACGCCCTTTGAGCACCGCGCTCGACATCGCCACCGCCGATCTGCTCGATCCGGGAGGTCTCGGCGAAACGGAGCTGCACTCGATTCTCGGCCAGCTCATGGATCGGCGCCTCGACCTGGCCGACATGTATTTTCAGGCGACACGCTTCGAGTCGTGGGCGCTCGAGGACGGCATCGTCAAGGAAGGCAGCTTCAACATCGATCAGGGCGTCGGCGTCAGGGCCGTGAGCGGAGAGAAGACCGGCTTCGCCTACTCCGACGAGATCGTCCTGCCCGCGCTCACGCAGTCGGCACGCGCCGCGCGCGCCATCGCCCGTGACGGCGGCGGCGGCAAGGTTCAGGCGTGGCAGCGCGCAGGCAGCCGCGATCTCTACACCAGCAGCGATCCTTTGGCGAGCCTCGCGCAGAGCGAGCGTATCGCCCTGCTCGAATCCGTGGACGCCTTCGCGCGCGCGCTGGATCCCCGCGTCAAGGAGGTCAACGTCGCCCTTGCCGGTGAGTACACGCGGGTCATGATGGTGGCCAGCGACGGCACGTTCTGCGCCGACGTGCGCCCCCTGGTGCGCCTGAACGTGAGCGTCATCGTCGAGCACAAAGGGCGTCGCGAGCAGGCCAGCGCCGGCGGTGGTGGGCGATTGGACTACGGCTTTTTCCGCGACCAGGATCGTGCCCTCGGCTATGCGCGCGAGGCCGTGCGCAGAGCCATCGTCGCCCTCGACGCCGACGAGGCCCCCGCCGGCACCATGACGGTGGTGCTCGGCCCCGGCTGGCCGGGCGTGCTGCTGCACGAAGCCATCGGTCACGGCCTCGAGGGTGATTTCAATCGCAAGGGCAGCTCGGCATTCTCGGGGCGCATCGGCGAGACCGTCGCCTCCGCCCTTTGCACCGTTGTCGACGACGGCACCCTGGCCGACCGCCGCGGCTCGCTCAACGTGGATGACGAGGGCGTTCCCACCCAGCGCACCGTGCTGATCGAAAACGGCGTCCTCACCGGCTACCTGCAGGACAAGCTCAATGCGCGCCTCATGGGCGTCGCGCCGACCGGCAACGGCCGGCGCCAATCCTATGCCCATCTGCCGATGCCGCGCATGACCAACACCTACATGCTGCCCGGGCCGCACACGCCCGAGGAGATCATCGCCTCGGTCGACAAGGGCCTGTACGCGGTCAATTTCGGCGGTGGACAGGTGGATATCACCTCCGGGAAGTTCGTGTTCTCCGCTTCCGAGGCCTATCTCATCGAGAACGGCAAGGTCACGCGGCCGGTCAAGGGGGCGACGCTCATCGGCAACGGCCCCGACGTGCTCACCCGGGTCAGCATGGTCGGCGACGATCTGGCGCTCGACGATGGCGTCGGAACCTGCGGCAAGGAGGGTCAGAGCGTTCCCGTCGGCGTCGGCCAGCCGACGCTCAAGGTCGACGAGCTCACCGTCGGCGGCACCAGCACCTAGCGCTCAAAGCCGCCACCTCACCACTCGCGCACGTCGACGAAGTGCCCCGCGACGGCGCAGGCCGCGGCCATCGCCGGACCCACCAGGTGGGTGCGCGACAGGTGGCCCTGGCGTCCCTCGAAGTTCCGGTTCGACGTCGACGCGCAGCGCTCACCGGGCTCGAGACGGTCGTCGTTCATGCCCAGACACATGGAGCAGCCGGGCTCACGCCATTCGAAGCCGGCTTCGATGAACGCCTCGTGGATGCCCTCCTCCTCGGCCTGCTGCTTCACAACGCCCGAGCCCGGCACCACCATGGCGAGCTTGATGTTGTCGGCGATGCGACGGCCGCGAACGATGTCGGCGGCGGCACGAAGGTCCTCGAGACGACCGTTGGTGCACGATCCGATGAAGATCTTGTCGACCTTCACGTCGCTCATCGGCGTTCCGGCCTCGAGGCCCATGTAAGCGAGCGCGCGCTCCATGCCCTCGCGGCGGAAGGGGTCCTCCTCCTCGCGGGGATCCGGAATGCGCGCGTCCACACCGATGACCATCTCCGGCGACGTTCCCCAGGTGACGTGCGGCACGATGCTCTCCGCGTCGAACACCACCTCGTGATCGAATACCGCATCCGCGTCACTCACGAGACCACGCCACGCGGCGACCGCGCGATCCCACATCTCGCCCGTCGGGGCGAACGGCCGGCCCTTGACGTAATCGATGGTCTTGTCGTCGACGGCGATAATGCCCGCCCGCGCGCCGGCTTCCACCGACATGTTGCAGACGGTCATGCGCCCCTCCATCGAAAGCGCGGTGATGGCATCGCCGGCGTACTCGATGGCGTAGCCCGTGCCGCCGGCGGTGCCGATTCTGCCGATGATGCCGAGTATCAGGTCCTTGGGTGAGACGCCTTTGCCGAGCCTGCCGTTGACGACGATGCGCATGTTCTTTGATTTCTTCTGCAGCAGACACTGGGTGGCGAGCACGTGCTCGACCTCGGAGGTGCCGATGCCGTGGGCAAGGCAGGCGAATGCCCCGTGAGTCGAGGTATGGGAGTCGCCGCACACCACGGTCATGCCCGGCAGGGTGGCGCCCTGCTCGGGGCCGATGACGTGCACGATGCCCTGCCGGCGATCGTTCATCTTGAACTGGACGATGTGGTGCTTGTCGCAGTTGGCGTCGAGAGTGTCGACCTGGAGCCTGGAGATGGGATCCCTGATCCCGCCGCGGCGATCGGTGGTCGGAACGTTGTGATCGGAAACCGCGAGGTTGGCATCGATGCGCCAGGGTTTGCGCTCGGCAAGCTCGAGACCTTCGAAGGCCTGGGCCGACGTGACCTCGTGAAGAAGATGGCGATCGATGTAGAGGATCGATGTGCCGTCATCGTTTCGGCGCACCTCGTGGGCATCCCAGAGCTTGTCGTAAAGGGTCTTTCCGGCCATCGTCTTTCTCGCCAGCGAATCCCGAAAGCGGGCTATTGTAGCGGAAAGCGGGCGTTCGCGCGCAGCAGCGGGGCTGGCGGAAAGACCACGTAGCGCCACGCCAGCAGCAGCGCCAGGGCGCTCAAGGCGGCGGCCGCCAGCCAGGTGACCGTCGCGCCCGCGCTTTGCCATGCATACCCGGCCATGAAGGCGCCGGCGGCGCCGCCGGCGCCGAAGCTCAGGCTGCTGTACAGGGCCTGTCCGCGTCCCTGGTGGCCGGCCGTGAACTCCCGGTGCACCAGCGCGATGGCAACGGCGTGGTAGAGGCCGAAGCTCGCGGCGTGCAGCAGCTGGGCGCAGAGCATGGCGACGCCCGATTCCACGAGCAGGGCGACCATCACCCAGCGCACAGCGGTCAGCGCAAACGCGAGCAGGAACAGGTTGCGCAAACCGGCCCAGGGCACCAGGCGTTGCATGAACAAGAAGACCACCACCTCGGCCACCACGCCGAGCGCCCACAGCGCGCCGATGCTGCTCGCCGGATAGCCGTGCTCCTCCAGATAAATGGAGTAGAACGCGTAGTAGGGCCCGTGACTCGCCTGCATGAGCAGACAGGCGGCGAGCAGCGCGAGCACCGGAGGCTTGCGCAGCACCGTGAGCAGCGAGGTCTGCCCGGCGGGCGCAGGGCGCGTCCCGGCATCCTCGACCAGCAGGCTCGCCAGGGCCACACAGGCGAGCAGCGAGAGAATCGCCACCGGAACCACCGCGGCGCCGCCCTGCTCGATCATGCGCCCGAGCGCCACCACCGCGATCACGAATCCCACCGACCCCCACAGCCGGATGCGGCTGTAGCGCTCGACGCGCCCCTCCAGGTGATTGAGCGTCACCGCCTCGAACTGGGGCAGCGCCGCGTTCCAGAAGAAGCTGTAGATCACCATCAGCAGCGCCAGCCACCAGAAGCGGCTCGAGAGCAGGACCGCCGCGAAGACGAGCGTGGCGGTGAAGCACCCCAGGCGCACGAGCGCCATGCGCCGGCCGCGCCGGTCCGCCACCCAGCCCCACACGTTGGGGGCGACGATCTTCGTGACCATGACCAGGGCCACCAGGGTGCCGATGGCAACCGGCGTAAATCCCAGAGATTCGAGATACAGCGGCCAGAACGGCAGCATGGCGCCGGTGACCGCGAAAAAGAAGAAGTAAAACGTCGCCAGGGGTGCGTGCGGCAATGTCATGGACTGCCGTCAGCCCTGATCCTCTGTCCTCGCAGGCACCACGGGAGTCGGCGAGCGCACGTCGAGGTTCTGCGCCCGGTGTCGCAGCAGGTGGTCCATGAGCACGATGGCGAGCATCGCCTCGGCGATGGGCGTCGCGCGAATGCCGACGCACGGGTCGTGCCGACCGTGGGTGACCACCTCGACCGGATTACCATCGACGTCGATGCTGCGCCCCGGCAGACGAATGCTCGAGGTCGGCTTGAGCGCAAGCGAGGCAACGATGTCCTGCCCGCTCGAGATGCCGCCGAGCGTGCCGCCGGCATGATTGCTGAGAAAGCCCTCCGGCGTGATCTCGTCGCGATGCTCGGTGCCCTTCTGCTCGACCACCGCAAACCCGTCGCCGATCTCGACGCCTTTGACGGCGTTGATGCTCATCAGAGCGGCGGCGATGTCGGCATCGAGGCGGTCGAATACCGGCTCGCCCAGACCGGGCGGAACGCCGCTTGCGACGACATTGATGCGCGCACCGATGGAGTTACCTTCTTTGCGAAGCGCGTCCATATACGCTTCCAGCTCGGCGACCTTCGATTTGTCGGGGCAGAAGAACGGATTGCGCTCGACTTCGTCCCAGTCGAACGCTTCGCTTTTGATCGGACCGAGCTGGGCGAGGTAGCCACGCACGACGATACCTTCGCGCTCGCGCAGGTATTTTCTCGCGACGCCGCCGGCGGCGACGCGTGCCGATGTCTCCCTCGCCGAGGATCGCCCGCCGCCCCGGTAATCGCGTACGCCGTACTTCTGCTGATAGGTGTAATCGGCATGCGACGGCCGGAACACATTCTTGATCTTGGTGTAATCCTTGGGACGCTGGTCGACATTGTCGATGAGCAGACAGATCGGCGTGCCGCTGGTGCGGCCCTCGAAAACGCCGGAGACGATCCGCACCTGGTCGGTTTCCCGGCGCTGTGTGGTGTGGCGCGTCTTGCCCGGGCGGCGACGCTCCAGATCCGGCTGCAGGTCGTCCTCACAGAGCTCGAGACCGGGCGGGCAGCCGTCGACGACGCAACCGATAGCAGCGCCATGACTCTCGCCGAAGGAGGTCACCGAGAACAGCTTGCCAATGGTGTTTCCGCTCATGGCCGGCAATTGTAACCGATGAGGACGCCGTTCACGGCACCCTCGGACCGGAAACCCCGGCCGCGGGGGGTCAGAGATCGCCGGCTCTGAGAAGGAACACGTTGTCGCCGCCGCGCTCGAACTCGAGCCACACGAAGGGCAGGCCGGGGTAGCGTTCGACGAGCGCCGGACGGCTGGCGCCGACCTCGACGATCAGCACGCCGTCGTCGCGAAGGTGCTCGCGCCCATGCGCCAGCAGCTCCGCGACCACGTCGAGCCCGTGCTCACCGCCGGCGAGTCCCACGGCGGGCTCGTGCCGGTACTCCTCGGGCAGCGCATCCATGTCGTGGACATCCACGTAGGGCGGGTTGCTGACGATCACGTCATAGGCGCCGCGCACCGCTGCGAGGCCGTCGGATGCGAAGATGTGCACCCTGTCATCGACACCGTGCTCCTCGGCGTTGAGGCGCGCGACCTCGAGCGCATCGGTGGAGACATCGACGGCATCCACCTCGACCTGCGGCAGGTGCACCGCGCAGGCGATGGCTATGCAGCCGCTGCCGGTGCCGACATCGAGCACGCGCTCCACGCTTTGCGGATCGACCCAGGGTGCGAAGCCGGCTTCGATCAGCTCGGCAATGGGCGAACGCGGAACGAGCACCCGCCTGTCGACACGAAAGCGCAGCCCCGCGAACCACGCGTGGCCGGTCAGGTACGCCGCCGGTATCCGCTCTCGGATGCGCCGCGCGAAAAGGTTGAGGATCTGCTGCTTTTCCTCCGCGCTCAGGCGCGCGCTGAGCAGCCCCTCGGGCAGGTCGGGATCGAGGCTGAGGGCGTGCAGCACCAGCACCGAGGCTTCGACGATGGGATTGTCCGTGCCATGACCGTAGCAAAGCTCGGCCTCGGCAAATCGGCTCGCGCCCCATCGAATGAAGTCCCGGATGCTGCAAAGGTCCCTGGCGGCGGATCGGGCCAGGACCTCGAAGGCCTGCTCGGCGTCGGGCAGCTATCCTCCCCCCATGCTCGCCGTCTTTCTTTGAATCTCGTCGGCCAGCGTCTCGTAGCCTGGAATCTTGCTCAAATCGACGTGATCGATCTGCCTCGGCTCGAGGAAGCGCTGGGCGTACTTCAAGTATACCTTCTTGCGGATGAAGACATCGAAAAGATCCGGATCGATGTGGTTGTTGAGCTTCATGGTGCCGAGAATCCTCAGGGCTTCGGAAATCGGCATCGCCGCCTTGTAAGGACGGTCGTCCGCGGTCAGCGCCTCGAAGATATCCGCGATGCCCATGATGCGCGCCTGCACGGACATTTCCTCGCGCTTCAAGCCGCGCGGATAGCCGGTGCCGTCCATTTTCTCGTGGTGGCCGCAGGCGAACTCGGGTACGCGGCGCAGGTTTTTCGGATAGGGCAGTGACTCCAGCATCTTGATGGTTGTGACAATGTGCTGATTGATGATCTCCCGCTCCTCGGCGTTGAGCGTGCCCTTCTCGATGCTCAAATTGTAGATTTCGTCATCGCTCAGCAACGTCGCCTCGTTGCCGTTGCCGTCGATCAGCTTGTAGGCGCCGATTCGCTCGACCCGCTCCTGATCTTCCTTGGCCATGTATTCGCTGCCGACGTTGCACACGCCGAGGAATTCGCGGTCGCGCTCGAGCTGCTCGAGCTCGGCCGCAAGCGCCGCATCGAGCTTTTTCTCGTTGATTTTCTTGCCCTTCTCCCGGGCTTCGAGCTTCTGCTCGAGGACCCGGATCTGCGCATCGCGCTTGAGCACCTCGAAGCGCGCATTGATGGTGTGGATACGATCGACAATCGTCTCGAGCTTGGTGGCCTTGTCCACCACGTGCTCCGGCGTCGTCACCTTTCCGCAGTCATGCAACCATCCCGCAATATTGAGCTCGTAGCGGTCGTCTTCACTCATGGTGAAGTCCTTGAGTGGACCGTACTGGGTCTGCGCCGCTGCGTCGGCGAGCATCAGGGTGAGCTCGGGCACCCGGCGGCAATGGCCGCCGGTGTACGGTGACTTGTCGTCGATGGCCGCAGCAATGAGCTCGATGAAGGCTTCGAAAAGCGTGCGATGCTCTTTGATGAGGCGATCCTTGGTCAACACCGTGGCCGCCTGGGAAGCCAGCGACATGACCAGCTCCTGGTCCGCGATGCTGAACGACACCAGGCCGCCGGTATCCCTGCTCACTGCATTGATGAGCTGCAGGACGCCGATGACCTCGTCCTCGTGATTTCTGAGCGGGACGGTCAGAAAAGACTTGGAGCGGTATCCAGTGGTTTCGTCGAAGGCGCGGGTGCCGGAAAAATCGAAGTCGGGTGCGTTGTAGGCATCGCGTATGTTGACCGTCTGGCCGCTGACCGCGGCCTTGGCGGCGACCATCTTGTGGTTCGGCTTACCGTCTTTGTCAAAGAGCGGTATGTTCGGCAGGTCGATGGGAATTCCGCTGGTGCCGCCCATGTGGATACCCAGCGTATCCGTATGCATGATCTCGAATTTGAGCTCGTCGTCCTCGGTGCGCGAGTAGAAGGTGCCGCCGTCGGCGTTGGTGAGCTGCTTGGCGCTCTGCACGATGAGCTCCATCAGGCGGCGTTCGTCCTTCTCCGCCGATAGCGCGATGCCCACGGCAGAAAGCGCCCTGATGGATTCGAAAGCTGTGCTGTCTGCTTTGGGCATAAGCCGATGGCCTTTTCCGAGCGCGTGGTCTCCGGCTGCGGCCTTATTGTTGCGTGGAGCCAGTCTAGCAGCCGCCGATTCCCGGCCAACGTGACCGGGTTCACACAGTTCCCATAACGGCCCGCACCGCCGCGGCGCGAAGCGTGTCACGGTCGGCAGATTGGCCCCTTTCCCGGGACCCGGATCCCTCAGGTCGCGGGCTTGCGCGGGGATTGGCGCCGGGCCTTTTTACCGCCGGTGGCACCGGAGGCGGTCGCCCCGGCGGGGGTCCCGCCGGCGCTCGGAGCGGCGCCGGTCGCCGCGCCTCCCTCGCCGGCCAGAGCCAGAAACATTTCGTTCAGGCGCCTGACGAAGCCGGCGGGATCCGACACGCGTCCGCCCTCGCTGAGGAGGGCCTGATCGAAAAGAATACTAGCCCAGTCGGAGCGGCGCTGCTCATCGGCCTCGGCGGCGAAGCGCTGAATCAGAATGTGCTCGGGGTTGATTTCCAGGATTGGCTGGCTGCTCGCAACGTCCTGGCCCGCGGCCCGCAGCAGCCGTTCCAGGTGCCCGCCGAGCTCGTGCTCGTCGGCCACCAGGCAGGCCGGCGAGGTGGTCAAGCGGTTGGTCAGACGGACCGACTTGACGCGCTCACCGAGCGCTTTCTCGAACGCTTCGAGAAGCTCGTTGTGCTCGCGCTCCTCGCCCTCTTTGCTCTCCTCCGGCGGCTTGCCCGTGATGCTCTCATCCAGCTCACCCTTGGAGACCGATCGCAGGTGCTTGCCCTGGTAGTCCTGAAGATGGTTCACCGCCCACTCGTCGATCTCGTCGGTGAGCAGCAGCACCTCGATACCCTTGTCCCGGAAGATCTCCAGGTGCGGGCTGTTGACGGCAGTGTCGTAGCGGTCGGCCGTAATGTAGTAGATGAGCTCCTGACCCTCATTCATGCGCCCGACATAGTCGGCGAGCGATACGCTCGGCGCGTCGTCCCCGCCGTGGGTGCTGGCAAAGCGCAGCAGCTCCGCGATGGCCTCCTTGTTCTTGGGATCGTCGATGAGCCCCTCTTTGAAAACCTTGCCGAACTCCCGCCAGAACAGCGCGAACTTCTCCGGCTCGTCGTTGGCGAGCCGAGTCAGCAGATCGAGCACCTTCTTCACCGACCCCGCGCGCATGGCGTCGATCTGACGGTTCTGCTGGAGAATTTCCCGGGACACGTTCAAAGGCAGGTCGGCGGAATCGATGACGCCGCGCACGAAGCGCAGATAAGGCGGCATGAGCTGCTCGGCATCGTCCATGATGAACACGCGGCGAACGTAGAGATTCACTCCCCTGCGCACGTTCCGATCCCACAGATCGAACGGTGCACGCGCGGGTATGTACAGAAGCGAGGTGTACTCGAGATTGCCCTCGACGCGGCTGTGCAGGTGCGCGAGCGGGTCCTCGAAGTCGTGGGCGATGTGCTTGTAGAACTCGTTGTACTCCTGATCGCTGATGTCCTGCTTGCTGCGCGTCCAGATGGCGGTCGCGGTGTTGACGGTCTCCTCGCCTTTCTCGCCCTCGCCCTGCTTGAACATCTTGACGGGAAAGGAAATGTGATCCGAGTAGCGGTGAACGATGGCGCGCAGCCGCGCTGCGTCGAGATAGGCGTCCTGGTCCTCGCCCTCGCGCAGATGCAGCACCACCCGGGTGCCGCGTTTCGGTACCTCCACGCTCTCCACGGTGAACTCACCCTCGCCGCTCGACTCCCAACGCACGCCCTGGGTCCTGGCGAGGCCCGCGCGGCGCGAGGTGACAGTGATGCGGTCGGCGACCATGAAGCTTGCGTAAAAGCCGACGCCGAACTGGCCGATGAGCTCGGAATCCCTGGCCTGGTCACCGGTGAGCGCCTCGAGAAACTGGCGCGTTCCGGATTTCGCGATGGTGCCGAGGTTCTCGATGATTTCCTCGCGGCTCATGCCGATGCCGTTGTCGCGCACGGTCACGGTGCGCGCCTTCTCGTCGTAGTCCACGTGGATGGCGAGCTCGCCGTCGCCCTCGTAGAGCGCCTCGTCGGAAAGCGCCTCGAAGCGCAGCTTGTCGGCGGCGTCCGAGGCGTTGGAAATCAGCTCACGCAGGAAGACGTCCTTGTTGCTGTACAGGGAGTGAATCATGAGATCCAGCAGCTGGCGGGCCTCGGTCTGAAAGCTGCGGGTCTCTTTGGTGGTCTCGACGCTCATGGCCTGGTGCTGCTCCTGGCGGGAAAAAGTGGGCTCGGCTCGGGGTCAGCGGGGAATATGCGGGCGATTCCCGTCAATTCAAGGCACGCGGCCGGCACCGCTATGCGCGGCCGATCGCCATTGGTTACACTGCCACCGATGACGCGCCCCCCCGATGCCGCCCACACCCCGGTCATCCAGCAGTACCTGCGTATCAAGGCGGAGCACGCGGACATGCTGCTCTTCTACCGAATGGGGGATTTCTACGAGCTGTTCTTCGACGATGCCCGCAGGGCGGCGCGCCTGCTCGACATTGCGCTCACCGCGCGCGGGCAGGCCAACGGCGCGCCGATCCCCATGGCCGGTGTGCCGGCTCACGCCGTCGACGCCTATCTCGCCAGGCTTCTGCGCGCCGGCGAGTCCGCGGCCATCTGCGAGCAGATCGGCGACCCGGCCACCAGCCGCGGGCCGGTCGAGCGCCAGGTCACGCGCATCGTCACCCCGGGGACGGTCACCGACGACGCGCTGCTCGACGAGCGCCGCGAGACCCTGGTGTGCGCCGTGCACGNNGTCGAGGCGCTCGGCGCCGAGCTGCAGCGCATCGAGCCGGCCGAGATCGTCGTCAGCGAGGACGCCGCAAGGCTCGAGGTGCTCGAAGAGCATGCCAGCCTGCAAAGGCTTCCCGCCTGGTACTTCGAGCGCGGCGCCGCGGCCGAGCGGCTCTCGGCGCAGTTCGGCACCCGCGATCTGGCCGGGTTCGGCGTCGACTCGGCGCACCTGGCCGTCGCCGCCGCCGCCGGCCTGCTGCAGTACGTGAGCGACACCCAGCGCAGCGCCCTGCCGCACGTGCACGGCCTGGTCATGGAGCGTCGCGAGGACGCGGTGGTGCTCGATGCCGTCTCACGGCGCAACCTCGAGCTCACCGCGAGCCTGTCCGCAGAGCGCGGCCACGCCCTCGCCGACGTGCTCGACCGCACCGCCACCGCCATGGGCAGCCGCTGCCTGCGCCGCTGGCTGGGGCGGCCGCTGCGTGACCGCCACGTGCTGCGCCACCGCCACCAGTGCGTTGGCGCGCTGCTCGACGCCGGCGTTCACGCCCGCGTTCACGGGCACATGCGCGACATGGGTGATTTGGAGCGCATCGTCTCGCGGGTGGCCCTGCGCACGGCCCGGCCCCGGGATTTGTCCCAGCTCGGCGCCACGCTCGCGCTGCTGCCGGCCCTGCACGAGATGCTCGCGCCGGTGGACAGCCCTCTGCTCGCGGAGCTGCGTGCGGGCATCGGAGAGTTTCCGCAAACCGGCGCCTGGCTGCGCCGGGCCATCGTCGAGAGCCCGCCTGTGACACTGCGCGACGGCGGCGTCATCGCCGAGGGTTACGATGAGGCGCTCGACGAGCTGCGGCGCCTGGCTTTCGACGCCGATGCCTTCCTCGCCGAGCTCGAGACGCGCGAGCGTGCGCGCACGGGCATCGCGACGCTCAAGGTCGGCTACAACCGCGTGCACGGTTATTACATCGAGCTCGGCCGCAGCCACGCCGACAAGGTGCCGGAAGACTACCGCCGGCGCCAGACGCTGAAGAGCACCGAGCGTTACATCACGCCCGAGCTGAAGACCTTCGAGGACAAGGTGCTGAGCGCGCGCGAGCGCGCGCTTTCCAGAGAGCGCCACCTCTTCGACGCGATCCTCACGCGTCTCGCCGATGAGCTCGCCGCGCTGCAGACCTGCGCGGCGAATCTCGCCCGCCTCGACGTGCTCGTCACCCTCGCCGAGCGCGCCGAGACGCTCGACTACCGGCAACCCGAGCTCACCGACACGCCCGGGATCGCCATCACCGCCGGCCGCCACCCCGTAGTCGAGCAGGTGCTCGACGAGCCCTTCGTCGCCAATGACGTGACGCTCGACGAGGACTGCCGCATGCTGGTTGTGACGGGCCCGAACATGGGCGGCAAATCGACCTTCATGCGCCAGACCGCCCTCATCGTGCTGATGGCGCACATGGGCAGCTACGTGCCCGCCGAGCGCGCCGTCATCGGTCCCGTCGATCGCGTGTTCACCCGCATCGGTGCCGCCGACGATCTCGCCGGCGGCCGCTCCACCTTCATGGTCGAGATGGTGGAGACCGCCAACATCCTCAACAACGCGACCCGTGAAAGCCTCGTGCTGCTCGACGAGATCGGCCGCGGGACCAGCACCTACGACGGTCTGGCGCTCGCCTGGGCGTCGGCCGCGCATCTGCTGAGAGAGGTGGGCGCCTTCAGTCTGTTCGCCACCCACTACTTCGAGCTCACCGCGCTGCCCGAGCAGTTCAGCGGCGTGGCCAACGTGCATCTGGAGGCGCTCGAGCACGGGCACCGCATCGTCTTCATGCACCGCGTGCGCCCGGGACCCGCCAACCGCAGCTACGGGCTGCAGGTGGCGGCACTGGCCGGCGTGCCGAGAAGGGTCATCGAGGACGCCCGCGCCACCCTGGAGTCCCTGGAGGCCGAGGCGGCTGCGCGCACGACGGCGGGCGGCGATGCGCAAATGCCGCTCTTCGAGCGTTCGGCTCGCGACGCACTCGGCCCGGATCGGTTGCGCGAGCTCATCGACGCCATGCAGCCGGACGGCATGTCGCCACGCGATGCGCTCGCGATGCTCTACCGGCTGAAAGAGTTGATCGAATCGGAAAGCCGGTAGCGGCCGGCGCCGGCGCAGCGGGTGCGCGTCAGGTCGTCGTCAAGCGCTCGAGCGCGCTTCGAATCGAAGCCGGGATAGGGGCCGGCCGACCCGTCGCCCGGTTCACGAACACGTGCACGAAGTAGCCGTCGGCGGACGCTTCGCGGTCGTCCTCGGAGAATATGCCGATCTCGTAGCGCACGCTCGAGTTGCCCAGATGGGCAACCCGCAGGCCCGCCTCGAGCCGCTGAGGAAAGGCGAGCGGCCGGCGATAACGGCAGCCGCTCTCCACCGCCAGTCCGATGACTTCGGCGGTCTCGAACGCGAAGCCGCCCTCGCGCACCAGGTACTCGGCGATGACCGTGTCGAAAAAGCTGTAATAGAGGACGTTGTTGACGTGCCCATACACGTCGTTGTCCATCCAGCGCGTCGCGAGCGCGCAAAAGTGCGGATAATCGCCGCGCGTCGGCGCGCTGGCGCTTCGGCTCATCCCGCCTCTTCCAGCTCGGCCCGAAGCAGGTGCTTTTGAATCTTGCCTACCGAGGTGCGCGGAAGCTGGCTGCGGAATTCGACGCGCTCGGGCACCCGGAAGCTCGCCAGCCGTTCCCGACACCAGTCGACGATCGCCGCTTCGTCCACGACCTCCCCTTCGACGGTCACGACCACCGCCACGATTGCCTCGTCGCGCATTGGATCCGGCACGCCGATCACGGCGCAATCGAAGACTTTCGGGTGTGTGAGAACGACCGCCTCCACCTCGCTCGCGGCGACGTTTTCGCCCGAGCGTTTGATCATGTCCTTGGCGCGATCGACGAAATAAAAATAGCCCTCCTCGTCTTCGCGCGCGTTGTCGCCGCTCCACAGCCATCCGTCGCGAATGGTTTCCTCGGTGGCCTGCCTGTTCTTGAAGTAGCCCTTCATGAGCGTGCGGCCGGGCTCGCCGGAGACCACGATCTGGCCGACTTCGCCGCGGGGTACCGTGTTTCCCTGCTCGTCGACCAGACGCACCCGATAACCCATCACCGGCAGACCCATGCTCATGTTCTTTCGCCGGAAGTGGATCGGGTTCATGAGCGGCGGACCCATGGTCTCGGTCATGCCCCAGAGCTGCAGCAGCGGCGCGCCGAAGCGCTCCTGCCACTCCTCGAGCTGCTCCTCGGTGACAGATTGGGCGAACAGCACCGCGCGCAGCCTGTTCTCGGCGAGCGCCTCGCGGCGGGGCTGGGCAAGCAGCATGCGCATGGGGGCCGAGAAAAGGCTCGAGACCGTGCACCCGTGGCGAATCGCCTGATCGAAAAAACGGCTCGCGCTGAAGCGCGACGAGAGCACCATGCTCGCCCCCGTCACCAGCGTGCTCATGGTGGAATAGTACTGGGCATTTCCGTGAAAGAGCGGCATCACCACGAGGTGGCGGTCGTCGGGCGCGAGGCAGATCGCCTTGGCGACGGTCTCCCCGGCATAGATGTAGTTCGCATTCGTGACGAGCACGCCCTTCGGTCGCGAGGTGGTGCCGGACGTGTAGAGAATGCCCACCTCGTCGTCGGCCCCGCCGGGCGCCTGCGGCGGCGTTTCCGGCTGCGAGGACACGCGCGCTGCGAAGGACGCCTCGCGCGTTTCGGCGTCTTCATCGCACACGATGATCGCCTCGATTCGGGCGCAGCGCCGCTGCACCTCGCGCGTGATGTCCAGGTAGCGGCTCTGGGTGAAGATCAGCCGGCACTCGGAGTGATCGATCAGATACTCGAGCTCCTCGGCCGTCGCCGCCACGTTGGTGGGCATGATGACCGCGCCGATTTTCGCCGCGGCGAACCACAGCAGCAGAAACTCGACGCAGTTGGAGAGATGCAGGTTCAGCTTGTCTCCCGCTCCGATGCCGAGGGAGTGCAGCATGTGCGCGCTCCGGTTGACGCGTGCGTCGAATTCCCCGTAGCTGTACTGGGCGACGCCGGCGTCGAGGTCGTCGAAGACGACAAACGGGCTCTCGGGCGTCGTCGCGGCGCGATACTCGAGAATTCCACGCAGGGTGCGCGTTCCGACACTTTCCATGCTGGCAAGCTTCCGAACCCAATCGAGACGTTGCTACGTTTACTAAAGAATGTGCAACCAGTGCAAGCCCCGCGCCGCCTCGGGACGGGCTTGCATTCGGTGGTTTGGCCGTTAGTCTGGTCCTGTATGGACGCAGACGATGCGAGTGACGAGGCGCTGATGCTCAAGTACCGGGACGGGGACGCCGATGCCTTCGAGGTGCTTTACGCGCGCCACAAGGGTGCGCTGTTTCGCTACTGTCTGCGTCATTGCGCCGAACGCAGCACGGCCGAGGAAACCTTTCAGGACGTGTGGATGCGCGTCATCGGCGCGCGCAGCCGCTACGAGCCGCGCGCGAAGTTCACCACCTGGCTGTACCGCATTGCGCGCAATCGGGTCATCGATCGCCACCGCGCGGACAATCCGGGACGATTCGAGTCCCTCGACGACGCGCAATCAGCGAACGTGCCGGCGGCGGATCCGGTGAACGAGCCCGAGCGGCGCGTGTCCTCGGGGCGCCAGGCGGCCCGGCTCGAGACCCTGATTGCCGCGCTGCCGGCGGAGCAACGCGACGTCTTTCTGCTCCACGAGGAAGCCGGTCTCGGCCTCGAGGACATCGCCGCGCTCTCCGGCGTCGGCCGCGAGACCGTCAAGAGCCGGCTTCGTTACGCTTTGTCGAAGCTGCGCGCCGGGCTGGGAGACACATCATGAGCGGCAAAGAGCGCGACGACGAATGGCTCGACGAGTACCTGGAGGGTGACTCCGAGCTGTCACGCCTTTACCGCGACGGCGCCGACGAGCAACCGGACGCGCGCCTGGACGCGCGCATACTCGCCGAGGCGCGCCGTGCGGTATCGACCCGCAGGCGGGTGGTGCACAGCCCCTTCGCGCGCCACTGGCTGGTACCCGCCTCGCTGGCCGCGGTGCTGGTGCTCTCGCTGGGTGTGGTCCTGCTGATGCCCGACCCGTCTCTCGAGCGCGACGTCGCCCTCGAGCGAACGGGGAAATCCGAACCGGCTTCGCCGCCGGCCAGCGTCGGCGCGCCGTCGGCCGCGGACGAGGCGCTGCCTCGCAAGCACAAGGCCCAGACCCTGCAGGAGCCGACTGCCGCCGAGCGCGCCCTCGAGTCGGCGCCGGCCGAGCCGTCTGCCGCGCAGAACGCGGGCAAGGAGGCCGTTGGCGGCGCGCCGGCCGCGGCCGAGGCCGAGCGGGCGGACCTCGGTGCCAGCGAGCCGGCGCCGGCAGCCGCCAGCGCGCCCGGACGCCGCGCCGAGGGGGCGGCGTCGGCAGTGGCCCCCTCGGACGCGCAGGTTCCCCCGCGCGACCCGCATCCAATGCCGAGCGCCGCCGTGCGCGACGACCCGCAGGCGTGGCTGCGCTTCATCGAAGCACTGCTCGAGGCTCGCAACCGCGACGGTGCGATGAGCAATCTGCGCGCCTTCCGCGCCCGCTACCCGGATGTTCAACTGCCCGAGCGGCTCGCGCCGCTGGCCACGTTGCTGGACGCGCAACGCCCCTGAAACGGCTGCGCTCGCGAGCCTCCCGGGACTCGTAAGCACCGGGAAACACCAGTAACATATGCCGCTCTCTGCGGCCGACACGCCAGGATCACTAGCCGATGACATTCGTCGTTCTCGAAAGCTGCATCAAATGCAAATACACGGACTGCGTCGAGGTATGCCCGGTCGACTGCTTCCACGCGGGACCCAACTACCTGGTCATCGATCCCGAGGAGTGCATCGACTGCACCCTGTGCGAGCCCGAGTGTCCCGTGGACGCCATCGTCTCGGAGGACGATCTGCGCGAGGACCAGCGGCATTTTCTCGAGCTCAACGCGGAGCTCTCCAAAGAATGGCCGGTGCTCACCGAGAAGATCGACGCACCCCCGGACGCGGCCGAGTGGGAGGACGTCGCCGACAAGCTCCAGTACCTGGAGCGCTGACACCCCGCGGGGCAACGACTACCGCTGCTGCGCCGACCCCCTCCACAGAGCGCGTATCGCGGCGATACCCTGCGCACCGTGCCGCCACGCGGCGTCCAGGTGCTCCGGGCCCATGCCCCCGAGGGCGAATACCGGCAGGTTGACCTCTTCGACCAGCGCCTCGAAGCGTTGCCAGCCGAGCGGCTTTGCGTGCGCATGACTCGGCGTCGCCGCCACGGGCGAGAGCACGACGAAATCAGCGCCGACAGACGCGGCTCGGGCGAGCTCGCGGGCGTCGTGACAGGAAGCCGCCAGCCAGGAAGCCTCACCCACCGGCCGTGAGCGCGTCGACATCAGACGCACGCTGTCCAGGTGCACGCCGTCGGCGCCGCTCTCGGCGAGCAGTGCCGGATCGCCGTTCAAGAGCAGATGCGCGCCGCGCCGGTGGCAGAGCGCCGCCGCTTCTCGGCACAGAGCAACGAGGTCGGCCGGCGCGAGCTCCCTGGCCCGCAGCGCCACCAGGCGCACGCCGGCATCGACGCTCGCACCGAGGGCCGCCAGAAAGGATTCGCGATCGCGGCCGGGGGACGGCGTGATGAGATAGCGTTCGGGCAGGCGCAGCGCCGTCACCACCGGCTCATCCGCCGCCGGCATCGGCAGTTCGCGCAGCGCGTGCGCCGCGAGCCATTTGAGACTCTGGCCTTCACGCCCGTGGATGCGACCGCTCCAGGTGGTGACCCGCCACACGTCGAGCAGCACGCGCACATCGGCGTAGTCGTGGCGCACGCGAATGAGCGGGCGTGCCGCCTCGACACCGACACCGAGCTCCTCGTCGAGCTCGCGCGCAAGCGCGACCCGTGGCGACTCGGCCGCCTCCACCTTGCCGCCGGGAAACTCCCACAGGCCGCCCTGGTGGGCATGGTCGAAGCGCCTGGCAACCAGAATCTCGCCGCGCGCGTTGTCGAGCACGCCGGCGACCACGTGAACTCGCTGCTTCAGGTGCGGTACTCGGCGTTGATGGTGACGTACTCGTGGGACAGATCCGAGGTCCACACGGTCGCGTGAGCCGAGCCGCGCCCGAGCGCGACCGAGACGGTGATCTCGTCCTCGGACATGACACGCTGACCCTGCTCCTCGGTATAACCCGCCGCGCGGCCGCCGTCGCAGACGATGGCCACGTCGCCGAGATCGATACGCACCGCGTCGATGTCGAGATCGTCGAGCCCGGCGCGTCCCACGACGGCAAGTATGCGCCCCCAGTTGGCGTCGCTCGCGTACATGGCGGTCATGACCAGCGGCGAGTGCGCGATCTCGTAGGCGAGCCGCAGACACTCCGCTTCGTCACGGCCCTCGCTGACGGCGATCGTGATGAACTTGCTCGCCCCCTCGGCGTCGCGGACGATTGCCTGTGCGAGCCACGTGCACACTTCCGACACCGCCTCGAGCAATCCCTCGGCGCCCTCTTCCGCGGCTTCGTCGATGCGCGGCGCACCCGGCGCGCCTGTCGCGACCAGGACGCACGCATCGTTGGTGGATGTGTCACCGTCCACGGTGATGCGATTGAACGACCGCGCGACCGCGCGCTTCAGGCATGCATCGAGCACCGGCTGCGCGACGTCGGCGTCGGTGGCGAGGAAAGCGAGCATGGTCGCCATGTCCGGCCGGATCATGCCCGCGCCCTTGACGATTCCGGTGACGGTGACGGTCCTGCCGTCGACGATGAACTGCCTGGAGATGCCCTTCGGCACGGTGTCGGTGGTCATGATGGCGCGCGCGGCCCGCGACCAGCCATTGGCGTCCAGAGCCGCGAGCGCAGCCTCGATGGCCTCGGGGAATCGCGACACCTGCAGGGGTTCGCCGACGACGCCCGTGGAGAACGGCAGCACCTGCTCGAGGCTGCAGCCGCTGCGCTCGGCAAGCGCCCGGCAACAGCTGCGGGCATCCTCGAGACCATTGGAGCCGGTGCCGGCATTGGCGTTACCGGCATTGATCAGCAGATAACGCGGTGCCTGCCTTTCGAGATGCTCGCGCGCGATGGTGACCGGTGCAGCGCAGAAGGCGTTGCGCGTGAACACGGCCGCCGCGCGGCTGCCGGCGCCAAGCTCCATGACGACGAGATCGTCGCGTGGTTCGCTGCGAATGCCGAGTGAGGCGCTGCCCAGACGCGCGCCGTCGACGGGCAGAGGATTGATCTCGTCGCTAAGGCCAACCGCCATGTACCGATCTCCACGTTGACGCCCGGGGCGCCCGCGGACTCCTCAGGCGGGCCGTCCCCTCAGCTGATACGACCGTGACATTGTTTGTATTTTTTGCCCGAGCCGCAAGGACACGGCTCGTTACGGCCGATCTTGCGACTGGGACGTTTGAATGGCGTATTCGTCTTCGCCACTTCGTCGGCGACGGCGGCCGCGACAGGATCGGCCTCGGCTGCCTCGGCTTCCATGGCGGCGGCACTCGGGTGAACGGCCGACACCGGCGCGTGCATCCGTCGCTGCTCCTCCATCGCCTCGACATCCGATTCCTCGCGCACCCGCACCTTGGAGACCAGATTGATGACCTCGTATTTGATGCGCTCGGTGAAGCCCTGGAACATCTCGAAGGCCTCGCGCTTGTACTCCTGCTTGGGATTCTTCTGCGCGTAGCCGCGCAGATGGATACCCTGGCGCAGATAGTCCATGGCGGCCAGGTGCTCTTTCCACGCCGTGTCGAGGACCTGCAACATGACGGCTTTCTCGAAGTTCCGGATCACCTCCTCGCCTGCGAGGCGCTTCTTCTCCTCGTAAGCGGCGGTGATCTCGTCGAGGATGCGCTGACGCAGCGGCTCCTCGTGGAGCTCGTCGTCCGCGGCCAGCCAGCCGGAAATATCGAGGTCGATGTCGAACTCGCGTTTGAGTGACTCCTCCAGACCGGGCACGTCCCACTGCTCGTCGAGACTATGCGGCGCTATGTGCGTGTCGATGACCTCGCTCAGAATATTTTCGCGAATCTGAGTGATGCGATCCGATACGTCGTCCTCGCTCATCAGCTCGCTGCGCAGGGCATAGACCTCCTTTCGCTGGTCGTTCGCGACATCGTCGTACTCGAGCAGCTGCTTGCGGATGTCGAAATTACGACTCTCCACCTTGCGCTGCGCGTTTTCGATGGCCTTGGTAACCCAAGGGTGCTCGATGGCCTCGCCTCTTTGCATGCCGAGCTTCTGCATGATGGCCGACACGCGATCCGAGGCGAAGATGCGCATCAGGTCGTCCTCCAGGGAGAGGTAGAAGCGGCTCGAGCCGACGTCTCCCTGCCGGCCGGAGCGTCCGCGCAGCTGATTGTCGATGCGCCGCGACTCGTGGCGCTCGGTTCCGATGATGTGAAGCCCGCCGGCCTCGAGGACCGCTTCGTGACGCTTTTTCCAGTCAGCGCGCATCTTGCTGGTTTCTTCGCGCTCGGGGCTCTCTATGCGATCGATCTCCGCCTGGACGTTACCGCCGAGAACGATGTCGGTGCCGCGGCCGGCCATGTTCGTGGCGATGGTTATCGTTCCGGGGCGGCCCGCCTGCATGATGATCTCGGCCTCACGGGCATGCTGCTTGGCGTTCAACACCTGATGCGGGATGCTCTCCTTGGCGAGCAGACTCGACAGATACTCCGAGGTCTCGATTGAAGCCGTACCCACGAGCGCCGGTTGCCCTCTCTCGCGACAATCGCGGATGTCCTCGAGAATCGCCTCGAACTTCTCGTCCTTTGATAAATAAACCAGATCGGGAAAGTCTTCGCGGATCATGTCCATGTGCGTGGGAATCACGATGACCTCGAGGCCGTAGATCTGCTGAAACTCGGGGGCCTCGGTGTCGGCCGTGCCCGTCATGCCGGCGAGCTTGTCGTAGAGCCGGAAGTAGTTCTGAAACGTAATCGAGGCGAGCGTCTGGTTCTCGTTTTGAATCGGCACTCCTTCCTTGGCCTCCATGGCCTGGTGCAGCCCTTCGGACCAGCGTCTCCCGGGCATGGTGCGACCGGTGAATTCGTCGACGATGACGATCTCGTTGTCCTTGACGATGTAGTCGACGTTGCGCGTGAACAACGCATGAGCGCGCAGAGCCGCCATCAGATGGTGCATGAGCACGATGTTGCTGGCATCGTAGAGGCTCTGTCCGGCCTCGAGCATGCCCTCTTCCTCGAGCAATTGCTCGACGCGCTGATGGCCTTCCTCGGTGAGATAGACCTGCTTTGCCTTCTCGTCGACGCTGTAGTCTCCCGGTCCGTCCTCCACTTCCTGGCGCTTGAGGGAGGGGATCAGCCGGTTGACGCGCACATACAGGTCGGAGTTCTCGTCGGTCGGGCCGGAAATGATGAGTGGCGTGCGCGCCTCGTCGATGAGAATCGAGTCCACCTCGTCGACGATGGCATAGTGAAGCGGGCCCTGGGTGCGCTCCGCCGCCATGAATGCCATGTTGTCGCGCAGGTAATCGAAACCATACTCGTTGTTGGTACCGTAAACGACGTCGGCCGCGTAGGCCTGCTGCTTCTCCTGGGGCAGCATGCCCGGCACGACGACGCCGGTGCGCATTCCCAGAAATTCGTAGATGTGCCCCATCCACGCGGCGTCACGCCGGGCCAGGTAATCGTTCACCGTGACGATATGAACGCCGTTACCATCGAGCGCATTGAGGTAAGCCGGTAACGTCGCGACCAGGGTCTTGCCCTCGCCGGTACGCATCTCGGCAATGTGGCCCTCGTGCAGGGCGATGCCGCCCACGAGCTGAACGTCGAAATGGCGCATGTCGAGGGTACGGCGCGCGGCTTCGCGAACCGTCGCGAAAGCCTCGGGCAGCAGACTCTCGAGGGATTCGCCGGCGGCGCGGCGCTGGCGGAACTCATCGGTCCTGGCCCGCAGCTCGGCGTCGGAGAGCTTCTGAACGTCCGCCTCGAGGGCGTTGATGCCCTCGACCATCCTGCGCATGCGCCGAACCTGCCGCTCGTTGCGGCTACCGACGATTTTCCTGATTGCCTTCGTGATCATGCCAATGCTCGGGCCGTGGTCGCCCCGGCCTGCGGACGCTCTTGACGGCGTGGGGTGATGATGGTCACCGGAGCACGTTTGTCAACAATCCGGCCCGCTGGCGAGGCCGTCGCTCCCGCGCTCTGCAATGAGATTAATGGGGCCTGCCGCGGTAAAAAGCAACCCCGCGATGCGAGATTGAACGCCCCGGCGACCGTCTAGGGCTTTTCGCGCACGAATTTTATGGGGTTGACCGCTTTGCCGTTCCTGCGCACCTCGAAATGCACGTGAGGCCCGTTGGAGCGGCCGGTGGAGCCGAGCAACGCCAGCACCTGGCCCTTCTTGACCGTCTCTCCGACCTTGACGAGATTTTTCTCGTTGTGCGCATAGAGCGTCGTGTAGCCGTTGCCGTGATTGATTTCTACGGTATTGCCGAATCCCCAGCGCCTTCCCGACCACACGACGACACCGGCGGCGACGGCAACCACCTCGCTCTCTGCGCGACCGGCGAAATCGATACCCTCGTGGAAAGCCCGCTTACCGTTGATGGGGTCGTTTCGCCAGCCGAATACCGACGAGATCCATCCCTTTTTCACCGGTCGCCCGGTCGGGAAGACCTCTGCATGCAGCTTGCGATTCATCAGCGTGCCTTCCACCACGGCGAGCTTCGGCTCGCGGTCTTCGAGCTGCCTGACGAGATTCTCGAGGGAGGCGAGAAAATCCGGCACCTCGAAGGGCTCACGCTCGGTCACGAGCTCCGGCCCGCCCCGGGCCGGCGGCGCATCGAAGTTGAACTCCTCGGCATCCAGGTCCGCCATCTCCACCAGGCGTCTGCCGAGCGCGTCGAGACGCACCACCCGCGACTGAATCTCGCCCATTCTGAGCGCCAGCGCGTCGAGATTCTGCTCGGCGTCCTTGATAGCGCCCTGGACCTCGTCGCGCTGCTGCAAGACCTCCGCCTTCCAGGCGGCTGCGTAAAGCTCCGGACCGGGATCGCCCGCGACGGGCATCGAGCGGGATCCCAGAAAATAGGCCCCCGTGCACAGGGCAACGACGGCGACTATCAGCGATAATAGGGCGCCATTGCCAAGGTGCGCGCGGCGCCGACGCCGGTTGCTCGAGATGACGATAATTTCCATACGGGCTAACTATGTATTTCGCCGGGAGCGCCCGTCCGTCGGCGCGTTCTCGCCCCCCTTCCCGCAGGTAGCGAACCCGGTCGTTTTGTTCTCTGCCAGGTGTCGGACATGAGCGGCGTTCCCTACATATCGGTACGCCAGCTCCTCGGCAACGCCCTGTCGCCTCTCGGGCGGCTCACGGCCGCGTCGCGCCGCCTGGGACTCGCTAACCAGGCCCTGGATGAGATTCTCGACGAACCCCTCAAAGGCCGCGTCTGCGTCGCCCGGGCAAGCGCAGGGACCGTGACCCTGGTGGCGGAGTCTCCCGCCTGGTCATCCCGTATCCGCTACCTGACCCCTCAAATACTAGACCATCTGCGCAGGCGCCTGGAAAACCCGCGCCTGAGCAAAGTGCAAATCGTGACCCGGCCCACGATTTTGCCAAGCGAGCCGCCGGTAAGGCCGCGCCCGCGCCTCTCGGGCCGCTCCGCCGGCCTCATTGAGAGCGTCGCCCGCAGCACGGACAACCCGGCGCTCGCGCGCGCGTTGATGCGCCTCTCCGGCAGGGTCTCCGACCAGGACCGGGACTGAGTCCCGGCCGCCGAGCTGCAGGGTCTACGAAGTGGATGCCTCTGCGGGCCCTCTCCCCTCGCGCCCCGTCGTTCTCCTTTAGTCTCTAATCTTGTCGCGCAAGCCCGCCTGCCGGGCGCTTCAACCGGCGGACACCGGTTGCATGAAGATGATCGGTGCCTCGACACCTTCGTCGAAGGTGACCATCTCCCACGCGGTCTCGTCTGCGAGCAGGGTGCGCAGCAACTTGTTGTTCAACGCGTGCCCGGATTTGTATCCGCTGAAGGCGCCAATGAGGCTGTGCCCGAGAAGATACAGATCGCCGATTGCGTCGAGCACCTTATGCTTCACGAACTCGTCGTCGTAGCGCAGACCGTCATCGTTGAGAACCCGGTAATCGTCGACGACGATTGCGTTGTCGACGCTCGCGCCGAGCGCGCGGTTGCTGGCGTGCAGCGCTTCCAGGTCACAGCGGAAACCGAATGTGCGCGCGCGGCTGACTTCCTTGACGAAGGAGATTGTGGAGAAGTCCACCGATGCTTCGTTGCGGCACTCACTGAAAACGGGATGATTGAACTCGATGGCAAAGGACACCTTGAAACCATCGAATGGCTCGACCTGCGCCCATTTGTCGGCCTCTTCGACCCTTATCGGGCGCTTGATTCGAATGAACCGCTTGGCGGCATTCTGCTCTTCGACGCCGGCCGACTGGATGAGGAACACGAAAGGACCGGCGCTGCCATCCATGATCGGGACTTCTTCAGCGCTCAAATCGACGTACGCGTTGTCGATGCCGAGTCCTGCCATCGCAGAGAGCAGATGCTCGACGGTCGATACGTGCACGTCGCCGGCGCTCAAGCTCGTCGACAGGGCCGTGCTGCCGACGTTCTCGGAGCTTGCCTTTATCTCGACGACGGGATCGAGATCGACGCGCCGAAAGCGTATGCCGCTGTTGGCAGGCGCGGGTCTCAGAGTGAGGTAGACTTTTTCGCCGGTATGTAATCCGACTCCGGTGGCACGAATAACGTTTTTCAGCGTTCGCTGCCTAATCATTACTGTCGTGCCCCCCCGGACCGGCGCGGAATGCGTATTCGGTGTCTGTATCGATTGTTGCTCTCGGCGGCTGGTTCGAGACCGCCGGTTCGCTTGCGCGAAGCGGCGAAAATGCTAGCACAGAATTCCGCAACGCGCGAACCCGTGCGCCCCGCGGTGACCATTGAGCACCCATGGCAACAACTATAGACCTTCCCGGCAAAAGCGGCGCTGCCGACACACGATCAGCTTCCCGTCCCATGGGGCCGCTCGGCCGATTCGGCGGCCACCAGCCCGCGCGACGGCGCCGAAGAACCAA
>JAABYT010000024.1:49149-49789 GCA_011775625.1 Gammaproteobacteria bacterium | reverse complement strand
CGCCCCGGGGCGCCCTCCACGGGGCCCGCTCCCGCCGCGCCTAGTCGGCCTGCCTGCGTAGAAACGCCGGTATGTCCAGATACTCCGAATCGGCATCCACCGCGGTCACCGGCTCCTTCTCCCTCGGCGGCTGCTTGCGCATCACCGTCGGCATGTCAAAACGCTTGTAGTCCACGTCGCTGCCGGCGGCCTGGGCTACCAGGCGCATGTCGCGCTCCATGCGCGCCGTGTCCTGCCCCAGGCCGGTGGCCACCACGGTCACGCGCAGCTCGTCCCTGACCTCCTCGTCGAGGGTCGTGCCGATAACCACCAGGGCGTTCTCCGAGGCAAACTCGCCAATGGCCTCGCCGACCTCGGCAAACTCGTCCATGCCGAGATCCGGACCGGCGGTGACGTTGACCAGAATGCCGCGGGCACCGCTGAGATCGACGTCCTCGAGCAGCGGGCAGGCGATAGCGGCCTCCGCCGCCTTGCGCGCGCGCTCCTCGCCGACGGCCCGGCCCGAGCCCATCATGGCGCGACCCTTCTCCGACATGACCGTGCGCACGTCGGCAAAGTCGACGTTGATCATGCCCGGTCGCGTGATCAGCTCTGCGATACCCTGCACCGCCCCGTGCAGCACCTCGTTGGCCGCTTTGAA
>JAABYT010000024.1:33945-49144 GCA_011775625.1 Gammaproteobacteria bacterium | reverse complement strand
GTGATGAGCGAGTCCACGTGTTGGCTCAGCTCGGCGATGCCGTCCTCCGCGATCTTCATGCGCCGCTTGAGCTCGAACGGAAACGGCTTGGTCACCACGGCCACGGTCAGGACGCCGAGCTCCTTGGCGAGCTGCGCGACAATCGGCGAGGCCCCTGTGCCGGTTCCACCGCCCATGCCGGCGGTGATGAACACCATGTCCGAACCCTCGAGGAGATCGACGATTCGGTCGCGATCCTCGAGTGCCGCCTGTCGGCCGACATCGGGATTGGCGCCGGCACCGAGGCCCTTGGTCACATTGCTCCCGAGCTGCA
This sequence comes from Gammaproteobacteria bacterium, assembly GCA_011775625.1. GTDB lineage: Bacteria > Pseudomonadota > Gammaproteobacteria > HK1 > HK1 > JAABYT01. The sequence continues at coordinate 48,831 of JAABYT010000024.1, read as the reverse complement.
ACGCGGTGCGCACGGCGGACTTGTTGAGCGCCTGCGCGTCGGTATTCGCACACACGAATTCGACGCCTTCGATATTCGAGCTCAACATGTGCTCGACGGCGTTGCCGCCACCGCCACCAATACCGATGACACGTATGACAGCGCTGCTTTGACTATATGCATCTACCAGTTCAAACATTGCTTCCCCTCCGACATCGAGGTCAGTTACACCTTCAAAAATTTCCCTGGAACCAACTCTTCATGCGTTCCCACACAGCTTTGAAACCACCGCCCGACACGCTCTCCGCGCCGCGTTCGTGCATATGTCTGTAGCCGAACAGCAGAAGGCCGACGCCGGTGGCATAAATAGGGTTTCTTACTACGTCCGCGAGTCCGGACACGGTTTGCGGAGCGCCGATGCGCACCGGCATGTGCAGAATCTCCTCGGCAAGCTCCATCAAGCCTTCCATCTTGGAGCTGCCTCCGGTGAGCACCACACCGGCGGCGATCAGGTCCTCGAAGCCGCTTCTGCGAAGCTCCGCCTGCACGAGCGTCAGGAGCTCCTCGTAGCGGGGCTCGACGACCTCAGCCAGTGTCTGACGCGCGAGCCTGCGCGGCGGTCGGTCGCCGACGCTCGGAACTTCGATGCTCTCGTCGGCGGTCGCGAGCTGGGCAAGCGCACAGGCGTATTTGATCTTTATCTCCTCGGCGTTCTGAGTCGGCGTCCTGAGCGCCACGGCGATGTCGTTGGTGACCTGATCGCCTGCGATGGGAATCACCGCCGTGTGCCGAATGGCGCCCTCGGTGAATACCGCGATGTCGGTGGTGCCGCCGCCGATATCGACGAGACACACACCGAGCTCCTTCTCGTCGTCGAGCAGAACCGAGTAGCTGGATGCCAGCTGTTGCAGGATGATGTCGTCGACCTCCAGCCCGCAGCGGCGCACGCATTTGATGATGTTTTGCGCCGCGCTCACGGCGCCGGTCACCATGTGCACCTTCGATTCCAGGCGCACACCGGACATTCCGATCGGCTCCTTGATCCCTTCCTGGTTATCGATAATGAACTCCTGAGGAAGGATGTGGATGATCTTCTGATCGGCGGGAATCGCCACCGCGCGCGCCGCGTCGATGACCCGGTCCACGTCACCGGCGGTAACTTCCTTGTCGCGGATGGCAACGATGCCGTGAGAATTGAGGCTGCGGATGTGATTTCCCGCAATGCCCGCGTAGACCGAGTTGATCTGACAGCCTGCCATCAGCTCCGCCTCTTCGACGGCACGCTGTATCGACTGGACAGTGGACTCGATGTTGACCACCACGCCTTTCTTCAAGCCCCGCGACGGATGAATACCGATGCCTATGACCTCGATTCCGTCGTCCTCCGACACCTCGCCGACAACCGCGCACACCTTGGAAGTGCCGATATCGAGACCCACGATCAGTTTTTTGTCGGTCTTCTTCACCGCACTCAACCCTCGTTACCCTTCTCCGAAGCCTGTCGTAAACGCACGGCGAAGCCGCCCGCATAACGGAGATCCACCTGTTCGATCCGATCCAGGTGCTCGGCGATCTCCTTGGCCGCGGCGCGCGCGAATCGCTTCAGCGTCGCCGCGTCCTGCCCCTCGGCCAACACCAATGCCGTGCCGTTGGCGAGCATCAGGCGCCAGCCCCCGCGCTCGTGCAGACGCAGGCTCTCGATACCGCCCCCGAGCGGGCCGAGCACGGTGCGAAACCGCCCGAACGCCGCGAGCACTTCGCGTTCGCTTTGCTGCGGTCCGAACAGCTGCGGCAGAGCGAGCTTGGAGGCCTTGCCATGCGACTCGAAGAGCGTCCCATCCGCCTCCAGCAGGTGATCGCCGTTCCAGCGGGCCACCGGCTCGCGCTCGACGATGGCCACGTGCAGGCTGTCCGGCCACACCCGGCGCACCGACGCCTCGCGTACCCATGGAAGCGCGCGCGAGGCGCTGCGTACGGCTTCCACGTCGACCTCGAAGAAGCCTTTGGTGATCTGATCGGCGACCACCTGCTCGAGCAGGTCGCGTGATACGTACCTGAACTCGCCGGCAATGCGCACCGAGTTGACGGTGTGGCGCTGCAGCCGCTCGATCGCCGGCCAGGCGGCCGCGGCGAGGCCGAGCAGCAGAGCCGCAACGACGGCCTTTCTGCGTGTCGCGAGAGTCATTTCTGCGCTCCCTCTGCGAGCGCACGGCCGACGATCTGCACCTCGCGCTCGAGACGCACGCCGCTCGTCTCGGCGACGCGCTCGGCGACCCGTGCGATCAGCGACTCCACGTCGGCAGCCGTTGCGCCGCCGGTGTTGATAATGAAATTGGCGTGCTTTTCCGAAACCACCGCGGCGCCTTCGCGCGCGCCCTTCAGGCCGCTGGCCTCGATGAGGCGTGCAGCGAAGTCTCCCGGCGGATTGCGAAACACCGAGCCGCAGTTGCGCGTTCCGAGCGGCTGGGTTTGCGCGCGCCGGCGCAGCAGCTCCTTGATGCGCACCGCGGCGCTGCCGCCGGCATCGGGCGACAGCCGCAGCTCCGCCAGGGTGAACCACTCGTCGGCGGGTCCGGTGACGCTGCGATAAGCGACGCTGTACTCGCCCGCAGCCCTGCGGTGGCGGCTGCCGTCACGTGCAACGGTCTCCACAGACTCCACCAGATCCCAGGTCTCACCGCCGAAAGCGCCGGCATTCATGGCGAGCGCGCCGCCGACGCTTCCGGGGATGCCGGCGAAGAATTCGCAACCGCCGAGGGCGCGCGCGGCACAGAACTTGGCCACCTTGGGACAGGCGACACCGGCCTCGACCCGTACCCGATCATCGCCGGCGAGGGCGATCGCATCGAGCGCATCGGGGGCGATGACCGTGCCTTCGAAGCCGCCGTCGCGCACCAGAACGTTGCTGCCGAGTCCCAGCCAGAAGATGCTCTCGTTGGCGGGCAGGCCGGCGAGAAAAAACGCGAGATCGTCGACATCCGCCGGCCGATAGAAGCGCTTCGCCGGCCCGCCGATGCCCCACGCGGTGTGGCGCGAGAGTGGCTCGTCGATGCGCAGGTCGCCGCGAGGTCGATTCATGATCGCTGCCGGCGCGCTCATGACGCGCCACCGCCCTCCTGTGCGCGCTCCGGCGCCGCCCACATCTCGGCGAGCTCCGGGGGCAGGCGCCCGACATCACCCGCGCCGAGCACCAGCAGCACGTCGCCGGCAGCGAGCAGGCCCGGGAGCATCCCGGCGACGCCATCGAGCTCGTCTACGAACACCGGGTCGACCCGCCCGCGGGCGCGGATCGCGCGACACAGGGCGCGCCCGTCGGCGCCGCCGATGGGGCTCTCTCCGGCGGGGTAGACCTCCAGCACCGCAAGCGCGTCGACCTCGCAAAGCACCCGGCTGAAATCGTCGAGCAGGTCGCGCGTGCGTGTGTAACGGTGCGGTTGAAAGACCACCACCAGGCGCCGTCCCGGCCACGTGGAGCGAACCGCCTGGACGGTCGCGGCGATTTCGTTGGGATGATGGGCGTAGTCGTCGACCAGCGTGATCGATCCTGCCGGGCTCGCCAGCGTTCCGTAGTCCTGAAGACGCCGTGCGATCCCCTCGAAGCCGGCCAGGGCGCGAGCGATAGCGGCATCGTCGACATTGAGCTCGCGCGCGACGGCAACGGCGGCGAGCGCATTCAGAACGTTGTGCCTTCCCGGCAGGTTGAGCACCAGCTCACGCGCGCCGCGGACACCGCGCAGATGCAAACGGAAGTGACTGCGTCTGCCCTGCTGGCGGATGTCGGTGGCGTACACGTCGGCTTCGTCGCTGAATCCGTAAGTGGTCACCGGTTTCGCGATCTCCGCAAGCAGCTCGCGGATAACCGGATCCTCCAAACAGAGAACCGCCTGACCGTAAAAAGGCAGCCGCTGGATGAAATCGACGAAGGTCTGCCTGAGGCGCTTGAAGTCGCCGCCGTAGGTTTCCAGATGATCGGCATCGATGTTCGTGACCACCGCCATCATCGGTTGCAGATACAGGAACGAGGCGTCGCTCTCGTCGGCCTCGGCAACCAGATAGCGGCTCGCACCCAGGCGGGCGTTGACACCGCTGCCGATGAGCCGCCCGCCGATGACATAGGTGGGATCGAGCCCGCCCTCGGCGAGCAGGCTCGCGACCAGACTCGTCGTGGTGGTCTTGCCATGGGTGCCGGCGACGGCGATGCCGTGGCGGAAACGCATCAGCTCGGCGAGCATCTGCGCCCGCGGCACCACCGGGATGTGCCGATCCCGGGCGCGCACGAGCTCCGGGTTGTGCGCATCGATGGCCGTCGTAACGACGACCACCTCGCAGTCCTCGACGTGCTCGGGATCGTGACCGATGTCGACGCGCACACCGAGGTTCTGCAGACGCCGGGTCATGGCGTTGGCGGCGAGATCCGAGCCCGACACCTGAAAACCGAGCGTGTGCAGCACCTCGGCGATGCCGCCCATGCCGGCGCCGCCGATNNCCGGCGTCATCGGCGCTCGCTCGAAGGGCTCTGCCGATGGTGCGCAGACGCTCAGACATGGACGAGCTCCAAGCAGCACGCGCACACCTGCCGGGTGGCGCCGGGGAGTCCCAGGCGCCGCGCGGCCACGGCCATCGCGAGCAGCCGATGCCGCGCGCCGTGGAACTCGGCGAGCAGCCCGCCGAGGCGCCCCGCATCGAAGTCGCTCTGGTCGATGAGCACCGCCGCGTGCGCCTCGGCGAGATGGCGCCCGTTGCGGGTCTGGTGATCGTCGACAGCGAACGGATAAGGCACGAGCACCGAGGCGACGCCGGCGACCGCCAGCTCCGAGACCGTCAGCGCGCCGGCGCGGCACACCACCAGATCGGCCCAGGCGTAAGCGCCGGCCACGTCGTCGATGAAGCTCACCAGATCGGCATCGATGCCGGCTTCGCGGTAATGCCGGCGGGTATCCTCCAGGTGGCCGTCGCCGGTTTGATGGCGCACCTCGACGATACCCGGGTCGGCAAGATCGGCGATCGCCCGCGGCACCACCTCGTTCAGCACCCTGGCGCCCTGGCTGCCGCCGAGCACCAGCACGCGCAGCGGTCCGCTGCGCCCGGCGAGACGCTGCTCGGGCGCTGCCAGCCGCGCCACCTCCTCGCGCACCGGATTACCCGTGTGCAGGGCCCGGCGGGAAGCCGGAAAGCTGCCGGGGAACGCTTCCAGCACACGGCTGGCGATGTGCGCCAGCAGCCGGTTGGTCAGACCCGGCACGGCGTTCTGCTCGTGAATCACGAGCGGCTTGCCGAGCAGCCTCGCGGCCACCCCGCCGGGCCCGGTGGCGTAACCGCCCATGCCGAGGACCACGTCGGGCGACAGACCCTTGAGCGCGCGCAGCGCGAGCAGCAGCGCGCGCGAGAGCGCGAAGGGCGCCTTCAGCCAACCGAGCAGACCCTTGCCGCGCAGGCCGCTGACCGGCACCGGGTGGAACGGGATACCGGTGCCGGCGATGAGCCGCGACTCGAAGCTTCCCGGGGTTCCCAGCCAGATCACCCGCACGCTCTCGGCGGCCAGACGCTTTGCCACGGCGAGCGCGGGAAAGACGTGCCCGCCGGTGCCGCCGGCCATGATCACGACCGACACGTCGCCCGCCGCGCCATGCGCCGGCGACGCGCTCACGATCGCCTCCTCAGCTCGTGATCGACGCGCATGACCAGCCCCAGGGCGAAGCAGTTCACGACGAGGCTCGAACCGCCGTAGCTCATCAGCGGCAGGGTCAGGCCCTTGGTCGGCAGAATGCCCATGTTGACGCCGATGTTGATGAAAGCCTGCAGGCCGATGAGAAGGCCGACGCCGTAGGCGAGGTGCGCGCCGTAGCCGTGGCCGGCGCGCTCGGCACGGCTGCCGATGGCGATGGCGCGCCAAACCAGGAAAACGAAAAGACCGATCACCGCGAGCACGCCGACCATACCGAGCTCCTCTGCGAGCACCGCGAAGAGAAAATCGGTGTGCGCCTCGGGCAGATAGAAAAGCTTCTGCACGCTGGAGCCGAGGCCGACGCCGAGCCACTCGCCGCTGCCGATGGCGATCAGCGCCTGGGTGAGCTGGAAGCCGCTGCCGAACGGGTCCGCCCACGGGTTGAGAAACGTCAGCATGCGCTCGACCCGGTAGGGTGCCGCCATCACCACGGCACCCATGCTGAGGGCGATGAACGCCGCCCAGCCGATAAAGCTCCAGAACGGCACGCCGCCTAGAAACAACATGCCGAGCGCGGTGGCGAACAGCACCACCGTAGCGCCGTAGTCCGGCTCGAGCAGAAGCAGCACGCCGATCACCGTGAGTATCGACATCGGCCGGATGAATCCGCCGACGGTGTTGCGCACAAGCTCCGCGCGGCGCACCAGGTACCCGGCGAGAAAGAGGACCGTGGCGAGCTTCATCGGTTCCGACGGCTGCAGGTTGAGAGGCCCGAGGCTCACCCAGCGCATGCTGCCGTTGACCTCCCTGCCGATGCCGGGAACGAATACCAGCACGAGCAGCAGCGCGCCGATGCCGAGCAGCACCGGGCTCGATCGATGCCACACTTCGAGAGGAATGCGCGTCGCCGCCAGCATGAGGCCAAGGCCAATGGCGGCGTAGACGCTTTGGCGCCAGAAGTAGTGCAGCGGATCGCCGAGCTCGCGGGCCGCGATCGAGATGGACGCCGACGCCACCATGACCAGGCCGAGCCCGACCAGAGCGAGCACGGCGATCATCAGCTGAGCATCGTAGCGCTGCCACAGGCCGCGAATCTCCTCGACCTGCTCGTGCGACCATGCCTGCCCGGTGTTCACGCTGCTCACGCTTCCAGCACCCGTCGCACTTCGGCGGCGAAAGCGTCGCCGCGCGCCTCGTAGCTGGCGTACATGTCGAAGCTCGCGCAGGCGGGCGCCAGCAGCACGCTGTCGCCGGGCCGGGCCGCGCGACGCGCTATGCCGACGGCGTCGGCCATGCCCTCGGCGCGGACGGTCTCGACAACCCCCCGGGAGACCTCGGCGATGCGCGCCGCGTCGCGTCCGATGAGGATCGCGAGCCGCACGTGCTCGCGCAGCGGCGCCTCGAGCGCGGTGAAGTCGGCACCCTTTGCGTCGCCGCCGGCAATCAGAACGAGCCGACGCGCGCCGCCGAGACCGCGTATGGCGGCCACCGTGGCGCCCACGTTGGTGGCCTTGGAGTCGTCGTACCAGCGAACCCCGTCGGCCTCGGCGATCAGCTGGCAGCGGTGCGCAAGACCGCGGAACGCTTCGAGCGCGCGCGCCATCGAGGCGTGGCGAACGCCGAGCACGCTGGCGACGGCCATGGCTGCGAGCGCGTTGGCGACGTTGTGACGCCCGGCGACCGCGAGCGCGTCGCTGGCGATGACGGGCGTCTTGCCGGCACACAGGTGCTCGCGGCCGTCGCAGTGCCTGAGACCGAAATCATCATCCTCGGGCGTCTCCAGCGTATAGAAGACGACCCTTCGATCGGCTCTTGCCATGGCCGCGACCCGTGGATCGTCGCGGTTGAGAACCATGGCGCCGCGACCGGAGAAAATACGCTCCTTGGTGCGCGCGTACTCCTCGACGTCGGCGTAACGATCCATGTGATCGGCACTCACGTTGAGCAGCGCGGCGACGCACGGCTCGAGCGAGTCGGTGGTCTCGAGCTGAAAGCTCGAGAGCTCGAGCACGTACACTTCCGGGCGCTCGCCGTCGAGCAGCGAGAGCGCCGGCAGGCCCAGGTTGCCGCCGACCTTCACGCGCCGGCCGTCGGCGCGCAGCATGTCGGCGACCAGTGTCGTCACCGTGCTCTTGCCGTTGGAGCCGGTGATGGCGACCACCGGCGTTGTGCCGACGGCGCGCGCGAACAGCTCGATATCACCGCAAACGGGAATGCGCTCGGCAAGCGCGCGCTCGAGCGCCGGCTCTTTGAGCGAGACTCCGGGACTCACGACGATGTCGCCGACGTCGTCGAAGGCTTCGGGCAGAAAGCCGCCGAGCGTCACGCGCACCTCCGGATACTCCTCGCTGACGGCGGCGAGCTCCGGCGGCGACACGCGGCTGTCCACCGCCGCCACGCGACGACCCAGCCCGCGCAGGTGGCGTACGCAGGACAACCCCGTTCGGCCGAGCCCCACCACCAGGGTGGTGGCTTGCTCGCGCTGTTGCGTGGATCGCTCAATCATGCCCGTTCAACGAATCTTCAGCGTCGCCAGTCCAACCATCACCAGAATCATCGTGATCACCCAGAAGCGCACGATGACCCGCGACTCCGGCCAGCCTTTCAGCTCGAAATGATGATGCAGCGGCGCCATGCGGAATATGCGCTTACCGGTCAGTTTGAAAGACGCCACCTGCAGAATCACAGACACCGTTTCCATCACGAACACGCCGCCCATGATGAGCAGCACCAGCTCCTGTCGGGTGACCACCGCGACCACGCCGAGCGCCGCGCCGAGGGCAAGCGCGCCGATGTCACCCATGAAAATCTGCGCCGGATAGGTGTTGAACCACAGGAAGCCGAGCCCGGCGCCGACAATCGCGCCGCAGAACACGACCACCTCGCCGACGCCGCCGATGTAGGGAAAGCCGAGGTAGCTCGCGAAGGAGAAGTTGCCGGTGACGTAGGCGAAGATCGCGAGCGCACCGGCCACCATGACGGTCGGAAGGATGGCCAGGCCGTCCAGGCCGTCGGTGAGGTTGACCGCGTTGCTCGAACCGACGATCACGAAGTAGGCCAGGACCACGAAAAACCAGCCGAGCTCGATGGCGACATTTTTGAATACCGGCACGATCAACTGCGTTTCCGCCGGAGAGCTCGCGGTGTAGAACAGGAACAACGCGCAGGTGAGGCCGATCACCGACTGCCAGAAGTACTTGTAGCGGGCCCGCAGTCCTTCCGGGTGGCCCCGGACGAGCTTCTTGTAGTCGTCCACCCAGCCGATGGCGCCGAACAAAAGCGTCACGATGAGCACTACCCACACGAAACGGTTGCTCAAGTCCGACCAGAAGATCGTGCTCGTGGCGATGGCGACCAGTATGAGAGAGCCGCCCATGGTGGGCGTGCCGGCCTTGGCGATATGCGTCTGCGGGCCGTCGTCGCGAACCGTCTGCCCGATCTGAAAGCGGCTCAGACGGCGGATCATCGACGGGCCGACGATCAGCGAAATGGTGAGCGCGGTGAGCGCGCCGAGAATGGCGCGCAGAGTCAGATACTGAAAGACGCCGAAGCCGCTGTGAAACTGGCTCAGATACTCAGTGAGCTGCAACAGCATGGTTCACTCCGATGTCAGCGCCGCGACCACCCGCTCCATGCCCATGGAGCGTGACCCCTTGACGAGCACCGTGGTGTGCGGCCCGAGCGAGCCCTTGAGCGTCGCGATGAGCGCGTCCATGGACGCATGGTGCTCGGCACCGGCACCGAACTGCCGGGTGGTCAGCCGACTGAGCTCGCCGACGGTCAGGAGTCTCTCCACGCCGTGCGCGCGCACGCGCTCGGCTACCTGTCGGTGATAGGTCGTCGCATCCTCACCGAGCTCCGCCATGTCGCCGAGCACCAGCCAGTGATGTCCCGGGAACGCCGCGAGCACTTCGAGACCGGCCTCCAGGGAAGCCGGATTGGCATTGTAGGTGTCGTCGATGATGCACACGTCGTCGGCGACGGTTTTCACTTCCAGGCGCCCCGGCACCGGTCGCATGCTCTCGAGGCCGGCGGCGATGATCTCGGGCGTGGCGCCGACGGCGAGCGCGGCGGCGCACGCCGCGGCCGCGTTGGCGACGTTGTGACGCCCGGGCAGCGCCAGGTGCAGCTCGATGTCGCCCTGCGGCGTCGCCAGCACGACCCGGCTGCCGGCACGCTCTTCGCGCCACTTGGCGCGCACCTCGGCGGCAGCATCGATGGCGAAGCTGAGGACGCGGCGGGTGCCGGCGAGCTCGCGCCACAGCGGCGCGAAGGCATCGTCGGCGTTGATGACGGCGGTGCCGTCGCCGTCGAGATGCTCGAGCAGCTCGCCCTTGGCGCGCGCGACACCCTCGATGCTGCCGAAACCCTCGAGATGCGCCGGCGCGCACTGGGTGATGACCCCTACGTGGGGACGCGCGAGCTCGGCGAGGCGGGCAATCTCGCCGGGATGATTGGCGCCCATCTCGATGACCGCCGTGCGGTGCTCCGCACCGAGCTCCATCAGCGTGAGCGGCAGCCCGATCTCGTTGTTCAGGTTTCCGCGCGTGGCCAGCACCGGCGCCCCGGTGCGCAGGATCGCGGCCAGCATCTCCTTCACCGTGGTCTTGCCGTTGCTGCCGGTCACGCCGATCACCGGCAGCTCGAAGCGGCCGCGCCAGTGCGCCGCCAGCGCGCCGAGCGCCACCAGCGTGTCGTCGACGCGGATCGTCGGAATGCGCGCATCGACGGCCCGCGACACCATCGCCGCCGCCGCGCCCCGGCGCCCGGCCTCGGCGACGTGGGCATGGCCGTCGTGATTGGGCCCCGCGAGCGCGACGAAAAGCTGCGCGCGCCCGCAGCTGCGCGAGTCGGTGCTGCAGCCGGTGAACTCGGTGCGGCCGTCGCTGAACTGCGCCCGCAAGGCTGCCGCCGCTTCCGCCACCTGCATGCGTATCATGAGCGCCGCGCCTCCAGAGCCGCGCGCACCGCCGCGGCGTCGCTGAACGGCCTGCGCTTTCCCTGCGACTCCTGGTAGCTCTCGTGCCCCTTGCCCGCGACCAGGACGACGTCCCCGGCAGCGGCGGCGTCGAGCGCCAGCCGGATGGCGGCGGCGCGGTCGCGCTCGGCGAGGGTGCGGAAATCCGCCGGTATGCCTGCGCGGATATCCTCGATGATGCGATCGCCGTCCTCGTTGCGCGGATTGTCATCGGTGAGCACGATGGCATCGGCGTGGGCGGCCGCGGCGGCACCCATCATCGGTCGCTTGCCGCGGTCGCGATCGCCACCGGCGCCGAACACGCACCAGAGCGTGCCGGCGCACCGATCGCGCAGACTCTCGAGGGCGCGAGCAAGCGAATCCGGCGTGTGCGAGTAATCCACCACCACCAGCGGCTCGCCGCCGCTGCCGCCGAAGCGCTGCATGCGACCCGGCGGCGCCTCGACGGTTGCGAGCGCTGCCAGGGCCGCCTCGAGCGGCCACTCCATGAGCAGCAGCACGGCCAGCGCTGCGAGCAGGTTGTAGGCGTTGAAGCGCCCGACCAGCCCGCTCTGCAGCCTGCCCTCGCCGAACGTGCCGGAGATGGACAATGCGATCGCCGCGTCGGCTGCCGCGTCGTCGATGCGTGCGCGAAGCCAGCGCCGATCCCCGGTTTCAGCGAGCGCGCCCGAGCCGGCGTCGATGCCGTAGGCGACGCAGCGCACACCGGCGCGCGCGTGCGCGAGCAGATCCGCGCCGAAGGCGTCGTCGGCATTGATGGCTGCGTAACGCAGGTCGGGACATTCGAACAGCGCGCGCTTGGCATCGCCGTAGGCCTGCATGCCACCGTGATAGTCGAGATGGTCGCGGGTCAGGTTGGTGAACACGGCACCGTCGAACGCGACGCCGGCGACGCGACCCTGATCGAGCGCATGGGAGGACACTTCCATGACCGCCCGGCGCGCGCCCGCGGCGCGCAGCTCCGCCAGCCGCCGGTGCACCGTGATGGCATCCGGCGTCGTCAACTCGCCCGGCTGCAGTGCACCGTAGAGACCGTGTCCGAGGGTACCGAGGACGCCGCAGCTCTGCGTGCCGCCGGCGCTCAGCACCTGCGCGAGGAAGTGACTGACCGAGGTCTTGCCGTTGGTACCGGTGATGCCGACCACTTCCAGGTCCTTCGACGGATGGTCGTAGAAACGATCCGCCACGCGCCCCGTGGTCGTCGCCACGTCCGCCACCCGCACCTCGACGACACCGTCCGGGCGCAGCATCGATCCAGGCTCACCCTGGCGCAGCAGCGCCACCGCGCCCGCCCTCAGCGCCTCGTCGATGTAGCGCGCGCCGTCGGTGGTCGCGCCGCGTCGGACGATGAACACGCAGCCCGGCCTCACCGTGCGGCTGTCGGCGCTGAGACCCGACACCGGCACGTCGTGGGTGTCGGGCACGTCGACCCATCCGTCGAGCAGTCCCGCGAGCCGCCAGCGGGTCGACAGGGGCGCGGCGGCCATCATTGCACCACCCCGGCCGGCAGGGTTTCCGCCGGCGCCACGTTGGGCGCGTACGCCCAGCGGGTCGCCTCGGACGGCGGCGGTCCGAAGTCCACCTGGCGCCGGATGAGCGCCGGGTCGTCGGGTGTAATGGCGAGCACGCGCATGCTGCGCGCCATGATTTCCGCATACACCGGCGCCGCCACCTCACCGCCGTAGTAGGCCTCGCCACCGGGCTCGTCGATGACCACCACCACCACCAGCCGCGGCTCACTGATCGGTGCCATGCCCGCGAACACGGCCTTGTAACGGTCCTCGGCGTAGCCGCCGGTGATGGACTTGCGCACCGTGCCGGTCTTGCCGCCGACGCGGTAGCCGGGCACGCGTGCGCGTTGCGCGGTGCCGTCCGGGCCGACAACGCTTTCCAGCATCCCGCGCAGGGCGCTCGCCGTCTCGCGACGCATCACCGGCACGCCTTCGACCGGCTGGTCGAGGCGCTGAAACGACACGCGTACGAAGCGTCCGTCGTTGGCGATGACCGAGTAGGCCTGTGCGAGCTGCAGGGCGCTCACCGACAGCCCGTAACCGAAAGACAGCGTGGCGCGGTGAATCGTGCCCCAGTCGAAGTAGTGGGTGAGCACGCCGTCGGACTCGCCGGGAAAACCGCTGCCGGTGGCGGAGCCGAAGCCGACCCGCGTGAGGGTCTGCCACAGCTCGCGCGGCTCGAGAGCGAGCGCGAGCCGGGTGGCGCCGACGTTGCTCGACTTCTGCATGAGGGTCGGCATGTCGATGACGCCGAGATTGCGCCGATCGCGGACCGTGTACTTGCCGATCTTGAGCACACCCGGGTGCGTGTCGATGGCTGAGCGCAGCTGGAAACGACCGCTCTCGAGCGCGGAGGCGATGGTGAAGGGCTTGATGGTGGAGCCAGGCTCGAAGACATCGGTGACAGCCCGATTGCGATAGCGCGCGCTGACGCGATCGGCACGATTGTTGGGGTTGTAGGCGGGCTGGTTGACCATTGCCAGCACCTCGCCGCTACGCGCCTCGAGCACCACCACCGATCCGCCGCGCGCCCGGCTGCGCTTGACCGCCCCGAGCAGGGCGCGGTAAGCGAGGTATTGAATTCGCGTGTCCAGGCTGAGACCGAGGTCGCCGCCGGCCTTGGGCGCGCTCATGCTCTCGACCTCCTCGACCACGCGTCCGAGTCGATCGCGCAGCACGCGCCGCGCGCCGGCGACGCCGCGCAGGCGCTGTTCGAAGGCGAGCTCGATGCCTTCCTGCCCGATGTCGTCGACGTTGGTGAAGCCGACCACGTGAGCAGCCACCTCACCGAGCGGATAGTAGCGTCGGTACTCACGCTGCAGGTACACGCCGGGCACGCCGATCGTCTGCACCGCTTCGGCCAGGTGCGGCGGCACGTGGCGTTTCAGATAGACGAATTCGCGCGCGCGGCGCTGTGCGATGACGCGCTCCAGGTGCTCCAGATCCAGCCCCAGCAGGGGTCCCAGCTCCTTCCAGCGGTTTCTCGCCGTGGCGAGCTCGCCCGGATTGGCCCAGACGGAATCCACCGGCGTGGAGATGGCCAGCGGCACGCCGTTGCGATCGAGGATCTTGCCGCGGTGCGAGGCAATCGCCATCACGCGCAGGTGGCGGGCGTCGCCCTGACCGATGAGAAAGTCCTTCTCCGTGTGCTGGAGGTCCACCGCCCGCCACAGCAGGCCGGCGGTGACCATCAGCAGCAGCAGCCGGACGAGCAGCCGACGGCCCGCAAAGCGTCCTCGCTCTGTGTCCTTCACGCCGCGCTCCTCATGGGTTGACCAGAACCACGTCGGCCGCCGGTGGCATGTGCAAATCGAGCTTCTCGAGAGCGAGACGCTCGATGCGCTCGTGGGTCGCCCAGGTGCTCTGCTCGAGTTTCAACTGGCCCCATTCGACCTGCAGGCGGTCGCGCTCTCGCTCGAGCTTGCGCAGCTCGACGAACTGCATGCGCCGGTGGTGCTGCACGTACACCGTCGCCACCGCCGAAGCGAGCAGCGCAATTGCGATCGTCGCGTTCAAAGCAAGGCGCCGACTCACGGGCGGCGTTCCGCAATGCGCAGAACGGCGCTGCGCGCGCGCGGGTTGGCGCGCACCTCTTCGGCGCCCGCGCGCACGGCGCGTCCGACGATGCGCAGCAACGGCGGCGGCCCCGCGGGCGTGACCGGCATGCCTTTCGGCGCCGACGGCGGGCGCGCGTGCGCACGCATGAAACGCTTCACCCGGCGGTCCTCGAGGGAGTGGAAGCTGACGACGGCGAGCCGGCCGCCGGCGGCGAGGATGCCCGGCACCTGCTCCAGCGCCGCGTCGAGCGCCTCGAGCTCGCCGTTGACGTGGATGCGGATCGCCTGGAAGGTGCGCGTCGCCGGGTGCCGGCGCCCGGCGCCGGCGCGCGGCCGGCTGGCGGCGACGATTTCCGCGAGCTGGCGGGTGGTCTCGATGGCGCGCTGGCCGCGCTGGACGACAATCGCACGGGCGATGCGCCGGGCGTGGCGCTCCTCGCCGAACTCGCGCAGCACGCGCGCGATGTCCTCGGCGGGCGCGTTGGCCAGCCAGGCGGCGGCGCTTTGCCCGACAGCGGGGTCCATGCGCATGTCGAGCGGACCGTCCTCCTGAAATCCAAAGCCCCGCGCGGGGTCGTCGAGCTGCGGTGAGGACACGCCGAGATCGAAGAGCATGCCGTCCACGCGTCCGGTCACGTGATGCTCGGCGGCCACCGCTGCGACGCGATCGAAGTTGGCCTGCTCGACGCTCACGCG
>JAABYT010000024.1:0-33889 GCA_011775625.1 Gammaproteobacteria bacterium | reverse complement strand
CGCGTGTGACCGCCGCGGCCGAAGGTGCAGTCCATGTAGATGCCGTCGCTGAGCACGCGCAGGCCATCGATGACCTCGGCGAGTAGAACCGGTACGTGCGCGCGCCCATGTGCGTCGGTCATCGCTCCTAGAGGACCAGATTGCGCAAGGCATCGGAGGGTTCCTCGTGGAGCTGGGGAACCGCGCCGAGCAGCTCTTCGCGGCGCTGGTTCCAGCCCGCCTCGTCCCAGAGCTCGAACTTGTCCACCTGCCCGACCATCATGATGCGTTTGTCGAGGCCGGCGAAGCCGCGCAGGGTCTGCGTGAGCAGCACGCGGCCCTGGGAGTCCATGTCGCAGTCGACGGCGTGGCCGATGAGCAGGTGGTTGATCGCCTGAGCTTTCTGGTCCAGGGCCGGCAGTCCCTTGAGCTCGTCCTCGATGCGCTGCCAGCGGGGGAATGGATAGACGACGAGACAGCGCTCGAGCAGGCTGATGGTGACGATCAGCTTGCCGCCGCAGGTCTCCACCAGCCGCTGCCGATAGCGGCTGGGAATGGCCAGACGTCCCTTCGCGTCTAGGCTGAGTGAATACTCGCCTCGAAACACTTGCTATCCCCGAACATCCCCAAAGATCCACTTTTCCCCACAATCTCCCACTGGCGCAAATTATGGTTACTGGGCTCTGCCGGTGTCAAGAAAATCGCCCCGAAATCTGGCGAAATCTTGCTTATGAGACAGTGACTTAGAGACAAACCGTGTCAGACGGGCCGGCGCCGATCCGAACCGCGATGGAAGAACCTGTTCCCCATCATCCTGTTGCCCTCAACACTTAAAGCGAATTGTCAAAAGGCGGGCCGGGCCGAGCGCGGGCGGCCGCGATTGCCCGAAATCGCCCCACTTCCAGGAACTAAACAAAGGATCCGCCTCTGCCCCGATGGGAGAGGCGTCAGGGGTGAGGGTTATGAACGAGGCGCGGTCCCGACCCCGCTCCCCTCGAATCCGCGAGGCCCCGGGGGGGCCGCGCAGCGCCGGAAAGCTCTAAACGGAGCCTGCGCGCGACGCGCAGCTCCCGTCTGCCCGCGTAGCAGGCAGATGGGAGCCGGCCGATAAGCCGGGTTCTGTCGTGGGCAGCCATTCATCTGGGATGTACGTCGCCGCACACCTCACGCGACCTACCCGGGAGCCGTGCGGGCCACACTATGCTCCCCTATTTGGTCTTGCTCCGGGTGGGGTTTACCCTGCCGCCGCTGTTACCAGCGGCGCGGTGCGCTCTTACCGCACCATTTCACCCTTACCGCGCCATTGCTGGCGTGGCGGTATCTTTTCTGTGGCACTTTCCGTGGGCTCGCGCCCCCCAGGTGTTACCTGGCACCCTGCCCTTTGGAGCCCGGACTTTCCTCCGCGCCGAGCGGCATGGCCGCGGCACGGCGACTGCCTGGCCGACTCCCATAAACCAGTGTCGGGGCTGGCGCTCGGCAGATCAAGGCACGCCCGCGCAGCGCTAGCCGTCTTCGCGCCCGCGGGCGGCGAGCGCCAGCGCCTGGCGGTAGAGCACGTTGCGCTTGATGCCGGTGACGCGGGCCGCCACCGCCACCGCCTGCTTGACCGGCAGCGCCTCGATGAGCACGCGCAGAAGCGCCTCGGGGTCGACGCCACCCGCGAGCCCGTCGTCGCTGTCACGGGCCGCGCCCGCGACGACGATCACGCACTCGCCGCGGCGCTGCTCGGCGTGCGCCGCGAGCCAATCGCGCAGCTCGGCGAGCGTGCCGCTGATGACGCTCTCGTGGATCTTGGTGAGCTCCCGCGCCAGCACCGCGCGTCGCGCGTCGCCGAACTCGACGGCCATGTCGGCGACGGCGGACAGCAGCCGGCGCGGCGATTCGTAGAAGATCAACGTGCGCGGCTCGCGCGCGAGCGTGTGCAGCACGCGCCGGCGCGCGCTCGAGCGGCTGGGAAGAAAGCCTTCGAAGCAGAACCGGTCGGTGGGCAGGCCGGCGACGCTCAGCGCGCAAATCGCAGCGCTCGGCCCCGGCACCGGGATGACCGCCAGGCCCTGCTCGCGCAGCGCGGCCACCAGGCGAAAGCCCGGATCGCTGACAAGCGGCGTGCCGGCATCGCAGATCAGCGCGACGTGCGCGCCGTCGGCGATGCGTTTCACCACCTGCGCGACCTGGCGCGCCTCGTTGTGCTCGTGAAAGGAACGACAGGCGGTCGAAATGCCGTAGTGCGACAGCAGCTTGGCGCTGTGACGCGTATCCTCGGCGAGAATCAGGTCCGCGCCCGCCAGGACGTCGAGCGCGCGGCGACCGATATCCGCAAGATTGCCGATGGGGGTCGCGACCACGTACAGCGCGCCGGAGCTGCGTTGCGGGTCGCGTGGCGTCGAGCTGCGGTCCTCGCTGTTCATCGAATTTCCACCTCAGCGCGGGAGATCGCATTCTACGCGCCAGCGCCCGCCATGGGTCGCGATGCGACCGATGGGATCCGCCGATGTCGACCTGTGGAAGTGCAAACGTCGGCCATTCTCCCGCATGCGGTTGGCGGCTGCTCTCGGGGTGGCGGAGAGCACCGCTTTGCAGCACAATCCACGCCGACCGCCGCCTCGAAAGCGGAGCCACGACCGTGGTTCATACTCGACACTTCATGTCTATTGCGCGCACATTCGCCAGCCTCGTCGTTTCAGCCGTGCTGATCTCGGCCTGCGAAACCGCTCCGCAACGTGCCGTCGAGCCGGACAGCGAGGCGACGCGCGTGGCGAGGACGCACATGCAGAGCGGTGAGTACCTGCCGGCGGCCCAGGAGTTTCTGCGTCTCGCCGAGCTCTCCGCGGGCGACGCGGCGATGCGTTACCGGCTCGAAGCGGCCTCGGCCTTCGTGCTCGCCAAAAGGCCGGACGCCGCACGTCGCATCCTCGCCGAGAGCGGTGCGCCAACGCCGTCGCGGGACCTGCAGGTGCGCCGAAACCTGGTCGAGGCGCAGCTGGCGCTGGTGGATGAACGCACCGACGAGGCGCTCAGGCTGCTCGCCGCGGCCCCGCGCGAAGACGCGCCGCCGGATCTCGTGGCGCGTTACCGTAGCGTGCGCGCCGACGCGCTGGAGGCGGCCGGCGAGCACCTCGCGTCCGCGCGCGAGCGGGTCCAGCTCGAGCTGCTCGTCACCGACGGCGCCGCGCTCAACGAGAATCGCCGGCGCATCTGGCAGTCGCTCACCCAGCTCTCACCCGAGGCTCTCGAGGCGGCGCACATTCCGCCACCGAGCACCCTCGGCGGCTGGATCGAGCTCGCCGCCATCGGATCGGCAACGCTCACCGATCCGGTCGCGCTCTCGCAGGCGGTGGCCCTTTGGCGACATCGTTACCCGGGGCACCCGGCCGGCGAATCGGTTGTTCCGATGCTCATGGACGACGGTCACTTCGCCTGGTCGCCGGCGCGAAGCGTGGCGCTGCTGCTGCCATTCGAAGGCCAGTTCGGCAAGGCTGCCGAGGCGGTGCGCGACGGTTTCATGGCCGCGTGGTTCGCGGATCCCGACGTCCAGAACCGGCCGGCCGTCATCGTGCGCGACACCTCGAGCGGCGACGTTCGCAGCGTCTACGACCAGGTCGTCGAGGAAGGGGCGGATTTCGTCGTCGGTCCGCTCCGGCGAGCATCGGTGGCGCGACTGGCCGAGAGCGCCGCCCTTCCAGTGCCGACGCTGACCCTCAATCACGCCGATACCGACAACGGTACCGACAGCGAGCGCTCGGCCGCGATGCCGACGACCGGTCTTTTCCAGTTCGCCCTCTCGCCGGAATCGGAAGCAAAGCTCGTTGCCGAGTACGCGTGGTTTGCCGACCACAGCAACGCCGCGGTGCTGGCCCCGGCAGGTGCGTGGGGCGAACGGGTAGCCGGCGCGTTCGCGCAGGCGTGGGAGAAGCTCGGAGGCCGGGTCGTCGAGGTGCAGACCTACCTGAACGATGGATCGGACATGTCGACGCCCGTCAGAAAGCTATTGGACATCGATGGCAGCGAGTCCCGATACCGTTCATTGCGCCAGGTGCTGGGCGTCGACATCAAAAAGGAGGCACGCCGGCGCCGCGATGTGGATTTCGTTTTCATGGCGGCCTTTCCCGTTCAGGCCCGACAGCTGCGCCCGCAGCTCGAATTCCACCAGGCGCAGGACCTGCCCGTTTACGCGACCTCGCACGTCTATTCCGGCATTGCCGACGCCACCGCCGACAGGGATGTCGAAGGGGTCGTCTTCGGCGACATGCCCTGGGTGCTCGACCCGGCAGCGCGCAGCGCCGAGCTGCGCCGCAACGTCGAGACCCTGTGGGGCGATTCGTTCAAGGCGTTCGTGCGCCTTTATGCTTTCGGTGTCGATGGCTACCACCTGGTCAAGGAGCTCGGCCGGCTGCGCGCCCAGCATTACACGGAATTTCAGGGCGCGACCGGCAAGCTGTCGCTCAACGAGCAAAACAAGATCGATCGCCAGCTCTCGTGGGCGCGATTCGTTCGAGGCAGACCGCGGTTGCTGACGGGCGAACCACAACCGACCCGCTAGTGCCAGCGACCCGGGGGAGCGCCCTGCGGCTCGGATCCTGGGCCGAGGACCTGGCCTGCAGACATCTCATCGACCGCGGCCTCATACTGATAACCCGCAACTACCGATGCCGGCACGGTGAAATCGATCTGGTCATGCGCGACACAGAAACCATCGCCTTCATCGAGGTACGGCTGCGCAGTCGTACGGACTTCGGGTCGGGCGCCGATAGTGTCGACGCGAGAAAACAGGCTCGCCTGATATCGAGCGCAGAGCATTACCTCCAGCGCCACGCCAATATTGTCGCGAAATGCCGCTTCGATGTCGTGTCGATAACGAGAAGAGACAACGCGCATCGATTGGAATGGATCCGAAATGCGTTCACGGCTTGAGTGGAGAGGGCCGCGTTGCTGTGGGAAGTCGTGAAGGCTTCTGAGTACGAGAGCCAACCACCGGACCGCTATTCGAGCGCATGACGGTAGACCGACGCGTCCTGCTCGCTGAAGCAGCAGGCGACGATCTCGGCAAACCGGTCCTCGTGCTCGCGCATGACCGATGTGGCAATTCCGGCAGCCGCGTCCTTCGGATAGCCGTATACGCCGGTGCTGATGGCT
The DNA here is from genome assembly GCA_011775625.1 of Gammaproteobacteria bacterium. Taxonomy (GTDB): domain Bacteria; phylum Pseudomonadota; class Gammaproteobacteria; order HK1; family HK1; genus JAABYT01. The sequence continues at coordinate 28,777 of JAABYT010000024.1, read as the reverse complement.
GGAAACGCGATGGTGCTGACGCCGCGCTCCAGGGCGAGCTCGAAACAGCGCCGGTAACAGCTCTCGAGCAGTGCCGGCTCCCCGCTCTGTCCCCCTGTCCACACGGGTCCGACCGTATGAATGACGAAACGGGCGGGAAGATCGTAGCCCGCCGTGAGCTTCGCGTCGCCCGTTTTGCAGCCACCGAGGGTGCGGCATTCCTCGAGCAGGCCCGGGCCGGCCGCTCGATGGATGGCCCCGTCCACACCACCGCCTCCCAACAGCGAGGAGTTGGCGGCATTGACGATGGCATCGACATGTAGTTGAGTGATGTCTCCAACCTTCACGGTAACCATGACTGCTCCGTAATCGATTCACTCCAGATGTGGTTTGCACAGGAGGACCTGCTCATCTTGCTCGCCGTCATAGCCGGCGTGCTCGTGTTCTGGCGCAATACGCTGCGCGCCAGGGAGGAGGCCATCCGCGTCAGTCGTGAAGCCTGTGCGCACAGGGGACACCAGTTTCTCGACGACACTGTCGCGCTCGCGCGGTTGGGAATCGTGCGTGGCTCCCCCGGCTGGCTGCAGCTGCGCCGGACCTACGAATTCGAATTCAGCGCCGATGGACACGATCGCAGGGTCGGCAGTATCACCCTGTCCGGCTTCCGCGTCGAATCGGTCTATCTTCCCGAGGGCGCCCGGGAATTCTGAGCTACTTCACGATTCGCAGCGCCGGCCCGCCGCTGCTTTTCTTTTTGCCCTTGTCCTGCGGTTCGGGCGGTGGATCGCCCCCGTGCTCTTCCTCGCTGAAGGACATGCCCGCGCCGTTCTCTCTGGCGAAGATCGCCATCACCGCGCCTGTGGGAACGCTGACCTGGAAGGGTTTCCCGCCAAAGCGCGCATCGAACAGAATCCAATCATTGTCCATGGAGAAGCCGTGCACGGCGCCGGCGGAGATATTCAGGGAGATCTGGCCGTCATTCACGTAACCCTGAGGAACACGAACGCCTTCGGCTTCGGCATTTACCACGATATGTGGCGTCATGCCGTTGTCGACGATCCATTCATGGATAGCGCGGATCAGATAAGGCCGACTGGAGGTCATGGAAAAGCTCAGCGTTCACCCATCTCCCTCTCGGCATCCGAAAGGCTCGCTTCGAACGCTTCGCGCTCGAACAACCTCTGTGCATACTGCTGGAGCGGCTTCGCCTGTCGCGGCAGATTGACGCGGTAATGCGGCAATCGCCAAAGCAGCGGCGCCAAATAACAATCGGCGAGCGAGTAATCGTCCGACATGAAATAGGGCTTTTGTGTAAATACCGGTGCCACGGCCGTGAGATGATCACGCAGGCTCTTGCGGGCCGCATCGACCTTTGCGGCGTCGCCGGATTCGATGTCTGACACCAGGCTGTAGATGTCGCGCTTGATTCTGTATCGATACAGTCTGTTGCTTGCACGTGCCACCGGGTCCACCGGCATCAGCGGCGGATGCGGAAAGCGCTCGTCGAGATACTCCATGATGATGTGCGGCTCGTAGAGCACCAGCTCCCTGTCCACCAGCGTCAATACGTTGTTATAGGGATTGAGGTCGTTCAGGTCTTCCGGCCGATTGTCTGGCGTGACGGTGTGAATCTCGACATTGATCGCCTTCTCCGCGAGTACGAAACGGACCGCATGGCTAGCGGGGTCGAGGGCGTCCGAATACAGGGTCATGACGGATCTACGATTGGCCAGGATAGCCATGCATCAGTCTCCACGAGCATTGAGTCAAACCGGCTATTGTAGCGATCCGGTCTGAAAAAGTCCGGCCTCCAGGGCGCGTGTGGCACGTCCGTCCGCGTGCGGTCAGGCACCCGGGGCGCCTGCCTCAGTGCACGTCTCTCCAATATTCCTTGTATAGGAGCCGTGCCGCCACGGCAAAGACGGCGAGTAGTAGCAGTGCCCAGAAGCCTATCTGGAACCGCAGCAGCTTGACAGGCTCACCCGCATAATCGAGAAAATTCACGAGATCGCGCACCGTCTTGCGATACTCTGCCGGCGTCATCGACCCCGGCACCGTGACCTCCAGCCTGTCGGTCACATGCGCCGTCTCACCGTCTTTGGTCGTGACAGATGTCGAGAGCGCGAATCCGCTTTCGTCCGATTCGATCCTCACAACCTGCTCCGAGACGGTATTCGCCGGGCGTTCCGCCTTGATGTAGCTCTGCACGCCCTGCAGCGGCCAGAGAACGTGCGGCATGCCGACATCGGGAAACATGACGTTGTTGACTCCGAACGGCCGCGCGGGGTCAGGATCCGCGTAGAACGTCGTGAGGTACGTGTAGAGCCAGTCGACACCCCGCGCCCGCGCGATCACGGAAAGATCCGGCGGCGCGACACCGAACCAGCCGGACGCGTCGTCTACCCTCATGGCGATCTTCATGGGATCACCAATCTTTTCGGTGGTGAACATCAGATGCTGGGCTACCAGATCACGCTCGAGCCCGATGTCGTCCGCCATGCGGCTGTAACGCATGTAGCCCATCGAGTGACAGCCCATGCAGAAGTTCACAAATACCTTGGCGCCACGCTGTAAAGACGTGTTGTCCTCGAGATTGTTGTTGGCGCTCATCGGGGTCACGCCGCCGCCGGCCCCCAGCGTCGCGAGAGGAAGAAGCCCGAGCACAATCGCAGCAATGATTCTGTTCATCTTCACGTCACCCGCTCTGGAACCGGTTTCGGTTGATTCAGCCTGGTGTACATGGAGCCCAGTACGAACACCACGAAGTAACCAATGACCAGAAGTGAGCTCACGAGCATCAGGGCCCCATTCTCCGAGTCGAATCTGATGGCATCGAAGAAAATGAGAAGCACGGCAACAATACCGAGTACTGTGTAGTTGAAGCTCTGGGTGCGTTCCTTGCTATACAGCCAAAGAATCAGGAAAAAGGCGAAATACAGCTCACCGAGGCGGAATCCGAGCTCAGACTTCGCCGGGGTAGGCGCCTGCGTGCCGAGATATCCAAGCACGATGAACGTGATTACGAAGGTGCCCAGCAGGAGCCTGAACAAGGTGCCGCGATAGCGAATCGATTTGATTGGATGACGGTCGAGCCACGGCAGGAAGAAGAAAATCAGCACCGAGGCGAACATCGCGATCACCCCGGTAAGCTTGTCCGGAATGGCGCGCAAAATCGCGTAATAGGGCGTGAAATACCACACCGGGGCAATATGCTCGGGTGTCTTCAGCGGATTTGCCGGAACAAAATTCGGTTTCTCGATGAAGTAACCGAAAAAGGTAGGTGCAAAGAACAGCACCCCTGCGAACAGAATCAGGCAGATGGCGAGGCCCCAGATATCTTTCACCGTGTAGTAGGGATGAAAGGGAATGCCGTCACGCGGAACGCCGCTGGCGTCCTTATCCTTCTTGATCTCGATGCCGTCCGGATTGTTCGACCCGACTTCATGCAAAGCCATGATGTGCGCGCCAATCAGTGCCAACAACGCCAGCGGAACGGCGGCAACATGCAGCGCGAAGAAGCGGTTCAACGTTGCATCGGCAACCACGTAGTCACCGCGAATCCACAGGGTCAGCGGCTCACCCAACCCGAATGGCAGGGCACCGAACAGCGAGATGATGACCTGTGCGCCCCAGTACGACATCTGCCCCCACGGGAGAAGGTAGCCGAAGAACCCCTCGACCATCATGCAGAGGTAGATGAGCATCCCGATTATCCAGATGAGCTCGCGCGGGTTCTTGTACGAGCCGTACATCATTCCTCGGAACATGTGCAGATAGACGACCAGGAAGAAGAACGAAGCGCCCGTCGTATGCATGTAACGAATAAACCAACCCATGGGCACTTCGCGCATGATGTACTCGACGGACGCGAAGGCTTCCTCCGCGCTCGGCTTGTAAAACATGGTGAGCCAGATTCCCGAGAAGATCTGTATTACCAGCATCACCAGCGCCAGTGAGCCGAAGTAGTACCAGAGGTTGAAATTCTTGGGCGCGTAGTACCTGGCGAGATGCTCGTTCCACAGCTTGGTGAGCGGAAAGCGCGCATCGGTCCATTGCAGCAGGCCGGTCAACATTGCTTTCATCAGGCACTCCCCTCATCGGCGCCGATAAGTATGCGCGTATCAGTCACATACATATGGGGTGGCACCACCAGGTTCGTCGGCGCCGGCACCCCTGAGTAGACGCGGCCCGCGTAGTCGAACCTCGAGCCGTGACATGGGCAGAAAAATCCACCCGGCCAGCCGGCGCCGAGCGGCGCCTCGTCCTGCTTGACATAGGACGGCGCACATCCAAGATGCGTGCAGATACCGATCAGCACCAGAATCTCGGGCTTGATGGAGCGGAATTCGTTACGCGCATACTGAGGCTGCTGATCCTGGCTGGAATCCGGATCCCGCAGGCGCGCGTCGAGACCGGGCAGCGCCTCCAGAACCGCGGGCGGACGGCTGACGATCCAGACGGGCTTGCCGCGCCACTGCTGAACCAGCATTTGACCCGGCTCGATCTTGCTGATGTCGACCTCGATGGGCGCACCGATGGCGCGAGCCCGCTCGCTCGGCTGCCACGCCACCAGGTACGGGACGGCAACGCCGGCCGCGGCAACGCCGCCGACGACGCCAACGGTCGCGGTGAGAAAGCGACGCCGACCGGCATCTACATCGGTAGTCATCGTCTGGATAGCTCCTTGTTCGAGATTGCCTGTGGAGGTGCTATTGTTGTCGCATTTCCGGGCATTTCAGGCTGGGTTCGACGCGCTCAGCTGGCCTGCGCACGAACTTTTGAAGAATCCTATAAACAGCGCATTGAGGTCAAGGGCATGCCTCGCCGGGCACGCCGGGTAGACGCCCCGGGTCACGCGAAATGAAAACTGTCACGGCGCTCAGGTTTGCGATTCAATCGGTGACCGCCGGTCTGGCGCTCGCCTTCGTGGTGCTGGTCCTCAAACCCGAATGGATCCCGGACATCCCGGCGACACGGGAATCCGGGCCGAACGGGCGCGGCGACGCGGTCTCCTACTCCCGAGCCGTGGCGAGCGCCACCCCGGCGGTCGTCAACGTGCTCACCACCAGCAGCGTCGGCGTCCTGCCCGAGCCGCTGCTCGAAGATCCCTTCCTCAGGCGTTACTTCGCCGATGCCGAGACGCCGAGACCGAGAGCCGCCCCGCGGCGGGGCTCCGGTGTGATCATGAGTGCCGACGGATTCGTGCTGACCAATCACCATCTCGTTCGCGCCGCGCAGGAGATTCACGTGGCGCTCCAGGACGGTCGTGAGACCCGTGCCACCGTGTTCGGCACCGACCCCGACACCGACCTGGCGGTTCTCAAGATCGATCTCGATGCCCTGCCCATCATCGCCATCAACGAGACCCGCGAGGCACGCGTCGGTGACGTCGTGCTCGCCATCGGAAATCCCTTCGGCGTCGGCCAGACGGTGACCATGGGCATCGTCAGCGCTACCGGTCGCAGCCGCATCGGCCTCAACACCTTCGAGGATTTCATCCAGACCGACGCCGCCATCAACCCGGGCAATTCCGGAGGCGCGCTCATCAATCCCCACGGCGAGCTGGTCGGCATCAACACGGCCATCTACTCCGACTCGGGGGGGTCCCAGGGGATCGGATTCGCCATCCCGGCGGCGCTCGCCTACAGCGTCATGCAGGAGATTGTCGACCACGGCTACGTGGTGCGCGGCTGGCTGGGCATCGAGGTGCAGGAGTTCGCCGAGCCCGGCACCGAGCGACAGCCCGCGGTGACCGTGGTGAACGTGCTACCCGGTACCCCCGCTGCAGCGGCCGACCTGCGCGCCGGTGACGTGCTGACCCGCGTCGACGACACGCCGGTTGGCGATCCTCAAAGCGCGCTCAATGCCATCGCCAGGATCAAACCCGGCACCCGGGCATCGCTCGGCATCCTGCGCGGGGGCCTGCCGCTCGACGTCAGCGTCACGGTGGCACAGAGGCCACCACAAGGATAATCTGCGGCGATTGCGAGAAAGCCGCGAGGTGACCACCATGACCCACGAGCTGAGATTTCAGGTGCTGATACTTCCGAATGCTTCCTGGGACGAGGTGCTGGGGCGCTTCCTGAAAGCCGAGGCGCTGGGATTCGACCTGGTCGCGATGGCGGATCATTTCGTGAACTGGGCCAATACGTCGACACCCTGGTTCGATCTCTGGACCCACGCAGCCGCGGTGGCGGCCGAAACCTCGCGAATCAGGCTCTCGACCTGTGTCGCACAGATCCCGCTTCACAATCCAGCCATGCTCGCCCGCCAGGCGCTATCGGTGGACAACATCTCCGGTGGACGGCTCGAGGTGGGGCTCGGCCTGGGGCTGCCCATCGATCCGTCCTACGACATGATGGGCATTGCAAACTGGAGCAACAAGGAGCGCGCGGCTCGCTTCGACGAGTACGTCGAGATTGTCGACCGACTTCTCACCAACGAGTTGACCACCTACAAGGGCCAGTACTACGAGGTCAATGAGGCGCTGATGAATCCGCGGCCGGTGCAGAAGCCGCGTCCTCCCATCATGATCGCGGCCATGGGACCGGTGATGCTGAAAAAAGCCGCCCGCTACGCGGACATCTGGAACAGTCTCAGCTTCAAGACGGAGTTCGACGAGCAGCTGGCGGAAATCCGCGATCGAGTCGCCCGGATCGACGAGCACTGCGCGGCGCTCGACCGGGATCCCGGCTCGCTGCGGCGTTCCTACCTCATGTTGGACCTCAAATCGCGTTCGAGCGGTGGCATGATCAGCTACTACGAGTCCGAGGCGCGCTTCACCGATATGGTCGAGCGCGTCATCGAGCTGGGTATAACGGACATCGGCGTCTACTACCCGGAACGTGACGAGCAGCTGCCGATGTTCGAGCGCATCGCAACCGACGTGTTTCCGAAGCTCAGGCAGAAATAGACGCTTCGAGCGCCGCCACGAAGGCGGCATTCTCTTCCGGCCTTCCAACCGTGACACGCATGCAGTCGTGCAGCAACGGGCTCGCGCCGTCGAGGTTTCTGACGAGCACGCCGTGTTCGCGAATCCGCTGCACCGTCGCGCTACCGGTGCCCGGCGGCGTTCGAACGAGCAGAAAGTTTGCGCTGCTCGGCCATACGCGGATGCTGCTCAACGCGCACAGGCGCTGGTAGAGATCGTCGCGGTCGCGGATGATTCGCTCGGTCTGCTCCTCGAGGATGTCGTAGCGCGACAGCGCGAAATCGGCCGTCACCTGGGTGAGGACATTGATGTTGTAAGGCAAGCGCAACTTGTCGAGCTCCGCTATCCACGCCGGATCCCCGGCGAGCAGCCCCAGCCGCAGGCCGGCCAGGCCGAGCTTGGAAACCGTGCGCAGAACCAGCAGATTCGGCCTGCGCTCGAGCTCGCTGAAAAAGGTCGCCTTTGCGAACGGCGCATAGGCCTCGTCGACGACGACCACGCCCGGTGTCGCATCCAGGATGGCGTGCATGTGCTCGGTCGAGAACAGGTTGCCGGTCGGATTGTTGGGATAAGCAAGGAAGGTGAGCGCCGGTCGGTGCTCGTCGATTGCCTGCAGAGTCGCCTCGGGGCAAAGGCTGAAGTCCGCCGCGTCGAGGGGCACGCTGACGAAGCGCCGGCCGGTGGCGCGGGCTACCAGAGCATACATGGCAAAGCTCGGGTCCGGCGCGAACACGACGCTGCCCGGCCCCCCGATGGCGAGGATCAACAGCTCGATGAGCTCGTCGGAGCCGTTACCGAGCAGAACACCGGCCGAGTCCGGCACCGACATGGCGGCGCGCAGCCGGGCATCGAGCCGGGACGCTTTCGGATCCGGGTAGCGGTTGACGCCGACACCGCGCAGTCGCTCGAGCCAGGCGTCTTCGAGCTCCGGCGGCCACGTGTAGGGATTTTCCATCGCATCGAGCTTGATGAGGCCGCTCGAATCGGCCACCGCGTAGGCCGAGAGCGCGCGCACCTCCGGCGGGATCAGCCGCGCGATGCGCTCGGCCCGGTCCTCCTCGAGCGACGCGCTCAATCGCCCGCCCCACGCTTGCCGGCATCGTCGCCGGCACGCAGCTCCGCGGAGCGCGCGTGGGCGGTCAGACCCTCGCCGCGCGCGAGCGTTGCCGCGCTCGTCGCGAGGCGCGCCGCGCCGCAGGGCGTGCAGCCGATGACGCTGGTGCGTTTCTGAAAATCGTAAACACCGAGCGGCGACGAGAAGCGCGCCGTGCTCGCCGTGGGCAGGACGTGGTTGGGGCCTGCGCAGTAGTCGCCGAACGCTTCAGGCGTGTGATGACCGAGGAACACGGCGCCCGCGTGACGAACTTGGGGCAAAAGCGCCTGCGGGTCGTCGACGGCGAGCTCCAGATGCTCCGGCGCGATGCGATTGGCGAGGGCGACGCCCTCCTCCAGGTCGCGCACATGGATGAATGCACCGCGCGCCGCGAGCGCCGCGTCGATGACGGCGGCCCGCTCCATTCCCGGCAGCAGACGCTCGACGGCGGAGGCGACTGCGTCGATGAAGGCGGCGTCCGGGCACAGAAGGATGGCACGGGCCTGCTCGTCGTGCTCGGCCTGGGAAAACAGGTCCATGGCGATCCAGTCGGGCGATGTGTGCGCGTCGCACAGCACCAGGATCTCCGATGGCCCTGCAACCATGTCGATGCCGACCACACCGAATAGCTGGCGCTTGGCTTCGGCCACGTAGGCATTGCCCGGACCGACGATCTTGTCGACTGCGGGCACGGTGTCCGTGCCGTGAGCGAGCGCCGCAACCGCCTGGGCGCCGCCGATGGTGAAAACCGCGTCGACGCCGGCTGCGCTGGCGGCCGCCAGCACCAGTGGATTGAGCTCGCCCTGCGGGGCTGGCACCGTCATGATGATCTCGCCGACGCCGGCGACGCGGGCCGGTATGACGTTCATCAGCACCGACGAGGGATAGGCGGCTTTTCCGCCCGGCACGTAGACGCCGACCCGATCCAGCGGCGTGATCTGCTGCCCGAGCAGCGTGCCGTCGGCCTCCCGGTAAGACCACGACTCTTCACGCTGACGCTGGTGGTAATCGCGTATGCGTCCTGCCGCGAACTCGAGCGCCTCGCGCTGCTCCGCGCCAAGATCGTCGAGCGCCCTGACGAGGCGATCGGCGTCGACGCGCAGCGACGCTGCGTCAGCAACGTCGCGGCCGTCGAGCCGCCTCGTGTACTCGAGCAGGGCCGCATCGCCGCGGGCCCGGATGTCTGCGATGATGTCCGCGACGATTTTTTCGACCTGCGGATCGCGCGCGGCGCCCGCATCGAGCAGCGCAGCGAAGCGGGCTTCGAAGTCCGCATCGCTGGTTGCAAGACGTCGAATCGACTTCATGACGCCCGGGCGCGGCCCGCTCCCTGCGCACTCACATTCGACACCGCATCCGCCAGACTATCGATGAAAGCCTTCATGCGCTCGTGCTTCATCTTCATCGACGCTCGATTGACGACCAACCGCGAGCTGATGGGGCACACGTCCCCGACTTCCACGAGGTCGTTGGCCGCGAGGGTGCCGCCTGTGTCAACGAGATCGACGATACAATCGGCGAGCCCGACGAGCGGCGCGAGCTCCATGGAGCCGTACAGCTCGATGATCTCGGCCTGCACGCTCTTCTGCGCGAAGTAGCGCCGCGTGCTCACCACGTACTTGGTCGCGACCCGCGGTCGCCTCGGCAGGCTCTCACAGCCGCGGCGCGCCGCCACCACCATGCGGCAGCGGGCGATGCCGAGATCCAGCGGCTCGTAGAGCCCGCCGCCGCCGTGCTCGAGCAGCACGTCCTTGCCGGCGATTCCCGCGTCGGCGGCGCCGTGCTCGACGAAGGTCGGCACGTCCCGGGCCCGCAGGACCAGCAGGCGGACGTCAGCGAGGTTGGTGTCGAGCAGGAGCTTGCGGCTGGTATCGGGGTCGTCGTTGGGGCGAATACCCGCCGCATCGAGAAGCGGCAGCGCTTCGCGATAGATGCGACCTTTGGAGATGGCGATGGTCAGCATGGGATCGGATCAGCCGGGGACACGCCGGATTCGGGCACCGAGCTTGGCAAGCTTCTCCTCGATTCCTTCGTAGCCCCGATCTATGTGATAGATACGGTCGACGATGGTATCACCTTCGGCGACGAGTCCTGCGAGCACGAGACTCGCCGAGGCACGCAGATCCGTGGCCATGACCGGTGCCGCCGTCAGCTGCTCGACACCCTGGGTCACCGCCGTGTTTCCCTCGAGCCGTATGTCTGCCCCCATACGCTGCAGCTCGTGCACGTGCATGAATCGATTCTCGAAGACCGTCTCCGAGATCACGCCGGTACCCTCCGCTACCACGTTGAGCGCAGTGAACTGTGCCTGCATGTCGGTGGGGAACGCCGGGTAGGGTGACGTGCGCACCGAGACTGCGCTCGGACGCCGGCCGGTCATATCCAGCTTGATCCAGTCCTCGCCGACCTCGAGTGTCGCCCCGACCTCCTCGAGCTTCTCCAGTATCGCGTCGAGCATCGCCGGTCGGGTGTCTTTGATTTTGACGCTGCCTCCGGTGATGGCGGCAGCCACCAGGAAGGTGCCGCTCTCGATGCGATCGGGCAGCACGTCGTAGTGCGTACCGGTGAGCGAGTCCACGCCCTCGATGGTGATCGTGTCGGTGCCGGCTCCCTCGATGCGGGCGCCCATGGAGATCAGGCAGTTGGCCAGATCCACCACCTCCGGCTCGCGGGCCGCGTTCTCAATGACGCTGGTCCCCTTGGCGAGCGTCGCCGCCATCATGAGATTTTCGGTGCCGGTCACCGTAACGAGGTCCATGACCAATCGGGTGCCCTTCAGTCGCTTCGCGCGAGCGCGGATGAAACCGCCCTCGACCTCGATGTCGGCGCCCATTTTGGCGAGCCCGTGAATGTGCAGATTGACCGGGCGCGAGCCGATGGCGCAGCCACCGGGCAACGAAACGAGTGCCTCGCCGTGCCGGGACAGCAGCGGTCCCAGCACCAGGATCGAGGCCCGCATGGTCTTCACCAGCTCGTAGGGGGCGTAAAACTCGCGAATGCTGCTGGCATCGACTTCGATTTTCATGGTTTCGTCGACCACCAGCTCGACGCCCATGCGTCCGAGCAGCTCCATGGTCGTCGTCACGTCGTGCAAATGTGGAATGTTACCGATCGTCATGGGGCCGTCGGTAAGCAACGTCGCGGCCAGAATCGGCAAGGCGGCGTTCTTCGCCCCCGAAATCCTGATCTCGCCCGTCAGCGGCACACCGCCAGTGATTATGAGCTTGTCCATAGCGAGCCGTCCGGCGTCTCCGGTGTCACCCTCACCCCTGCAGTGCCTGCCACTGCTCGGGCGTATAGGTCTTGAGAGACAATGCGTGCACGGCCTCCGTGTCGAAGCGGTCGCCGAGAGCCGCGTACACCATGCGATGCTGGGAAATCATGTTCTTGCCCGCAAACGCCTCGGAGACCACGACGGCGGAAAAGTGACGGCCATCGCCCGTCACCTCCACGTGACCATCGGAGAACGCGGTGGCAATGAGATGCTTGAGCTCTTCCGGAGTCACGACAGTTGCTCGCTGCGCTTTCCTGCAAGCAGGTGCTCGACGTTGGAAACCCGGGCGAGTGCCAGCATCTGGTCAGGGAGATTCAGAAACTCGACGCGACCGCTCTGGCGCGACGCCCCGCGCATCCACTCGACCAGCAGGGACAGTCCGGCGCTGTCGGTTCGCGTCACCTGCGCGAGATCGATTTCGAGGACGGTGTTGTCTTCGAACATGTGCTCGCTCTGCCGCCACAGCTCGGTGACCGTATCGAAAGTCATGGGTCCACTTACCCCGTAGCTGCGCGTATCGAGCCGCTGAATGTCGGCGCGAGCCCGTTTCTGATCACCGCTGGGCACGAGCCTAGCTCCCGCCTTCCGCGGCCTTGCTGTAGAGAAATTGTCCGATCACCTGCTCGAGCACGATTGCCGACTGGGTCAGCGTGATCTCATCCCCGTCGGCCAGGAAATTCTCGTCACCGCCCGCCTCGAGTCCGATGTATTGCTCTCCGAGCAGCCCCGCAGTGTAGATGCTGGCCGATGTATCGAGCGGAATTCGCATATAGCGGGGGTCGATCGAGAATCGCACGACTGCCTCGTAGGTTGAGTCGTCGAAGTCGATTTGAGTCACGCGCCCGACGCGCACGCCGGACATGGTCACCGGGGCGCGCACCTTGAGACCGCCAATGTTGTCGAAGCGCGCCGTAACCTGATACCCGTCGGCCGCGGTCAGCTCGGCGAGATTGCTGACCTTCATGGCGAGCATCAGCAGCGCAGCGAGCCCCATCGCAACGAATACGCCGACCCCAATCTCCACGGTCTTGCTGTACATGTTCCTTCGTCCAGCGGTCTATTTCAGTTGAACATCAGTGCCGTCAGCACGAAGTCGAGCCCCAGCACCGCTAGCGACGAATGCACCACGGTACGCGTCGTCGCCGCGCTCACGCCCTCGGATGTCGGCACCGTATCGTAACCCTCGAAGACCGCAATCCAGGTCACCACGACGCCGAACACCAGACTTTTGATGACGCCATTCAAGATATCTTCGTAAACGTCCACCTTGGACTGCATCTGCGACCAGAATGCACCCTCGTCCACGCCCAGCAAACCGACACCGACGAAGTAACCGCCGAGCACGCCGACGGCGCTGAACATGGCGGCGAGCAAGGGCATCGAGATCACGCCTGCCATGAAGCGCGGCGCGACCACCCTGCGCAGAGGGTCCACAGCCATCATCTCCATCCCGTCCAGCTGCTCGGTGGCCTTCATCAGGCCGATCTCAGCGGTCAGGGCAGAGCCCGCGCGTCCGGCAAAAAGCAGCGCCGACACCACCGGGCCCAGCTCTCGCACGAGCGACAGGGCAACGACCACACCCAGGGATTCCTCGGCACCGAAATCTACCAGGGTATTATAGCCCTGCAGCCCGAGCACCATGCCGACGAAGGTGCCCGACACCACCGTAATGATCAGCGAGCGCACACCGACCGACCAGGTTTGCGCGATAACCAGCGTCGGACGCAGCACCAGCGCAGGCACCCCGGCCAGCACGTGCAGGAAAAAAATATTGCCGCGTCCGAGACGCTCGAAAAAGCGCAGGCCCGTGCGGCCGAAACGGCGCAAAACCTCGATCACCTGAGCGGCTCCGCCATCAGATCATCGAAGAACTCGGGTGCGGGGTAGTGAAATGGCACCGGACCGTCGGCGAGGCCGTGCATGAACTGCATGACCCATTCGGACCTCGATCTGCCGAGCTCCTCGGGCGTGCCCTCACCGACCACTTTACCCTCAGACAAAACGTAGATGTAGTCCGCGATTGACGCGGTTTCGGGCACATCGTGCGAGACAATGATACTTGTCAGGTTGAGCGCATCATTCAGACGATGGATGAGCTGCACGAGCACACCCATTGAAATCGGGTCCTGGCCGGAGAACGGCTCGTCGTACATGACCATCATCGGATCGAGCGCAATAGCGCGAGCGAGCGCAACGCGTCTTGCCATCCCACCGGAAAGCTCTCGCGGATACAGATGGCTCGCACCGCGCAGTCCTACCGCTTCGAGCTTCATCAAGACCAGATTTCGAATCATCGATTCGGTCAGATCCGTGTGCTCGCGAACAGGAAACGCGACATTTTCGAAAACATCGAGATCGGTCAGTAAGGCACCGCTCTGGAACAGCATCCCCATGCGTCGGCGCAGCAGGAAAAGCTGTTCACGGGAGAGGCTGTGGACCTCCAGACCGTCGACGCTCACGAATCCTGCGTCGGGCCTCAACTGACCGGCGATGAGCTTTAGAAGAGTGGTCTTACCCGTCCCGCTCGGCCCCATGATGGCCGTAATTTTTCCCCGCTGAATCTCGATGTCGACGCCATCGAATATCAAACGGTCGCCGCGGCGGAAATTCAGGTCTTTGACCGCAACCAACGGCTTCGGGCGCGTCACGCCCGAGGGTGGCTGACTTTCAGGTTGATTCAAACGTGTCCCATTTATCACGGCCTGGCATCGGCTTCGGCACCTTCCTTCTGGACGGGCATGAGGTCGGCTTTCATGACGCCAAGCGCGAGCGCCGATGTGCTGGCAACGTATATGGATGAGTACGTTCCGATGACGACTCCGACAATGAGTGCGGTCGAAAATTCGTGAATGAGCTCTCCGCCGAGGAAGAAGAGCGTGACGAGAACAAGCAACGTCGTCAGAGACGTCATCAACGTGCGCGACAACGTCTGATTGAGCGATCTGTTGAATATCTCGACAGCGGTACCCTTGCGCATGGTTCGGAAATTTTCGCGCACGCGGTCGAACACCACGATCGTGTCGTTGAGAGAATAGCCGATGACGGCAAGCACCGCAGCGAGAACCGTGAGATTGAATTCGAGACCAAGAACAGAGAAAAATCCGATCGTCACGATCACGTCGTGGAACAACGCCGCCACGGCGCCAAGGGAGAATTTCCACTGAAAGCGCAGCGACACGTAGATGAGGATCGCGCCGAGCGCAATCAACATGGCGAGCCCGCCCTGCTCCCGCAGCTCCTCTCCTACCTGCGGCCCGACAAACTCCACGCGGCGAAGCTGCATGTCTCCGCCGCTTTTCCTGAGCACCCTCAGAACCTCGCTGCTGAGCTCCGCCTTGCTGACTTCCTCGCGCGGAGCCAGACGCACCAGCACATCGTGCGTGGTGCCGAAGTATTGAACCGTAGCCCCCGGAAATCCGGCCGAGGCGAGATCCGTGCGGATCTGGACGAGGTCCGCCGTATCCGGATAGCCGACCTCGATGAGAACGCCGCCGGTGAAATCGATACCATAGTTCAGCCCGCGCACGCCGAGGGAAACCACGGAAACGAGCAGCAGCACGCCGGAGAAGATCATGGCCAGCTTGCGCTGTCCCATGAAGTCGAAGTTCGTTTGTCGCTTGAGTATTTCCATATCTAGATAAGCAGCTTCTGGACCCGCCGACCGCCATAGTAAAGATTGATCACAGCGCGGGTTCCCATGATCGCCGTGAACATGGAAGTGACGATGCCAATGGAAAGAGTAACCGCGAAACCTTTTATCGGCCCCGTTCCGAATCCAAATAGCACGATGGCCGCAATCAAGGTCGTGATGTTAGCGTCTGCAATGGTGGACAACGCCTTCTTGTAACCAGCTTCGATGCTCGCCTGGGGCGTGTTTCCGTTGCGGATCTCCTCGCGGATCCGCTCGAATATCAGCACATTGGCGTCGACCGCCATGCCGGTGGTGAGCACGATTCCCGCGATGCCGGGCAGCGTCAGCGTTGCCTGCAGCATCGAAAGAACCGCGACGATCATGACCAGATTGAAGGTGAGTGCCAGGTTCGCGACCATGCCAAAGACCTTGTAGTAGATGGCCATGAGAATGAGCACCAGGATGAATCCGATGATGACCGATCGGAATCCTTGCTCGATGTTTTCCTGGCCGAGGCTCGGTCCCACCGTGCGTTCCTCAATGATCTCGATAGGCGCCGCCAGCGCACCGGCGCGCAGGAGCAACGCCAGATCTCGCGCTTCTTCTGTCGTCGAGAGTCCGGTAATCTGGAATCGCTTGCCGAGCTGATCGCGAATGGTCGCAACGTTGATGACCGTCTCTTCGGTGGTTCTCCGCTTGATCTCCTGCCCATCGACGGTGACTGTCTCGGATTTGTTCTCGATGAACACGGTCGCCATGGGCCGGCCAATCTTGTCGCGGGTGCGTTTCGAAAAAAGGCTCGCTCCCTTGCCGTCCAACGTGATGAATACGGCCGGAGACCCGGATTGCTGGTCGATACCCGACGATGCGTCGGTTATGTAGTCGCCGGAGAGCATGACGCTTCGCTGCAGCAGAATCGGCGACCCGTTGCTTTCGCGGTACAGCCTTGCTGTCGGGGGTACTCGGCCGGCAACGGCGTCCTGCACCGAGTGCTCCGTATCGACCATCCGAAACTCGAGCGTCGCGGTCGCGCCCAGTATCTCTTTGGCCTTCGCCGTATCCTGCACGCCCGGGAGCTGCACGACGATGCGGTCGGCTCCCTGCTGCTGAATGACCGGCTCGGCCACGCCGAGCTCGTTGACGCGATTGCGAAGCGTGGTGATGTTCTGCTGTAACGCGAAACGCATGACCTCGTCGACCGAGCGCTGGTTCATGCGTGCCAGCAGCTCGGGCTGCTTTCCGTTGTCGCGCTCCGTCAACTCGAGCTCGGGCAGCTCGCGGCGGATGAGATTGTAGGCGTCCCCACGCGTCTCGTTGTCGCGAAAGGCGAGGAGCACTCCACCGCTGTCCCGACGGGAAATGCCCGCATAGCGGATCTTTTCCTCACGAAGCATCTGGCGCAGATCGGCTGCATACCGCTGCTCGGCCTGCCGGATTGCTCCGGCCATGTCGACTTCCATCAGAAAGTGCACGCCACCGCGCAGATCGAGCCCCAGATACATCGGCAGTGCCCCGAGGCGTTCGAGCCAGGCCGGTGTCGCCGGCGCCAGATTGAGCGCCACCACGTACTGGGAGCCGAGATCCGAGCCTATTTGATCCTGAGCCTTGAGCTGAGTGTTCTCGTCGGCAAAGCGAAGCAGCAGGCTGCGATCGTCGCGCTCGACACGAAGCGTCTTTATTCCGACGCTCTTTAGCGCGTCGACGATGCGCCCTTCGAGAATCTCGTCGACAGGTGCATCGCGATCCGCTTTGATCTGTACCGCCGGATTGTTCCCATAGATATTCGGCAACGCGAAAAAGACGCCGACGACGAGCACCGCCACGATGAGCAGATATTTCCAGAGAGGATATTGGTTCATCTATCGTCGCCAGAGAGTCGGTGCCGCGTCACGGGGCCGGCTGTCCGATGGAAAATCGTGCCTTCAGCTGGACTTGATCGTTCCTTTGATCAGCGTTTGCGCGATGGCGCTTCGCTGCAGCTTGACATCCACGCCTTCGGCGATGTTCACGGTGAGAAAGGACTCGCCCACCTCGATTACCTTACCGGCGATGCCGCCATTGGTAATCACTTCATCGCCCTTCTGGACGGCCTCGACCATTTTCTTGTGCTCCTTGGCCTTTTTCTGCTGCGGTCGAATGAGCAGGAAGTAGAAGACGGCGAACAGCAGGACGAGGAACAGGATATCGGCGTACGGAGCGCCCCCGCCAGGCCCACCGGCTTGAGCATACGCGTCGGAAATGAAAAAACCCATGTCGGAATCCCCGAGTCGTCAACAGTTTCGCTGGACGCGCGATTATGACACCTCGTCGGAGGCCTTGCGAGAGCCCGAGCGCGCGTGGAACGCGCTGACGAAGTCCGCCAGGGTGCCGGCCTCGATGGCCTGGCGCAGATTGCGCATCAGCGTCTGGTAGTAAAAGAGATTATGGATGGTGGCGAGCCGCGCCCCGAGAATCTCGCCGCAGCGGTCCAGATGATGCAGGTAGGCGCGACTGTAGTGGCGGCACGTGTAGCATCCGCAGGCCTCGTCGAGCGGGGCGGTGTCGGCCCGATAGCGGGCGTTGCGGATGCGCACCACCCCGCCGGGCACGAACAGGTGTCCGTTTCGCGCGTTGCGGGTCGGCAGCACGCAGTCGAACATGTCGATGCCGCGCCGAACCGCCTCGACGATGTCTGCGGGCGTGCCGACGCCCATCAGGTAGCGCGGCCGGTCGGCGGGCATCTCCGGGGTGATGGCATCGAGCACCTGCTCACGCTCGGCACGGGTCTCTCCCACCGACAGCCCACCGAGGGCGTAGCCATCGAAGCCGAGCTCCATCAGCCCATCGAGGCTTCGCTTGCGCAGCCCGGGGTGCAGTCCGCCCTGAACGATGCCGAACAGCGCCGCCTCGCTGTCGCCGTGGGCGCGCAGCGAGCGGGCGGCCCAGCGTAACGTGCGCTCCATGGACTCGCGCGTCTCGGATTCGCTCGCCGGCAGCGGGGTGCAGTCGTCGAAGGCCATGACGATGTCGGAGCCGAGGCGTCGTTGCACCGCCATTGAGGTCTCGGCGTCGAGGAATACGGCATCGCCGTTCACCGGCGATCGAAACGCGACCCCCTCTTCACTGATACGGCGCATGTCGCCGAGGCTGTAGACCTGAAAGCCGCCGGAGTCCGTGAGTATCGGCCTTTGCCAGTGCATGAACGCATGCAGCCCCCCCAGGGCTTCGACGCGCTCGGCACCCGGGCGCAGCATCAGGTGAAAGGTGTTGGCGACGATGAGCTCGGTGCCGCACTCCTCGAGCTCCTCCGGCGTCATGGCCTTGACCGTTGCATAGGTCCCGACCGGCATGAACACGGGTGTGTCCACCGTGCCGCGGGGAAAGCGCAGACGTCCCCGGCGCGCGGCGCCGGCGCCGGCGATGAGCTCGAAGCTCATGTGACTCACGGGGAGGCCGCCGTCACGAACATGGCATCACCATAGCTGAAGAAACGGTAGCGCGCCGCCACCGCGTGCCGGTAAGCGCGCATGACGTTATCGAAGCCCGCGAATGCGCACACCAGCATCAGCAGGGTCGATTCGGGGAGATGAAAGTTGGTGAGCAGCGCGTCGACCGAGCGGAACACATGGCCGGGCTTGATGAACAGGCGTGTCTCGCCCTCGAATGGCGCCAGCACGCCCCCGGCGGATGCGCTTTCCAGGGCCCGCACGCTGGTAGTCCCGACGGCGACGACGCGCCCGCCGCGGCGACGCGTCTCGGCCACCTGCTCGCAGACCGCCTCGGACACACGGGCATGCTCCGCGTGCATCACGTGCGCGTCGACGTCGTCGCTTCGAAGCGGCTGAAAAGTGCCCGCCCCGACCCGCAGCGTGATGAATGCGATGCCGACGCCGGCGTCGCGAAGCGCTTCGAGCATGTCGGCGTCGAAGTGCAGCCCGGCCGTCGGCGCCGCCACCGCGCCGTCCTCGCGGGCATAGACAGTCTGATAACGCTCCTCGTCGAGGCGCTCGGGCTCGCGGCGGATATAGGGCGGCAGAGGCACCCGACCCGACTCTGCGATCAGGGCGTCGATGGTGTGCGCGCCCTCGATTTCCAGCTCGAACAGATCATCCCGGCGCCCGCACACCCGGACCCGGACGCCGTCGTCGATGATCAGCTGACTGCCGAGCGCGGGGCTGCGGCTCGCGCGCACGTGCGCGAGCGCCCGGCGCGCGTCGACGATGCGCTCGACGAGTATCTCCACCCGTCCGCCGGTCGGCTTGCGGGCGGCCAGGCGTGCCTTGATGACCCGGGTGTCGTTCATCACGAGCAGATCGCCGGGCTCGAGAAGGCTGCCGAGCTCGTCGAAGCGGCGGTCCTCGAGTCCACCGTCGCAGCCGTTCATCACCAGAAGCCGGCTCTCCCGCCGGTGCTCGAGCGGATACTGGGCGATCAGCTCGGGCGGCAGCTCGAATCGGAAATCACTGGCGCGCATGCGCGGCGATGTTAGCAGAATGCACTCGCGATCCCCGTCACGCTGCTTTGCCCCTGCGCAAGGCTGTTCCTTATACTACTGGCCGGTATTCCTCCCAACCCGTGCCGGGATGGCGGAACTGGTAGACGCGCCAGACTCAAAATCTGGTTCAGGCAACTGAGTGAGAGTTCGAGTCTCTCTCCCGGCACCAAACTCGACCGGTATCACACCAATGCCGTGGCCCGCCCCTCTCGCTGAATCGCTCAGAGTGAATTGGATGCCCGCTCTTGTCCCCTCCGGCGACGCAGCATGACGGCTGCAATCCCGACGGAGAGAATCTTCGACACGGCTCGCCTGACGAACCGTTCGCCCGCGGAATCTCCTGTCACAGGCTTATTCGCTCTGGCGCACGGACCTCGGGAGGAGTCGTTTCGGTGACCGGAATACGTATTCATCACACGCAACGAGTGAGCCCGGGAGCTCGTTTAATGGCAGCCGCATCGGTCGTATTGCAACTGCTATCGGGCTGCCAGAGCACTGAACGCGAGCCTCCGGCAATCTCGCTCGAGCAGGCCAAGAAGGTCTCGGCGACCTTCGAAGGACAATCCTTCACCCCGCCACCCAGAACCATCGACGATATCGCCGGGCTTATCGATGACTACGAGCTTGCGGATCCGAAAGCGATGGAGCGCGCTCGCACGTTGGCAACCGCCGAGCCGCCGCTCGGCGCCGGTAACACGGAGTTGGCCGAGTTCTTTTGGAAGCGTGGCCTGGCAGCACGTGAGATCGGTGACAGTCAACGCTACCTCGCGGATCTCAAAGAAGCCGAGCGTTTGTCGCGCAAGAGTGAAGACAGAATTCGCTCGGGCATTCTCTGGGATCTGTCGAATGCCGAGCTGCTTGCGGGCAGGTTCGTCGACGCGATCGATCATCGGGAAAAGGCGCTCGCGTCCATCCCCTCGAATCGCCGCGGCTTGGGAATTACGCGCGGAGCCGTACTGGCTGTCCACTACGGGCGCAGCGGAGACTTGATTGCGGCAGAACGACTTCTGGAAAAATCGGAAGCACTGCTCAATGAGGCCAGGTCGTGGCGATCATGGCCCGAATGGAACAACCTCTGGACGGCTCAGATTGAGCGGGCAAGGGCTAACCTGCTCGACGTGAAGGGACGATATGCGGATGCCGAGCAACACTATCGAATCGCCATCACCAGGTTTCGGAAAAATTTCGAAGTTCATCCGCACGCCACGTACAGCGCAATACACATCGATTTGAGCCACGCCGAGCTCGCTGAGAACCTACTGCGTCAAGATCGATTAATCGAAGCAGAGATCGAAGCGAGGAAGGCCGTGATGGGTTCTCTCGCCCGGGCCGGCCGCGATTCGCAGGACACCGCACTGCAACTGAAGACCCTGGTTCGTGTGATTGGCGCGCAGGGTCGCCATGAAGAAGCCGAACGCCTTGCGCGCGCATTGGCGGACATCTACCTGGAGACTGGTGCACCGAGGGATTCCTTTCAACTTGCACTGGCCCACGCCGAGCTTGCCGAAGCGCTGGTCAACCAGCGGCAGTGGACAGCGGCGATTGAAGTATTCGAGTCAATCGAAACGGATCTCGCGACGGACGCCGTCACCTTCGATCAGTTCTTTTCCCGTGACATCACTTGGGCCGTCGCGCTTGTCAGCACCGGCCGGGCCGACGAAGCAGAAGCGCTCGCTCGAAGGGCGTGGCGCCACCATCTGACGGCTCTGGGACCCAAGCACTACGTCACGGCCGAAGCGCATGGAGTGCTCGCTATGGCGCTTGCCAGGATGGGAAAGCAGCGACAGGCAATGGACGCATTCGCGGCGTCGGTGCCGATACTGATGACGCGCTCTCGTCGAAGCGACGAGGAATTAGGCGATCAAACAGCCAAGGAGATGCGCCTCGGTCTGATCCTCGAAGCCTACATCGATCTGCTCGTGAGCCTCGAAGATGCCAGCGTCGGGATCGGACCGGATGCAGTAGGCGAAGCCTTCCGGCTCGCCGAGTTCGCCCGCGGGCAAGCGGTGCAGCGGGCCTTGTCGGCCAGCGCGGCCCGTGCCGCCGCCGGCGACGCGGAGCTCGCGGAGCTCGTGCGAAAAGAGCAGGACGCAGTCAAGCAGATTGGCGCGTTGCACGGGTTGCTGGCGCGCACGTTATTGCGCCCCGAATACAGGCCGGGGGCGGCCGCCACAGAGGAGCTGAGGGTGCGGATCGACACTCTGCGTAACGCTCGGGCCGCATTCGCCGAAGCGATCGAGACACGATTCCCCGAATATGCCACGCTCATGAGTCCCAGGCCCGCGACCATTACCGCCGCACGTAACAGCCTGGCGGTCGGCGAGGCGCTGGTGGTGACCTATGTCGCGAAGGACAAGGCCTATGTTTGGGCGATACCCAGGGTGGGACAGCTCGCATTCACCGTCGCCCCGCTCGGGCGAGAGCGCATGGCCGCAGCCGTTGGTGATCTGCGCCGATCGCTGGATCCGCGCGCGGCCTCGCTGGGAGGCATCCCGCCATTCGATGTCGAGTTGGCGCACCGACTTTATAAAGCGCTGCTGGCGCCGGTGACGGCGGGATGGGAGCAGGCGCACAGTCTGCTGGTGGTCGCGGACGGCCCACTCGGGCAGCTACCGTTGTCGGTGCTGACCACCGCGTCCGCGCAGCCGGTACCGCAGAGGCAGCCCTTGTTCTCCGAGTACCGAGACATGCCCTGGCTCGCGCGCACGCACGCGGTGACGGTGCTGCCTTCCGTAGCGTCCCTGGTAACGTTGCGAAGCCTGGCGCCCGCATCGGCCTCGCGCCGGCCTTTTGCGGGCTTCGGCGATCCGTGGTTCACGCACGCACAGGCCACCGGCGCCGAGGCCGAGAAGCCGACAGAGCCTGTCACGATGTCCGCGCGCGGTGCGCCGAAGGTGCGAAGCCTGCTCCTATCACGGCGCGCCTCTCCGGATCTGGGAGGCTTATCGAGCGCGGATCTGGCCATGCTGCCGCGTCTTCCGGATACGGGTGAGGAGATCGAAAGCATCGCGCTCGCGCTGAACGCGGATCTCTCGCGCGACGTGTTCACCGGCAGGGCGGCAACCGAAGACCGGGTCAAGTCAATGACGCTGTCGAGTTACAAGGTGGTTGCGTTCGCCACCCACGGGCTGGTGCCGGGCGACCTGGACGGGCTGGCGCAACCTGCACTGGCGCTGACACCCCCGCAGGTGGGAAGCGGCAGAGAGGACGGGCTGCTGACCATGGGCGAGATCCTGGCGCTCAGGCTGGACGCCGATTGGGTGGTGCTATCGGCATGCAACACCGCAGCGGGCGCTGGCGCCGGCGCAGAAGCCGTTTCGGGGCTCGGGCGCGCGTTCTTCTACGCCGGTACGCGGGCGCTCTTGGTCTCGAACTGGCCGGTCGAGACGACCAGCGCGCGAACGCTGACGACCGATCTGTTCAGACGTCAAGCCGCTGATACCACCCTGTCCCGAGCCGAGGCACTGCGCCGTACGATGAACGCCCTCATTGACGGGCCGGGCTTCGTCGATGCCAAAGGCCGCACCGTATTCTCCTACGCCCATCCGATTTTTTGGGCACCGTTCTCGCTCATCGGCGACGGTGGCGGACAAGCGGCCGGGAGTTAGAGCGAGGCACGCTCACGGCACCAGGCATTGCACGGATATCCCCGCGAGCGCCCGCACGCCCACGCCCCTGGTGACGGGGCTGGCGCGCCTGCTCCCGGGCGGCGGATGACAATCGGCCGCTCGAGGAGTATGGTGAAAACCGCAGGCTAACAAAAAGGCCTCCCCGCAATGCATCCCTCGGGATAGCGGCCATCCGAGTTTTAGCTGCGCGCCTGCAGCGACCGCTGGTTACAAGGCACGGTGACGGGCCTCCAGGGGCCGGCGCGCTGTGCATCTCCAAATCGCTTCGAACGGGAGGAGATGGAGATGGCGGTCATCGCAATGACTCGGGAAATGGGCTCCGGCGGCAGAGATGTGGCTCTCGGTGTCGCCGATGCCTGTGACCTCACCCTGGTACATCACGAGCTCGTCGAGCACCACGTGGCCAGCAGGCTGCAGATGCGCGATAGCGCGGTGCACCGCTATCTCGAGGGCGGCGCCGGTATTCTCGAACGCTGGCGCGTCGACGAGAAATGCCTTGCGCGTTGCACCGCCGAGCAGATATTCGAGCTCGCGGAACGCGGAAATGTCATCATTCGAGGCTGGGGCGCTGCGCAGTTGCTGCGCGGGGTGTCCCACGTTGCCTGCGTGAGAGTCTGCGCGCCAATGCACATTCGAGTCAGGAGGTTGATGGAGCGCGCGGGGCTGGAAAACGCATCGGTCGCACGCAAGGAGATCAAATCAAACGACGCGGCGCACGCAAGAATTGTAAGACACTTATTTAAAGGCGATTGGAGAGACCCGCGCTTCTATGACATCGTGATCAATACCGAGCGCACTTCGATCGACGACGCCGCCACGCTGGTCAGCAGATTGCTACGCCTGGTGTCGTTCCAGGAGACCGAGCGGTCCCGCGCGAGGCTCGCCACGCTCAGGGCGAGAGCGAAGAAGCGTCTCTCCATGCACGGAGTGCTGGATCCCGAAGAAACGGAGCGTCTGCACCATGAGCACCTGAAGCATCACGAATTCGCCAGCACTCGCGAGGACCGCGACCTCCTGCTCTGATTGCCCTGCGCCTCTCGCGCGTGCTTTTCGTTGCCTTGCGAATCCTCTCTGCGTTGAGGGGACATTCCTACCCGACCCGCCAACAGAGCCGGCAAATAGACGCCTAATTTCTCAGCCGGGCAATTACATGCCAACCGTTCCTACGGCACGTTGACACGAAACAACCGCGACTCCCACCGGCCTTCGATGCCCGCGCCGGCCGGGCTCGCCTGGACATTCGGCGCCATACCGTCACCCATTGATTATCGACAGCCAAAAACCGCCGAATTGGTGATTTGCAGCACAGCGTGACTGCCTAATGCCGCACGGATTCCGTTGCGCAGGTGCCGATAATTACCTCAAGACCGGCCCCGAGGCGCTGGAGCTGATGGCGCAAGATGGTGGGTCAATCGACGTATCACGGTTAGTAATTACGATACTGGGAATTTCCGACGCGACTTCGGGATTCGTAGGGTGAGAAGCAGGCGGTGGAGATTCGGTAATTCGGCAAACAGCAAGTAAGGGACAGATAAACATGAACGTCACAGCAAGACTCTCGTCAATTCTTGCCGCCGCCGTGCTCGCGGCCGGCACGGGCCAGGCCTACGCATCCTCAGTGTTGGAGTCCGAGCCCAACAATCCTTTTGCAAACGCCCAAGTGCTGCGGGGCAGCACCTCGGAGCTGCAGGTCAGTGGAGCGCTGAGCAAGGCGGATGACCCCAACGACGTCGACTTCTTCCGCTTCTTCGCGCAGGCAGGCGACGTGCTGACAGTGGACATCGACCAGGGCTTTGGAGCCGGCGAGAGCGTCGATACCGTGATCGGTATCTTCGATTCCGCGGGCAGCCTGCTGCGCGCCGGTGACGATGCCAGCGTCGATCCTGGCAGCTACCATGCCTACGATGCCCGCATCGACGGCTTCGTCGTGCCGGCCACCGGCATGTACACCGTCGGAGTCAGCAGCTATCCGCGCTACTTTACCCACGGGGGTAGTACGTGGTCGGGTTACGTCGACGAGGGCGACTACGTGCTCGTCATCAGCGGCGTCTCGGTGCCCAATGTGCAGATCAGCATGGTGATCAAGCCCGGCAACGACAACGTGTCGCCGCCCTTCAACCCCAGGAGCAAGGGCAAGCTTCCGGTCGCTCTTCTGGGCTCGAAGGACTTCGACGTGAGGGACGTAGACCAGCAGAGCCTCACGTTCGGAGCGACGGGTAACGAGCGGAGCCTGCACAAGTGCTCCAACAACTACCGCGACGTCAACCGCGACGGCCATCGGGATCTCGTGTGTCACTTCTACACCGAGAAGGCCGGCTTCGGGCCGAGCAGCCTGGAGGGGCACGTGAAGGGCCGAACCGGCGGCGGTTCGGGCGCACGCGCCGCTCGAGCAGGCTCGGACTTCGAGGGCAGCGCCTGGCTCAAGGTGGTCCCCGCCAAGACCAAGGACTGAGCGGCATCGGCACGAGCCCCCCGCCTGGGGGGGCTGTATGGAAAGCCCCTCTTTAGAGGGGCTTTCTTTTTGCCGTGGACAATCGTCGCGGGGCCCGGAACGGTGACGCCGGCGCACCCTGGACGTGATGGCCATCGGATTCCACGAGCCTGCAGGAATCAACCACCGCCGCTTTCGCGATCTCGCGCGCGAAGGGCTCCTCGAGGCGCGTTCCTACCAGATGGTGCCACGACGCTCGACCATGCTGAACAGCGCCTGACCAGTCTGCCTGTTGAGCCTGACCACTTGCCGTGAGCCGTGATTGATGCATTGACATGGATCAACGGCTCGACAGTCCACGCCGGGCGACTTTCCGCTTGGCGGAATCGATCACCCCCCGTCACCGCACAAGCACGCGAATCAAACGCCGGCACCGGTAAACGGCGTGTTACCTTGCAGCCGTGCATTTGGGATGAATATGTTAGCGATCTGTAAGTCCGGAGGATTGCGATCCCGGGTTAATATTCAGTCATCGATCGCTATCGATCCTAGATGATTGGAGGGACCGGTTGTCCCGGCACCGGCGCCAACCAAAGCCAATCATGAAGACAGCGCACAAAATTGCGGCCGGTGCCTCCTTGGGTTTACTCCTCATTACGGTGCTTCCCGGCTGCGCGGCTCCAGGCAGAAATCTCGATGCGGATGCGCTCTGGGAGAGCACCGAGCGCCGGCATTCCGTTGCTATCCGGGCGATTGCCGAACGTCATCAACTCGAGAGTGATTACGCCGCGATTATTCGAATCTCCCGCGACGGTGCCTTGAGGGGACAGGCATTCATGCAACTGGCGGAACTCCACATCGCACTTGGGGAATACGATGAGGCTCGCAGAAACATCGAGCAGGCCTTGCGCGCGAGCCTTCCGCACGAGCAGCGGCGCCAGGCGCTGTTGATGTTGGGCGACCTGCTCGAGCGTCATCTCGAAAAGAGAGAACGGGCCATGATCGCCTACCGACAAATCGTCGGCGAATATCCCGGAACCGCGGAGACGGAGCTCGCTTTGCTTCGATTGAAGGTACTTGAACATGAGCAATAGCCATCGACACTTACCGGATTCGCCGCGTACGCTTGCAGAGCTTGCGGTCGTTTTACTCGCGCTCTCGGTCTTTGCCGCGTGCGTGCCGAACGGCACCGTTCGATGGGAAGAGGACCGCACAATTCCATTCTCTGCCGACGACCGGGCCATTGCATATCGTCATAAGGACAGCGTTTTTGTAGCCCGCACGCGGGGAGACATGCATCGGCGCGTTTTCACGGCAAAGCCTGATACCACCCTGTCCTCTCCCCATTGGGCACCAGGACAGCGTGCCGTACTATTCGCCGTCACGGATGGCAAGCGGGACTCGAGCACCGGACTGCTGAGCTACGCGCTTTGGTATTGGCCGGCCCCGGAGGACATCTGGACTTCCGACGTGCAAAAGTCCGCGGGAGATTCGGCAACTCTACCGAGCGATTGGACACCTGCAAATCCGAGATTTCTTACTGCGGCTCGATTTCGGGCAGAGATCCAGCTCAAAGCCGACGCGCTCTTCGCCTGGCACCCGGACGGCAATCACGTGTTGTTCCTCGATACCGACGCGTCCGGCCTTCAGTCCGTCATGTCCTTGAACGCCGACAACGGCATGCGCACCGTGGCGTCGCCGATTCGCGCACCGAGCTTGGCGTTTTCAATCAGTCCGAACGGCGAGTGGCTCACCTCTGCGACCCGTAAGTCGGACATGGGCGCCCTATGGCTCGGGCCCATTGGTTCGGACGAGACGAAATGGCGGTCAATCGAGAAGAGTCCGGCGCCCCCTGTCGTGCCGGAGCACAGAGTGGAGGACGCGCAGCATCGGGGACACAGCGAATTTCTCTACGATCTGCGTCCGCGCCTCGGAAGCTGGTCGCCCGACTCGCGCTGGCTCGCCCACATCAGGGCACCGGCAGCGGCGCAGCCGGCGGACTCGAGCCAGCCGGCGGATTCAAACCCGATCCGCGAGCTCGTACTGACGCGGATCGCGACCGATCGACCGCAGCGGGTCCTCAGCATGCCTGAAGGACAGACCACCGACCTTCACTGGGCACCCGGTGAGCGCTTGCTGGGGATGCTGAGCGAGAAACGTCTGCTGCTCGTAGATCCGGAATCCGGCACCCTCACCGAGTTGTCCGGGGCTTTGCAAGTGGAGCAGTTCCTGGGCTGGTCAAAGCCGGGATCTAACCTCGCTTATCTCACCCTGGCGGAGGAATTCGACCGTACGGTTGCGATCGTGCCTCACGGTCGCATCCGATGGGCACCCGCACAGCGGCATAACCTGATGGTCGCTCAACCCAACGGCACGCTCCCCTCGCGACGGTTCGGTTTGATGAATATCTCGTCCGCGCGATGGGGCAATCAGTCCACGAAGCTCTCCTTCTGGGCCACACATCTGCCCACGGTCTCGCACCTGCCCCCTGGTGATCCAGCCGCGGTGCTCGATCTCGATGAGGATGCAATACGCTGGTATCCGACCGACGTTGCCGAGTACGCGCAGGTGGGAAACTACTACCTCCTGAATCGCGAGTACGCGGATGCAGTGAAGTTCTACACCGACGCCCTGACACACGTGCCCGACGGCGACGAGGACCGCACCCTCGTGGCTCGAATCCGCCTGTGGCGCGGCATGTCGCGGCTTGCAGCGGGTGAAGCGGTCGCTGCCCGCAAGGACCTCGAATACTTCCGTGGGCACATCCTCGCACCGGATTTACAAGTCCCGGATGGCTGGGACGCCGCTGTCTTCCGTGCGCTGTCGATTGATCAAATTTTTCTGTCAACCTTGCTCAGCATGGGGCAGATTAGTCTCGCCGTCGAGGAAGCCACCAGGATCATCGAGCAGGACCGCGACGCGCGGCTGATTCAGGGGCTGTGCTATCTCGCGATGATTGATAGAGCCACCGGGCAGCACGAGCTCTTCACAGATGGCGTTGTCACCCGCCTCGTGCCACACGCCATGCGCTCGGAGCAGATTCCACGCGAGTCGGCCGAAATGCTCGTCGCAGCCTACTTGAGGGATGCCCTGCACCCGAGCAACCAACGCTATCTTTCAGCACGCACCAAAAAACGTCTTGCCGACAAACTCGTGGAGCTCGCGCAATCCATGCAGGACACACATCCGCAAGCCGCCGTGCGGCTTTCTGAATCTGCAGCCGTCTTTTACCGCGAATCCGGCAAGACAGCGCTCGAGATGGACGCGCTCAGGACGAGTGCCGGGATGTGATGAGGCCGTCTATCAGCGTGCGCATACGTTGATAGTGGGAACCG
>JAABYT010000036.1 GCA_011775625.1 Gammaproteobacteria bacterium | reverse complement strand
GCCGAGGAGGGCGAGTGGGTCGACACCGGCACGCCGGTGCTGGAGCTGGTGGGAACCGAGAATCTGCGTCTCGATCTGCGCGTTCCCCAGGAGCACTATCCCGCTATCAACGGCGACACGCGGGTCAGCGTGCGGCTCGATGCCATGCCATCACGAAGCATCGATGGTCATATCAGCGCGAAGGTGCCCGTCAGCGACACCGGCTCGCGAACGTTCCTGCTGCGCGTGCAGCTGCCCTCGAGCGAGGGCGACATCACGCCCGGCATGTCCGCGCAGGCGCGGCTGCGCATCCCCGGATCGGAGCGCGTGCTGACGGTGCCCCGTGATGCGGTTCTGCGCGATGCCTACGGCGCTAGCCGGGTCTGGTCACTCAAGGACGTGGACGGGGCACCGGTCGCAACCCAGCACACGGTCCAGGTGGGGCGCAGCTTCGAAGGCAACACCGAGCTTCGCGGCGGCATCGAACCGGGAGTGCGCGTGGTCGTGCGCGGCAACGAGACCCTGCGCGAAGGTCAGCCCGTGCGTGTCGTGAAGACGCGCTGACGGCGAGGATACCATCGTGTTCGAAGCCATCTTGAAACGCGGTCTGCTGCTGACCATCACGATTCTCGTGGTCTGCGTTCTCGGCATGGTTGCGGTGCTGCGCATCCCGGTGCAGATGATTCCGGATCTCGAGGTGCGAACCGTTACCGTGCGCACGTTCTGGCCCGGTGCTACACCCCAGGACGTCGAGAAGGAGATCCTGGTCGAGCAGGAGGAGTACCTGCGCAACGTCCCGGGCCTGCAGCGCATGATCTCGACGGCCGATACGGGCTCGGCGCGCATCGAGCTCGAATTTCCTTTCGGCATCGACATCAATGAGACGCTGATTCGCGTTAACAACGCCCTGAGTCAGGTATCGAGCTATCCCGTCTCGGTGCGCGAGCCGCGCATCTATGCGTCGTCGTTCTCGAATAACTCCTTCATGTATTTTCGCGTCGCGCCCCTGCCGGGCAATCCCAGCGGCATCGACATGGACATGATCCGGGACTACGTCGAAGATCACGTGCGAACCCGCATGGAGCGCATTCCCGGCGTCTCGCAGGTGGGGGTCTGGGGCGGCGCCGAGCGGCAGGTGCAGATTCGCATCGATGCCGCTCGACTCGCCGAGCGCGGCTTGACGCTCGCTGACGTCCGCACCGCGGTGCGCTCGCGCAACCGCGACGTCTCCGGCGGCGACATCGAAAGCGGCAAACGGCGCTACCTGCTGCGCACAATCGGGCGTTTCCACAGCGTCGAGTCTTTGAAGGAGCTGGTGCTCAACCGCAGCGGTGACGCCATCACCCGGCTCGGGGACGTCGCCGACGTGCGCCTCGATCACTACGAGGTCCAATCCAAGTCCTACGTCAACGGAAATCCCGTTCTCAGTCTCTCGGTGCGCCGAGAGGCGGGCTCGAACGTGATCGCCATCAAGAAGGCGATGCTGCCGGTCATGGACGAGATCAATCGCGAGGTGCTCGAGCCCGCCGGCATGCTTTTGACGCTCGGTGCCGACGACGTCGGCTACGTCCAGGAATCAATCAAGAACGTCTGGACGAATCTCGTCATCGGCGCCGTTCTTGCGACACTCGTCATGTTTCTGTTCATGCGGTCCGTCCGTCCGACCGCGCTGGGAGTGATGGGTATCCCCATCTGCACCATTGCTGCTTTCATCGGGCTCGTGGCTGCCGGGCGCACCGTGAACGTGATCTCGCTCGCCGGCGTCGCCTTCGCCATCGGCATGACGCTGGACAACACCATCGTGGTGCTGGAGAGCATCGCGCTCGAGCGTCGCCGCGGGCTCGAGCGTTTCGCCGCTGCGCTCGCCGGCGTCAAACGGGTGTGGCCCGCGGTCCTCGCCTCGACGCTGACGACCATCCTGGTCTTCGCGCCGGTTCTTTTCATCAGGGAGGAGGCGGGCCAGCTCTACTCCGACATCGCTATCGCGATCTCGGCCTCGATCCTCGCCTCGATGCTCATCGCCATCACCGCGGTGCCGACCGCGAGCGCCCGGGTGCTGCCCGATATGAAGAGCACCGTCGGGACGGGCGGCGCTGTGCGCCGCTGGACTCTCGCCTGCATCGAGTGGCTGATGGCCGGTTCACTGCGTCGCATCGTTGTCATCGCGGCGACGATCGCGGCGAGCGTGCTGGTCATCGCGATGCTCACGCCGCCCGCGGAATACCTGCCCGAGGGCGAGGAGCCGAAGATCTTTGCCACCATGTCGCCGCCGCCCGGGTACAACCTCGAGGAGATGGCGAGCGTCGCCGAGGAGGTCGAAGCGCACTTTCTGCCCTTCGTGAACGACGATCCGAAACGCTATCACGCCGGCGAGACCAAGGTGCCGGCCATCAAATATCTTTATCTGCGCGTCGAGCCGAGCCGTATCCGCATCATCGCCGAGCCGGTCGACACACGCGATACGGATCAATTGATGGATGCGATCACCGACAAATACGGCGAGTTCGCCGGCATGCGCGCATTTGCCACCCGCGGCTCGATCATCACCAGCAACAACGGCGGCACGCGCGCCATCAACCTGGACATCTCCGGCCCGCGCCTCGACGACATTTATGCGACGACGCTCGCGGCCTATCGCGAGGCTCAGAAGGTGTTCAACAAGCCTCGGCTGCGGGCGAATCCGCGCACCCTGTCACTCGCCCAGCCGCTGGTCGAGGTGCGCCCGCGCTGGGCACGCGCCGCCGAGGTCGGACTGAGCGCGGAGGAGCTCGGATTCACGGTGGCGGCGCTCACCGACGGCGCCTACGTGGACGAGTTCTTTCTCGACGACGAGAAGATCGATATCTACCTCTACGGCGCTCCGGGCGGTGTCAGGGATCTGGAGGATATCGGCAGGTTGCCCGTCTACACCCCGCAGGGCACGGTGTTGCCGCTCGGCGCCATCGCCGACGTCGTCGAGACCGTGGACACGGATACCGTGCGCCGTGTCGACGGCAAGCGCACCGTGACGTTGAGCATTATCCCGCCGCGCTCGGTGGCGCTCGAGACCGGCGTCGAGATGGTCGAGCGGGACCTGATGAGCGCGCTTCGCGATCAGGGCGCCATCCCCGCCGGCGTCACCATCGACATCAGCGGCGCGAGCGATCAGCTGAACGCGACACGCGAA
This sequence comes from Gammaproteobacteria bacterium, assembly GCA_011775625.1. Taxonomy (GTDB): domain Bacteria; phylum Pseudomonadota; class Gammaproteobacteria; order HK1; family HK1; genus JAABYT01. Next base: position 709 of record JAABYT010000036.1, on the reverse strand, counting down.
GCGCTGACCGGCAACTACGCGGTGGCCGTACTCCTTATCTATCTATTGCTGGTCGCTGTCTTCAGCCACTGGGGATATCCGCTGTTGATCATGACGACAATCCCGCTCGGTATCGCGAGCGGACTGGTGGGACTTTGGCTGCTCAATCTGATCGGTGCCTCGCTGCCCGAGTTGGGGTTCGCCGCCTTCCACCAGCCCTTCGACATGATCTCCATGCTCGGATTCCTGATCCTCATGGGAGTGGTGGTCAACAATCCTATACTGATCGTCGATCAGTCCGTCTACAACGTCCGTCACGAGGGCATGGGGGCACTCGAAGCAGTGCGCAGCGCGGTGGAGACGCGTCTGCGGCCCATCGCCATGTCGAGCATCACCACCATCTTCGGCCTTTCCCCGCTGGTGTTTCTACCCGGGGCCGGCACCGAGCTCTATCGCGGCCTCGGTGCAATCGTGCTGTTCGGTGTCGCCGGGGCGACCGTCGTCACGCTGACATTCCTGCCGGCGCTCACGGTGCTGGTGCTGCGCATCGTGGAGCGCCGGCGAATGCCTGCGAGCCGTTCCCGGGACACCGCCCCGGCGCCGGGCGACTGAGGCCGGGGTTGCCTGGGATTCCGATTGCGCTATCATCTCGCCCCTTCTCGCGCGGAATCCCGCATGTGGGCCGTTAGCTCAGTTGGTAGAGCATCTGACTTTTAATCAGGTGGTCGCA
>JAABYT010000028.1:97853-98032 GCA_011775625.1 Gammaproteobacteria bacterium | reverse complement strand
TATTTCCGATTGGGCTTATCGTGCTGTTCGTGCTGCTGCTGATGCAGCTCGTCTGAATCGCGCACGTTTGCGCGGCGCCCGCCCCGCCCGATCTAAGCGGGCGCGATCTCGCTCACGCCCCCCATGTAAACGCGCAGCGCCTCGGGTACCGCGATGGTGCCATCCTGGCGCTGGTTGTT
>JAABYT010000028.1:83051-97726 GCA_011775625.1 Gammaproteobacteria bacterium | reverse complement strand
GTAGGATTTGTCCGGATGCACGACGTGCACGAGCTCGACCTTCTCGAACTGGTGCTGGCGCAGCATGCCGCGGGTGTCCTTGCCATAAGAGCCGGCCTCGCTGCGAAAGCACGGGGTGTGCGCGACGAGCTTCATGGGCAGCGCATCGGCATCGAGGATGCGATCGGCGGCGAAATTGGTGAGCGTCACCTCCGCGGTGGGCAGCAGGTAGTAGTCCTCGCCGTCGAGGTGGAACAGATCGGCGCCGAACTTGGGCAGCTGACCCGTGCCGATCAGGGTCTGGGTGTTCACCAGCACGGGCGTATTGGCCTCCAGGTAGCCGTGCTCGCTCGTGTGCAGATCGATCATGAACTGGGCGAGCGCGCGGTGCAGCCGCGCGAGCGCTCCCTTGAGCACGACGAAACGGCTCCCGGCGAGCTGGCTGGCGAGAGCAAAGTCCATCGCCTCGCCGGCCGCGCCCAGATCCACGTGATCCTTGGGCTCGAATTCGAACCGGGGCGGCTCGCCCCAGCGGCGCTCCTCGCGGTTGTCGGCCTCGTCCGTGCCCTCGGGCACGCTCTCGTGGGGCAGATTGGGAACGCCGAGCGCGATGCTCTCGATTTCATCCTGCACACCCTGCAGGCTCGATTCGTGCGCTTTCAGCTCGTCGCCCAGGCGCGAGACCTCTGCGACCAGCGGCGCGATGTCCTCACCACCGGCCTTGGCCTTGCCGATGGCTTTCGATCGCGTGTTGCGCTCATTCTGCAGCTCCTGGGTGCGCACCTGCAGCTGCTTGCGCTCACCCTCCAGCGCCGCGATGCGCTCGGCGGGCAGATCGAAGCCGCGCCGGCGCAGCCGCGCCGCGGTCTCGTCGAGATCCCTGCGAAAAAGATTAGGGTCGAGCATCGTCGCGAACCGTCACCCTGACGACGTCACTTCTCCTCGTCGTGATCCTTGCGATAGGCCCGATCGAGCGCGCGCAGATGCGCCAGCCGCTCCGCGATGCGCGCCTCGAGCCCGCGATCGGACGGCGAATAATAGCGTCTTTCATCCATCTGATCAGGGAAGTAGCGCTCGCCGGCGGCATAGCCTTCGGGCTCGTCGTGGGCGTAGCGGTAGTGCCTGCCGTGACCGAGCTTTTCCATCAGTCCGGTGGGGGCGTTTCTCAGGTGCACCGGCACCTCCAGGGAGCCCTCCGACTTGGCGTCCGCCGTAGCCGCGCCGAAGGCCTTGTAGACGGCGTTGCTCTTCGGCGCGCAGGCCAGGTACACGACGGCTTGAGCGAGGGCGAGCTCCCCTTCCGGGCTGCCGAGACGCACCTGCACGTCCCACGCATCGAGCGCCGTGGTGAGCGCGCGCGGATCCGCCGTGCCGATGTCCTCCGAGGCGGCCCGCACGAGCCTTCGGGCGATGTAGAGCGGATCGCAGCCGCCATCGAGCATGCGCGCGAGCCAGTACAGGCCCGCATCCGGAGCGGAGCCGCGGATCGCCTTGTGCAGCGCAGAGATCTGGTCGTAGAAGCTGTCGCCGCCTTTGTCGAATCGGCGCGCGGCGCCGCCGGCGAGGACCATGGCGAGCAGCGCCTCGTCGATCTCGGCTTCGCCCTCGCGCTCCTCGGCGAGGGCCGCGGCCACCTCGAGCAGATTGAGCGCGCGCCGCGCGTCCCCGTCGGCGGCATCGGCGAGCATCGCGACGAGCGCGTCACTCATGACGATGCGTCCCCGCCCTACCCCGCGCTCGGCGTCGCCGAGCGCGCGGCGAATGACCACGCTGATATCGTCGCGCGTCAGCGCTTTCAGCACGTAGACACGCGCGCGCGAGAGCAATGCGCCGATGACCTCGAAGGACGGGTTCTCGGTGGTGGCGCCGATGAAGATCAGCGTGCCGTCCTCCACGTGGGGCAGGAAGGCGTCCTGCTGCGCCTTGTTGAACCGGTGCACCTCGTCGACGAACAGAATGGTGTCGCCGCCGCTCGCCTGCCTGTGGAGCTTTGCCTGCTCGACCGCCGCGCGGATGTCCTTGACGCCCGAGAGGACCGCCGAGAGGGTCAGGAACTGCGCCTCGGCGTGTCGCGCGATGAGGCGCGCGAGCGTCGTCTTGCCGGTGCCCGGCGGTCCCCAGAAGATCATCGAGTGCACCTTGCCGGCCTCGATGAGACGCCTGAGCGGCTTCCCCTCTCCCAGCAGGTGCCCCTGGCCGACGAACTCGTCCAGGGTCCTCGGACGCATGCGATCGGCGAGCGGGCCGTCACGGGCAGCGTCTGAGTCGAGCCCGTTGCCGGCCTGGTCGAAAAGATCCGGATTCAGTCGATTCGCCACCTGATCTCAGCCACTCTCGGAGACACGGAAACCCGACAAGTTTCGGGGTTTCGCCGGCAGGTTTCCAGGGCAAACGGCATAGACAGGTGCGTTGCTTGACGCTGCGGGATCGACAACGCATTCTCCGAGCCTCCACGCTTCAACGCCCTCGCCGAGAAATTGACCTCGATACATTGCCCCAAGTGCCAGTCGGATAACCGGGAAGGGAGACGCTTCTGCGCCGCCTGCGGCGCCCCGCTGGCGCTGGTTTGCGCCTCCTGCGGCTTCTCCAACGAGCCCGGCGAAGCATTCTGCGGCGGTTGCGGGGTTCCCATCGCTGCGGCGCCGGCGCCGCCCAAGGCCGCCGCAGCGGTCGCCGATGATCGGCGATCGACCCCGCAAGCCGTGGTCAAGGAGCCACGTGAGGAGAGCGCCCCCGACGCGGAGCGCCGCCAGCTCACCGTCATGTTCTGCGATCTGGTCGGGTCCACCGCGCTCTCCGAGCAGCTCGATCCGGAAGACCTGCGCGAGGTCATGAACGCCTACCACGGGTGCTGCGCGCAGGTCATCGAGCGTTTCGACGGCTTCATCGCGCGCTACATCGGTGACGGCGTGCTGGCCTACTTCGGCTATCCCCAGGCGCACGAGGACGACGCGGAACGCGCGGTGCGCGCCGGGCTCGGCGTCGTGCAGGCGGCCGCGAACCTCGAGCCCCGACCCGGCCTCGCCATCTCCGTGCGCGTGGGCATCGCCACCGGGCTCGTGGTCGCCGGCGAGATCATCGGCAAGGGCGCCGCGGAGGAACGCGCCGTCGTCGGAGAGACGCCGAATCTCGCCGCCCGCCTGCAGAACGCCGCGCAGCCCGGCTCGCTCGTGATCTCTGCGAGCACCCACCAGCTGGTCGGTGGGCTGTTCGAGTACCAGCCGCTCGTCGATCTGCACCTGAGGGGCATGTCCGAGCCGCTGCAGGCCTGGCGGGTGCTCGGCGAGAGCGACGCCGAGAGCCGCTTCGAGGCCGCGGCGATACGCGGCGTCACGCCGCTCGTGGGGCGCGAGGAGGAGATCGGTCTGCTGGTGCGGCGCTGGCAGCTCGCCGGTGAGGGTGACGGCCAGGTGGTGCTGCTCTCCGGCGAGGCCGGTGTCGGCAAGTCGCGTATCCTCAAGGGATTCCAGGAGCGCATCAAGGGCGAGCTGCACAACCGCATCCTCTACTTCTGCTCGCCCTACCACCAGAACACGGCGCTGCATCCGGTGGTGGAGCAGCTCGAGCGGGCCCTGCGTTTCGAGAAAGACGACAGCCCCGTGCAAAAGCTCGACAAGCTGGATCAGACGCTGACCCGCTTCGGCCTGCCCCTGCGCGAGTACGCGCCGGTGCTCGCGGCCTTGCTGTCGGTGTCCACCGAGGGTCGTTATCCGCCCCTGGCGCTGCCTCCCGGCGAAGCGATGACCAAGACGCTCGAGGCGCTGATGACGATGGTCGAGCGCATGGCGTCGGAGAGCCCGGTGCTGATGGTGGTCGAGGACGTGCACTGGATCGATGCGTCGACCCGCGAGCTCCTCGATCTCATCATCGAACGCATCGCACGCCTGCCGGTCGTGCTCGTGATCACCTTCCGGCTCGAGTTCGAATCACCGTGGGGCGGGCACGGCCAGGTGACGGTGATCACGCTGAACCGTCTCAGCCGCCGCGAGACCGCGAACATGGTTCTCAAGGTCACCGGCGGCAAGGCGTTGCCCGACGAGCTGCTCAATCAGATCGTTCAAAAGACCGACGGCGTGCCGCTTTTCGTCGAGGAGCTGACCAAGACCGTGCTCGAGTCCGGACTGCTCGACGATGCCGGCGATCGCTACGCCCTCAACGGCCCGCTGCCGGCGCTGGCGGTACCGGCATCGCTGCAGGACTCGCTCATGGCGCGCCTCGACCGGCTGGCGCCGGTCAAGGAGGTCGCCCAGCTCGCGGCGACCATCGGGCGGCGTTTCAGCGAGGAGCTGCTGGTGGCGGTGGCGGAGCTCGATCGGGCCGAGCTCGACGACGCCCTCACCCAGCTCGTCGACGCCGAGCTCGTGTACCGGCACGGGCTGGCGCCGAACATCAGCTACGAGTTCAAGCACGCGCTCGTGCAGGATGCAGCCTACGCCTCGCTGCTGCGCAGCACCCGCCAGCAGTATCACCGACGCATCGCGCAGGTGCTCGAGGAGCGCTTTCCGAAAACGACCGGTACGGAGCCCGCGCTGCTCGCGCACCACTACACCGAAGCCGGGCTTCCCAAGCAGGCCATCGGCTACTGGCTGAAGGCGGGCGAGCTCCTGCACGATCAGGGCTCGGTGCTCATGTCCATGAACACCTACCGAAAGGCCCTCGACATCACCGAGGACGCGGTGGGCCGGTGTCGCGCACTGATCGGCATTGCCGAAGGCATGCGCGTCACCGACGACTACGACGGCGCTTTCGCAGCACTCGACGAGGCGCAGCAGCTCGCCGGCCAGGAGAGCCTCGACCGGGAGCTTGCCCGCATCCACCATCTGCGCGGCAATCTGTACTTCCCGCTCGGGAACGTGAACGGCTGCCTCGAAGAGCACGAGAAAGCGCTGCTCTACGCGCAGAAGGCCGGCGACACGGAGAACGAAGCGCGCGCCTTGAGCGGGCTTGGAGACGCGCATTATTCGCGCGGCCGCATGCGCACCTCTCTCGATTACTTCAAACGCTGCATCGCGCTGTCGAGAGAGCACAACTACCTGCACATCGCAGTCGGCAACCAGTACATGGTCGCCTGGACCCGCTTCTACATGAACGAGGTCAGAGAGGCCTACAACGATGCCATCGAGGCCGTCGATTCGGCGGTCGAAATCGGCTACCTGCGCGCCGAGATGGTGGCCCGCCTCACGGCGAGCCGCACGCTCGTCGAGCTGGCCGACCACGATGCCGCCATGCAGCACATCGAGCGCGGACTGGATATCGCAGAGACGCTCGGAGCCAACCGCTTCAAGCCTTTTCTCATGATCTTCCTGGCACGCGTGCAGCTTGCGCGCAACGGCCGAGGCCCCGAGACCATCGAGTTGATGCGCGAGGCGGTCGAGATCTCACGCGAGACCAGCATCGGCTTTCTCGGTCCCTGGGTCCTCAGCATTCTCGCGCTGGCCTGTGAGGATCAGGACGAAGGCCGGCGTGCGCTCGCAGAAGGCGAGCAGATCCTCGCGGGCGGATGCGTCGGTCATAATTATTTCGCCTTCTACCGAACGGCCATGGAAGCCTGCCTGGCGTGGCGGGACTGGGACGAGGTCGAACGCTACGCCTCGGCACTCGAGACCTACTGCCAACCGGAACCCCTGCCGAGGTACGACTTCTATATTGCGCGGGGCCGCGCCCTGGCCGCCTTTGGTCGGAACACCCGCGACGAGGCGCTGCCAGCCCGGCTCGAAGAATTACGCAGCCAGGCGCACGCCATCGGCCTGCTGGCGGCCGTACCCGCGTTGGATGCAGCGCTGTCGCCGCGCTGAAACTCTCTCGATCGACCGCCCTTCGCGCGCCGAGTCATCACGACCCGCATCGAATCAACGGGCAACCGAGAAGAAGTAGACTTCGCCGAGAGCAACCCGCACGTATTCATTCTGCTCGTCCGCGGTGCCCGCAGGATGGCGGTACACGTAACCGCAATCCTTGCGCAGTATGAGCGACGCCGGGAACTCGGTGCAGAGTCGATTACCTTCCATCCAGGCCTTACCGGTCAGCAGGGATCTTTCGTCCCGCAGCACCACCTGTCCATCGTCGGTGAACTGCTGAAAGAACCGTATCCCACCCAACGTAGCTCCCGACCACGCCCGACCGACGGTCACTGCCTCGAGGGCCGTACTGTCGAGCCGTTCCTCGAGCGGCGGCTCGAAGCCGTAGGCCCAGCTCGGGATTCCGGCGCGTCTCATTGCCCCGATGCGTAGCTCGAGATCGGCTTCGACCCTGTGATTCGCATACAGAGCACGGTAATAGGAGAGATTGGCAAAAGGTCGTCTTCCGAGGACCTCGGCNNCGCCTCCCACGGCTCGGCGCCCATCTCACGCGCCTTCTCGAGCGCTTCGAGCGCCTCATCGAACCGACGGTTGAAGAACAGCACCAGTCCGAGATCGGCGTAGAACTGCGCGGCCGGCTTCGGATCGAGCCGCAGCGCCGTCTCCATCGCCGCCATGGCACGCTCGTGATCACCGGCCAGCACGAGAATGTTCGCTAGATATCGGTAGGACCTGGCATTGCTCGGATCCAGCAAAATCCCCTTCTCCACCGAGGCGATAGCGTCGTCGTGCCGGCCTTCGGCGGATTGCAGCAACGCCAGCACGGCATACGACCGGGCGTTGCGTGGATCGAGCGCGAGGGCACGGCTGGCCGCGTCGTAGGCCCGTCTGCGCGCCACCGGACCCGGAAGGATGTCGTCGCTGCTGTCCCGCCAGACCACATACAAGGACTCCGCGAGTCCCGCGTACGCATCCGCGAACTCCTGATCCAGATCGATGGCCCGCTGATAGAGGGACATGCCCTCCACTCGGTGCGATCCGCGGTACTTGTAGAGAAGCCGGTCGGCTCTCAGATAGTAGTCGTAGGCCTCGAGATTGCGCGTCGGTATGCGGGCGAGCTGGATTCGCTCTTCGTCGGTAAGGCTCAGCTTGAGCGCCGCGACGATCTTCCCGATCACCCGATCCTGCAGCGCGAAGATATCCGCGTCCTTGCCATCGTATCGATCGGCCCACAGGTGCCTGCCGGTGGTGGCGTCGATGAGCTGCGCATTGATACGAACCTGTCCCGCCATCCGTCTCACGCTGCCTTCGAGCACGTAGCGCACACCCAGCTCCTCGGCAACCTGGCGCACCGGAACGGACTTGTCCTTGTAGGAGAAGGACGTGTTGGGCGCGATAACGAACAGGCCGGAGATCTTGGATAAATCCGTAATCAGATCTTCGGTGATGCCGTCACTGAAGTACGCCTGCTCCGGTGCGTCGCTCAGGCTCGTGAAAGGTAAGACCGTAATGGACGGCACATCGGGCAGGGGGAATACCATGCGCTGCACGGAGGCCGGCTCCTCGACGGGGACCCAGGGCTCGAGCCAGATAATCAATCCGCCGGCGAAGACCATGAGAACGGCGGCGAGCGCGGCAAGCGCCTTCGTGCGTCGAGACGATCGAGGTCTCGACACCTGCGACGGGGGTGGTGGGACCACACCGGGCTTCAAGCGCGCACGATAGGCGCGCACCGGCTTGGCGATGTTCTTGACCGACTGCTCGCCGAGATAATCGTAGTCGAGGGGAAGCTTGTTGCCGACGGCGTCGTGTACCGCTCCGGAGATGCATACCCCTCCCGGCTCGGCGAGGGCCTCGAGGCGCGCAGCGATGTTCACGCCGTCACCGTAGATGTCGTTGCGGTCGACGATGACTTCCCCGAGGTTGACGCCGATGCGGAACTCGAGCCTGCTTGCCTTTGGCACTTCCCGGTTGCGCTCCGCGAGCTCGCGCTGCACGGCAACCGCGCAGGTGACGGCGTCGGTAACCGTCGCGAACTCGGCGAGAACGGCATCACCGGCAAAGTGCACGACGACGCCGCCGTAGCGCTGCACCGCATCGGTCATGCAGTCGAGATAGGCGCTCAAGGTCCGATGGGTGCCGATCTCGTCCTCGCCGCTGAGGCGGCTGTAGCTGGCGACATCGGCATAGACAATGGCCGCCAGCTTTCGCTCGAGACCGGTGTCCCTTGTCGGAAATGCTCGATGCGTTGCCTGCGGCGCGCCTACCTCGGCAATCAAGCGGTAGCCGACCTTGGGAATGGTCTCGATTATCCGGGGGTGCCTGGAATCGTCGCTGAACGCCTTGCGCAGCTTGGTGATGGCATTGCTGAGCGCGTCATAGCCGACCACCATCCCGGCCCAGACCTCCCGCTCCAGCTCCTCCCGGGTGACCGCCTGGCCGGCGCGGCCGGCCAGATAGACGAGCACCGCGATGGTTCTCGGCTCGAGCTTGATGCTGTCACCGTCCCTGCTGATTCGGTGCGTGGTGGCATCGATGTGCCAGCCGGCCACCGTGAAAGCGCCGGGAGCAGTATCCGAGGGGGCTGACCGATTGCCTTGCATGTCTGGTCGGTGACTCGCGCTGCTCGATTCCGAGTCCTGCGCACGAGCCGCAAGTCATTGATTTTAAGATACTTAATCGACCGACGAAAAATCGTTAAGTTTCCGTCACGTCTTTTCCGTGCCCCCGTGCTGTGATGATCCTACGCCGACGGGCTGCAACCGTTTCCTCGCCTCGACAGGACGATGGGACAGATTGAAGAGATTGTACATGCCCGCGGCTTGCGAACATCGGGCCATCGGCCCATATTGCCGAGCATCGACGCCTGCCGAGCGCAGGAGGAGATTAGACGATGAAACCTTGCCGATTTCTTGTCCCCGCGACCCTGGCAGTGTCCCTGGCGCTTTTCGGCGCAGGGGCCTTTGCCAAGAGCACCGTCAATACCGACTGGGACGGACTCGCTATCGGAGGCTACGACCCGGTCGCATACTTCACCATGGACCGGGCCGTGAAGGGCACCGGGGAATTCTCCTACGAATACCTCGGATCGGAATGGCATTTTGCCAACGCCGAGCACCTGCAGATGTTCAAGGAAGACCCGCTGAGGTACATCCCCCAGTACGGCGGCTACTGCGCCTCCGCCGTGCCCCACGGCGGTGGCAATTCCATGATCAATCCACGCGTCTGGCGCATGGTCGACGGTAAGCTGTATCTCTTCTACAGCGAGCGGCAGAGGATAGGCTGGTCCTCGGACACGCCCGAGGTCGTCGCGGCGGACGCGGCCTGGGATCGCGTGAAGGCGGGCCTCGAGTAATTCTGCATCGGTGGACGGGCATGCGCCGGAAGAGATCCGGCGCACTGCCCGTAACCTTCCGTCCGCGTTCTCATTGCGTGCGGGGAGCGACGTCGATGAAAACGAATTACAGTTCGAGATCGTGCCGATCTCGATCGGTCATCGTGCTCCTGGCGCTGACGCTGAGCGCCGCAAACGTGGCGAGTCACCATAGCGCGCTGCCGGACGGCGTAACGCCGGTGGCAGCGACCTGGCTTTGGGGACACCATTTGATTCCGGACACGATAACGAGGGACGGCTCTCCCTACGTGTTCGCATATCCGCACAAGGACCCCGCCCGCATCATCGATCCCCCATGGACGGAAGTCGCGGCCACGCACGTCAAGGCGGGTGCGAAAGCCCCGGCCGTACTGTTTCTGCACGGCTGCTCCGGGCTCATACGCGGTGCCATGGGGTATCGTATTCTGCTGATGACCGAGGGCTATGCCGTGTTCGAGCCCGATGCGTTTGCACGGCCCGGCTATTCCTGCCAGGGCAGCTCGCTCGAAATGCGCCGCGAGGAGCTGGCCTACGCGCTCGAGCGTATCCGGAAGCTTCCGTGGATCGATCAGGAGCGCATCGTTCTGATGGGCAACAGCCAGGGCGCGAGAACCGTCGCCCGGTGGGACGGGCCTGGGTTCGCCGCGCACATTATCGTGGCCGGAAAATGCTCGTGGGACACCGAGAAGAAACGCAGCTTACCGCGCGCCCCCGACGGCGTGCCGGTTCTCGCCGTTGTCGGGGCCAAGGACGAGCTCTACGGTGCGACCCCCTGCACCGTCGAGCGGAAAGTGGGTGGCTCGCGATCGATCGTCATCCCCGACGGATCCCACGACATCATGGGACACTCGGAGCTGAAGCAGGCGGTGACAACGTTCCTGCGTGCTTGCTGCCGCTAGCTTCGAGCGCCGCGCGCGGCTCAGGCGACGCTCATTCGCACGCTGCCGAGCACGCCGAAGTCGGCTGCGGCGGTGTCCCCGGACGCGAGGGGCAAGAGCCCGCCGCAGGTCCCGGTCATGATGCGGTCACCCTTGCGCAGCCCGCGCTGCGCCACGCGCGGATGGTTCGCGAGGTAGGCGACGGCGCCGAAGGGATTGCCCCACATCAGGAGGTTGCTCGAGCCGGTGGCGGCCTCGGCGCCGTTCAGCTCGACCCTCAGGCGGTGATCGGAAAGATCGGCGTCGCGCCACCCGGTCCCCGCCGTGCCCTCGATGACCGCCACGTTGACGGCGCCGTCCGCGAGCAGCATCAGGCCGGACTTTTGAAACCCGGCCGCGCATCGGCAGCCGACGACCTCGAAGGCGGGACCGACGTAGTCGACCGCGTTGGCCACGTCCTCGTCGGTGTAGGGCTCATCGCGCGGTGGCAGATCCGCCGCCAGCGCCACCAGGAACTCCGTCTCGAGCGCGGGTCCGTGCTCGGGATAAACGGGCAGCGCCTCGTCCATGGCATGAAAGTGGATCGAGAGCAGCGGGCCGACGAAGGGCCGCTCGACACCGAGCAACGCCAGCGTCTTCTCGTTCGTAGCCCCCAGCTTCCAGCCCACGATCTCGGCATCGAACAGCGCCGTCACCTGCTCCTGCATGGCGTAGGCGGCGGCCTCGTCGACCGGCCACTCCGAGTCCTCGACGGCGACCAATCCGCCGTCGGTTCGCGCTTTCCACAGGGCCTCAGTCACACGATTGGTCATTCCTGGTCTCCTCCCGTCACTCGTTGTCCGCACCATTAGTGAGAACTGCGCCACATTCCCGATGATCGCAGCCCCCATGACCTAAAATTCTACTGCGTTCCGTTATTTACGTCCTCGAAGCAATTCGGCAACCCGCTATGGTATGCGTGTTATGGACGAAAAAGTGAAATCCTGACCGTGGCCGGCAAATCCGGAGCGGGCGGCGACGGGCGGACCCCGGGCAACGGCGAGGCGTCTCACGACGTCCTCGGCGATACCAACCTGGGCCGCAGCCTCAAGGAGCTCATCAATGAAATCGGCCGCCAGAAGGAGGCGGCCCAGCAGAAACCTGCTCAAACCGAAAGCCAGGACGCCGACTCGTTCGACCTGAGCGAGTCGCGCTTCGACCGGGATCTCGCCGAGGCGGTCTCCGCCGAGCGCCGCGCCACGGGCGGGCGCCCGGCCACGGTGCGCGAAAAGGCCGCCCCCGAGCAACCCGCTGCCGAGGAAGCCGCCGAAAGCGCCGCGGGCACCGACATCGAGCTGCCCGAAGCGCTCGCCAGCGTGGAATCACTGCTCAAGCGCCTCGTCGAGGCGGAACGCCGTCGCTGCGAGCAGCAGCTCGCCGATTGGAAGGAGCAGCTCAAGAAGGCGACCATGATTGTCATCAAGAAGCAGGTCGACGCCGCCCGCGCGCGCTGGATGCAGAATCAGGGCGCGAACCAGGCCAAGCTCGCGGAGCAGTACAATCGACTCAAAGCGCTGGCCGACAAGGTCGCCCGCCAGAAGGCCCAGATTCAGAAAGCCAAGCTCGAGCTCGAGCAGAAGCTCGAGGTCGCGGACAAGCTGCACACCGAGTTCGACGAGATCCGCAGTGTGCTCGGTGGTCAGATTGGCGCTATCGACGCCCTGGATCAAAACGACGAGCCGGCCGACAGCTAGCGGCCGGGGGCCGGCGCATTGCCTGCGCCGATCAGTTGCTGAAGACGTCCGCGCCCTCCGGCGGGGTGAACACGAACAGCGCCGGATCCAGCTCCGGATTACGCTCGACCTGCTCAAAACGCAACCGCGTGAGCTGTCCGAAGGCGTCCTCGAGCTCCATGAGCCTGAGCGTTTCACCATCGAAGCCGAGACGGATGCGCTTGAAGCTCACCTGCTCGCCGAGCGGCGTGAGCTCCGCCCACTCGAAGCCCCCGCTGCCTTCCACGGCACGCACTTCGAAGCTGTGCTCCACGGGCTCGTCGGAGCTCAACAGCATCACCGGAGTATCGCCGAGCGCGTCGCCGAGCGGCCTCACCGTGACCTGCTCGAGCTCGCTGTCGTAAACCCAGACCTGCTCGCCGTCGCCGACGATCTCCTGAGCGTAGGGCTCGGTGTAGTCCCATCGGAAACGCCCGGGGCGCGCGATGTAGACCTTGCCGCTGGACGCGTCGAGCGGGCGCGCGTCCTCGTCGAAGACGCTCTGCTGGAAATCCGCGCGCAGCGAGTGAACCTGGTCGAGAAACGCGTGCAGCCGCGCCGGCCCGTCGAGCGCAAGCGCCGGCGCCGCCAGCGCGCCAAGGAAAACGACAACAATTGCTCTCACCGCCAATGCCTCACTGGCCCGCCGACCCGGCCGGGACGCGATGGCACGCGCCATCGGCGCTGAAATCTACCCTGACGGCGGTGGCGGCGCCAGCACCTCGCGCGCGCCGTTCGACTGCAGCGGCCCGACGATGCCGGTCTCCTCCATCTGCTCGAGCATGCGCGCGGCACGGTTGTAGCCGATCTTGAGACGCCGCTGCACCCCGGAGATGGAAGCGCGCCGGGTGTCGGTGACGATGTAAACCGCCTGATCGTAGAGCGGATCGCTCTCGGCATCGGCACCCTGCACGGAAGTCATGCCGGGGATGACGAGGCTCGCCGCATCCTCGTTGCTGCCGTCGAGAATACCCTCCAGGTAGGCGGGCCTGCCCTGCTTGCGCAGATGATTGACGACGCGGTGCACTTCCTGATCCGATACGAAGGCGCCGTGAACGCGGACCAGATTCGAGGTACCCGGGCCGATATACAGCATGTCGCCGTGGCCGAGCAGGCTCTCCGCGCCCATCTGGTCGATGACCGTGCGCGAATCCACCTTCGCCGAGACCTGGAACGCGATGCGGCAGGGAATATTGGCCTTGATGAGGCCCGTGATGACGTCCACCGACGGGCGTTGCGTGGCGAGAATCAGGTGCACGCCGGAGGCGCGCGCCTTCTGCGCGAGCCGGGCAATCAGCTGCTCCACCTTCTTTCCGGTGGTCATCATGAGGTCGGCGAGCTCGTCGACGACGACGACGATGAGCGGCAGCTTCTCGAGCTCGGGTGCGTGCGGATTTTCCTCGCTCGGCGTGAACAGGGGATCGGTGAGCTTCTCGCCCTTGTCGGCAGCCTCTTTGATCTTGCGGTTGTAGCCGGCGATATTGCGCACGCCCAGCGCCGACATCAGCTGGTAGCGTCGTTCCATCTCCGCGACGCACCAGCGCAGCGCGCTCGAAGCCTGGGCCATGTCGGTGACCACCGGCGCGAGCAGGTGCGGAATGCCCTCGTAGACGGAGAGCTCCAGCATTTTCGGATCGATCATGATGAGGCGCACGTCGCTCGCCTTTGCCTTGTAGAGCAGGCTCAGCACCATGGCGTTGATAGCCACCGATTTACCAGAGCCCGTCGTTCCTGCGACCAGCAGGTGCGGCATCTGGGCCAGATCCACCACCACCGGCTGGCCGCCGATGTCCTTGCCGAGCGCCAGCGACAGCGGCGACGGATCGCGATCGTAGGAAGACGACTTGACGATCTCGCTGAAGCAAACGAGCTCGCGCTCCTCGTTGGGAATCTCGAGTCCGATGACCGACTTGCCCGGAATCACCTCGACGATGCGCACGCTCATGGTGGAGAGCGAGCGCGCCAGGTCCTTTGCGAGATTGGTGATGCGGCTCACCTTCACGCCGGCAGCCGGCTGCAGCTCGAAGCGCGTGATCACCGGGCCCGGATGCACCGCCACGACCTCCACGTCGATGCCGAAGTCTCGCAGCTTGAGCTCCACCTGACGCGACATGGCCTCGAGCGACGCGTGAGAGATCGTGTGCCGGCTCTTCGGCGGCTCGTCGAGCAGGCCCATCGGCGGCAGCCCGGAGGCGTCGGTGGGCAGATCGAAAAGCGGCACCTGGCGCTCCTTCTGGGCGCGCACGCTCGGTTCGACCGGCGCCACCAGCGGCTCGATGCGCGGCGCCACCCGCTCTTTCTTTTTGCTGCGCGCCGCGCTCACCTGCTCCTCGCGTTTGCGCCGCGCACGGCGCGCCTCGCGGTACTCGGCCAGCCGCCGCCCGGCGAGAGCGGCGCGACCGAGCAGCCACAGCGTCCACAAACCCGTCGTGTCCATGATCGCCAGCCAGGAGATGGCGGTGAACAGCGAGAACCCCGCCAGGAACAAGGCCAGCAACAGCAGGGTCGCGCCGAGCATTCCGAGCACGGCGCGGAAATTGCCGCCGATCACGGCGCCGAGAACGCCGCCGGCGTCGAGCGGCAGCGTTGCGCCCGCCTGGTAGTGCAGACTCGCCAGGCCACAGCCGGCGGCCAGCGTCAGCACGAAGCCGACGGCGCGCACCGGCAGGTGCAGGCCGTCGACGGCCCCGCCTGCGCTGCGTGCCGGCGCATCGGGGATCCGGGTGAGCATCCAGCCCGCATACGCGACCATCACGGGAAACAGGTATGCCATGTAGCCGAACAGATAGAGCAGCACGTCGGCGAGCCACGCGCCGACGACACCGCCGTGATTCATGACCCGCTCCACGCGCCCGCTGTGCGACCAGCCGGGATCGCCCGGTGAGTAGCTGACGAG
>JAABYT010000028.1:69693-83038 GCA_011775625.1 Gammaproteobacteria bacterium | reverse complement strand
GCAAGCGGGGCGTGCCACGCCAGGTGCCACGGGGCCTTGTACCGGGATGCCTGGGCCATTTCTTAAGCTCGTTTATAGATTGATCCGTTAACTATAGAATTATTAACGATAAATTGCGCATAATCCAGCCTCTTTTCGCAGACCCACGGCGCCCGTCGGCCCCTGCCCATGACGGATATTGAAAATTCCCGGCCCTTGCTCCATGTTGTGCCGGGCGCGGCGCAGGGGCCGCGCTTGCCGTCCACGGGACTACGATCCCCGCCGAATGAGGCTTAAAACGCGAGCGATTCTTCATGACCGATGTCAAACACTGCCGATTGCTGATTCTGGGATCCGGACCTGCCGGCTACACCGCGGCCGTCTATGCGGCGCGGGCCAATCTCAATCCGGTCCTGATCACCGGGCTCGAGGTCGGCGGACAGATGACCACCACCACCGACGTGGACAACTGGCCCGGGGACGTGAGCGGACTGCAGGGACCCGAGCTCATGGAGCGCATGCGCAGGCACGCCGAGCGTTTCGAGACCGAGATCGTTTTCGACACCATCGAGCGGGCGGAGCTGGACGCCCGCCCCGTGCGTCTCACCGGGGGCAGCGGTGTTTACACGTGCGATGCGCTGATCATCGCCACCGGCGCCTCGGCCCGCTATCTGGGCCTCGAATCCGAAGAGGCCTTCAAGGGCCGGGGTGTATCGGCATGCGCCACGTGCGACGGGTTCTTCTACCGCAACCAGCCGGTGGCCGTCATCGGCGGCGGCAACACCGCCGTCGAGGAGGCTCTGTATCTGTCGAACATCGCCTCCCATGTCACCGTCGTGCACCGGCGCGACGCGTTCCGCGCGGAGAAGATTCTCGCCAATCAGCTGATCGAAAAGAGCCACAGCGACAACGTCACCATCGCCTGGGACCACGTGCTCGACGAGGTCCTGGGCGACGAGACCGGCGTCACCGGGGCGCGCATCCGCCATGCGCGCAACGGCGCCACCGAGGACCTCGACGTCAAGGGTGTTTTCATCGCCATCGGCCACACGCCGAACACGCAGCTCTTCGAGGGCCAGCTCGAGATGAACGGCGGCTACATCCGCGTGCACAGCGGCCTCGACGGTAACGCCACGGCCACCAGCATCGAGGGCGTGTTCGCCGCCGGCGACGTCGCCGACCACGTCTACCGCCAGGCCGTGACCTCGGCGGGCTCCGGGTGCATGGCGGCGCTCGACGCGGAAAAGTACCTCGACGCCCTGCAGGCCGGATGAAGGGCCTCGAACAGGAATATTCAGGGGCGAGAGCGCCGAGCGTTGATTCGTCCGGCGCGCCCGCGGCGGCGACGCTGCGCGCAACGGTCGCCGAGAGCCTCGCCGAGGTGCCCGCCGACGCGTGGAACCGCCTCGCCGGCGACGACAACCCGTTTCTGCGCCACGAGTTCCTGCTCGCCCTCGAGCGCCACGGCTGCGTCGGCGAGGAAGCCGGCTGGTATCCGCGCCATCTGCTGATCTACGCCGGGGATCGCCTGGCAGGCGCGGCCCCCATGTACGTCAAGACGCACTCCTTCGGAGAGTTCGGCTCGGACTGGGCCTGGGCCGATGCCTACCAGCGCGCCGGCATGGCCTACTACCCGAAGCTCGTGTGCGCGATCCCCTTCACGCCGGCCACCGGCAGGCGTCTGCTGTGCGCGCCGGGGCCCGATGCCGACGGCGTGCGGGCGGCGATCGTCGAAGCCGGTGTCGAGATCGCGCGAAACGCCGGTGTCTCGTCGCTGCAATGGCTGTTCGCGAGCGAGGACGACGCGCGGCTGCTCGAGTCGCGCGGCCACGCGGGACGCATCGGCTGTCAGTATCACTGGCACAACCACGGGTATCGCGACTTTCAGGACTATCTCGACCACCTGCGCTCGAAGCGGCGCAAGCAGGTGCGCCGCGAGCGGCGCGAAGCCAACGCGAGCGACGTCGCGATCCGCGTGCTCTCGGGCGCCGAGGCAGGCGAGGCGGACTGGCACGCCTACCATCGTCTCTACAGCGCCACCTACGACCGCAAGTGGGGCTACCCGAGCCTCACGCCGGGTTTTTTCTGCGAGATGGGCGAGACCATGCCCGACTCGGTGATGCTCGTGCTGGCGCATCGCGGCCGCCACTGCGTGGCCGGCGCGCACCTTTTCCGCGGCCGCGACACGCTCTACGGACGCAACTGGGGCTGCAGCGAGTACCTGCCCTCGCTGCACTTCGAGATGTGCTACTACCGGGGCATCGCCTACTGCATCGACGAGGGGCTGCGGGTGTTCGAGGCCGGCGCCCAGGGCGAGCACAAGATCTGGCGGGGCTTTCTGCCGCGCGCGACCCACTCCGCGCACTGGTTTCGGGACAATCGCTTTCGCGGCGCCATCGAGGACTTTCTGCGCCGCGAGCGGGTCGAGATTGGGCACCACATGGGCATCATGCGCGCGCACCTGCCATTTCGAAGCGAAACGGGGGAACGCCGCCGTGGCTAGGCGCGCCGAGGGGCACCACGGGCGGGCCGTTTGCCCTACACTAGAGCCTGGGCCATCAGGCGAATGCCCGCCGGGAGAGCCTGCCCGATGACGCTGCAACCCATCTGGATCACCAACGACGCGCCGGCACACGCCTTCCCGGACGTCGACAACGCCATGATCCAGCCGAATGGCCTGCTGGCGGTGGGCGGCGATCTCAGCCCCGAGCGCCTGCTGCACGCCTATCGACAGGGGATCTTCCCGTGGTTCAGCGAAGGACAGCCAATTCTCTGGTGGGCGCCGGATCCCCGCGCGGCGCTGCTGCCGGAAACGCTCAGGATATCCAGGAGCCTCGCCAAGACCCTGCGCCGGGGCGTTTTCCAGGTGCGCTTCAATCAGGACTTCCCCCGCGTGATTCGCGCGTGCGCAGCGCCGCGCGGTCAGCAGAACGATACCTGGATCACCGGCGGCATGATCGCCGCCTATTGTGCGCTGCACGCGCGCGGCTACGCGCACTCGGTGGAGTGCTGGAAGGACGGTGATCTGGTGGGCGGGCTCTACGGTGTGGCCATCGGCCGGGTTTTCTTCGGCGAGTCCATGTTCAGCCGCGTCGCGGACGCCTCCAAGGTGGCCCTCGTCAACCTTTGCCGAAGCGGCTACGAGCTCATCGATTGCCAGCTGCCGAGCGACCATCTCAAGCGCATGGGCGCCATCGATCTGCCGCGCCGCCACTTCATGCGGCTGCTGCACCACTGGCGGGAAGCCCCGCGGGTAACTCTGGACTGATCCGGCCATGACCGTTCGCGTGGAGCCCGCGAGAATCCTGCTCTTCGCCACGCCGGCGCACGCGTGCAGCTACCTGCCGGAGAGAGACGCCACCACGCTGTTCGTGGATCCGGAGTTCCCCAAGGACGCTGGTATTTACACCCTGCTCTCGCGCAACGGTTTCAGGCGCAGCGGCGAGCACGTGTACCGGCCGAACTGCGAGGCGTGCAACGCCTGCGTGCCGGTGCGGGTGCCGGTGGACCGATTCGTGCCGCGCCGCAGTCAGCAGCGCACGCTGCGCGCCAATCAGGACCTGCACGTCATTACGCGGGAAGGCGTGTTCTGCGAGGAGCACTTTCTGCTCTACGATCGCTACCTCAGCGCGCGCCATGCCAACGGCGGCATGGACAACCCGACCCGCAAGCAGTACCGGGAGTTCCTGTTGAGCTCCTGGGCCGACACCCTGCTCTTCGAGTTCCGCCTCGGCGCCCGGCTGGTCGCCGTCGCCGTGGCCGATCGCCTGCTCGACGGCCTGTCTTCGGTGTATACGTTCTTCGACCCGCACCTGTCCGCGCGCAGCATCGGCACCTATTGCATCCTGTGGCAGATCGAGGAAGTGCAGCGTCTCGGCCTCGATTGGCTGTATCTCGGCTACTGGATCGCAGAGTCGCCGAAGATGCTGTACAAGAAGGACTTTCTGCCCCAGGAACGGCTCATCGAAGGACGCTGGCAACTGCACGAGCGCTGATCCTTTCAAGGCGCTTTGCCAGCTCGAGCAGTTTTCGGCACACTATCGTCCTTTCGCGGCCGGTCGAGCGGCGCGATTGGTCTGCATAGCGAGTCAACATTGGCGAAAGAAGAGCATATAGAAATGGAGGGCACCGTCATCGAGACGTTGCCCAACACCATGTTCCGAGTGGAGCTGGAGAACGGCCACGTGGTCATGGCCCACATCTCCGGCAAAATGCGAAAAAACTACATCCGCATCCTTACCGGCGACCGGGTCACGGTGCAGCTGACACCGTATGACCTGTCCAAGGGTCGCATCACTTACCGCGTGCGCTAGGAAACTCGCCGCCGTTACTTTTTCGGCGGAAAGAACAGAGACGGCCGTCTTTTTTCTTCACGCGGGTGCGTGTTGATCGAGTACTCCTGGTGGCAATCGGGTTGGATTTCCACCAGCGTCAGGCGCGCGTCCTCGTAGCCGTCGAAGGTATACGCCGCACCGGTATCGATGTAGAAGACGTTATCGATCTGCACGGTCTCGCGCGTCGGCGTATGTCCGCAGTACACCCGCTGCACGCTGCCGGTCACCGGCAGGCTCGTGCACAGGCCCGATATGCGGTTGCGTGACCACATGGCGTAGAGCACCGCATCCCGGTCGTGGGTCTCGAGCAGATCCATGAACCGTTCCCAGGGCAACAGAGGCGGCACGTCCGCGTGCACGATACCGACCCGGCCCCAGCGGGTCTCCACCTCGAGCGCCATGGGTAGCTCGATGAAACGTTGCCGGAAAGCGGCCTGCTCATTGTCATCGAGATCGAGCCACCACTCCCCGCCGTTGAAGTTGACCCACACGTCGAGCTGCTCCGGATCATCCGAGTCGATGGCAAACTGCTCGTGGTTGCCGCGGCAGGCGTAGAACCACGGCTTGTCGAGCCATTCGAGAGCGCGACTCGATTCCGGTCCCCGATCGACCAGATCCCCTACGGAGAACAGCCGGTCGGTGTTGCTGTCGAATTCGATGTCCTCGAGCAGTCGCCCCAGATGTTCGAACATGCCGTGAATGTCGCCGACGACGAAATCGCGACCGCGCTCGTTGAGTCCGAAACGCAGCACGGCCTTTGAGCCCTGAATCTCGGGCGTGGGCAGATCCTCTCGGAATTCGGTTACCTGCATATCGCTGACGGGCTCGTTGTCGCTCATTTACACAGCCGTCGTGTTGCGCACATCCAGACGGGCGTGCAGCTCGTCCACGACCCCGTGCATGCACATCTCGAGCATGTCCAGAACTTCCTCGAACCCATCATGGCCGCCATAGTAGGGATCCGGAATCTCGTCTCCGCGCAGCTGCGGTGCGAACTCGGTAATGCGCCTCACGCGCCCGTGATGCTCGGCCGGGCAGAGCTCGCGCAACGCGCGCTCGTTGTCGGCATCCATGGCGAGGATCAGATCGAAGTCCAGGAAATCGTCCCCGCGAACCGGCCTGGCGCGCTGCCGGCTGATGTCGATGCCCCTGCGGCCCGCCGCCGCCACGCCGCGCGCGTCGGGGGAGGCGCCGGTGTGATATTGGTGGGTTGCGGCGGAGTCGACTTCGACCCGATTCTGTATCCGCTGCTCTTTGAGCCGGTTCTCGAGGACCCCCTGCGCCATCGGCGAGCGACAGATATTTCCCATGCAGACAAACAAAATGCGGATCATTTCACGCCACTGGAACCGCCGCGCCCGCCCCGCACCAGGGCCGCCCGCCAGCCACGAAGTGAAGCCATTGTCATGCCAAGCATAGACCATGGCGAATGGGGCACTTTGCCAGACTCCCCGCATATTTCAACGCCCTGCGTCACGGATCCGGGGGCGGCGCCGCGTCCACGCCGAGCAGCCGCAGCAGGCGGGCGGTGAAGGCCCCGGGAAGCTCCGCCCGCACCGGCACGCACCAGTGGCGCGGATCGGCGAAACGGCGGCACTTGACCGCGTCCTTCTCGGTCATCAGCACCGGAGCGGCGTCATCGAAGCGGATATCGGACGCCGAGAAGGGGTGGTGGTCCGGGAAGCGGTGGCGAATCAGCGTCAGGCCGGCGCCCTCGAGGGCGGCAAAAAAGCGCTCCGGCGCGCCAATTCCGCACACGGCATGCACGGTGCCGCCTTTGAAGTCCGCGAGCGGGCGCCGCAGCGAGGCCTCGAGGAGGTTTTCCGCGTCCTCCATCTGCACGCGCATGGAGAACTCACCGGGAAGGCCGCCGCCGTTGGCGACGACCATGTCGACGCTGTCGAGCCGGGAACGGGGCTCGCGCAACGGCCCCGCCGGCAGGCACCGCCCGTTTCCATGCCTGCGCGCGCCGTCGACGACGGCGATCTCCACGTCACGCGCGAGGGCCAGGTGCTGCAGACCGTCATCGCTGATGATGACGTCGCAGTCGACGTGGGAGAGCAACGCCCTTGCCGCCCGCACGCGGTCCGGATCCACCGCGACCGGACAGCCGGTCGCCCGCGCAATCAACACCGGCTCGTCGCCCACCATCACCGGATCGCTGTCCGGGCGAACCTGCTGGGGCCAGCTCGTCGCACGGCCTCGATAGCCGCGGGCCACAATCCCGGGGCGCAGCCCGCTGCCTGCCAGCAGGCGTGCGATCCAGATAACCAGCGGCGTCTTGCCGGTGCCGCCGACGCTGATGTTGCCGACCACGATGACCGGTGCGCCCACACGGCGGCTCGGCAGCAGGCCGATGCGATAGGCCGCCCGGCGCAGCACCGCACCGGTGCAATAGAGCCAGCCGAGGGGAGCGAGAGCCAGACTGAGCGGGGAGTTCTCGTACCAGAGCGCGTCGATGCGGGAGCTCATGCAGCGTCCATTGCCCGAAAGCGACGAGCCGCCGCGCGTTACTGCTCGCTGGCTGGAACCAGGCGCGTGGCAAACGTGAGCCGCACGAAGCCCAGCTCGCGCGCGGCATCCATGATCTGCACCACGGCCTGATGCGGCGTCTTCGCGTCGGCGCTGATGATGACCGGCGGCGACTCGTTGTCGCCGGCGGCCGATCGAAGTGCCTCGCGAAGCGTCTTCGGCTGAGTGTTCAGCAGCTGACGGCCGTTCACGTAGAAACGACCCTGGGCATCGATGGCCACCTCGATGGATTCGGGCTTGCGCTCCTGGGCTTCGGCCGTCGCCGTGGGCAGCTCGATGCTGAGCTCGCTGTCGCGGTTGAAGGTCGTCGAGACCATGAAAAAGATCAGCAGCAGGAAGACGACGTCGATCAACGGCGTCAGATTGATGTCGACCGGCTCCCTCGGCTCGGGACGCAGATTCATGCTGTCGGCCTCGGCGTTACGCCTTGCTCTCTTCCGGTCCGTGGATCGCTTCGACCATCTTGAGTGCCTCCTGCTCCATGGTCACGACCAGCTCGTCCACGTGCCCGCGGAAGTAGCGATGGAACATGAGCGTCGGAATCGCGACGGTCAATCCGGCGGCTGTCGTGATCAGCGCCTCGGATATGCCGCCCGCCAGCACACCCGGATCGCCGACGCCCTGGGTGGTGATGACGGCAAACACCTTGATCATGCCGATCACGGTTCCCAGCAGGCCGAGCAGCGGCGTGATCGACGCAATCGTGCCGAGGGTGTTCAGGTAACGGTCGAGATCGTGAACCACGTGTCGTCCGACATCCTCGATGCTCTCTTTCATATGCTCGCGGCTGCTGTTGCGATTGACGAGGCCCGCGGCCAGGATTCGCCCCAGCGGGGAGCTTTTGCGCAGCGCGCGGATGCGCTCCTCCTCGATGTGCCCGCTCTTTGCCCACTGCCAGACCTGCACCACGAGATTGGTCGGCGTGATGCGCTTGCGTTGCAGGGTCCAGAAACGCTCCGCGATGATGGCCATGGCGATCACGGAGCAGAGCAATATCGGCACCATCAGCCAGCCGCCGGCTTTGACGAGTTCGAGCAAGAGTCAACCACCTCCGCTAGAGACTGCTGCAACGGCGCAGACTCTATCAAACGCCATCATGTCCGCCTATAGAATAGGACAAAGCCAGGTGGATCGGCCTCATGGCCTGGCGCGCCAGATGCGGCTGTCTGCAATGCGCTCGAGTCGTGCCACCCGGACGCCGCCTTCGCGCACGACGTCAACGGCGATGGCGCCGTGGCGGGCGGTGTCCAGCACGCGCACGCCGCGCTCATCGAGCCTTCGCAGCACCGGCGCGTGGGGAAAGCGATAACGGTTGCGGTAGCCGCGCGGGATGAGCGCGAGGCGCGGGCGAACCGCGTCCAGAAAGGCCGCGCTGGAAGAGCTGCGGCTGCCATGATGGGCCACCACCAGCACCTCGGCGCGCAATTTCGCGCGCGCGAGTGAGACCATGGCGGCCTCCGCCCGCCTCTCCACGTCGCCGGTGAGCAGCGCGCGGCCGCCGGGGGCGCTCACCTTGAGCACGCACGAGCCATCGTTGCCGTCCCAGGCGCCTGCGACGGCGGGATGCAGGATCTCGAAGTCGACCCCGTCCCACTGCCAGCGCGTGCCGGCCCGGCAGGGGCGTGCGCGGACACCCGGAGCGGCTTCGTTGCTGAGCGTCTCCAGGGTCGGCATGAGGCTGCGCAGCGCCGCAGCGCCACCGCTGTGGTCGCTGTTGCCGTGGCTGATGATGAGCCGGTCCACCCTGGTGACACCGCGTGCGCGCAGGTAGGGCACGATGACGTCGCGCCCGGCGTCGAACCCCGTGCCGTAGCGCGGGCCCGCGTCGTAGATCAGCACATGGGCGCGGGTCTGCACGACGCTCGCCAGCCCCTGGCCCACGTCGAGCAGCGTCAGCCGGAAATCGCCGTGCCCGGGCCGCGGCGCCGGGTGAAACAGCAGCGGCAGCAGGCCGACGAGCCCGAGCATGCGCCCCGGCACCGCGCGCGGTGCGATCAGCAGCAGCCCGCCCAGGCACGCCGCGAGCAGCGCAGGCGGAGGCGGCGCGGACACGGGGCGCAGCATCAGCTCGAGATCGGCGAGGCGCACGAGCAGCCACCAGAGGCTGTCCGCCGCCACGCAGGCGGCCTGCAGCAGCAGTGCGCCGAGGGCGGGGAAAGGCAGCACCAGCACCGCCGCGGCGAGCACCAGGGGCACCAGAGCGAGCCCCGCCCACGGCACCGCGAGCAGGTTCGCCAGCGGCGCGGTCAGCGGAAACGCGAGAAACAGCACGATGCTGAAGGGCAGCAGGCCGACGGCGACGAGCCACTGGACGCGGGCCCAGCGCCCCACGAGCCGCCGCCAGGCGGGCTGTCCGGCGGCCGGCACGCGCGCGCTCATGCCCCACAGGATCACCGCGACCGCTCCGAACGATAGCCAGAAGCCGGCCGAGACGACGGCGAAGGGATCCGCTACGAGCACCACGGCGAGCGCCAGGCACAGGGAGGTGGCGGGCAGCACGCGCCGTCGCAGCACGACGGCGCCCATGACGACGCCGATCATCGCCAGCGCGCGCTGGGTCGGCAGGGCGAATCCGGCAAGCGCCGCGTACACCGCCGCCGCCGCCACCGCTGCGATGGCGGCGGCCCGCGGCGCCGCCAGCCACAGCAGCGGGGTGGTCGTCAGGGACCAAATGCGGGCGACGAGGAAATACACGAGCCCCGCCACCAGTCCCACGTGCAGACCGGAGATGGCCATCAGGTGGGCGGTGCCGGTCGCCGCCAGCACGCGCCACTGCTCACGGCTCATGGCGCTGCGATCGCCCACGGCCAGGGCGGCGATGAGGGCGGCGGCGGGCCGGTCCTGCAGGTGCATCGCGATGGCCCGCGAAAGGCGCTGGCGCCAGGCGTCGAGGCCGGTGCGGCCGCTCGCGCCGAGACGCCGGTTTGCGGTGCCGGAGACCACGTATCCGGTGGCGCTCGTGGCGCGGCGGAAAAGCCAGCGCTCGTAGTCGAAGCCGGCCGGATTGACGCGTCCGCGCGGTCGCTTGAGGCGCACCACCAGGCGCCATCGCTCGCCCGGCACCAGCCGCGGCGCGTCGCGGTACCAGCCGAGGCGAACCGGTCCGCGGTAGGCGATCGGCCGCGCGTCCTGCCGGGCGCGTGCGATCAGAAAATCGAAGCGCACACGGGCCGCATCACCGGCGGGCAGACCGACGACGCTGCCGTGCACGACGAGCGTGCGGCCCTCGAGCGCTTCGGGCAGCACCGCCAGGAGCGTCACGTGTGCGCGCAGCACGGCCCACAGGAAGCCGCACGCGAGCAGCGCCAGGGGTCGCACCGGAGCCCGCAGCCACGCCACGGCGAGCGCCATGGGCAACATCGCGACCAGCGCGGCATCGGGCAACGACGGCAGCTGCGCCGCGAGCGCGACGCCGAGAGCTGCGAGGAGTATCCCTGCGCGCAAGCCCGCCACCTTTCCCTGGTCGCTCCGCACACCGCCATCCTCGCGCGAGCGTACCACTGCCGGCCCGTGATGATTTCGCTACACTTTCCGACACGGATCGCGACCTACACACGAAGCGCCCGAGGCAGCACCCATGCCGCGAAAAGCCCTCAAGAGAATCCTCGGGCGTTTGCATTCACCCGACGGTGATCACAAGCTGCGGCGGCTTTTCGGCGAGTTCTGGCACAATCCCGATCTCTGGCACCTGAACCGTTACTCGGTGGCCTGGGGCGTATCGGTCGGGTTGTTCTTCGCCTTTGCCCCGGTTCCGTTTCAGATGCCGCTGGCCGCGGCCGCGGCCATCGTCATCGGCTGCAACCTGCCGATTTCCCTTTCGATGGTCTGGGTCACCAACCCGATCACCATGGCGCCGCTCTTCTACGCCGCCTACAAGACCGGCGCATGGTTCCTCGGCCAGGCGCCGCGCGAGTGGGCGTTCGAGCTGTCGATGGATTGGCTGTTGAGCGAGCTGGGCGCGGTGTGGCAGCCGTTTCTTCTCGGCTGCTTCGTGTTCGGAGTGTTCTGCGCCACCATCGGCCACGTGGCGGTGCGCATCATCTGGCGCATTCACGTGGCGAGCTCCTGGCGCGAGCGGCGCCGGCGCCGCGAGGCCCGCGCCAATCTGCCGCCGGGCACGTGATCTAGTCTTCGTGCAGCGCGCCGTCCTCGAGGCGCAGCACGCGATCCATTTTGCCCGCCAGATCGAGATCGTGCGTGGCCAGCACGAGACTGGTGCCGAGCTCGTGATTGAGCTCGAGCATGAGCGCGTAGACGCGTTCCGCGGTATGCCGATCGAGATTACCCGTCGGCTCGTCGGCGAGCACGCAGCGCGGCCGCGACACCAGTGCCCGCGCGACGGCGGCGCGCTGGCGCTCGCCGCCCGAGAGCTCCCCCGGCTTGTGCCGGAGGCGATGCTCGAGCCCGACGCGCCCGAGCATCTCACTCGCCGCCTGGCGCGCATCGGCGACCGGGACGCCGCGTACCAGCAGGGGCATGGCGACGTTCTCGAGGGCGGTGAACTCGGGCAGCAGGTGGTGAAACTGATAGACGAAGCCGAGCGCCTGGTTGCGCAGCCGGCCGCGCGCCGCCTCGCCCAGATCCGACATGCGCGTGCCGCTCACCCACACCTCGCCGCTGCTGGGCTGGTCCAGGCCGCCGAGCAGGTGCAGCAGGGTGCTCTTGCCCGAGCCGGAGGCGCCGACGATGGCGACCCGCTCGGCTGTGGCGACCCGTGCGTCGACACCGCGCAGGACCTCGACGTCGAGGCCGCCTTCCCGGAAGCTGCGCGAGAGCGCGCGGCATTCGATGGCCGCGTCGCTACTCATAGCGCAAGGCCTCGGCCGGCTGGGTGCGCGACGCGCGCCACGCCGGATAGATGGTGGCGACAATGGACATGATGAAGGCGACCGTCGTGATGAGACTCACGTCCGACCAGCGCATGTCGGAGGGCACGTCGCTGATGTAGTAGATGTCCGGCGACAGAAACTTGGTATCGAAGAACTGCTCGATGGCCGGCACCAGGGTCTCCACATTGCTGGCGAGCGCCACCCCGCCCGCCATGCCGAGCAACGTGCCGACAACCCCGATGACCGTTCCCTGGACGATGAAAATGAGCATGACGCTGGCGGGGGTCACGCCGAGGGTGCGCAGTATGGCGATGTCGGATTCCTTGTCGGTCACCACCATGATGAGCGCGGAGACGATGTTGAAAGCCGCGACCGCGACGATCAGCGTGAGGATCACGAACATCACGGTTTTCTCGGTTTTCAGCGCGCGGAAAAAATTCGCATGGTAGTGCGTCCAGTCGCGCACCCAGAAGGTGCCGGGCAGATCCGCGGCGATCTCGCGCCCGACGGCGGGGGCGAGAAACATGTCGTCGAGCTTGAGGCGCAGCCCCGTGATGCCCCCGTTCAGCTGAAAAAGCCGCGACGCGTCGTCGATGTTCACCACCGCGAGCTGGGTGTCGTACTGGCCGTGCTTGACCTCGAATATGCCCGTCACGGTGAAGCGCCGCAGGCGCGGCAGGATGCCCGCCGGCGACGACGTCGCTTTCGGTGCCACCAGCGTCACCTTGTCGCCGATACGCGCCCCGAGTGATGCCGCCAGTCCCCGGCCGAGCAGCACGTTGAACTCACCCGGGCGCAGCGAAGCCAGCCTTCCCGCGACCATGTAATCGTCGATGTCCGAGACCTCCGGCTCCTGCCGGGGCAGGACGCCCTGCACCAGGGCGCCGCGCACGTAGCGCCCCCGGGTGAGCATCGCTTCGCCCTGCACGTAAGGTGCAACGCCCACCACGCGCGGGTGCCCGCGGGCGCGCTCCGACACCGCCGGCCAGTCCTGCAGCTCTCCGCGGAAACGCGAGATGGTGGCGTGCGACGCCATGCCGAGAATGCGCTCGCGCAGCTCTTTCTCGAANNCCCAGCATCGAGCTCAGACTGATGAACGAGATGAAGTGATTGCGGCGTTTGGCGCGCGTATAGCGCAGGCCCACGTAGACTTCGAGGGGCTTGAACATGGCGCGGGATTAAAGCACAGCTGTCACCGGGGGACCACATTCGGCGGGACGCGCCCCGGATCCGCGCGGCGATTTATAAAAAACATTATAAAGACTATATAAATTATTGATATTATTGACTATTAATTGGCATCTTACGAGCGCTTTCAAATCGTGTTGAAGCTGATGGAGATGCGCCGCCG
Organism: Gammaproteobacteria bacterium; assembly: GCA_011775625.1. Taxonomy (GTDB): domain Bacteria; phylum Pseudomonadota; class Gammaproteobacteria; order HK1; family HK1; genus JAABYT01. The sequence continues at coordinate 70,013 of JAABYT010000028.1, read as the reverse complement.
GTCGCTGTTGTTGCGCGCTACCTTGTGGGGCAGCCAGCCGGGAAAGATCAGCATGGTGCCGTCGTCGGCCGGGAAGTTGTATTCCTGGCGCGTGATCGGATCGGTGGTGCCGGGCAAGACCCGCGGGCTGAACGCGTGGTAGGGATTGACGTCGATGAAGACCAGATCGCCGCTGTCCTTCGGCTTGTCCACGTAGTAGACGCCACTGAACAGCGACGGCTTGTGGTGATGGTACTGAGTGACCTCGCCGGGCGGCGTCACGTGCACCCAGTAGCCCTGCAGCTCCACTTTCTTCTCCCGCAGGTCCCAGTTTCGCTCCT
>JAABYT010000028.1:69432-69637 GCA_011775625.1 Gammaproteobacteria bacterium | reverse complement strand
CCTCCTCCAGGCTCACGAAGCGATCTTCGCTGAACGTATGCGAGGCGTGAATGATGGCACGCTGTCTTTCGTCGAGCCGCTCCCAGCCGAGCTGCTCGAGCTCATCGAGGATGGCGGCGTTGACCGACTCGTAGTCGCTGAACTTCAGGCGCCATATCGGCGTCGGGAAGCACAACGTCATCGCCTGCTCTTCGACCTTCACGCT
>JAABYT010000028.1:68992-69354 GCA_011775625.1 Gammaproteobacteria bacterium | reverse complement strand
CTGACATACACCGGCAACGCACCGGAGGCGGATACGCTCTCACCGCGCGCGTGCGCAGCGACCGCCAGATCCGCAACGTCGCGCGCTCTGGCCACGCGCGCGGCCTGGCAACCGCCGAGCCGCTCGCCGACGCGCGCAGCGAGGGCCTCGCTGTAGGTGCGCCAGCCCTCCCCGGCGCCGAGCCAGACGCCCGCCTCGGGCAGCGGCACCGCCTCGGGCGCGGCCACGCAGTCCTCGATGCGGGCGATCATCAGGCCCTCTTCGCCGGCCTCGTACGCACCCCAGTACACCTCGCCCATGCGCGCATCGAAGGCGCTCAGCACCCGCGCTTCGCCCGTCTCGCGCAACGCGCCCTGGGCAAG
>JAABYT010000028.1:57703-68967 GCA_011775625.1 Gammaproteobacteria bacterium | reverse complement strand
GACGCCGGCCGCCACCCGCACACCGGTAAAGGAGCCCGGCCCGCGACCGAAAGCGAGCGCGTCGAGCGCGTTCAACGCGAGCTGCGCCTCCGCGAGCAGCTCGTGCACCATGGACAGCACCAGCTCGGCATGGCGGCGCGGCGCCAGCAGATGACGCTCGCGCAGCTCAGCGTCGCAGAGCAAGGCGCACGAGCAGGCGTCGCCGGCGGTTTCGATGGCCAGCAGCTTCACGATCCGGTGAAGAAGTCCACGACCTCTTCGATGTCACGGCAGATCGGCATGCGGGGAAGGCTTTCGATGAATATCCGTCCATACGCCCGCGTGATCAGGCGCGGGTCGCACAAGACTACAACGCCGCGGTCGTCGGCGTCACGAATGAGCCTGCCGACGCCCTGCTTGAGCGCGATGACCGCCTGCGGCAGCTGATACTCCATGAACGGATCCCTTCCGGCGGCTTTCATGGCGCGCGCGCGGGCCTCGTTGACGGGATCGTCGGGGGGCGCGAACGGCAGCTTGTCGATGATCACGCACGACAGCGCCTCGCCGCGCACGTCCACGCCCTCCCAGAAGCTCGCCGTGCCGAGGAGCACCGCGCGGGGGGTGGTACGAAACCGGCGCAGCAGATCGTCGCGCGGCGCGCTGCCCTGCACCAGCAGCGGATAGTCGATAAGCGCTTCCAGCTCCCGGGATGCGCGGCGCAGGGCCTTATGGCTGGTGAACAGCACGAAGGCGCGCCCCTCGCTCGCGCGCAGCACCGGAACCATGGCCGCCACCACCGCAGACACGTAGCCCTCGTCGCGCGGCTGCGGCAGTCCCGGGGGAAGATACATGAGCGCCTGGCGTTCGAAGTCGAATGGACTTTCCCATACGCGCATGCGCGCATCGTCGAGCCCGAGGCGCTCGGCAAACGGGGCGATATGGCCTCCCACCGCGAGCGTCGCCGAGGTCAGGATCCAGGCGCCACCCTGCTCGCGGGTCCACTGGGAGAACGGCGCCGCGACGTCCAGGGGACTCGCGTGCCAGCGCAGCCCGTGGGCGCCGATCTCGAGCCAGCGAACGCTCTCCTCGCTCGATGCGCCGCTCAGCTCGTCGAGCTTCACGGCGAGCTCGAGCGCGTCGCCGAGCGCCGCCAGGGCACGCTCGAGGCCCGCGACCGCGTCGACGACCGCTTGCCGTTGACGCGCCTGATCCCATGAGAGGCGTGCTGCGCCACCCGCCAGAGCATCGGTCAGCACGCGCACGCTCGCCTCCAGCGCGCCCGTGAGCGGCGGAAAATCCGGCACGTCGCCGGCTTCGGCCTCGTAGGCGCTGCGCGCGTCCCGGGCGAGCTCGCCGAGCTGCCCGCTGCCGAGCGAGACGCCGAAGAAGCGCGTTGCCAGCTCGGGCAGCTGATGGGCTTCGTCGACGATGATGGCATCGGCGCCCGGCAGCAGCTCGCCGAAACCGGCCTCGCGGATGGCGAGATCGGCGAACAGCAGATGATGATTGACCACCACCAGCTCGGCATTCTGGGCAGCGCGGCGCGCCTTGAGCACGTGGCAGTCGTCGAAGCGGGGGCACTCGCCGCCCAGGCAGTTGTCGGTCGTCGATGTCGCCAGCCGCCAGGCCGCAGCGCCTTCCGGCACCTCGGCGAGCTCGGCGATGTCGCCCTCTTTGGTATGCCCCGCCCACGCGCGGATGCGCGCCAGATCCGCGGATACCGCCGGATCGAGATGCCCGGCCGCGGCCGCGTGCACGTCGAGACGCTGCAGGCAGAGGTAGTTGGCGCGTCCTTTGAGCAGCGCGCTGTCCAGCGGCACCGCCAACGCATCGCGCACGCGGGGAAGATCCCGGTGAAAGAGCTGCTCCTGGAGGTTCTTCGTGCCGGTCGACACGATCACGCGTCGGCCCGACAGCACGGCCGCGACGAGATAGGCGAAGGTCTTTCCGGTTCCCGTGCCCGCCTCGCAGATCAGGACCCCGCCCTCGTCCAGGGTACGTTCGATTTCAGCGGCCAGCGCCTGCTGCTGAGGCCGGGCATGAAAACCCTCGACGGCGTCCTTGAGAGGCCCGTCTTGCGCGAGGGCTTCGGCGACTGTGTACATTCGATCGACCGCTCACGGCTGCGAAGCGGCCGCCAGTGTAGCCAATCCGGGCGCGCGCGTTCAGCGCCGGGCGCGCCGGCGCGAACCGGCGGTGGATGCTGGATCAGGCGGGCAGCGCGCCGATCTCGGCGTCGCTCCAGGGGAAGACCAGGCAGGGAAGAAACAGGGTGAGCGCGAGACGGGCGGTGCACCTCAGCGTCCCCGAGGCCGCACGAAGGCCGTCGATCAGATACCGGTGCGCCTCCCCGTGCTCGCGAGCGAAGTCGATCTCAGCGCATTCGACGGTCGTGCGCGTGAACTGTCGTACCCAGAACGGCACCACGCCCTCGAACATGTACGCGGCGAAGATGCGCTCGAGGCGAACCGTCTCGGGTGTCTCCTGGTACCACGCGTGGTACGCCTGCTCGAATACCTCGAATTCCGTTTTCTGGAGAATTTCCGCGCTCCACAGCACCATCTGGCTGTCATCGAGCGTCGCGACCCGTTGTTCGCTCAAGAAGGCATCCTCGATACACGCGTGCCGCACAAGGTGAAACGATTGCGCTACCCGATCTATCGGAACGCGCATCGCCCGCCTTGAGATCGAAATCGACGCGCGCCGCGCGCAGGCACCGGACATTGCACGGAACGGTGACGGAGTTGACACAGCGCGGTGCAATGGCCCCATCAAAGGCGCTGCGCCGATGTCGTGCGCAGTCTCACGCGCAGGCGCCGCATGTGATCGGCATCGACTCTGTCGGCGACAACGAGCACGCGCCGCCGTCCGTGATCCTTCGTGCGCAGCGCCAGCGCCACCAGCATGGGATGCGAGTAGGCGCCGTGCTCGAGCCAGGCGTCGAGCACCCGGCCGTCGCGCTGCACGAGCCGCCATTGGCCCTGCCTATCCCACGCGAGCACCACGATCGAACGGGCCGAACCGGCGGTCGCGTGCACCGCCAGGCAGCACCAGGCGGACAGCATCACGCACACGAGCACCAGCAGGCGCACTTCGATGGCAAGATCGTTGCCGAGCGCGCACGCCACGGCGCCGAGATGCAGCCCGCCGAAGGTCCACGCGAGCCGGCGTGATGGCCGCAGGGGCATGAACAGCGCGGGGCCGGGGACGTCGCGCACCGGGCCTCCAACGGACGAGGAAGGTTTCGCCAGGCTAGCGCCGCCGCCCGCCCCCGGACAGCGGCCGCGGCCGCGGCACGCCGTCGCCGCGCGCCCTTGCGTGAATCGGCATTGGGCTCCATACTGTAATTTGTGCAGTGCACAAGCCCGTGCCGGACGGGTCCCTTTAAAAAGGAGAGCTCGCATCATGTCGGACTCCAACCGCCGCGTGCAGAAGCCCGATGACGCAGGCAGCCGGCCGGCGCCGGCAGCGGGTGAGGCCGAGCCGCGGCCGAAAGCCGGCCGTCGCGCGCCGCCCAAGGAGATCGGCGGGCCCGAGGGCCCGGAGCCCACGCGCTACGGCGATTGGGAGCGCAACGGACGCTGCTCGGATTTCTGACCGGCGCGCGCCCGGCGCTGTCTTGCGATTTTGCGGGTAAACCAAGTAACGTAAGCGCGCGGTGCCGATCCGGGGGAAGCGGCGCGCACCGCCGATGGCGACGACCACCACCGGAATCGGCGAGACCACGAGGGTTACAGCAGGGCTTCTTGCCTATGGAAAAGCGCGAGCGTCCACTCTCCCCTCACCTGCAGATCTACCGGCCCCAACTCACATCGGTGCTGTCGATTACCCACCGGGCGAGCGGTCTCGCCCTCCTCGTCGGCACCCTGGTGCTGGTCTACTGGCTCGTCGCGGCCGCATCCGGTGCCGAAGCGTACGCCTCGGCGCAGGCGCTGCTGGGATCGTGGCCGGGCCGCATCGTATTGATCGGCTTCAGCTTCGCGCTGTTCTATCACCTGTGCAACGGCATTCGGCACCTGTTCTGGGATGTGGGCCTCGGCTTCGAGCTCAAGACCGCCTATGCATCCGGGCACGCGGTCATCGCGGCCTCCGTCTCCATGACCGTTCTCGCCTGGGCCCTCGCCTACTACATGGGGGGCGGCTCGTGATTTTCCGAACGCCGCTCGCGAGAGCCCGCGGTCTCGGCTCTGCGAAGTCGGGCACGCATCACTGGTGGCTTCAGCGACTCACGGCGGTGGCGCTGGTGCCCCTCAGCCTGTGGCTCGTGGCGTCGTTGATCGTGCTGGCGAGCGCCGATCACGGCACGGTGATCGCATGGCTGAGCTCGCCGGTGGCCGCGGTGCTGATGAGCGCGCTCATCGTCGCGGTCTTCTATCACGGCCAGCTCGGCCTTCAGGTGGTGCTCGAGGACTACGTGCACGCGCAGTGGCTGAAGCTCACGGGCATCGTGCTGATGAAACTCGTGGCGCTTCTGCTCGCGGCTGTCTGCCTGTTCGCCGTCCTGCGGATCGCCTTCGGTAACTGAGGAACGTTCATGCTCTCGGCCTACGACATCGTCGAACACACCTATGACGTCATCGTCGTCGGCGCGGGTGGCGCTGGATTGCGCGCCACCTTCGGACTCGCCCAGGAGGGACTCTCTACGGCCTGCATCAGCAAGGTGTTCCCCACCCGCAGCCACACGGTTGCCGCGCAGGGCGGCATGAGCGCGGCCCTCGGCAATATGGGTGAGGACGACTGGCGCTGGCACATGTACGACACCGTCAAGGGCTCCGACTGGCTCGGCGATCAGGACGCCATCGAGTACATGTGCCGCGAGGCGGTGCCCGCGGTCATCGAGCTCGAGCACTTCGGCGTGCCGTTCTCACGCACCGAGGACGGAAAAATCTACCAGCGTCCGTTCGGAGGCATGACGACCCATTTCGGCGAGGGACGCGCAGAGCGCACCTGTGCTGCCGCCGATCGCACCGGGCACGCCATCCTGCACACGCTCTACCAGCAGAGCCTCAAGCACCAGGCCGAGTTCTTCATCGAGTACTTCGCGCTCGATCTGATCATGGACGAGGAAGGCGCCTGCCGCGGCGTCATCGCCTGGAATCTCGCGGACGGCACCATCCACCGCTTCCGCGCTCACATGACCGTGCTGGCCACGGGCGGATACGGACGCACGTATTTTTCCTGCACCTCCGCGCACACCTGCACCGGCGACGGCAACGCCATGGTGCTCGGCGCCGGCCTGCCGCTGCAGGACATGGAGTTCGTCCAGTTTCATCCCACCGGAATCTACGGCTCCGGGTGTCTCATCACCGAGGGCTCGCGCGGCGAAGGCGGCTATCTCACGAACTCGGACGGCGAGCGATTCATGGAGCGCTATGCGCCGAACGCCAAGGATCTCGCCAGCCGCGACGTCGTCAGCCGCGCCATGACCATCGAGATCCGCGAAGGTCGCGGCGTCGGCCCCGACAAGGACCATATTTTCCTGCACCTGGAGCATCTGGGGCCCGATGTCCTGCACGAGCGCCTGCCCGGGATCTCGGAGACCGCCAGAATTTTTGCCGGCGTGGACGTGACCAAGGAGCCCATTCCGGTCCTGCCCACCGTGCACTACAACATGGGCGGCATCCCCACCAACCACTTCGGGGAGGTCGTGACGCTCAAGGACGGCAATCCCGACTACGTGGTCCCCGGCCTGATGGCCATCGGCGAATGCGCCTGCGTATCGGTGCACGGCGCGAACCGGCTCGGCTCCAACTCGCTGCTCGATATCGTCGTCTTCGGGCGCGCCGCGGCCAAGCGCTGCACCGAGATCATCGCGCCCGGAGACCGGCATGCCCCGGTGCCCTCGCGCAGCGAGGACCAGGCCCTCGCGCGCTTCGATCGGCTGCGCAACGCCCAGGGCTCGCTGTCGACGGCCGATATTCGCCTGCACATGCAGCGGGTCATGCAGAGCCATGCGGCGGTGTTCCGCACGGGCGACACGCTCGACGAAGGCGTCGAGCTCATAAACAAGGTGTGGGACTCGTTCGCCGACGTCCGCGTCAACGACCGGAGCCTCATCTGGAACACCGACCTGCTCGAGACCCTCGAGCTCGAAAACCTGCTGCGCCAGGCCCTGGCGACCATGTTCTCCGCGCGCAACCGCACCGAGAGCCGCGGCGCCCACGCGCGCGAGGATTATCCGGACCGCGACGACGATAACTGGCTGAAGCACACCCTGATATGGATGCACGACCACGGCAAGCCGCGCATCGACTACAGACCGGTGCACATGTACACGCTCACCAACGAAGCCAAGGTCATCCCGCCGAAGGCCCGGGTCTACTGATCGGAGACGCGTGAATGGCTGAATTCACCCTGCCCGCGAACTCGATCGTCAAGAAGGGCAAATCCTTCCCGGCGCCCGACGGCGCGAAACGCACCCGGCGCTTCAAGGTCTATCGCTGGGACCCGGACAACGACGAGAACCCGCGCATGGACACCTACGAGGTGGACCTGGACACCTGCGGGCCGATGGTGCTCGACGGGCTCATCAAGATTAAGAACGAGATCGACTCGACCGTGACCTTCCGCCGCTCCTGTCGAGAGGGGATCTGCGGGTCGTGCGCCATGAACATCAACGGCACGAACACCCTGGCCTGCATCAAGGGGATCGGCGAGACCAAGGGTGAGGTCACCATCTATCCGTTGCCGCACATGCCGGTGATCAAGGATCTGGTGCCGGATCTGACCCAGTTCTATGCCCAGTACGCCTCCATCGAGCCATGGATGCGCACCCAGACTCCGCACAGCGGCGACCGGGAGCGGCTGCAGTCGAAGGAGGATCGCGCCAGGCTCGATGGCCTTTACGAGTGCATTCTGTGTGCCTGCTGCTCCACCAGCTGCCCCAGCTACTGGTGGAACTCGGAGCGCTATCTGGGCCCGGCCGTGCTTCTGCAGGCGTATCGATGGATCGCCGATTCCCGTGACGAGTACACCGGCGAGCGCCTCGACGCGCTCGAGGATCCGTTCCGGCTCTACCGCTGCCACACGATCATGAACTGCACCAAGACGTGCCCCAAGAACCTCAATCCGGCGAAAGCCATCGCGCAGATAAAGAAGCTGCTGGTGACGCGATCCCTTTAGCGAAAAATGTGACTACGACGCCATCCGATGTGCGCCACGCACGCATTGCCTGGCGATGCCGGCGGGGCATGCGCGAGCTCGACCTGCTGCTGCAGAAATTCCTCGCCTCGGGCCTGCGCTCGCTCGGCGAGGATGATCTGGACCGGCTCGAGCGCCTGCTTCTCGAGCCCGATCAGGATATTCTCGCCTGGCTCTCGCGCGCCGGTGAGCCGGATGATGCGGACATGCGCGCCATCGTGAACATCGTGCGCGGACAAATCGAGCCCTAGTGCAACGCCATGAGTGATATCCGCTCGGCCGACCTGAACGCCGCCAACGTGGTGGGCGACGGGTCGCGCATCGCACACTTCGGCGACGCCGGCGCCGAGGCCACGGCCGCCCTCGAGGGCGACGCGGTGTTCGATCTGCGCCATCTGGCGCTCATTGCCGTCGACGGCGAAGACGCGCTGGACTTCCTCCAGGGACAGCTCACCAACGACGTCGGCGAGGTCGGCGCCGATCGCGCCCAGCGCAGCGCCTGGTGCTCGCCGAAGGGGCGCGTATTGACGTGCTTTCTCGTCTTCCGGCACGCGGACCGCCTGTTGCTTCAGCTTCCGGGGTCGCTGATCGAGCCGACCCTTGCGCGCCTGCGCATGTACGTGCTGCGCACGCGGGTCACTCTCGAGAACGCCAGCGACGCGTGGATGCGCATGGGCGTGGTGGGCGACAGGTGCGAGGCCCGTCTGCGCCATCGCATCGGCCGCCTGCCGAAGACACCCGACCACATTCACTCGCTCGAGGGACTCACGGTGATCCGCGCACCCGGGCGACGCCCGCGTTACGAGATCCTCGGCGACGCGCCGGCGCTGAATGCCCTCTGGAACGACTGCCGCAGCGAGGCAGCACCCGCCGGCGCCGATGCCTGGGAGCTGCTCGACATCGAGGCGGGTATTCCCAGCATCGGGCCCGAGACGAGCGACGCCTTCGTGCCGCAGATGATCAACCTGGATCGCATCGGCGGCGTGAGCTTCACCAAGGGATGCTACGTAGGCCAGGAGATCGTTGCCCGCACCCAGCACCTGGGGCGCATCAAGCGCCGCATGTACCGGGCGCGCTGGAATGGCAGCGCAGCCGTCGCTCCCGGCGAGACGCTGGAAGCTGCCGGGGAAGCGGCCTCGCCGAAGGCCCAGATCGTCAACGCCCGCGCCGCGCCCGGCGGCGGCTTCCAGGTGCTCGCGGTGCTGCCCATCGAGATCGCCGAGGATCTGCCCGACACGGGCCTCGTGCTTCGCGACGGCTCCCGGCTGACCCTCGAAACCCTGCCCTACTCTTTGCACGACGAGTCCGGCTGAGCCGTGAGCGCCGGCGCCGCCCCGACGACGCGCAGCGACTTTCGAGCGCCCTGGTGGCTGAGATCCGGGCACCTGCAGACGCTCTACGCGCCGCTTTTCCGGCGCGCGCCGGCACTGGAGCTCACCAGAGAGCGCATCGAGCTCGAAGACGGCGACTTCGTCGACCTCGACTGGACGCCGCGAAGCGAGGGGCCCCTGGTGCTGGTGCTGCACGGCCTGGAGGGATCCAGCGACTCGCCGTACGCACGCGGCATTCTGCGCGCGATCCACGCGCGGCGCTGGCGCGGCGTGCTGATGCACTTTCGCGGCTGCAGCGGCGAGCCCAATCGCCTGCCGCGCACCTATCACTCCGGCGATACCGGCGATCTGACCGAGGTCGTCGAAACGCTCCGCGCCAGGGGCGACATCCCCGTCATGGCCGCCGTCGGCTACTCCCTCGGCGGCAACGTTCTGCTGAAGTGGCTCGGCGAGCGCGGCGCCGGAGCACCGATCGCGGCCGCCGCGGCCGTCTCGGTTCCCTACACCCTTTCGCGCGCCGCCGATCGTCTCACCAGCGGTCTGTCGCGCATCTACCAGCGCCGGCTGATTGGCGAGCTGCGCCGCAAGCTGGGGCGCAAGTTCGCGCACACGGCGAGCCCCATCGATCTCGCCCGCGCGCAGCGCAGCCGCGATTTCTGGGAATTCGACGACGCCGTCACCGCGCCGCTGCACGGCTTCAGGGACGTGCACGACTACTACGCGCGGGCGAGCAGCCGCCAGTATCTGCAGCGCATTCGGGTGCCGACGCTGATGCTGCACGCCGAGGACGATCCGTTCATGACCCCGGACGCGGTGCCGCGCCGCGAAGAGCTCTCCCCGAGCGCGCGGCTCGAGCTGAGTGCCCATGGCGGCCATGTGGGCTTCGTTCACGGAAGCCTGCCGTGGCGTCCGCGCTACTGGCTCGAGGAGCGCATTCCGGCGTTCCTCGCCACGCACCTGGATTGATCGACAACCGAGGAGGTTCTTCGCATGACTCAATCTGCACTCGAGCCCGGCCGCAGCGCCGTCGTCACGGGCGCCGCGAGCGGCATCGGTCTCGCCGCCTGCCGGCGCTTCGCCGAGCGCGGCATGAAGGTGTGCATGGTCGATATCGACGCCGCGGAGCTCGAGTCCGCGCGCGAGCAGGTGGCCGCGCTCGCCGAGCGCAGCGACGTGATAACGGTGCGTGCCGACGTCGCCAGCATGGCCAACATGGAAGCTTTGCGGGACACCGTCTTCGAAGCCTTCGGCGAGGTGGGGCTGCTCATGAACAACGCCGTGACCCGCACCACGGGGCACTGCTGGGATCAGTACGACCAATGGCGGCGGGCCATCGACGTCAACCTGTGGGGGGTCATCAACGGTGTTCAGTGCTTCCTGCCGGCGATGCTGAAACAGACGGCGGCGTCGATGATCGTCAACACGGGCTCCAAGCAGGGCATCACCAATCCGCCGGGAAAACCCGCCTACAACGTCTGCAAAGCGGCGGTCAAAGCCTACAGCGAGTGTCTGCAGCACGAGCTTCGCAATCGCGACGACTGCCGGATATCGGCCCATCTGCTCATCCCCGGCTGGACCACCACCGGCAAGCGTGCGCACGCACCGGGCGCGTGGCTGCCCGACCAGGTCATCGACGTCATGATGACCGCCCTCGAGCGCGGCGACTTCTACATTCTGTGCCCCGACGACGAGACAACCCCGGAGATGGACCGCCAGCGCATTCTCTGGGCTGCCGGAGACATTATCGACAACCGTCCGGCGCTGTCGCGCTGGCACCCGGACTTCGCCGAAGCCTTCGAGCGATTTTCACCGTGATCGCGCCCATCGCCATGTGCGTCGCGCTGGCGGCCGTGTCGAGCGCGGCCGCGGCCAGCGCCGTGCTCGAGCTCCACGAGGCCGAGCCGCCGGAGCCGGCGGCCACCGTCGAGCGCCGACCGGACCAGCTGCCCGGAAGCCATGTCGCGCGCGGCAGCGCGAACATCGCCGCCGCATGGCTTGCCGGTCCCACGTCCCGATACGACCACGCCGTTCTCGGCGACGGCATCGAGGCCTCGCAGCTCGCCGTCGAGACCCGCGGCGGCGGGATGCTCGTGCACACGCTGCCGGCGACGCGGGTTTTCGAGGATCTGGCGCCGCGACTGGCCGATCTCGATGGGGACGGCGAGGACGAGATCCTGGTCGTGGAGACCGATGCGGCACGCGGCGCCTCGCTGGCGGTCTACGCCGTGGCGGGCGATGGCATCGCGCGCAAAGCCATGACGCCGTTTCTCGGCCAGTCCTATCGCTGGCTGAATCCCCTCGGCGTCGGTGACTTCGACGGCGATGGCCGTCTCGACATCGCGCTGGTGGCCACCCCGCACATCGGCGGCCGACTGCGCCTGTACCGATACACCGCACCGACCCTGACGCGTTTTGCCGAGATCGGCGGTGTCAGCACGCACGCCATCGGCAGTCGCGAGCTCGGCCTCGGCCGCGTCGTGCCCTACACCGATCGCGACCGCTTTCTGCTGCCGGATCAATCCCACCGCGCGCTGCGGCTGCTCGAGTGGACGCCGGACGGTATCCGCGAGATGGCGCACGTGGCGCTGCCCTCCGCCATCGAGACGTCGCTCGAGCCGACCGGTAACGATCGCTGGCGCTTTCGCACCCGCGCGGGACGCTATCTGGAGGTCCGCGTGCACTGATGNNTTTAACTTTTGTTCGCCGGGGGCCTGTTTCACGGGTCCGTCGGAATTTTCCTCGAAACCGCCTCAGGTTCCACGGCGCTCGAATACGCAGTAGCGGGCGGCCGGCTCGCTGCCCTCGAAGAAGCAG
>JAABYT010000028.1:55761-57653 GCA_011775625.1 Gammaproteobacteria bacterium | reverse complement strand
GCGTGCACGGTGCAGGCGAAAACGGCGCCGGGCGCGAGCACCCGCAGCACCTCGTCGATGGGCTGCGCGCCCACATGGCCGAGGGTAAAGGTGCCCGTCGACACGGCGGCCGCGTAGCTGCCATCGTCGATGGGCAGCCTGGCGTTCAGATCGGCCTCGATGAGCCGGCGGTAGACACCCTTCTCCTCGGCCTTGCGCAGCATGGCGCGGGACAGGTCGATGCCGTCGATGACGGTGTAGCCGAGGGCTCTCAGGCAGCCGGCGGTGAGCCCGGTGCCACAGCCAACGTCGAGGATCGGCGCGTCGCGGCGCGGCTGGTGTCGCGCGAGCGCCTCGGCCAGCGCCTGCGGTGCGAGGTAGCGCAAGCCGCGCTCGAGCTGGGCGTCGTACTCGTCGGCCCAGCGATCGTAGAAAGCCAGCATGTCCGCCTCGGTCTCGAGGGAGTAGGCGTCTTCGAGAAACGCCTTCGCCTTGCGTTCCTCGGCATCCCGCCGCTCGCTATCGCTCATGGACAAACCGCTCCGTCGCCCGCCATCACTGGCGCGCGCGCACCGCGTCGCCGCTCTCCCCGACGATGCGCGTGTAGAGCTGCGCATCGGTGTCGCCCTCGGTGCCGAATACCAGCACGCGCGCCCGCTCGTCGAGCCCCAGTCGACGCGCGGCGTCGCCGTCCTCGACGAGCGCCAGCAGTCCGGCGAGGCCGGCGACACCGGACTCGCCGCCGACCACGGGCGTGTCGCCGCGCTCCCCCGCGGCCAGTCGTCGCATGGTGGCGAGCGCCGTGTCGTCATCGATGCGCATGAAATAATGCGTGCCCGCCACCACCAGCGGCCATGCGAGCAGGGACGGCTCGCCACATGAGAGGCCCGCCATCACCGTATCCAGATCGCCGCCGACCTCCACATAGCTCCCGGCCACACCGCTCGCGTACAGGCAGGCGGCATTGTGCGGCTCGACGATGACGAGCTGCGGACGCGATACACCGTAGTGCCGCCACAGCGGCGCATACACCGCAGCCGCAAGCCCCCCGCAGCCGCTCTGCACGAACACGTGGGTCGGCGGCGGCGCGCCCGCCCTGTCGTCGATGATCTCGTCGATCATCACCGTGTAGCCGCACATTACCTCGCCGGGAATCTGCGTGTAGCCCGGGTAGGACGTATCCGATATCACCTGCCAGCCGTTCTTGCGCGCCTCCTCCGCCGCGCGCGCGACGGAGTCGTCGTAGTTGCCCTCGGTGCGCACCACCTGCGCGCCGTACGATGCGATGGCGGCTTCCCTGGCATCGCTCACGTGGGGGTGCAGGAAAATGACGCAGCCGCAGCCGAACAGCTTCGCACCCCAGGCCACCGAGCGGCCGTGATTGCCGTCGGTCGCGCAGGCCACCGTCAGCCTGGAGACCTTGTCCGCATGTCTGGCCGCCATGAGATCGGAGACGCTGATCGGCTGCGGCACGTCTGCCGCCGCGAGCGCCCGAACCAGGTGGCGATACACGGCGTAGGCACCGCCGAGCGCCTTGAAGCTGCCGAGCCCGAAGCGATCGGACTCGTCCTTGTAGAGCAGCTCGCCGATGCCGAGCGCCCCGGCCAGGCCCGGGAGCGAGCGAAGCGGTGTCGCCCGATAACCCGGCCAGCTGCGGATCTCCGCCGAGGCGCGGGCGCAGTCCTGCGGTCTCAGCACGTCCGCGCATGCCTGCGGCGGGGACTCGGCCGTGGAGACCTGCGGGTTCTCGTACAAGCTGAAGCGGCTACCGCTCATGACGCACCTTGCGCTTCGATCGCCAGCATGCGCGCTACCCCAGCGCGGCCCTTGGTGCGCGCGAGTTCGTACGGCGTGAGACCGGTCGCGCTCTTCACGGCCCGATCGGCCCCCGAGTCGATGAGAAACGCGACCAC
>JAABYT010000028.1:31036-55737 GCA_011775625.1 Gammaproteobacteria bacterium | reverse complement strand
GCATGGTGCAGCGGCGTGCTGCCGTTGACGTCGCCCGAATCCGGCCTGGCGCCCGACTCGAGCAGCAATCGCACGGCTTCGGTCGAGTTACCGTCGACCGCGGCGTGCAGCGGTGTGCCGCGGGTCTCCGACCAGGCGTCCACACGCGCACCTTTCTCGAGAAGCCGCCGCACCGTGTCCGCGTCCACGGCCAGGTGCAGCGACGTCACTCCGTAAACGGCTGCGACATTCACGTCGGCGCCTCGATCGATGAGATAGCGCGTCACCTTCGCGTGGTGGTGAATGATGGACGCATGCAGCGGCGTGAATCCGCCCGGCGGCCGCTCATCGATGTCGGCGCCCTCGGCGAGCAATTGCTGCACTTGCGCAAGCTTTCCCTCGCTTGCCGACTGATAGAGCGTCGGTCGGTCGTCGCTGCACGACGTTGCGAGCAAGACCAGCATCAAACCCGCGACGGACCGCAGGTGGTCCATGATCGAGCACCTCCGGGGCATCGGCACGCGTGCCAGTCTAGCAGGAAGCCATGGGGGACGGAGCCGCCGGAGAATTTGCCGGCGCCCCGGTTCTTGCGCGGAGTCGGCGCTAGTTGGCGCCGACCGCCTTCATGCTGAGGCGGATACGTCCCTGACGATCCACCTCGAGGACCTTGACCCGCACGCGGTCGCCTTCGCTCAGCTTGTCGCTGACCTTCTCGACCCGCTCCTCGCATATCTGGGAAATGTGCACCAGACCGTCCTTGCCCGGGAGGATGTTCACGAAAGCCCCGAAGTCCATGAGCTTGGCGACACGGCCCTCGTAGACCATGCCCACCTCGACGTCAGCAGTGATCTGCTCGATGCGGCGCCTGGCTTCCTGACTCGCCGCGTTGTCCACCGAGGCGATTTTCACGGTGCCGTCGTCGGTGATATCGATGGTGGTGCCGGTCTCTTCGGTGATCGAGCGAATCGTGGCACCGCCCTTGCCGATGACGTCGCGAATCTTGTCCGGGTGGATCTTGATGCTGATGATGCGGGGCGCGTAGTCCGACATCTCGGATCGGGGCTCACTGATGGTCTTGGCCATCTCCTCGAGGATGTGAAGCCGTCCCTCGCGGGCCTGATCGAGCGCCTTCTGCATGATCTCGCGGGTAATGCCGTCGATCTTGATATCCATCTGCAGCGCCGTGACGCCGTCGCGGGTGCCGGCAACCTTGAAGTCCATGTCTCCGAGATGGTCCTCGTCGCCCATGATGTCCGAGAGCACCACGAACTTGTCACCCTCCTTGATGAGGCCCATGGCGATACCGGCGACCGGCGCCTTGATGGGCACGCCCGCGTCCATCAGCGACATGCTCGTGCCGCAAACGCTCGCCATGGAGCTCGACCCGTTGGACTCGGTAATTTCCGAGACCACCCGCACGACGTAGGGAAACTCCTCGGCCAGGTCCGGCATGACCGCCACGATACCGCGCTTGGCGAGACGGCCATGGCCGATCTCGCGCCGCTTCGGCGATCCGACTCGGCCGGTCTCGCCGACGCAGAAAGGCGGGAAGTTGTAATGCATCATGAAGGGCTCGCGCCGCTCGCCCTCGATGGCATCGATGATCTGAGCGTCGCGGCCGGTGCCGAGCGTCGTGATCACCATCGCCTGGGTCTCGCCGCGCGTGAACAGCGCCGAGCCGTGGGTGCGTGGCAGCACGCCGACGCGGGTGGTGATGTCACGCACCGAGGCCGTATCGCGGCCGTCGATGCGTCGCTCGCCGGCGAGTATCCAGCCGCGCACGATCTTCTTCTCCAGACCCGCGAAGGCCGCGACGACCTCGCTCTCCTGCCACTGGCTGTCCTCGCCACCGGCGAGGTCCTCGATGACCTTGCTGCGCACATCGAAGATCTGTTTCTGCCGCTTGAGCTTCTCCGGCACACGGTACGCTTCGCTGATCGGGTGGGTGGCTACCTCGGCAACGCGATCGGCCAGCGCCGCGTCGTCCGGCTCCGGCGACCAGCCCCATTCGGGATGCCCCGCTTGCGCCTTGAGCTCGCGAATGAGACCGATGACGGCCTGCATCTGCTCGTGGCCGTAAAGCACGGAGTCGAGCATGACGCCCTCGCTGAGTCCATTGGCTTCCGACTCGACCATCAGCACCGCGTTCTCGGTGCCGGCGACAACCAGATTGAGCGCCGACTCCTCGAGCTGCGTGAAGGTGGGATTCAAGACGAACTCGCCGTCGATGTAGCCGACCCGCGCCGCACCGATGGGCCCGTTGAAAGGCATGCCCGAGAGCGACACCGCCGCCGAGGCGCCGATCATGGCCGGGACGTCCGGGTCGACCTCGGGATCCAATGACAGCACGTTGGCGATAACCTGCACCTCGTGCCGGAAGCCCTTGGGAAAGGAGGGCCTCAGCGGCCGGTCGATGAGCCGGCAGGTAAGCGTCTCTTTCTCGCTCGGGCGCCCCTCGCGCTTGAAAAAACCGCCGGGAATCTTGCCGGCGGCGTAGGTCTTCTCCTGATAGTCGACGGTGAGCGGGAAAAAACCGCGATTGGGATCGGAGTTGATGTCACCGACGGCCGTGACCAGCACGACCGTGTCACCGAGACTGGCGAGCACGGCACCGGATGCCTGTCGGGCAATCTCGCCGGTCTCGAGAACCAGCTCGTGGGCGCCGTAACGCACGGACTTCTTGATGGAACTCATATCTTGCCTTTGGAATGTACGCTCGATGCGTCCTGAATCGCTCGACCCCTGGCCGGCGACGGAATCATTGACGGAATGTTGGCTTGCCGGATGTCACCATCGGTGATGACATCACCGGCGGAGACCCAGACGCGTGATGAGATCGCGATAGCGATCGACGTCTTTCTTTTTCAGGTAATCGAGGAGCTTGCGTCGCTGGCTGACCATCTTGAGCAAGCCCCGGCGGGAATGGTGATCGTGAATGTGCGATTTGAAGTGATCGGTCAGATTCTGGATGCGTGCCGACAGCAGCGCCACTTGAACCTCCGGGGATCCGGTGTCGCCGGCGGTGCGCTGGTACTCGCTGACGACTTCCTGCTTCTGCGTGACGCTAATCGACATCGCTCAATCTTTCCTTTGCTCCAATTTTAGCCCGCGTATTCTACTCTCACGCTGGTGCCCGAACAAGGCCGGGGCGGCCATCGCACCCGGCCATAAATACATGATTCCGAATCGCTTTCAGCCCGCGCTCATGAGCCGCCGTGGCGCCACGCGGCCGTCGTCGAGGACCTCGCCGACACCGACGAAGCGATCCCCGCCGGTGAATATCCGCACCCAGCCTTGCGTGGGGGCGTGAGGCACGAGCACCGGCTGGCCGCGGCGCAGGTAATACGCGACCCCTTCGGGCAGGCTGACCCCGGGCCAGTGCGCCACCGCCGACTCGATCGGCAGCAGGACCTCGTCGAGGCATGCGAGCCCTTTCTCGGCGCGCGCCTCGAGCTCGCTGAGCGGCACCATGTCTTCGGCGTCGAAAGGCCCGGCGCCGAGACGATGCAGCGTCTCGACGCTCGCGCCGCAGCCGATGCGCTTGCCGACATCCTCGGCGAGAGTCCGGATGTAGGTGCCCTTGGAGCAATCCACCTCCACCCGAAGCCATCCTTCGCCGTGCCCGAGAAGCTCGAGGCGGTGGATGGTCACGCGGCGCGGCTCTCGCTCCACGGTGAGCCCCTGGTGGGCGAGCTTGTAAAGACGCTGTCCCTGGTGCTTGATGGCCGAGTGCATGGGCGGCACCTGATCGATCTCGCCGGTAAACTCGGAGAGCACCTCCAGGATGGCTTCCCGATCGAGCTGCGGCGGCGGGCGCTCCTCGAGCACCTCGCCTTCGGCGTCCCCGGTGCTCGTGACTACGCCGAGGCGGAAAGTCGAGCGATACCGCTTGTCGGCCTCGAGCAGAAAGCCGGAAATCTTCGTCGCCTCGCCGAAGCAAAGCGGCAGCAAGCCGCTCGCGAGCCGATCCAGGCTGCCGGTATGGCCGGCCTTGCGTGCCTGGAAGAGATTCTTGACCCGCTGGAGCACCTCCGTCGAGCCCACGCCGACCGGCTTGTCCAGCAGCACGATACCCGTCAGGTCACGCCCGTGCCTGCGTCGCCGGCCCACCGCTAGGAATCCTCGCCGGCGGCGTCACCGGTCTCCCGGTCGCCGCGCTTGGCCGCATCGATGAGCTCACCGACACGGGTCGCCCGCTCCAGGGTGACGTCGTGGCTGAAACGAAGCCGCGGGACGTAACGCATGTGCACCCGCTGGCCCAATCGCCGCCTGACGAACCCGCAGGCGCGATTGAGGCCTTCGAGGGCTCGCTCGACGTCAGCGTCGGCGGGCAGGGTCACGTAGAGGGTCGCGTTTGAAAGGTCTTTCGAGACCGAGGCACCGGATACGGTCACCCGCTGCACGCGCGGATCTTCGAGCTCCTGCGCGATGATCTCCGCCACTTCACGCTGAATCTGATCGGCGACACGCTCTGAGCGGCTGTACTCTTTGATGCCCATTAATGGCCCATGGCCCGGCTGCAAGCCCCTTCGGCCGGATGCGCGACGCTCAGACGCTGCGCTGGATGACGGTTCGCTCGTAGACCTCGATCTGGTCTCCGACTTTCACGTCGTTGTAGTTCTTTACGCCGATTCCGCACTCTGTCCCGGCCTTGACCTCGCTCACGTCGTCTTTGAATCGACGCAGCGATTCCAGCTCACCCTCGTAGATGACCACATTGTCGCGCAGCACGCGAATGGGATTGCTGCGCCGAACGGTGCCCTCGGACACGATGCAGCCGGCAATCGCCCCCATGCGCTTGGAGCGAAATACGTCGCGCACCTCGGCGATACCGATGATTTCCTCGCGCACTTCCGGCGAGAGCATGCCGCTGATGGCCTGCTTGACGGTATCGATCACGTCGTAGATGACGCTGAAGTAGTGCAGATCGACGCCTTCGTTCTCGATGACCTTGCGCGCCGCGGCGTCTGCGCGAACGTTGAATCCGATGATGATCGCTTTCGACGCGATGGCGAGATTGACATCGGTCTCGCTGATGCCGCCCGTCGCGGCGGTCACGACGTTGACTTTCACCTCGTCGATGGAAAGCTCGGAGAGCGCGTCACGAAGCGCCTCGACCGATCCCTGCACGTCCGCCTTGATGACGATATTGAGCGCATTGACCTCGCCCTCGGTCATCTGCTCGAAGACGTTGTCGAGCTTCGCAGCCTGCTGGCGCGCCAGGCGCACCTCACGGTCCTTGCCCTGACGGAATTCAGCGATCTCGCGCGCCTTGCGCTCGTCGGGCACCACCATGGCATCGTCGCCCGCGTTGGGCGTTCCGGAAAGGCCCAGCACCTCGACCGGGATCGACGGTCCGGCCTGCTCGGTCTCCTGGCCGGATTGATCGAACAGTCCACGCACGCGGCCGAACTCCTGCCCGGCGAGAATGATGTCGCCCTTCTTGAGAAGACCGGATTGCACCAGCACTGAAGCGACCGGCCCGCGACCCTTGTCCAGACGCGACTCGATGACGACACCGCGCGCCGGCCCGGTGCGCGGCGCCCGCAGCTCGAGCACCTCCGACTGCAGGAGGATGGACTCCAGCAGCTCGTCCACGCCCTCGCCGGTCTTTGCAGACACGTTCACGAAGATCGTGTCGCCGCCCCATGCTTCCGGGATCACCTCGTGATTCGCCAGATCCTGCTTGATGCGCTCCGCATCGGCGTCAGGCCTGTCGATCTTGTTGACCGCGACGATGATGGGCACCTCCGCCGCACGGGCATGCTGGATCGCTTCCACCGTCTGCGGCATGACACCGTCATCGGCGGCAACCACGAGCACGACGATGTCGGTCACCTTGGCGCCGCGTGCACGCATGGCGGTGAAAGCGGCGTGACCCGGCGTGTCGAGAAAGCTGAGGGCACCCTTGTCGGTCTCGACGTGATAGGCGCCGATGTGCTGAGTGATACCGCCCGCCTCGGCATCGGCCACCTTGGTGCGGCGGATGTAATCGAGCAGTGACGTCTTTCCGTGATCCACGTGCCCCATGATCGTCACCACCGGTGAGCGCGACTGCAGCTCCCTCTCCTCCTCGCGCTCCTGCAGCAGGTCGTCCTCCACGGACTCTTCTCTGAGCATCACCGGCTTGTGGCCGAGCTCTTCGACGACGATGGCAGCGGTTTCCTGATCGATGACCTGATTGATGGTCACCATGGAGCCCAGGGTCATCATGGCCTTGATGAGCTCCGAGGACTTGATGGACATTCGCTGAGCGAGATCCGATACCGAGATGGTTTCGGGAATGGCAACCTCGCGCACGACCGGCGCGGTCGGCAGCTCGAAACCGTGCCGAGTCGGTGACGCCTTGATGACGGGGCGCGCCTTGGGCTTCTTGCGACGTCGACCGCTTTTCTCGCTCGCCACGTGGAGCTCGGCGCGCGCATGCTTGGGACGCTCCCACTTTTTCGCCCCGCGCTCGGGCCTGCGCACCTCGCCCCTCTTCGCCGAGACGGCCGCGGCCTGCTCGGCGGCGATCTTCGCCTCGACGTCGGCGCGCCTCGTCTCCCCGGTGCCGGCTGCGCGTGGGCGCTCTGGAGCTGCCGGGCGGGCGCCGGTTTGCGGCTCCTCATCCCTCTCGAGCTCCTTCGCGCGGGCGCGCTCCTCGGCCGCGGTCTTGCGCCTTTCCTGCTCCTGGCGCTGTCGCTCGGTCTGCTCTCTTTCGCGTACCTCTTCCTCGGCACGCAGCTGCTCGTCGAGCTCCTGGTGGCGGCGCTTCGCCTCGTCGTGCAATGCGCGCTTGGCGGCCTCCATGCGCTCGGACTCGTCCGCCGCGGCCGGCGGCGCGGCCTCGGCCGCGGGCTTCTCGGGAGTGCGCACGTAGGTGCGGCGCTTGCGCACCTCCACTGTCACGGTCTTTTTGCGACCCTGGGACGACACTTTCAGCTCATTGACGGATTTCCGCTTGAGCGTGATCTTGCGCGGCGCCGCCGAGTCGGATTCGCCCGACCCGTGCAGCTGCCTCAGGTGACCGAGGAGCTGGGCCTTGTCCTGCTCGTTGAGTCGCTGATCGGCATCGGTATGCGGCAACCCGGACTTGCCGAGTTGCACGAGCAGGCGATCCACGGGGATTCCCACCACCTCCGCCAGCTCTCTAACCGTGACTTCCGACATCGACTTACCTCTAGCTACCCGAGCTGGTCGTTGCTTTGATTTCAGGCGCGCTCGCGCTCTCGTCCTGGAACCAGATCTCGCGCGCCTTCATGATCAGTTCTCCGGCCCGTTGTTCGCCGATGTCGGCGATATCGAGGACATCGCCGATCGACTGCTCGGCCAGATCTTCGCGAGTGATGACACCGCGATGGGCAAGCGTCGCGGCAAGGTCGCTGTCCATGCCTTCGAGCGCCAGCAGATCCTCGGCGGGCGGCGCGTCGGAAATGCCCTCCTCGCTCGCAATCTCGCTCGCCAGCAGCGCATCGCGTGCACGCGACTGCAGCTCTTTGACCATGTCCGCGTCGAATTCCTCGATGGCGAGCATCTCCGCCTCGGGCACATAGGCAACCTCGTCGATGCCGGCAAACCCCTCCTGCATCAGAATCGTCGCCACTTCCTCGTCCACCGCGAGCTTCTCCATGAACAGCTTCAATACGCGGTCGCTCTCTGCCTCGCTCTTCTCCTGCGCCTGCAGCTCGGTCATCACGTTGAGCTCCCAGCCGGTCAGCTGGCTCGCAAGCCGCACATTCTGCCCGCCACGCCCGATCGCCTGGGAGAGCTGCTCCTCGTGCACGGCCACGTCCATCGATCGGGAGTCCTCGTCGACGACGATGGAAACCACCTCGGCAGGCGACATGGCATTGATCACGTATTTGGCCGGGTCCTCGTCCCACAGGATGATGTCCACCCGCTCGCCGGCGAGCTCGTTGGACACCGCCTGAACCCGCGATCCGCGCATGCCGACGCAGGCGCCGACCGGGTCGATGCGCGGCACCAGAGAGCGCACGCCGATCTTGGCCCGTGAGCCCGGATCGCGCGCGCAGCCCATGATCTCGATGAGCCCCTCGCCGATCTCCGGAACCTCGAGGGTGAACAGCTGGATCATGAGCTCCGGAGCGGTGCGGCTGACGAAAAGCTGCGGCCCGCGCGTCTCGGAGCGCACCTCGCGCAGATAGCCGCGCAGGCGATCGCCGGGGCGCACCAGCTCGCGCGGTATCAGCTCGTCGCGGCCGATCAGCGCCTCGGCGTTGGCGCCGAGATCGATGATGACGTTGCCACGGTCGACGCGCTTCACGATACCCATGACCAGCTCGCCTTCGCGATCCTGGTAGGCCTCGACAACCTGCGCGCGCTCGGCCTCGCGCACCTTCTGCACGATGACCTGCTTCGCGGTCTGGGCGGCGATGCGCCCGAAATCCACCGATTCGATCGGCTCCTCGATGAACTCGCCGCTGGTGATACCCGGGTTTGCCTTGACGGCCTCGCTAAGCAGTATCTGCGTCTTCGCCGAGAACAGGCGCGGGCCCTCCGGCTCCTCGTCCTCCTCGCCGCTCTCGGACTCCGCCTCGCTGCTGACCACGGGCTCGGGCAGCTCGTCGACCGACATGACCACGGCATCGTCGTCGACCACTTCCCAGCGGCGAAACGTGTCGTATTCGCCGGTCTCCCGGTCGATGGCGACACGCACGTCGATCTCTTCCGGATGACGCTTGCGAGTGGCGCTGGCGAGCGCGGCCTCCAGAGCCTCGAAGATGATCTCCTTGGCCACGCCTTTCTCGTTCGACACTGCGTCAACGACCGCTAAAATTTCTTTAGTCATTTCTCACCGAAGCACGTTCATACATCGGGAATCAGCCTGGCAGAGCCGATGTCCTCGAGCGGCAAGGCAAACTCCTCGCCGTCCTGCAACAGAATCACGGCGCCGTCCCGGCAGCCTTCCAGCGTGCCCTTGAAATTGCGCCGCCCGGCGACGGGCACCGCCATCTTCACGCGGACCCGCGCACCCCGATAGCGATCGAAGTGGCGCTCGAAAAACAGCGGCCGGTCGAGCCCCGGGGACGAGACCTCCAGGCTGTAGGACCCCGCGATGGGATCCTCCACGTCCAGAATCCCGCTCAGCTGATCGCTGACCCGCGCGCAGTCGTCGAGCGATATGCCCGTCTCGTTGTCGATATACACGCGCAGCAGCGACTGCCGTCGCCGCGGCATGTACTCGGCGCCGACGAACTCGTAGCCGAGCCCCTCGACGGCGGGACCGATGAGGTCGTTCAATCGATGGCCCGTATCGCGCATGACTGACCCACAAAACAAAAGTGGGCGCGCGGCCCACTTACACATCCTCTCTCCTCGTAGACAACTGATAATTGTAGCGTTTTCACCAACACTAGCCAATATCAGGGCCAAAAAAAGCCCCGCAACCGGGGCTTCGTGACAGTGGTAGCGGGGGCAGGATTTGAACCTGCGACCTTCGGGTTATGAGCCCGACGAGCTGCCAGACTGCTCCACCCCGCACCGGTTGCGGCACATACTAGCTTCGGGCCGTTGGCTTGACAACCCGCGCGCCCCCATCGGAGGGGCAACGCCTCAGCTCGCCAGCGACACCGGCAGCCGGCGCGCGCCCCAGTCGCCGGGGGCAGCCTCGAAGACGCCGTCGCACGCCGTCCCGCACTGGGTGCAGCGACCCTCGGCGTCCAGGTTCCAGGCGTGCAGCACGTACCAGTCACGCACGATGAGCGGCGCCGCGCAGTGATGACAGTAGGTGGTGCCGCCGGCGCGGTCGTGAACGTTACCCGTGTAGACGTAACGCAGGCCGTTGGCGAGACCGATGCTGCGCGCCCGCGTCAGGGTCTCAGGCGGTGTCGCCGGAATATCGCGCATCTTCCAATCCGGATGAAAGGCCGTGAAGTGCAGGGGCACGTCGTTACCGAGCTCGCCGGCCACCCATTGCGTGAGCGCGTGCAGCTCGGCCTCGGAGTCGTTTTGCCCCGGTATCAGCAGCGTCGTGATCTCGAGCCACACGTCGGTCTCGTGCTTCAGATAGCGCAGCGTGTCGAGCACCGGATCGAGATGAGCGCCGGTCAGCTTGTAGTAGAAATCCTCGGTGAAGGCCTTCAGATCCACGTTGGCGGCGTCCATGTGCCGGAAAAACACCTCGCGTGGCTTCTCGCAGATGTAACCGGCGGTCACGGCCACCGAACGCACGCCCGCCTCGCGGCAGGCCTCGGCGGCGTCCAGCGCATATTCCATGAAAATGACGGGATCGTTGTAGGTGAACGCAATACTGCGGCAGCCGAGTCGCCGTGCCGCTGCCGCCAGGGTCGCCGGGCTCGCGCGATCGGCGAGGGTATCCATCTGGCGCGACTTGCTCATATCCCAGTTCTGGCAGAACTTGCACGCCAGGTTGCAGCCGGCGGTGCCGAACGAGAGCACCGGCGTGCCCGGCAGAAAGTGGTTGAGCGGCTTTTTCTCGATGGGATCGACGCAGAATCCGCTCGAACGCCCGTAGGTCTTCAGCACCACCGCATCGCCTTCGCGGGCGCGCACGAAACAAAGCCCTCGCTGACCCTCGCGCAGCTTGCATGCGCGCGGGCACAGATCGCACTGGATGCGCCCGTCGTCGAGGATGTGCCAGTAGTCCGTGGGCACGGTATCGGTCATGAAATTCGCGGCTTGCTTCACGATCGGAGCCAGGGGTTCAGCGGCTATAATTCATTAGATAGGTTCGATCCCAGCGGAATTCAAGCGTGCCCAGAGTCCGGCCAGCGGCCGTCGCCGGCTATTTCTATCCAGGTGAATCAGGCGAGCTCGCGCACATGGTGCAGTCGCTGCTGGCGGCGGCGCCGGCCGCGCGCACCGAGCCGCGGGCCCTGATCGCACCCCATGCCGGCTACGTGTACTCCGGGCCCATCGCGGCCACCGCCTACAACCAGCTCGCCGCCCGGCGCGCCACCACGCGCAAGGTGCTGCTGCTCGGCCCGAGCCACCGGGTCGCCTTCCGGGGTCTGGCGCTTTCCAGCGCCGCGCGCTTCGCGACGCCGCTCGGTGACGTCGACGTGGACATCGACGCGTGCCGCCGGCTGCTGGCGCTGCCCCAGGTGGGCGTCCTCGACGAGGCTCACGCCCAGGAACACAGCCTCGAGGTCCATCTTCCTTTCCTGCGCGCCGCCCTCGATGACTTTCGGCTCATTCCGTTGGTGGTCGGCGACGCGGGCCCCGCGGATGTCGCGCAGGTCATCGAGACATTCTGGGATCGGGATGACACGCTGGTGGTGGCGAGCTCGGATCTGAGCCACTTCCTCGACTACGAGACGGCCAATCGCGTCGATCGCGAGACGACGCTCGCCATCGAGCGCTGTGCACAGGACATCGGGCCTGAGCAGGCGTGCGGTTGCCGCGTCATCAACGGCCTGCTGCGGGTGGCGGATGGGCGNNGCGGATGGGCGCGGCCACGACGTGACGACGCTGGATCTGCGCAACTCCGGCGACACCGCCGGCGATCGTTCACGGGTGGTCGGCTACGGCGCCTACGCCCTGACATGAGCATAGACCCGGGCGGCCAGAGGACGCTGCTCGAGGTGGCGCGCGAGGCCATCGCACACGGCGCCGCGCATGCCCGGGCACCGGTGCTGGCGCCGGAGCACTACCCCGAGGCGCTGCGCGCCATCGCCTGCTCCTTCGTCACCCTCCACCTCGGCGGCGCGCTGCGCGGCTGCATCGGCAGCCTGCACGCGCACCAGCCCCTGGTCAGCGACGTGGCCTCGCACGCGTTCGGGGCGGCGTTCTCCGACGCGCGCTTCATCCCCGTCGGCCGCCACGAGGTGGCGGCCCTGCACATTCACATCTCGATACTCTCCGCGCTGCAGCCGGTGGCCTTCGAGACCGAATCGCAGCTTCTGGCCGCCCTCGAGCCGGGCACCCACGGGCTGCTCATCGCGCTCGGGCAGCAGCGCGCGACCTTTCTACCGGCGGTGTGGTCGTCGATTTCCGAGCCGCGGGACTTTCTCGCTGCGTTGAAAAGCAAGGCCGGCATGCCTGCCGCCGGCGAAGGCTACGGCGCCTGGCGCTACACGACCCAGGACTTCGAGGAGCCCCGCGACTGACGGTTCACTGGGCGAGCCGGCGCGCCTCGGCCTTGGCCGCGGCGGCGCCGTCCGCGTCGCCCTGACGGCGACGCACCTCGGCGATGATCCGCCAGTTGTCGGCCTGAAGGCCGCGATCCGCGCCCGGCAGGGCGTTCGACTTCGCCGCCAGGCCGGCGGCCTGATCCAGGCGGCCTTCGGCGAGCCGCGTAACGGCCAGGCGATGCCACAGCCAGGCGTTGTCCGGCTCGATGGCGATGGCGCGCTCGAGGCTGGCTGCGGCCCGTGGGTGGTCGCCGTTCCGGGAGTGCGCATTGGCGGCATTCAAAAGACTCACGACCGCCGGATTGACGCGCCTCGAGGAGCCGCCCGAAGCGCTGCTCTGCGCGACACTCTGCGCGGCCGGCGCGGCGCCGCCTTGACCGGCAAGCGCGCGGGCGGTGCTCTCGTCCGGCTCGCCGAGCGGGCGAACCGTCGCCGTCCAGTCGCTCTCGCCGACCTCCGAGCCGGCGCTCACCCTGGCGGTGCCGGAGGGCGCCGCGCCGCCGGCATGCACCGATCCCGCCGTGCTGCGCGCCGCTGTCGGAGCCGGCGTGCCGCCGCCCGTGCACGCCACCAGCGAGACCACGCCAGCGAGCGCCGCAAGCCGCGACCGCCGTTGGCTGCTGCCCTTGCCCTTTGCGCCCATGCCACTCGAATCGGCGGGCGTCAGCCGGGGACCGCCCCGACCCGCTCGGCTCGCCACTCGCCGCACTGGCCGACCGGCGGCTGCGAGCCACGCACGTAGGGAAAGCGCACGCTTCCGGGGCACTCGCTGCGCGTGGTGCGTCCCTGGCGCAGGTCCGTCCACGCCCATTCCACGTCACTCGGCGCCCGCGCCGCCAGCGAGCGCGGCTTGAGCGATTTCATCATGTCGATCCAAACCTGAAGCGCGCCGTCGGCACCACTCAGCCCGGCGGGTGTGTTGTCGTCGTGGCCGAGCCACACCACCGCGAGCCGATCTTCGGTGAAACCCGCAAACCAGCTGTCGCGCAGGCCGTCGGTCGTGCCGGTCTTGCCGGCGGCGGCGACGCCGGCGCCGAGACGCGCCCGCGACGATCGTCCGGTGCCTTCGCTCATGACGCCGCGCATGGCCTCGACCAGCACGAACACCGGTGCCGGCTCGAAGGCCTGCCGCACCGACAGCGGGTAGCGCGACAACGGCTCACCGCGCGCCGAAGTCACCTCGCGAATGGCGCGCACCGGCACGCGAAAACCGCCGCCCGCCAGCGTCTGATACATCTGCGTGACCTCCACCGGCGAGAGCTCCGCAGCACCGAGTAGCAACGAGGGAAACGGCTGCAACGGCCGCTCGATGCCGAGCCTGCGCAGACTCTCCGTGACCTCGTCGAGCCCGACCTCCATGCCGAGTCTGACGGTGGCGAGGTTGTAGGATTTCACCAGCGCCTCGTAGAGCGAGGTGCGCCCGTGGGCCGTGTCGTCGTAATTCTTCGGCCGCCACACCGATCCCGTGGAGGCGCGCACGGCGACCGGCTCGTCGAGCAACGGGCTCGCCAGGGTATAGCGGCGCGGCTGCTCGAGCGCGGCCAGATAAACCGCCGGCTTGATCAGGGAGCCGACCGGGCGCACCGCGTCGATGGCGCGATTGAAGCCCGCGCGCTGCTCGTCGCGCCCACCGACCACCGCGAGCACCTCGCCGCTTTGCGGTGATGTGACGATGACGGCACCCTGCAGAGCGCCGCTGCGCCGCCCGCCGGCGTGCTCGAGTCGCGCGATGCGCCGCTCGAGGGCGCGCTCGGCCATGCGCTGCGTGTGCACATCCAGCGTCGTGAAGATGCGCAGGCCGTCCCCGCGCAGATCCTCGTCCCGGTAGTCGCGGCGCAGCTGACGGCGCACCAGATCGATGAAAGCCGGGTAACGGAAGCGCGCGCGCGTCGCTGCGATCACGCCAAGGGGTGCCGCGCGGGCGCGCTCGAGGCGCGCGGCGCTGATGATGCCGAGCGCACGCATCTGCTCGAGAACCAGGTTGCGCCGTGCCAGGGCGCGGCGCGGATGACGGCGCGGATTGTAGTACGACGGGCCGCGCACCAGCGCCACCAGCAGCGCGAGCTCGGGCAGCCGCAGCGCATCCAGGTCGCGCCCGAAATAGAAATGCGCCGCCAGCCCGAAGCCGTGTATCGCGCGCTCGCCGTCCTGTCCGAGATACACCTCGTTCAGGTACGCCTCGAGGATCTCCGCCTTGTCGTAGCGTGCCTCGAGGATGAGCGCGATGACCGCGTCATTGAGCTTGCGCCCCCAGGTGCGCTGCCCGTTGAGAAAGTACTCCTTGGCAAGCTGCTGGGTGATGGTGCTGCCGCCCTGCACCAGCGCCCCGGCGCGCAGGTTGGCGAAAAGCGCACGCGCAATCGCGCGCGGAGAGATGCCGTAGTGGTGCTCGAAGTCGCGGTCCTCGACGCTGAGAAGCGCTGCCACCAGCCCCGACGGCACCTCGTCGAGGCGCACCAGCAGGCGGTCCTCGTGGTGGCCCGGGTAGATGCGGCCGATGAGCGCCGGATCGAGCCGCACCAGGGGCCGCTCGCGACCGTCGACCTGCACGCCGCTCACCTGCCCGGCGCCAAATCGCACGCGCACGCGCAGCGCCGGCTGCCGGGCGTCCCAGAAGGGAAACGGGCGGGTGTGCACGTCGAAGGTCTCGCCGCGGCGCGCATAGGTAGCGCGGCGGCCGCTGTCGGCGCGCGCCTGGTAGCCGGCCGCGCGCAGCGTCTCCTCGAGCGCCGCCGGCGTCAGGCGCATTCCGGCGTAGAGCTCCAGCGGACGCGCGTACAGGCGCGCCGGCACCGAAAACCGCCGGCCTTCGAACTGGGAGCGGACGTGCAGATCGAGCCAGGCTACGTAAGCCCCGGTCAGGATCAGGGCGATGACCATGACGCGGCCGAGCACGCCGCCGACGGACCGTCCATGGCGTCGGCGGCGGGTCTTGCGGGAGCGGGAAGCGGCGCTACGTCGCCGGGTCTTGCTCGGCATCGACGGACAAACCCTGCGGCTGCATCGCTCTTAGCTTATGGGAAGTGCCCGTCAGAATCAAGAATTCAATTTAGATATAAGCTGTAATCGGTTGTTTTTAATTGTCTTTATTAATTCGACTCGAATCTCTGTCAGGCGCTGCGGGCCTGCTCCTCGCGCCGGCCCGCGTCGTGGCGCCGGATGCCCAGCTTGCGCATCTTCTCCACCAGCGTGGTGCGCCCCAGACGCAGGCGCCGCGCCGCATGGGCGACGATGCCGTCCGCCTCGTCGAGGGCCTGAATGATGAGCATGCTCTCGAGCTTGTTCAGGTGCTCCTTGAGATCCAGACCCTCGCTGGGCAAACGCTGGGCGGCCATGCTGGCGCCGCCGATGGCTTCCTCGAGTGCGCCCGTCGCGCCGTGCGAGGCGGCGCGCACGCGGTACTTTTCCGGCAGATCGTCGGCGTCCACGTGGGCGTCGGGATAGAGGATCGCGAGCCGCTCGATGAGATTGGCGAGCTCGCGCACGTTGCCCGGCCACGGATAGCGGCACAGGCAGTCCATGGCCGCCGGCGTCAGGCGTATCGAGCCACGCTTCTCGTGCTCGGTGCGGTTGACCAGGTCGTTGACCAGCAGCGGCAGATCCTCGACCCGCGAGCGCAGGGTCGGCATCTCGATGGGAAACACGTTGAGACGGTAGTAGAGATCCTCGCGGAACGTGCCCGCGGCGATGGCATCCTCCAGGTCGCTGTGGGTCGCGGCGACGATGCGTGCATCGGCGGTGATGCTCTTGTTGCTGCCGACCCGCTCGAAGGTGCGCTCCTGGAGCACGCGCAGCAGCTTCACCTGCATCGCCAGCGGCATGTCGCCGATCTCGTCGAGAAACAGCGTGCCGCCGTTGGCCATCTCGAAGCGTCCGCGCCGCGCGCTGATGGCGCCCGTGAAGGCGCCCTTCTCGTGCCCGAAAAGCTCGCTTTCGAGCAAATCCGGCGGAATGGCGCCGCAATTGACCGGCACGAAGGGCTTGTAGCGGCGCTGGGAGTGGTAATGAATATTACGCGCCACCACCTCTTTACCGGTGCCGGACTCACCGAGCAGCAACACCGTCGCGTCGGTCTTGCCGACCTGCTCGATGAGGCGGCGCACGCGGCGCACACCGGCGCTGCTGCCGACCAGATTACGAAACAGCTCCGGCGAGCGCGGCGCGCCGGAGTGCTCGCGCCCGTCGCCCTGGATGAGCGCCTGCTGCAGCGCGAACTGGAGATCCGGTTGGCGCACCGGCAGGGTGATGGTGGCAATCGTGTCGGCATCGATCTCGCGCCCGGCGGGGCTGTCGCTGTGCGGATCGCGCAGGTAGATGATGGGCAGCGCCGGATCGTAGTCGCGCAGCGCCCGGTACGCCTCCAGCAGGCCGTCGTCACCCGTGCACGGCGCCATCAGCACCACCTCGATGGCGTGTCCTTCGGAGAATGCCGCCTGCCAGTCGCCCGGGTCCGACACCACCACGGTCTCGTACTCGAGGAACTCCAGGATGCGGCGCAGATCGCCGCCCCGCTCCGCGAGGGGGTCCATGATCATCACGGTACTCATGGCTGCATGCCCGCCGTTCTCGAAGTGAAAGCCGTCCACGCGCTGCGCCCGCCGCTGGCGCGGCCGGGGCAAGGTCATCGGACAGAAGGACGAAAAAAGTTAAGCACGCGCCCCGGGGCATGTCAAAAAATTGGCGCTTCGCCGGCCGCTCAGAAGACCAGCAGGTCGCGCAGCGCAGCAAGGTCGTCGGGGCGGTCCACGTCGCAGCGCGTGGCGAGCTCGTGCCAGCGCCAGCCGAGGGCGCGCAACCGGTCCCGGGCGGCTTCGAGCACCCGCTCCGATCCCCAGGCGATGTCGGAGAAGATCCGTGGGTCGCTGATGCGCACGCCGAGCAGATAAAAGCCGCCGTCCTGCGCCGGTCCGAGCACCGCGTCCGCGCCCCCGGCGAGCGCGTTTGCCGCTTCCTGCAGGTCGGACGTCTCGAGAAACGGGCAGTCGCTGCCGATCAGCAGGGCGCCGCGCCCACCGTGGCACGCCGACGCCAGCGCCCGCTGCATGCGCTCGCCGAGATCTTCTCCGCTCTGCTGGTGCAGCGTGACCCCCAGCTGGTCGCGGAGCTGCTCCAGATACGGATGCGCGATGCTGGGCCAGCACCACAGCTCGACCGGCCCGAGTCCTGCTGCGCCGGCGGTGTCCGCCGCCCGCCACAGCATGGCGCGGTGCAGATTGGCGGCCCGCTCGACGCCGATGGCGGGTATCAGGCGGGTTTTCACCTTGCCGGGCACCGGCGTGCGCGCGAACACCAGGATGGGCGGCGCCTCCGGCGACCCCGCCACCACCGCTCAGCCGCGCTCGTAGCGGCGTGCGAGCCGGCGGGGATCCGCGCCGAGCGCAAACGCGAGGCGCAGTCGCCACATGAGCACCACCGTGCGCGCGATGCCGTTGCTGCGCCAGCGGCGCGTCGAGGTGATCACGCGCTGCCTGAGGCACGCCGGACGCGCGATGGCGCGCAGCCGCCGGCTGAGCGCCACGTCCTCCATGAGCGCGATATCCGGGTAGCCGCCGACGCTGGCGAAGGTCTCGCGCTCGACGAAAATCGCCTGGTCGCCGGTGGCAATACCGGTCACACGCGAACGCAGGTTCATGAGCATCTCGATGATGCGGAACGACCATTCGCGGCCCCAGAGACGCACATCGAAGCGGCCCCAGCAGCTTTCCCGGAGCGCGCCCGCGATGGCCAGATCGGCATCCGCCGGCAGCAGGCTGTCGGCATGCAGAAACAGCAGCACGTCGCCGGTGGCGGCGGCAGCGCCGGCGTTCATCTGCTCGGCGCGCCCGCGGCCGGTGACCAGCACCCGGTCGGCCAGCGGGCGCGCGCATTCCCGGGTGTCGTCGTCACTGCCACCGTCGACGACCACGACCTCGTGGCCGGCATGACGCAGGCCGGCCAGCGCCGGCAACGTCCTGGCGAGGCTGTCCGCCTCGTTGACGGCCGGGATGATGATGGAAACTCGTGGAACGGAGGCTGCCACGGCGCTTCGATGCGCGTCACTCAGGCAAGGGCGCCGCCGCAGCTGCTGCCCTGACCAGCGGTGCATGCGTAGCAGTGCGCCCGAACGGCGATGGGGCGGCCCTCCAGATCCGCGTCCATGAGCTGCGCCAGGTGCACGCGGGACGCGCCGTTGATGCGCATGGGCAAACCGAGCATCTGATTGAAATCGCAATCGTAGACGTAGCCCTGCCAGTCGATGGACAGCAGGCTGCGGCACATGACGCTGTCGAGATTCTCATCCTGGTGGGCGTCGCGCAGCATCGCCAGGTACTCGTGCATCGCGCCGCGGGAAATCAGGCTGCTGCCGAACCGGCCGACCGGCATGTTGGCGAGCGTCAGCAGCCGATTGAAGCGGATGCCGTAGTGGGCACCGAGAATCCGGCGGTAGTCCGCTTCGAGCGCCTGCTGGGCCGGCGGCAGCGTTGCACCCTGGGGGTTGTAGACCAGATCCAGGGCGAGGCTGCTGTCGGGATCGCCGTAGCCCAGCGCATTCAGCCGGCGCAAGCCGCGAATGCTGGCGTCGAATACCCCCTTGCCGCGCTGCCCGTTGACGTTTTCCTCGAGGTAGCACGGCATGGAGGCCACCACGGTGACGCCGTGCCCGGCGAGGAACGCGGCGAGGTCTTCCTGGTCGGGCTCCTCGAGAATCGTCAGATTGCAGCGGTCGATGACCTGCAGGCCACGCGCGCGGGCCTCGCGCACGAGAAAACGGAACTCCGGGTTGAGCTCCGGCGCACCGCCGGTGATGTCGAGCGTCGAAACCTCCGAGGCATCCAGGTAGCGCACCACCAGCGCCGCCACCTCGGCCGACATCGCCTCCTCGCGCTTCGGACCGGCATTCACGTGACAGTGCACGCAGCTCTGGTTGCAGCGGTAGCCGACATTGACCTGCAGGGTGTGAAGACGTCCGCGGCGAAGCGGCGGGAAGTCGCTGTCGGCGAGCAAGGGAAGAGGATCGCGCATGAAGGTGTCCCGGAACCCAGCCGGCATGCTACCCGCCGTGGCAGTCGCCGGCAACCGCAGCGCCCGCTCGAGCCGCCCGCCTCGGATGACAGCGCCCCGGCCAGACGCTACACTCCGCCCGTCATCGTCCGGGGCCGTAGCTCAGTTGGGAGAGCGTCGCGTTCGCAATGCGAAGGTCGGGAGTTCGATTCTCCTCGGCTCCACCATCAAAGGGCGCCGGGTCTCGCACCACCGTATCGGCGCCCGCGTCGCGAAGCGATGGTGCGAGACCCGGCGCCACGTCCTCGCCCCGGTAGCTCAGTTGGATAGAGCGTCCGCCTCCTAAGCGGAAGGTCCCACGTTCGAGTCGTGGTCGGGGCGCCACCTCCCCTGCGGCCCGGACACCCGTGAAGAGCGTCGCTTCATCGTCGTATCAGCTTTACGTCCTCCGCGTAAGACGCGGATTTAAAGCGTTTTTCAATGCCGCCACGGGCCGCTCAGCGGGTGCCGTATAATGCCCCGCGTCATGACGGCTGAGCCACGACATTCGAGCGCCGCCGGCGACCGCCTGTACGGCGTGCTCCAGCATCTGCTGCCCCAGCGTCTGCTCACCGCCATCGCTTACCACGTCACGCGGGTGCGTGCGCGCCCCTGGAAAGACTGGTTAATCCGCTGGTTCATAGGCCGGTTCGGCGTCGACATGTCCGAGGCCCTGGATCCCGATCCGGGCGCCTACACGGATTTCAACGCATTCTTCACGCGCGCGCTGCACCCCGGCAGCCGGCCTCTCGCGGGCGACGACGACACCGTGGTGTGTCCTGCCGACGGCACCGTGAGCGCCATCGGCAGCGTCCGTGCGGATACCCTGCTGCAGGCCAAGGGACGCCATTATTCTCTGCGCGCCCTGCTCGGCAGTGACGACGCACGCGCACGACCGTTTTTGGACGGGCACTTTGCCACCGTTTACCTGTCACCAAGGGATTACCACCGGGTGCACATGCCGGCGTCGGGTCGGCTGCGCGAGATGATCTACGTGCCGGGTCGCCTGTTCAGCGTCAATTTCACCACCGCGCGGGCCATCGACGCGCTGTTCGCGCGCAACGAGCGCCTGGTGTGCCTGTTCGACAGCGAGCTCGGTCCCATGGCGCTGGTCCTCGTCGGCGCTCTGAACGTGGCCGGCATGGAGACCGTGTGGTCCGGGCCGGTGACGCCGCCCCACGGCCGGCGCGTCCGAGAGTGGCGTTACGACGACGATTCGAGCGCCGTGAGGCTTGCGCGCGGCGCGGAGATGGGACGATTCAACATGGGCTCGACGGTGGTGGTCGTCTTTGCAAACGGCCGCGTTGCCTGGCGCGACGATCTCACCGCGGCAAGCGCCGTGCGCATGGGCGAGGCGCTCGGTCGCGTCCCCGCCACCCGCCGAACCGGCTCAGCCAGCGAGGGCTGAAACGCACAGCGCGAGCAGACCGCTCGGATAAACGCCAAGCGCCAGAATCGCGAGCGCGTTGGCGCTGACCATGATACGCATATCCGCGCCCACGCTGAGCGGCGCGGGCTGCTCGACTTTCTCGAAGTACATCATGCGGATAACACGAAGGTAGTAAAAGAGCCCGATGATGGAAAAAATCACCGCGACCACCGCGAGCCAGGTCATGCCCGATGCCACCACCTCGCGCAGCACCGACCACTTGGCCCAGAAGCCGAGAAAGGGCGGCACGCCGGCCATCGACAGCATGAGGATGAGCATGAGAAACGCGTACCACGGGTTGCGGTCATTGAGGCCCTTGAAATCCACGATGCGATCGGCTTCCGACTCCGCGCCACCCAGCACCACGATCATCGCGAAACCGCCCATGCTCATGAACGCGTAAACGATGATATAGAACATCGACGCCGAGTAGCCCGCCTCGCTGCCGGCGATGATCCCAAGGAAGAGAAACCCCACGTGTGCGATGGTCGAATACGCGAGCATGCGTTTCAGATTCGTCTGGGCGATGGCGATGATGTTGCCGACACCCATGGACAGCACCGACAGGATGATCAGCATTCCCGTCCAATCGCCGTGCAGACCGGGCAGTCCGTCCACCAGCAGCCGCATGAGCATACCGAAGGCCGCGATCTTCGGCGCGCTGCCGATGAACAGCGTCACCGACGTGGGTGCGCCCTCGTAAACGTCGGGCACCCACATGTGAAACGGAACCGCACCGAGCTTGAAGGCGATGCCGACGATGACGAAGACGAGGCCGAGAATCAGAACCATGTTGCGCCCATCGAGGCCCGCCACGTGGCCGCGGATGGCGGCAAGATCGAGCGTCCCCGTGGCCCCGTAAATCATCGACATGCCGTAGAGCAGCACACCGGAGGCCAGCGCGCCCAGGACGAAGTACTTCATCGCGGCCTCGGACGCCGTGATGGAGGTGCGGTTCATCGCCACCATGGCGTAGAGGGAAAGCGACAGCAGCTCGAGCCCGAGATACACCGTCAAGAGGCTCCCGGCCGACACCAGCACCATCATGCCGAGAACCGCGAACAGTCCGAGCACGAAATATTCGCCTTTGAACAGTCCGCGGTCGCGCAGATAAATCTTGGAGTAGAAAAACGCGAAATAAGTCGCCAGCAGAATGAATACCTTGAGCAGCGCTCCCATGGCATCGGCCACGAAGGTACCGTTGAAGGTGACCTGCGGCGTCTCCGGAAGCAGCGCGAGGCACAGCCCCGCCGCTATCACGAGCGAGAACTGGGCCAGATGGTAAGTGAGCATCCGCAGGCGTTGCGGCACATAGACGTCTGCGACCAGCACCGCGCACGCCGCTGCGAGCAGGAACAGCTCGGGCGTCGCAGGCGCCATGTCGGGAGTGGTGAAGCTCATAGCTTGCTCGTCGTCATTTGAGCAAGAAGATGCTCGACCGTCGCACCCATGACCTCGAGAAGCGGCGCCGGCCAGACACCGAGCAGCAGCACGGCCGCCGCCAATGCCCCCAGCACGAAGGTTTCGCGCATGCCGATGTCATCGAGCGCGGCCACCTGCTCGTTGGCAACGGAACCGTAGATGACACGCTTGTACATCCACAGCGAGTAGGCGGCGCCGAGAACGAGCGTTGTGGCAGCGAGAAAGGCGATCCAGAAATTGGTCTTGAAGCTGCTCAGGATCACCATGAACTCACCGACAAAGCCCGATGTGCCGGGAAGTCCCGAGTTGGCGAGAGCAAAAAGCATCATGAAAGCGGCGAAAACCGGCATGCGGTTCACCACACCGCCGTAATCCGCAATCATGCGGCTGTGCATGCGATCGTACATGACGCCGACACAGAGAAAGAGCGCTCCCGAGATGAATCCGTGCGAGACCAGCTGCACGATGCCGCCCTCCACGCCGAGAATCGCGCCATCGAGATCGCCCGCCGCCATGATGCGAAAGGCGATGAAAAAGCCGAGGGTCGCGAAGCCCATGTGCGCGATGGACGAATAGGCAATCAGCTTTTTCATGTCCGGCTGCACCAGCGCGACGAAACCGATGTAGACAATTGCGATGAGCGACAACGCAATCATCAGCCAGTCGAGCGCATGGCTCGCATCCGGCGTGATTGGCAGGCTGAATCGCAGAAAGCCGTAAGCGCCGAGCTTCAGCATCACGGCCGCAAGAATCACCGAGCCGCCGGTAGGGGCCTCCACGTGGGCGTCCGGCAGCCAGGTGTGCACCGGCCACATGGGCACCTTGACGGCGAAGGCCACGAGGAAGGCGAAGAAAATCAGCACCTGGGCGTGGAGCCCGATGGGCAGGTCGTGCATGGCGAGAATCGAGAAGGTGCCGGCCTGCCGATAGAGATAAATGAGCGCCACCAGCATGAAAACGGAGCCGAAGAAGGTGTAGAGAAAGAACTTGACGGTTGCGTAGATGCGCTGCGGTCCGCCCCATACCCCGATGATCAGAAACATCGGGATCAGCAGCGCCTCCCAGAACACGTAGAAGAGCATCGCATCGAGGGCCGAGAAAGCGCCTATCATCAGCCCCTCGAGCACGAGAAAGGCGGCCATGTACTGGTCGGGCTTGTATTGAATGACCTCCCAGCCGGCCAGCACCACCAGCACGGTGGTGAACGTGGTGAGGATAATGAGCGGCATCGAGATGCCGTCTACACCCAGGTGATAGTAAATCGCGAACGCGTCGATCCACAGGCTCTTTTCCTGAAACTGCATCGCGTGGGTGCCGGTTTCGAACTGGCTCCACAGCGGCAGCGAGAGCGCGAAGGTCACCAGCGATACGAGCAGCGCGATGCTGCGAGACGACGGCGCGTTTCGCGCGCCGCTCGCCAGCAGAATCCAGACACCGCCGAGGATCGGCGTCCAGATGACCAGGCTGAGAAAAGGGAGCTCCTGCATTTTTCGCTGACCTTCCCGCTATCAGCCGTAGAGGTAAAGCGCAAGAGACATCAGCACCAGAAGGCCGATGATCATGGCGAATGCGTAATCGTAGAGAAATCCGCTCTGCACCCGACGCGCGATGCTCGAAAACCAGCCGACGGCCTTTGCCGTTCCGTTCACCATCAGCCCGTCGATGAGGGTGCGATCCCCGAAGCGCCACAGCACTCCTCCGACCTCCCGGGCGCCTCCCGCGAACAGGAACTGGTAGAGCTCGTCGAACCCGTACTTGCGTACCAGGACGTCGTAGACGATGCGCGTGCGCGCAGCGATCATCTCGGGCAGCTCCGGGCGCCTGATATAGAGGTACCAGGCGATCACGAAACCGGCCAGGCCGAGGAAAAACGGCCAGTGCACGAAGCCTTGCACGAAAAAGCTCGCAGGCCCCGGCCAGCTCGCCGCCATCTCGCCGAGCACGTCGTGCTCGGCGGCGACGAAAATGGCCGAGCCGAAGTAGTCGCCGAAAAGCACCGCATCGACGAACAGCCAGCCTATGACAATCGACGGAATGGCGAGCACCATGAGCGGCACGGTGACGACCGCCGGGGTTTCGTGCAGGTGCTCGCGGGTGTGCTCATCCATGCGCTCCTTGCCGTGGAAAGTGAGGAAGAACAGCCGGAAGCTGTAAAGCGATGTGACAAGCACGCTGCCGAGAACCATGACATGCACGATACCGGCGCCCGGAAGATGTGAATGATGCGTCGCCTCGATGATCGCGTCTTTGGAAAAGAAGCCCGAGAACCCCGGAAATCCCACCAGCGCGAGACTGCCGACGAGCGAGGTGATCCAGGTGATCGGCATGTAACGCCACAGGCCGCCCATTTTGCGCATATCCTGCTCGTGGTGCATGGCGATGATCACCGAGCCGGCGGCGAGGAACAGCAGCGCTTTGAAAAAGGCGTGGGTGGCGAGATGAAAGATGCCTGCGGCGTAAGCCGATACACCGAGCGCCACGGTCATGTAGCCGAGCTGCGAGAGCGTCGAATAGGCAATGACGCGCTTGATGTCGTTCTGAACGAGCCCCAACAGCCCCATGAACAGGCACGTGATGGCGCCGATCCACATCACCACCATGAGCGCCGTCTCCGAGAGCTCGAACAGCGGTGACATCCTCGCCACCATGAAAATCCCGGCCGTGACCATGGTGGCCGCGTGAATGAGCGCCGAGATGGGTGTCGGGCCCTCCATGGAATCCGGCAGCCACACGTGCAGCGGAAACTGCGCCGACTT
>JAABYT010000028.1:19775-31007 GCA_011775625.1 Gammaproteobacteria bacterium | reverse complement strand
CCGAAGTCGCCGACGCGATTGACGATGAACGCCTTCAGATTGGCGAAGATCGCCGACTCGCGCTCGTACCAGAAACCAATCAGCAGATACGAGACCACGCCGACCGCCTCCCAGCCGAAGAACAGCTGAAAGAAATTGTTCGACATGACCAGCATCAGCATCGCGAAGGTAAACAGCGATATGTAGCTGAAAAAACGCTGGTAGCCCGGATCGTCGGCCATGTAACCGATGGTGTAGATGTGGATCATGAGCGACACGAAGCTCACGACCAGCATCATGGTGGCGCTCAGCCTGTCGATGAGAAAACCGACCTCGATCTGCAGCTCGCCGACGACACCCCACACGTAGACCGTCCCGTTGAAAGCAGGCGCACCGTCCCAGACGATGTGCTTGAAGGCGAGAAACGACAGAACCGTCGCGACGGCAACGCCTATGATCGTCACCCAGTGAGCTCCCGCCCGGCCGATGACCCGACCGAAGAGCCCGGCGATAATCGCGCCGATGAGCGGCGCGAGCACCGTCCAGAGATAAATGCCGTACATGCTCTCGTCCATGCTCAACCCTTCATGGTGTCAAGCTCCGCGACATTAATGGTCTGTCGGGTGCGGAAGACGACAACGATGATGGCGAGACCGATGGCGGACTCCGCGGCCGCCACCGTGAGGATAAAGAACACGAATACCTGTCCGGCCAGATCTCCCAGCTGATAGGAAAACGCGACGAAATTCAGATTCACCGAGAGCAGCATCAGCTCGATCGACATCAGCAGGATGATCACGTTCTTACGATTGATCACAATGCCCGCCATGCTGATGCAGAACATCACTGCGCCGAGGACGAGAAGCTGGGAAATCTCGATCATGGCCCTGACCGCGCTCCTACTGCTTCTTTTCCGCAGGCATGCTGACGATCCTTATGCGATCTTCGCGACGGACCGCTACCTGCTCGGAGGGACGCTGATGTTTCGTATCGGGCCGGCGACGCATGGTCAGCGCGATCGCCGCGACAATGGCCACCAGCAGCACCGCGGCGGCGATCTCGAAGGGGTACACGTAGTCGGTGTACAGAATCCTGCCGAGCGCCTCGGTGTTGCTGTAATCCGCGCCGTGGCGGGCAGGCGGCACCGCGTCCACCAGACCCGACTGCTTGGCGCTGAAAACGAAAAACAGCTGCACGACGATGAAGAACGCGACTCCCACGCCGACCCACACGTAGCGGATGAATCCCGCACGCAGTCGTGCGATATTGATATCGAGCATCATCACCACGAACAGGAACAACACCATGACAGCGCCCACATAGACGAGCACGAGCACGATAGCGAGGAATTCCTCCTCGAGCAGCAGCCAGATACAGGCCATGGAAAAAAACGCCAGCACCAGGAACAGGGCCGCGTGCACGGGATTGCGTACCGTGATTACGCACAGCCCGGAGGCCACGAGGACGGTCGCAAAGAAATAGAAAAGGATATCTATCATCATGATTATCGGTACAGCGCGTCCTCGCGCCGATCCGCTGCAATCTGCTTCTCCCAGCGATCGCCCACCGCCAGCAGATCCTTCTTCGTCATGAGCAGATCGCCCCGCTTCTCGCCGTGGTATTCGAAAATCCGCGTCTCGACGATGGAATCCACCGGGCAGGACTCCTCGCAGAATCCGCAGAAGATGCACTTGGTGAGATCGATGTCGTAGCGCGTCGTACGCCGTGTCCCGTCCTCGCGCGGCTCGGCCTCGATTGTGATCGCCAGAGCTGGACACACAGCCTCGCAAAGCTTGCAGGCGATGCAGCGTTCCTCGCCGTTGGGATAACGTCTGAGGGCGTGCAGGCCCCGGAATCGAAAGCCCTGCGGCGTCTTCTCCTCAGGGTAGCGAATCGTAAACTTCGGCCGAAAAAGGTAGCGCAGGGTGAGCGACAGCCCCTTCAGCAGCTCCAGCAGCAGCAGACTTTTGAAATATTGCCTGACCTTGTTCATCCGGCTATCCCTTGTCGAACCACGGGGGCACCTCGGCCATGATCGCGGCTCCGACGACCACGATCCACACGATGGTGAGCGGGATGAACACCTTCCAGCCGAGCCGCATGATCTGGTCGTATCGGTAGCGCGGGAAGGTGGCGCGGAGCCACAGAAATACGAACATGAAAAACGCCACCTTGAACACGAACCAGTGAAAGCCCGAGGCCCAGAAGGCCCCACCGAGCCAGGCAACGTCGGCCAGTCCCGGCGCCGGCGACAGCCATCCGCCGAGAAACATCACCGCGCTCAGCACGCAGATGAGCACCATGTTGGCGTACTCGGCGATGAAAAACACCGAGAACGGCATACCGGAATACTCGACGTGGAAGCCGGCGACGATCTCCGACTCGCCCTCGGCCACGTCGAACGGCGCNNNNCCAGAACCAGGTGAGCACGCTGCCCTCCTGGGCGCGGACGATTTCACTCAGGTTGAGGCTTCCCGCGGCCATGAGCACGACCACCAGGGCGAAACCCATGGCGATCTCGTAGGCCACGATCTGCGCCGCCGAGCGCAACGCGCCGAGCAGCGCGTACTTCGAGTTCGACGCCCAGCCGGCGATGATAACCCCGTACACGCCGAGCGAGGTCATCGCCAGTATATAGAGAAGGCCCGCATTGACGTCGGCAAGCACCCAGCCGTCGTTGAACGGCACCACCGCCCACGCCGCGATGGCCGCGCCCATCGACACGATGGGTGCGAGGATGAACAACACCTTGTTGGCACCGCCGGGGATCGTGATCTCCTTGAAGGCGAGCTTCGCAGCATCGGCGATGGGTTGCAGCCAGCCGCGCGGCCCGACCCGGTTCGGACCCATGCGCACCTGGATGAAGCCGATGATCTTGCGCTCGGCGTAGGTGTACCAGGCGACGACCACCAGCAACGGCACGATGACCAGGAGGGATTTACCCAGCATCCAGGCGAGCTCGATGAGTGTCTCGCTCACTGCACTCATTCCCTCTCGATGGTCATGGGCCCGAAGCAGGGTCCGAGAGCGGCGGTCTCGACGACGCCGGCGGCGAGCTCGGCGCAGCCGTCCGGAACACGCTCGTCGAGCACGACCGGAAAACTCCTGCGCGTGCCGTTTTGCCGAACCGCGGCGCTGTCGCCATCGGCAAGCCCCAGCTCTGCGGCGAGCCGTTGGTTGATGCGCACGCCCCGGAAAATTCCATCGGCGGTTCTTTGCAGGGCGCGGGCCCGGCGCACCAGGGGATCGACCGCGTACACGGGCACCGAGCCGACGCGGAAGATGACCGACTCACCGCCGGCGGCTTCGGCGTGCTCGAGCGCGCCATGCGGCGGCGCCGATGGCGCGACATTGGCGACCCGCTCGCGCAGCTCGCCGAGCACGGATGAGCAATCCTGGTAATCG
Organism: Gammaproteobacteria bacterium; assembly: GCA_011775625.1. Lineage (GTDB taxonomy): Bacteria > Pseudomonadota > Gammaproteobacteria > HK1 > HK1 > JAABYT01. Next base: position 27,623 of record JAABYT010000028.1, on the reverse strand, counting down.
AAGCCGTCGAGCTCGAACAGGTTTCCGAGCACCCGCAGCACCTTCCACGCCGGGCGGGCCTCCCCCGGCGGCACGACCGCGCCGCTCATGCTCTGCCATGCCCCCTCGAGGTTCACGTACGTGCCCGACGTCTCGGCATGCAACGCGATCGGCAGCAGCACATCGGCGTACTCCATCATGGTCTCGGTACGATACGCGGTGAGACTCACGACGCACTCGGCGGCGCGAAGCGCCGCGAGCGCGCGCGCTCCGTCAGCGCAGTCGAGCTCCGGCTCGATGCCGAGCAGCAGATAACCCGCGAGCTCATCGTTCAGCATGTCCGCCGCTGCCAGACCCTCGCGCGGGGCCGGCTTCGCGCCAGGCCCGCGATGCGGAAGCGCGCCCGCCAGCCAAGCCCCCGCGGCATTGGCGCCGAGGCTCAGAACGCCGTAGCTCGCAGCGCTGGCGTTGGCGACGTAGGCGGCCAGCGCGCGCAGCCGGCTCGCCTGCGGATGCATGGCGATCATCGGCCCCACCAGCACCGCGGCCCGCTCGCTGCCCAGCAGGCGCTCGGCGATGCGCCGCTCGGCCTCGCCCGCGACCATGCCGGAGGAAGGCGATGGATCGCCCCTGCTGGTGGCGAGCGCCGCGGCGATCCCCGCCAGCGCGTTCTGCATACTGAGCGGGCTCGCATCGAGCTGCTCGGCGACGCGGTAATTGGAGGCCTCCCGGGTCGCCCCCAGCATCATGACGTCGGCACCGGCCAGACTGGCCTTGCGCAGGCGGTGGTTGATAATGGGATGTTCCTTGCGCGGATCGGCCCCCACCAGAAGCACGCTGGTCAGGCGCTCCACCGCGGCAATCGTCAGACCCAGCCAGGGGAAGGAGGGTGCGTCGGCCTGGTCGCGAAAGTCGATCTCGCGAAGGCGGTGATCGATATTCGGGCAGCCCATGCCGCGAAACAGCTTCTGGCCGAGGTAAAGCTCCTCCGCGGTGGCGCTCGCCGACAGCAAAGCGCCCAGTCGCTCCGCACCATGGCGCACGCGCACGGCGTCGAGCCCCTCGACCGCGCGGGCAAGTGCCGTTTCCCAGTCGACGACCCGCCATTCACCGTCATTTTTTACCATGGGCTCGAGCAGGCGGTCGTCGTGATAGAGACCCTCGTATGAGAAGCGATCCCGGTCGGATAGCCAGACCTCGTTGATCGCTTCGTTCTCGCGCGGAACGACACGCATGACGCGATTGCCGGAAACGTGCACGTGGATATTGGACCCGACCCCGTCATGCGGTGCGATGGCATCGCGCTGCTGCATCTCCCAGGCGCGTGCGCGAAAGCGAAACGGCTTGGAGGTGAGCGCGCCGACGGGACACAGATCGATGATGTTTCCTGACATCTCGGAGGATAAGGCACGCTCGACGAAAGTGCCGATCTCCATGTGCTCGCCGCGGCCCGTCGCGCCGAGCTCGGGCATGCCGCCGATCTCCTCGCCGAAGCGCACGCAACGCGTGCAGTGGATGCAGCGCGTCATGTCGGTCGCGATGAGCGGCCCGATGTCCTTGTCCGCAACCACGCGCTTTCGCTCGACGAAGCGCGAAATGCTCTTTCCATAGCCCATGGCGACATCCTGCAGCTCGCATTCGCCGCCCTGGTCGCAGATGGGGCAGTCGAGGGGATGATTGATGAGCAGGAACTCCATCACCGATCGCTGCGCCTCCAGAGCGAGCGGCGAACGGGTGAAAACCTTCATTCCGTCCATCACCGGTGTCGCGCATGCCGGAAGCGGCTTCGGCGCCTTTTCGACCTCGACCAGACACATCCGGCAGTTGGCCGCCACCGAGAGCTTCTTGTGGTAGCAGAAACGGGGAATGGCGATGCCCGCCTCGTCGGCCACCTGGATCACCATGGCGCCCCTCGGCGCCTCGAACGCTTGGCCGTTAATCTCTATTGTGACCCGGTCGTCGCTCATCACGCCGCCACCCGCGATGGCGCCACACCCGGCGGGAATTTTCCGTTGTCGATGTGGTACTGGAATTCGTCGCGGAAGTGCTTGAGGAAGCTCTGCACGGGCCAGGCCGCCGCGTCGCCGAGTGCGCAGATGGTGCGGCCCTCGATGTTGTCGGCGACGTCGACGAGCAGGTCCAGATCCTCCGGGCGGCCCTCGCCGTTCTCGATGCGCACCAGCATTCGATAGAGCCAGCCGGTGCCTTCGCGACACGGTGTGCACTGTCCGCAGGATTCTGCGTAGTAGAAGCGCGCAATGCGCCTGAGCATGCTGACCATCGAGGTCGTCTCGTCCATGACGACCACCGCTCCGGAGCCGAGCATCGAGCCGACGCCGGCAAGCGAGTCGAAATCCATGTTGACGGTCATCATCACCTCGCCCGGCACGACCGGCACCGAGGAGCCCCCCGGGATCACCGCCTTGAGCTTGCGACCGCCGAGCACGCCGCCCGCCATCTCGAGCAGCTCCGCGAACGGGATGCCGAGAGGAACTTCGAAGTTACCGGGTCGGTTGACGTGCCCGGAAACGGAGAAGCACTTCGTGCCGCCGTTGTTGGGCGGTCCGAGGTCGGCGAACCAGTCGCAGCCCTGGCGCATGATGGTGGGAACGGAAGCGAAGGTCTCGGTGTTGTTGACGGTGGTGGGTGCACCGTAGAGGCCGAAGTTCGCCGGGAACGGCGGCTTGAAACGCGGCAGCCCCTTCTTGCCTTCGAGCGATTCGAGCAGCGCTGTCTCCTCACCACATATATAGGCGCCGGCACCGAGATGGGCATGGAGATCGAAGTCGACGCCGGAGCCGAGGATATTCCTGCCGAGCAGACCCTGCTCGTAAGCTTCCGCGAGGGCGTTCTCGAAACGCCTGTAGGGCTCGTCCATGAACTCACCGCGCAGGTAGTTGTAGGCAACGGTAGCGCCCATGGCGTAGCTGGCGATGGCCATACCCTCGATCAGGGCGTGCGGATTGAAGCGCAGAATGTCGCGATCCTTGCAAGTACCGGGCTCGCTCTCGTCGGAATTGCAGACGACGTACTTCTGGCCGGCGTAGTCCTTCGGCATGAAGCTCCACTTGAGCCCGGCGGGAAAGCCGGCACCGCCGCGCCCGCGCAGACCGGACTTCTTGACTTCCTCGATGATCTCCGCCGCCGGTGTCTTCTCTGCGAGGATCTTCTTCCACGCCACGTAGCCATCGAGGGCCAGATAGTTCTCCAGCGTCCACGGCTGGTCGAACTGGCGCGTCGCATAACAGGTCTGGTTGAGAAGCATCTGCACTCACTCCAGCCCGTCGAGAATCTCGTCGACCCGTTCCGGGGTGAGATTCTCGTGGTATACGTGATCGACCATCATCATCGGCGCTCCGCAGCACGCGGCCAGGCATTCCTCCTCGCGTTTGAGGAAAATTCTGCCGTCGCTGGTGGACTCGCCCGTCTTTATTCCGAGCTTGTTCTCGATATGCGCGACGATCTCGTCGGCACCGCGAAGCATGCACGAGATGTTCGTGCACACGGACACGCTGTGTCGGCCTACGGGTCGGGTCTCGAACATCGAGTAAAAGCTCGCTGCCTCGTAGACGTAGATGCTCGGCAGCTCGAGGTATGCCGCAACGGCGTCCATCAGCTCGGGGGTCAGATAGCCCTGATTCTGGTGCTGCGCCTCGCGCAGCGCGGCGAGCACCGCCGAGCGGCGGCGCTCGGCCGGATACTTGGCGCGCCAGCGATCGATCTCGTGGCGGGTGTGCTCGCTCAATATCTCCGTGGCCGTCTCCCGCGACATGGGCTCGCGGATGTCGAGCGATCCGATGGGGGCATCATAGGGCATCAGCGATCCACCTCGCCGAAGACGATGTCCTGGGTTCCGATGATGGCTACCACGTCGGCGAGCATGTGCCCGCGCACCATCTCGTCGAACGAGGACAGATGTGCGAAACCCGGCGCGCGGATTTTCAGCCGATAGGGCTTGTTGGCGCCATCGGAGACGAGATAGATGCCGAATTCCCCCTTGGGCGCCTCGACCGCTGAGTAGACCTCTCCCTCGGGGATACAGAAACCCTCGGTGAACAGCTTGAAGTGATGAATCAGCGACTCCATGTCCTCTTTCATCTCTTCGCGCCGCGGCGGCACCAGCTTGTGGTCGTCGACAATCACGGGCCCGGGGTTCGCGCGCAGCCAGTCGATGCATTGCCTGATGATGCGATTCGACTGGCGCATCTCCTCCACGCGCACCAGGTAGCGGTCGTAACAGTCGCCGTTGACACCCACGGGAATGTCGAATTCGACCCGGTCGTACACCTCATAGGGTTGCTTCTTACGCAAATCCCACTCCACACCCGAGCCGCGCAGCATCGGGCCCGAGAATCCGAGCTGCAGGGCCCTCTCCGGAGAGACGACACCGATACCGACGGTGCGCTGCTTCCAGATCCGATTGTCGGTGAGCAGCGTCTCGTACTCGTCGATGCGCTCCGGAAAGCGCTCCGTGAACGCTTCGATGAAATCGAGCAACGAGCCCTGGCGATCGGCATTGAGCCTGTCGACTTCCTTGTTGCTCCTCCATCGCGACGCCTCGTACTGGGGCATGCTCTGCGGCAGATCCCGATAGACGCCGCCCGGCCGATAGTAGGTGGCATGCATGCGGGTGCCCGAGACCGCCTCGTAGCAGTCCATGAGATCCTCGCGCTCACGAAAGCAGTAAAGGAAGACCGTCATGGCGCCGATGTCGAGACCGTGGGCGCCGAGCCACATCAGGTGGTTCAGGATGCGCGTGATCTCGTCGAACATGACGCGAATGTACTGTGAGCGCAACGGCGGCTCGATGCCAAGCAGACGCTCCATGGCGAGCACGTACGCGTGCTCGTTGCACATCATCGAGACGTAGTCGAGACGATCCATGTAGCCGATGCTCTGGTTATAGGGCTTGCTCTCGGCCAGCTTCTCCGTCGCGCGGTGCAAAAGGCCGATGTGCGGGTCGGCGCGCTCGATGACCTCACCATCCATTTCGAGCACCAGGCGCAACACCCCATGGGCCGCCGGGTGCTGCGGCCCGAAATTCAGGGTGAAATTCTGGATCTCAGGCATCGTTCGACTCTTCGCCGGCGTAACGCTCGTCGTGCCGGATGACTTTCGGCACCAGCGTACGTGGTGCGATGGATACAGGCTCGTAGACCACGCGCCGCTTCTCGGGGTCGTAACGCACCTCCACTTCGCCAATCAGGGGGAAGTCCTTGCGAAACGGATGCCCGATGAAGCCGTAGTCGGTGAGAATGCGGCGAAGATCCGGATGCGCGTCGAAGAGGATGCCGAACAGATCGAAGGTCTCGCGCTCGAACCAGTCGGCCGAGCTCCAGATATCGACCACCGAATCCACGCAGGGGGGATCGCCGGGGGCTTCGCTTTTGACGCGCAGGCGCTGGTTATTCTCGTGTGACAGGAGATGGTAGACGACCACGTAGCGGCCCGTGTCGATTGTCTCCTGGCGATCCTCGCGCCGCTCGACGCCTCGGGAAAAACCCTCGCTGGTGGCTTTCTCGCTGGTTTCCCAGTCGGCGCGCCCGTAGTCGAGGTAGTCAACGCCACACACGTCGATCAGCTGTCTGAAGGCAAACTCCTCCTCGTCGCGCAGCGCGAGGCATACGCTGCGCAGGTGTTCCGCTGCCACCTTGACGGTCACCTGCCCCACGTGAACACGGGTCTCGACAAGCGTTTCACCAAAACGCTTCTCTAACCGGGCGGCTAGCGCCTGTGCAGACTCGGACATGTAATCAAGCGTCCTAGCGTGCGATGGTATTCGTGCGCCTAATCTTGTTTTGCAACTGAATGACGCCGTACAGGAGAGCCTCAGCGGTAGGCGGACATCCGGGCACGTAGATGTCCACCGGAACGATACGGTCGCAACCGCGCACGACCGAGTACGAATAGTGGTAATAGCCGCCGCCGTTTGCGCACGAACCCATCGAGATGACCCAACGCGGCTCGGGCATCTGGTCGTAGACCTTGCGAAGCGCCGGCGCCATCTTATTGACCAGCGTTCCCGCGACGATCATCACGTCGGACTGCCGGGGACTCGGGCGAAAGATGATGCCGAAGCGATCGAGATCGTATCGTGAAGCCCCGGCCTGCATCATCTCGACCGCGCAGCAGGCGAGACCGAACGTCATCGGCCACATGGATCCGGTGCGCGCCCAGTTGATGAGCTTGTCCGCAGTGGTGGTTACGATGCCTTCACGGAAGACGCCCTCTACTCCCATTCGAGCGCCCCCTTCCGCCACTCGTAGATGAATCCGACGACGAGCACCGCAAGGAAGACCATCATCGCCAGGAAGCCGAACATTCCGATCTCGTCGAGCACGACGGCCCACGGAAACAGGAAGGCGATCTCGAGGTCGAAGATGATGAACAGGATGGCGACGAGGTAGTAGCGCACGTCGAATTTCATGCGCGAATCCTCGAATGCTTCGAAACCGCACTCGTAGGGAGACTGCTTCTCGCTGTCCGGCCGACGCGGGCCGAGCAGCGAACCGGCGACAATCATCACTGTCCCGAGGCCCAGGCCGATCACGATGAAAATGAGGACCGGTATGTAGTTATCCAGCATGGGCGACTATCGACGGAATGCTACGCAGCGCTCGGGGCCCCGACAAATCCAACGCACTTTATGGCAGCGCGCCGTGACCTGTCAATGAAACCGGCTGCGGCGCGTGTGAGGCTGGAAATCGCCGCCGCTGCGGCGCGCGCAGCGGCTAGCGTGCAAAGAATTGGTGCCGATGGCCGGATTCGAACCGGCACACCCGAAGGCACTGCCCCCTCAAGACAGCGTGTCTACCAATTCCACCACATCGGCAAGCGTGCATTCGTCGGCGCGTTCCAGCCGCGCGCCGCGACTGCCTCATTGCGTTTTCGGCTCGTCCCCGCTCTCGGGCACTTGCGGAACGTCGGATTTCTGGTTCGCGGTGTCCGAGCCGGCCCCCGGCGCCTGGGGCACGTCGCTGAAGGTGCCCGGCTTCGGCACGGACTCGCCGGACACCGGCGCCTCGGTGCCCACTCCGAAGCGCTCGGTGACGCTCTCGCGCTCAACCGACTGCCCGGAGATGTAGGCGAGCGCAATGCTGTTGAAAAAGAACAGCGCGGCGAGCACCGCCGTCGCCCTGCTCAGGAACGACGCCGACCCGCGGCTTCCGAAAATGGTCCCGGAGCCGCCGCTTCCGAACGCCGCACCCGCGTCTGCGCCCTTGCCCTGCTGCAGCAGGACCAGGCCGATGAGCGTGACGGACACCAGAATCTGTAAAACTGTCAGCAGTTGTTGCATGGGCCTTACGCCGCCGCCAGGCGGCAGATCTCCATAAATTCCTCGGCGACCAGCGAGGCTCCGCCGATGAGCCCGCCGTCGATGTCGGGCTTCGCGAACAGCTCACCCGCATTGCTCGATTTTACGCTACCACCGTAAAGAATGCGTAATCCGTCGGCGATCCGCGGGTCGCTGTCCGCCACCCGGCGGCGCAGAAACGCGTGCACCGCGTTTGCCTGCTCCGGCGTCGCCGTGCGCCCGGTGCCGATGGCCCAGACAGGCTCGTAGGCGAGCAGGCAACCGTCCAGGGCCGCGACCCCGCAGAGCGCGATGAGCGCATCGAGCTGGCGCGCGACCACCGATTCGGTGGCGCCGCTTTCCCGCTCCTCCAGGCTCTCACCGAGACACACCACCGGGATCAATCCGGCCTGCGCGGCCCGGGCGGCCTTCTCGGCTACCAGCGCGTCGCTCTCACCGTAGTACTGGCGCCGCTCGGAATGACCCACCAGCACCAGGCGGCAGCCGGCCTCGCGCAGCATTTCAGCCGCCACCTCGCCGGTGTAGGCACCGGCGGTCTCCCGGGCGACGTTCTG
>JAABYT010000028.1:18291-19747 GCA_011775625.1 Gammaproteobacteria bacterium | reverse complement strand
GCGATCGAACGCGCCAGCGCGCAGGCGCTCGCGCGCGTGCCGTTCATCTTCCAGTTACCGGCGACAAGAGGTCGGCGCATGCTGCTCGGCGATGCAGGCAATACCACAAAAGGCGCGGAAGTTTACTGACAGAATGCTTGAAAATCAACGCGTTTGGTCGAATACGCCGCCCTCTCGGGCGCCCGGCGAGCTGCACGACTGGCGGCGATGCGGGCGCGGGTGGGCGGATTCGCGCAAAACGCCTGCTTCACGCCACGGCCTGATCGAGCGCCGTCTCCACCGAGGTGGCCAGCTCTGCGGCCAGGGTCTCGACCTGCTTCCGGTCGCGGCCCTCCACCATGACCCGCACCAGCGGCTCGGTCCCCGAGGGCCGCAGCAGTACCCTGCCGCTGTCGCCGAGCCGCGCTTGCGCCGCCCGCACCGCGTCGCGCACCGCGGGCAGCGACGAGACGTCGGCGCCTTTCGTCGAGGGCACGTTGACCAGAACCTGGGGGTACTTGCGCATGCCATGCTTGAGCTCGCTCAACGTGCGCCCGGACTGATGCGCGGCGAGCAGCACCTGCAGCGCCGTGACGATGCCATCGCCGCTGGTGACACGGTCGAGACAGATGATGTGTCCCGAGGTCTCGCCGCCGAGTGTCGAACCTTCGCGCTTCATCATCTCGAGCACGTAGCGATCGCCGACATCGGCCCGCTTCACGTGCACGCCGAGCGCAAGCAACGCCTCTTCGAGCCCCATGTTGGTCATGGTCGTGCCGATGACGTCGCCCTGGAGCTCGCCGCTCGCGTGGCGGGCGCCGGCGATGATATAGAGCAGCTCGTCACCGTCGACGAGCTCGCCGCGGTGGTCCGCCATCAGCACGCGATCGCCGTCGCCGTCGAGGGCGACGCCCAGATCGGCGCCATGCTCGCGCACCGCCGCCTGTAAAGCCCCGGGGGCCACGGCGCCGAAGCCGTCGTTGATGTTGAGCCCGTCGGGCTCGCAGCCGATGGGTATGACCTCGGCGCCGAGCTCCTCGAAAACGTTGGGGGCCACGTGGTAGGTGGCGCCGTGGGCGCAGTCGACGACCATCCGGATGCCGTTCAGTGTGACCCCGTAGGGAATGGTGCTCTTGCAGAACTCGATGTAGCGCCCCGGCGCGTCGGTGACCCGCTCGGCACGGCCCAGCGCGTGGGATCCCACCGTCTCCATGGGCATGTCCATGGCTGCCTCGATGGCGAGCTCGACCTCGTCGTCGAGCTTGGTGCCGTCGCCGGCGAAGAACTTGATGCCATTGTCGACGTAGGGATTGTGCGAGGCGCTGATGACGATACCGGCGCTGGCGCGCAGGGTCCGCGTGAGATACGCGATTGCCGGTGTCGGCATGGGTCCGAGCAGGCGCACGTCGACGCCGGCGGCGGTAAGACCCGCCTCGAGCACCGACTCGAACATGTAACCGGAAATGCGCGTGTCCTT
>JAABYT010000028.1:17874-18249 GCA_011775625.1 Gammaproteobacteria bacterium | reverse complement strand
AGCTTGAGCACGAAATCCGCGGTGATGGGATGCTGGCCCACCTCGCCGCGAATGCCGTCGGTGCCGAAGAATCTTTTCTCGCCGCTCATCGCGTTATCCGTCTGGTCCCCGCGCCGCCTGCGCCACCCACGCGGCAACGCTCAACGCATCGATGGTCTCGGCCACGTCGTGCACGCGCACGACGGCGGCTCCCTTCTGCACCGCTATCAGCGCGAGCGCGGCGCTGGCGGCGGCACGCTGCTCCAGGGGCCGACCGAGCATCGCCCCGATCATGGATTTGCGCGACAGCCCCACCAGCACGGGAAAACCGGTCTGCACCAGCGCTTCCAGATTCGCGAGCAGAGTCAGGTTGTGCGCGAGCGTCTTGCCGAAGCC
>JAABYT010000028.1:325-17860 GCA_011775625.1 Gammaproteobacteria bacterium | reverse complement strand
CACCTCGACGACGACGTCCTCGTAGTGGGGATTCTTCTGCATGGTGCGCGGCAGGCCCTGCATGTGCATGAGACACACCGGCACGCCCAGATCGCGCGCCGTCTCCACGGCGCCCTCGGCGCGAAGCGCCATGACATCGTTAATCATAGCCGCACCGGCGCGCACGGCGGCCTCCATCACCTGCGGCTTGCTGGTGTCGATGGAAACCGCCGCGGAGCTCTGGCCGACGATGCCCTCGATCACGGGAAGCACCCGCTCGAGCTCCTCGCTGACCGAAACGGGCTCGGCGCCCGGGCGCGTGGACTCGCCGCCGACGTCGATGATGGTCGCGCCCTCTTCGATCATGCGATGCGCCGCCCCGATGGCCGCATCGAGATTCATGAATCGGCCACCGTCGGAAAACGAGTCCGGCGTGACGTTGAGAATACCCATCACGCGCGCCGCCGGCGCGACCCCGTGGCGCGGCAACGGGCGCGGCAGCGCGCGATCGAGCGGCGTTGGCTCGACGGCGGATTGTGGTTCAGCGAAGGCACTCATTGCGGGGTGCCCGAGCTCGGTCATGGAATGTCAGTGCGAGCTGGCCGGCCCGCCGATCTTCCCCGATGCGGGCTTCTCACCCTCTTTCACCGCTTTGTCGGCGGGCGGCTCTGCGCTGCCGTCACTCCAGTCTTCCGGAGGCCTCGGCACCTTACCGGCCATGATCTCCTTGATCTGCTCGGAATCGATGGTCTCGTACTTCATCAAAGCCTCGGCCATCAGATTCAGCTTGTCCTGATTTTCCCTGAGGATCTGCTCGGCGCGCTTGTAGTTGCGATCGATGACGGAGCGCACCTCTTCGTCGATGATGTGCGCCGTCTCGTCGGACACCATCTTGTGCTGAGTCACCGAGTGGCCGAGAAACACCTCGCCCTCTTCCTCACTGTAGGTGAGCGGCCCGAGCTTCTCTGACAAGCCCCACTTCGTCACCATGTTGCGTGCTATCTCGGTGGCGCGCTGAATATCGTTGCTGGCGCCCGTGGTGACGCTGTTCTCGCCGAACGTGATGCTTTCCGCGATACGTCCGCCGAACAGACTCGAAATCTGACTCTCCAGACGCTCCTTGCTGTAGCTGTAGCGATCTTCCTCGGGTAGAAACATGGTCACGCCGAGCGCGCGCCCACGCGGAATGATGGTTACCTTGTAGACCGGATCGTGGGACGGCACCAGCAAACCGACGATGGCGTGGCCGGCCTCGTGGTAGGCCGTCAGCTTCTTCTCGTCGTCGCTCATCACCATGGACTTGCGCTCGGCGCCCATCATGATCTTGTCCTTGGCCTTCTCGAACTTCTCCATGTTCACGGAGCGTTCGTTGGCCCGCGCGGCGAACAGCGCCGCCTCGTTGACGAGATTCGCGAGATCGGCCCCCGAGAAACCGGGCGTGCCGCGGGCGATGATGCTCGGATTGACGTCCTTGTCGAGCGGCACCCGGCGCATGTGCACCTTGAGAATCTGCTCGCGGCCGCGAATGTCGGGCAGCGGCACGACGACCTGTCGATCGAATCGGCCCGGGCGCAGCAACGCAGGATCGAGCACGTCGGGGCGGTTGGTCGCAGCGATGACAATCACGCCCTCGTTGCCCTCGAAGCCGTCCATTTCAACGAGCAGCTGGTTGAGCGTCTGCTCGCGTTCGTCGTGGCCGCCGCCGAGCCCCGCGCCGCGATGGCGTCCCACCGCGTCGATCTCGTCGATGAAGATGATGCAGGGCGCGTGCTTCTTCGCCTGCTCGAACATGTCGCGCACGCGCGAAGCGCCGACACCGACGAACATCTCGACGAAGTCGGAGCCGGAAATCGTAAAGAAGGGGACCTTTGCCTCGCCCGCAATGGCGCGCGCCAGCAGCGTCTTGCCGGTGCCGGGAGCGCCGACCATCAGGACGCCGCGCGGAATCTTGCCGCCGAGCTTCTGGAACTTGGCCGGATCCTTGAGGAAATCCACCAGCTCCGAAACCTCTTCCTTGGCCTCGTCGACGCCGGCAACGTCGGCAAAGGTGACTTTCACCTGATCCTCACCGAGCAGCCGTGCGCGGCTCTTGCCGAATGACAGCGCACCGCGTCCGCCGCCACCGCCCTGCATCTGGCGCATGAAGAATATCCACACGCCGATGAGCAGCAGCATCGGGAACCACGAGATGAAAATCTGCATGAGCAGCCCCTGCTGCTCCGGCGGCTGCGCATCGATGATCACGCCGTGCTCGAGAAGCTCACCCACCATCGAGCGATTGTCCGTTTCCGGGCTGTAGGTGCTGAAACGATCGTTGTTCTGCATGAAGCCCTGGATGTGCTGATCCTCGATGACCACCTTCTTGACGCGCCCGGCCTTGACGTCGCTCATGAACTGCGAGTAGTCGATTTGATGGCTCGACGGGCGGCGCTGGCCGAAGTTGTTGAACACCGACATCAGCACCAGAGCGATGACCACCCAGAGAATTAGATTCTTAGCCATATGGAATTAAATTACGTGTAGATAATTACGTGTAGCGAACGGACGTGTGTCTCGGCGCTCCTGTGACGCCTCCTCTGAGGGCGCTGGCGTGCGACAAATCGCCCCACCGTGCAGGCTCCCTGCGTGCGCATCGGAGAATTGTCCGTTTTCCCCGCCGAAATGTCTATGCGGGAACTGTGCCCCAGTGCTCAACAGTAATGTTACTCAACTATATAGCAAAGTGGCGTCCGAGCAGGTAATGCTCCGCCGAGCGCTCTCTGGACGCCCTGGGCTTGCGCACCCGCGTCTCCCGGCAGGCGCGCTTCATGGCCTGGAGAAACGCCGGGTAGTCGCTGCCCTGAAATACCTTCACCACGAGCGTCCCGCCGGGGGCCAGATGTCCGATGGCGAAGTCGAGCGCCAGCTCCGCGAGCGCCATGCAACGTGCCTGATCGCTCGCCCGCACACCGCTCATATTGGGGGCCATATCGGACAAAACAAGGTCCACGGCCCGCCCCTCCAGCAAAGCCTCGAGAGCGGCGAGCGTCTCCTCCTCGCGGAAGTCCCCCTGCAGGAACTCGACACCCGGCAGCGGCTCCATGCCCAGCACGTCCATGGCGATCACCCGCCCCCCGGGACGCGTGCGCTCGGCGGCGAGCTGTGACCAGCCGCCCGGTGACGCGCCCAGGTCGACGACGATCTGGCCTGGCGCGAAAATCCCGTCCCGCTCGTCGATCTCGGCGAGCTTGTACGCCGCCCGGGAACGATAGCCCTCCTGCGCGGCGCGTTTGACGAAGGCGTCGCTGCGATGCTCGCGCAGCCAGCGCCGGGTCTTGCCCGGGCGGCTCACGACCCCCCCCCGCGCGCGCCTGCTATGATGGCCCCCCGGCATCCGGCCAGCGGCGCCGGCGACCGGACTCGGGAGGCGTTCAACCTGGTGCCATTGTCGGGCAAGCAAAGACGCGTTTTACGCGCCCGTGCCCACCACCTCGACCCGGTGGTGAGCATCGGCGCGCGCGGGCTGACCGACGCCGTGATCGCCGAGCTCGAGGTGGCGCTCGACAGCCACGAGCTGGTGAAGCTGCGAATCGCCGCCGATGACCGGAAACAGCGCGAGAGCATTATCGAGCGCCTGTGCCGGCGCACCAATGCCGAGTTCGTCCAGCGAATCGGACATACCGCCGTGGTCTACAGAGAGCGCCCGGAGGAGCAGACGCGTTAGCCGCCACCGCGCTTTGCCCGTTTCCAGCCGTCATCGCCGACCGCGGCCACGTGCTCAGACGTACTTGACCGAGATGATCTCGTAGTCCCGGGCGCCGCCCGGTGCATTGACCGTGACCTGATCGCCCTCGGACTTTCCGATCAGGGCCCGCGCAATGGGTGAAGAGATGGAGATGAGGCCGCCGCCGATGTCCGCCTCCATCTCGCCAACGATCTGGTAGGTCACCTGTTTGTCGGCATCGACGTCGAACAGCTCCACCGTTGCGCCGAACACCACTCGATCCTGCGCGTTCAGGCGACTGATATCGATGAGCTCGGCATTGCCCAGACACTGCTCGATGGCGGCGATGCGGCCCTCGGTGAAGCTCTGCTCCTCCTTGGCAGCGTGATACTCGGCGTTCTCGCGCAGATCGCCGTGCGCGCGCGCCTCGGCGATGGCGCTGATGATGCGCGGACGTTCCACCGTCTTAAGCCGCTGCAGCTCGTCGCGCAGCTTCTGCGCGCCCTTGGTGGTGATTGGTACTCTGCTCACGCCGCCACCTCCCGGTGGAGATCCTGCAAACGATTGACGCCGGCGGCGCCAAGCTCTCGAATGGCCATGACCATGGCCCTGGCGCCGGCTATGGTCGTCGTGCACGGAACCTTATGCTGCACCGCCGTACGGCGGATGTCGAACGAGTCCGCGATGGCCTGCCGGCCTTCGGTGGTATTCACGATAAGATCGATGCCTCCATTCTTCAACATGTCCACCACGTGCGGGCGGCCCTCTTGAACCTTGTTCACGTGCGTGCACGGCACACCGGCAGCGAGCAGCGCCGCCCGGGTGCCGGTGGTCGCCACGACGCGGAAGCCCGCCGCCACCAGATCGCGGCCGATGGCGACGCAGTCCGCCTTGTCCCTGTCCCTGACGCTGATGAAGGCGCTGCCCGCGGTCGGCAGGGCGTCACCGGCGGCCAGCAGCGCCTTGGCGAAGGCCTCACCGAAGCTGCGACCGATACCCATGACCTCGCCGGTCGATTTCATCTCCGGTCCGAGCAGGGTGTCGACGCCGGGGAACTTCACGAACGGGAACACGGCCTCCTTGACCGAGAAGTATTCGGGAGGCGCCTGTTCGCCGATACCCTGTTCGGCCAGCGTCTCGCCGAGCATGCAGCGGGTTGCGACACGCGCGAGGGGCACGCCGGTCGCTTTGGAAACGAACGGTACGGTGCGCGAGGCGCGCGGATTGACCTCGAGGATGAAGACGCGATCGCGCTGGATGGCGAACTGCACGTTCATCAGGCCCACCACGTCGAGGCTTCGCGCCAGCGCCCGGGTCTGCTCGCGGATCTGCGCCTGGATTTCCGGCGACAGGCTGCACGGCGGAAGCGAGCAGGCGGAATCACCCGAGTGCACGCCGGCCTGCTCGATGTGCTCCATGACGCCGCCGACGAACACCTCCCGGCCGTCGCAGAGCGCATCGACGTCGACCTCGATGGCATCGTCGAGAAAACGGTCGAGCAGCACCGGCGCGCTGTGCGACACGGCCACCGCGCCGCGCATGTAGGCCTCGAGATCCCCCGGTGCGTAGACGATCTCCATGGCCCTGCCGCCGAGCACGTAGGACGGCCGCACCACCAGCGGATAACCCAGCTCGGCGGCCGCCCGGGCCGCCTCCTCGGCGGTTCTCGCGGTACGGTTCGGCGGCTGACGCAGCCCCAGATCCGCAATCAGGCGCTGAAAGCGCTCGCGGTCCTCGGCGAGATCGATGGACTCGGGGCTCGTGCCGATGATGGGCGCGCCGGCCGCCTCGAGGGCGCGCGCGAGCTTCAACGGCGTCTGCCCCCCGTATTGAACGATGATCCCGTCGGGGCCCTCGACATGGATGATCTCGAGCACGTCCTCCAGGGTCAGCGGCTCGAAGTACAGCCGATCCGAGGTGTCGTAGTCGGTCGAGACGGTCTCGGGGTTGCAGTTGACCATGATCGCCTCGTAGCCGAAGTCGCGAACCGCCAGCGCCGCCTGCACGCAACAGTAGTCGAACTCGATGCCCTGGCCGATGCGGTTCGGGCCGCCACCGAGCACCATGATCTTGCGTTGCCCGGTGGGATTGGCCTCGCACTCCTCCTCATAGGTGGAGTACATGTAGGCGGTGGTCGCCTCGAACTCGGCCGCGCACGAGTCGACCCGCTTGAACACCGGTCGCACGCCGAGCGCGTGCCGATGCGCGCGCACCTGCGACTCGTCGACGCCGAGCAGCTTCGCCAGGCGCTCATCGGAGAAGCCCATGCGTTTGAGACCCAGCACGCGATCGCGATCGAGCTCCGCCAGGCGAACGCCGGCGAGCGCCCGCTCCTCGGCGACGATCTCCTGGATCTGGGCGATGAACCACGGATCGATACCCGAGTGCTCGTGAATCTCGTCGAGATTCATCCCCAGCCGAAGACCGTCGGCGAGATAGCGCACCCGCTCGGGACCGGGGTTGCGAAGCTGCGCCACCACCTCGGCGCGCAACGCCGCGTCGCCTTCTTCAGCCGCGCTGCCGGCAACGATCTCGTCGAGACCGCACAGATCGTTCTCGAGGCTGCGCAGCGCCTTTTGCAGCGATTCCTGGAAGGTCCGCCCGATGGCCATGGCTTCGCCGACCGATTTCATCTGCGTGCCGAGACGCGGCTCGGCCTGGGGAAACTTCTCGAAGTTGAATCGCGGCACCTTGGTCACGACGTAGTCGATGGTTGGCTCGAACGACGCGGGCGTGGCGCCGCCGGTAATCTCGTTCTCCAGCTCATCGAGGGTGTAGCCGACGGCGAGCTTAGCCGCCACGCGCGCAATCGGGAAACCGGTCGCTTTCGAGGCGAGTGCCGACGAGCGCGACACTCTCGGATTCATCTCGATGATGACCAGCTGTCCATTGCGGGGATTGATGGCGAACTGCACGTTGGAGCCGCCGGTGTCGACGCCGATCTCGCGCAGCACCGCGATGGAAGCGTCGCGCATCAGCTGATATTCCTTGTCGGTGAGCGTCTGCGCCGGCGCAACCGTGATCGAGTCACCGGTGTGAACACCCATGGCATCGAAGTTCTCGATGGAGCAGACGATGATGCAGTTGTCCTTGCGATCGCGGACCACCTCCATCTCGAATTCCTTCCAGCCGAGCACCGACTCTTCGAGCAGCACTTCGTGGGTCGGTGACGCGTCGAGACCGCGCTCGCAGATCTCGAGAAACTCCTCGCGGTTGTAGGCGATGCCGCCGCCGGTGCCGCCGAGCGTGAAAGACGGACGCAGAATCGTCGGAAAGCCGATTTCCGCCTGCGCCTCCCGGGCGCTGTCGAGATCGTGCACGAGCACCGCGCGCGGCACCGCAAGGCCGATGCGGCCCATGGCATCGCGGAACTGCTCACGGTCCTCGGCTTTGTCGATGGATTCACGCGAGGCCCCGATCATCTCGACCGCGAAGGCCGCGAGCACGCCCTCGCGATTCAGATCGAGCGCGCAGTTGAGCGCCGTCTGGCCGCCCATTGTCGGCAGCAACGCCTGGGGACGCTCTTTTTCGATGATCTGCGCAATGGCCTGCCAATGGATCGGCTCGATGTAGGTGGCGTCGGCCATCTCCGGGTCGGTCATGATGGTGGCGGGATTGGAGTTTACCAGCACCACCCGGTAGCCCTCCTCGCGCAGCGCCTTGCAGGCCTGAGCGCCGGAGTAGTCGAACTCACAGGCCTGACCGATGACGATCGGACCGGCGCCGATAATGAGCACGCTTTCGATGTCTGTGCGTCTCGGCATGCGTCAGCTCATGCGCTCGCCGAGCCGGTTGCCTGTGCGCCGCGTCGCGCACCGCCCATGAGGGCCACGAATTCGTCGAAAAGCGCCGCGATGTCGTGAGGACCGGGACTCGCCTCCGGATGGCCCTGAAAGCCGAAGGCCGGCCGATCGGTGAAGCGCAGGCCCTGCAGGGAACCGTCGAAGAGCGAGCGATGCGTGGCCCGGATGTTGGCCGGCAGGCTCGCCTCGTCGACGGCGAATCCGTGATTCTGACTGGTGATGAGCACGTTGCCGCTGGCCAGATCCTGCACCGGGTGATTGGCACCGTGATGACCGAATTTCATCTTCAGGGTGCGGGCGCCTCCGGCGAGCGCCAGCAGCTGGTGACCCAGGCAGATGCCGAACAACGGCACGCCCGCATCGAGCAGCTCCCGTATCGCGGTGATGGCATAGGCGCACGGCTCCGGATCCCCGGGTCCGTTGGACAGGAACACGCCGTCGGGCTCGAGCGCCAGCACCTCCCCGCTGGTGGTGGTCGCGGGCACCACAGTCACCCGGCAGCCCTTCTCGCTCAGGAGCCGCAGGATGTTGCGCTTGACGCCGAAATCGTAGGCGACCACGCGCCGGCATCGTTGCTCGCGGGGCACCTCTGCAAAGCCCGCATCGAGCCGCCAGGCGCCTTCGTGCCACTCGTAAGCGCTGTCGGTGGACACCTCGCGAGCGAGATCCATGCCCTCGAGGCCTGCAAACCCGCGCGCCGCCTCGAGCGCCGCATCCGCGTCGATGTCGGCGCCACCCGCCGGCGCCGCCACCAGGCAGGCGTTCTGGGCGCCCTTGGTGCGCAGAATGCGCGTCAGCCGCCGCGTGTCGATGCCGCACATGGCGACGACTNNGCCGGGGCATCACGCACCACCAGGGCGCTGGCGTGGACCCGCGCCGCCTCGTCGTCCTCGGCATTGGTGCCGACGTTGCCGATGTGCGGATAGGTGAGCGTGATGATCTGACGGGCGTAGGAGGGATCGGTCAGGATCTCCTGATAGCCGGTCATGGCGGTGTTGAACACCGCCTCGCCGACGACCTGGCCCGCGACGCCGATGGATTGTCCCCAGAACCGGCTGCCGTCCTCGAGTATCAGAAGGGCCCGGCTCGTCACAATCTCCGTCGCCTCGTGCTCGCGGCGCCGCGCGCGGGCCGCCCATGCAAAAAAACGGGAGCGTGCCTTAGAGCCGCTCCCGTCCTCGAATCAATGAACACCGCTGGTCAGTTTCCTGCGCGCACCGCGTGCCACAGGGAAATGATAAGGTAGACCGCGACTACCGGTCCATAGGGCCGATTCCGTGCGCTACAGGCCGAGCACATCCTGCATGTCGTAGAGGCCCGATTCCTTGGCCATGATCCAGCGCGCCGCACGCAGAGCGCCGTGGGCGAAGTTCAGGCGGCTGGAGGCCCGGTGGCTGATCTCGACGCGCTCGCCGGTTCCGGCGAACATCACGGTGTGCTCGCCGACGATGTCTCCGGCGCGCACGGTCTCGAAACCGATGGTACTTCGCTCGCGCGCGCCGGTATGGCCTTGACGGCCGTAGACCGCGCAGTCGGCGAGACGGCGCCCGAGCGCCCCGGCGACCACCTCGCCCATGCGCACCGCCGTGCCCGATGGCGCATCGACCTTGTGGCGGTGATGCGCCTCGATGATCTCGATGTCGACCTCGTCACCGAGCACCCTTGCCGCCACGTCGAGGAGCTTGAAGCAGAGATTCACGCCGACGCTCATATTGGGCGCAACCACCAGCGCAATGTGCTCGGCATGCTGGTCGAGCTCGGCCCGCTGTGCTTGGGAGAAGCCGGTGGTGCCGACCACCGCGCGCTTGCCCGCATCCCGGCACACGCGCACGTTTGCGGCGCAGGCATCGGCAACGGTGAAGTCGACGAGCACGTCGAAATCACCGGCGATGGCCTCCAGTGAATCGCCGATCGGCACGCCGAGCGCACCGATGCCGGCCAGCGTGCCCGCGTCCTGGCCGATGAGAGGACTCCCGGGCGCTTCGACAGCGCCCGCGAGGCGGGTACCCTCGAAGTCGCTCAGCGCGCTGGTGATCGTGCGACCCATGCGCCCCGCGGCGCCGGTGACGGCAATACGCACGGGCGCGCTCACGACGTGAGGTCCTCGAAAAACTTTTTCACGTTGTCCAGCCACGAGGACGAGCGTGGGTCGTGGGTGCGCTTGCTCGTGCGAATGGACTCGTCGAAGTTGCGCAGAAGCTCCTTCTGCTTGGCGTTCAGGTTCACGGGTGTCTCCACGACGATTTTACAGATGAGATCCCCAGGGCCACCGCCGCGCACCGGTTTGATGCCCTTGCCGCGTACGCGGAACAGCTTGTCCGTCTGGGTACCGCTCGGAATTTTCAGATTTACCCGGCCGTCGAGCGTTGGCACCTCCAGCTCACCGCCCAGCGTCGCCGTTGTGAAGCTCACGGGAACCTCGCAGAACAGGTGGGCGCCATCGCGCAAGAAGATGGGATGCTCGCGCACGTTCACCTCGACGTACAGGTCTCCCGGCGGACCGCCCCGCTCACCGCTCTCGCCCTCGCCTGCCAGACGGATGCGATCGCCGTTGTCGACTCCGGGTGGCACTTTCACCGAGAGCGTCTTCTCCTCACGCACGCGGCCTTCGCCCCGGCAGGTCTTGCACGGGTCGGTGATCACCTTGCCCGCTCCGCGGCAGCTCGGGCAGGTCTGCTGTATGGAGAAGAATCCCTGCTGCATGCGCACCTGGCCCTGGCCACCGCAGGTCGCGCAGCTCACCGGGCTGGTGCCGGGCGTTGCGCCGCTGCCCGAGCAGTCCGCGCACTGCACCCTGGTCGGCACGCGGATCTTGGCGGTGGTGCCGAACACGGCCTCCTCGAGACTCATGCCGAGGTCGTAGCGCATGTCGGCGCCCCGGTACACGCGCTCGCCGCCGCGTGAGCCGAAAATGTCGCCGAACACCTCGTCGAAAATGTCGCGAAAACCCGCGCCGCCGAATCCGCCCTGCCCCGCCTGGGAATCGACGCCGGCGTGGCCGAACTGATCGTAGGCGGCGCGCTTGCGCCCATCGGAGAGGATCTCGTAGGCCTCTTTGGCCTCCTTGAAATTGAGCTCCGCCTCCTCGGAATCGGGGTTGCGGTCGGGGTGATACTTCATCGCGAGACGCCGGTACGCGCCCTTGAGCTCGTCGTCGCTCGCGTTGCGCGAGACGCCAAGAACTTCGTAGTAATCCCGTTTCGCCATGGCCGCACGCGAAAAAGGCGCGGAGTCCAACGACCCCGCGCCGGCTTCGTCCTACGATCTACGCGGACAACTTACTTGTTGTCCTCGTTGACCTCTTCGAATTCGGCGTCGACGACATCCTCCGAGCCGCCGGCCTGCGCGCCGCCCTTGGCCTCGCCGGCACCCGCCTGCTCCGAAGTGCCGGCATCCGCCGATTCCTTCTGGTAAATCCGCTCGGCGAGCTTACCGGAGAGCTCCGCCAGAGTCTGGGACTTGGCTTCGATGTTGCTCTTGTCGTCGGTCTTGATCGCCTCTTCGACCGCCGCGATGGCGGCTTCGATGTCGGTCTTCTCCTGAGCCTCGACCTTGTCGCCGAGCTCGGCGAGCGTCTTTTTCGTCGCGTGCACCAGGTTGTCCGCCTGGTTGCGGGCGTTCACCAGCTCGTGGAACTTCTTGTCCTCGGCGGCGTGTGCCTCGGCGTCCTTGACCATGCGATCGATCTCGTCCTCGGCGAGCCCGCTGGAGGCGCGAATGACGATGGACTGCTCCTTACCGGTCGCCTTGTCCTTCGCCGATACGTTGAGAATACCGTTGGCATCGATGTCGAAAGCGACCTCGATCTGCGGCACGCCGCGCGGCGCGGGCGGAATATCCGCGAGGTCGAACCGCCCGAGCGACTTGTTCGCCGAGGCCACCTCGCGCTCGCCCTGGAGCACGTGCACGGTAACCGCGCCCTGATTGTCCTCGGCCGTCGAGAAGACCTGCGACGCCTTGGTGGGGATGGTCGTGTTCTTATCGATGAGCTTGGTCATGACACCGCCGAGCGTCTCGATGCCGAGCGAGAGCGGCGTCACGTCGAGCAGCAGCACGTCTTTGACGTCGCCCGAGAGCACGCCGGCCTGAATCGCCGCGCCGACCGCGACGGCCTCGTCGGGGTTGACGTCCTTGCGAGGCTCCTTGCCGAAGATGTCCTTGACCATCTGCTGAACCTTGGGCATGCGCGTCTGCCCGCCGACCAGGATGACATCGGAGATATCCGACGCGCTGAGACCGGCGTCCTTGAGCGCGATTCGGCACGGCTCGATGGTGCGCTGGACGAGATCCTCGATGAGCGACTCGAGCTTGGCGCGCGTGAGCGTCATGTTGAGGTGCTTCGGACCGCTCGCATCCGCGGTCACGTAGGGCAGATTGATCTCGGTCTGCTGACTCGAGGAGAGCTCGATCTTGGCCTTCTCGGCGGTCTCCTTGAGCCGCTGAAGCGCAAGCGGATCGTTGTGCAGATCGATACCGGATTCCTTTTTGAACTCGTCGGCCACGTAATCGATGATGCGCAGATCGAAATCCTCGCCACCGAGGAACGTGTCCCCGTTGGTCGAGAGCACCTCGAACTGATGCTCGCCGTCGACCTCCGCGATCTCGATGATGGAGATATCGAACGTGCCGCCGCCGAGGTCGTAGACCGCGATCTTGGAATCTCCGCGCCTCTTGTCCATGCCGTAGGCGAGCGCGGCCGCGGTCGGCTCGTTGATGATGCGCTTGACGTCGAGACCGGCGATCTTGCCGGCATCCTTGGTCGCCTGACGCTGGGAATCGTTGAAGTAGGCCGGCACCGTGACCACCGCCTCGGTCACCGGCTCGCCGAGAAAGTCCTCGGCGGTCTTCTTCATTTTCATGAGCACGCGGGCGGAGATCTCCGGCGGCGCCTTTGCGCTGCCCTTGACCTCGACCCAGGCATCGCCGTTCTCGGCAGCGACGATCTTGTACGGCACCATATCGATGTCGCGCTTGACCACGTCGTCTTCGAAACGCCGTCCGATGAGCCGCTTGACCGCGTAGACCGTGTTCTGCGGATTGGTGACCGCCTGGCGCTTGGCGGACTGGCCCACCAGCACCTCGTCATCTTTCGTGTACGCGACGATCGACGGCGTAGTGCGATCGCCCTCGCTGTTCTCGATGACGCGCGGCTTCTCGCCCTCCATCACGGCCACGCACGAGTTCGTGGTGCCGAGGTCGATGCCGATCATTCTGCCCATGATTTCGTTCTCCGTTGACTGGTCGCTTGGTCCGATGTGGCTAGATATTGGGTCGTGACCCCGGAAATCAAGCCGCTCACGCGGCCACGATGACCATCGCCGGCCGCAGCAGCCGATCGTTGAGCAGGTAGCCCTTCTGGACCACCGTGATGACCGTGCCCGGCTCCTTGCCGGCCACCTCCTGGGTGGACATGGCCTGGTGATACTCGGGGTCGAAACTCTGGCCCTCGGGATTGACCTCCTCGAGGCCGAACTTGCCGGTGGCGGTGTTGAAGAGCTTGAGGGTCAGCTCGAGGCCCTCACGCAGCTTCTCCGCGTCCACCTCGGCGTCGTCGGCGGCGTTCAGGCCGAGCTCGATGCTGTCCTTGATGGGCAGAAGCTCGCTCATGAGCCGCTCGAGGCCGTACTTGTGGGCGTTCTCCACCTCGCGTTCCGAGCGCTTGCGCAGATTCTCCATTTCCGCCCGCGCTCTGAGCAGATCGTCGAGGTGCGCGGCGGCCTCCTCGCGGGCCTCCTTGAGCTCTGCATCCAGGTCCGGCGCCGGCAGCGCCTGCGCGTCGGCGTCGCCCGGCGTCGGCTCCCCGGTGAGTTCGGCGGCCGCCTCCTCGGCATCCGCGTCCGCCGCGGCCTCGACCGTCACGGTCCTGCGCTCGTTCTCGGTTTTCACCGGTCGCTTTGCCTTCGCCATAGTCGACTCCAGATTCGTGGGCCAGACGCTTCCGGGCGCCAGCGTTGCCGAGAGCGCCTGGGGATATGCCGGAATATGGGGATCAGTGCTGCCTATTCAAGGCCGCTGTGAGCAGACGGGCGGTGATGTCGACCACCGGGATGACCCGCTCGTAGGGCATGCGCGTCGGTCCGATGACCCCGAGCACGCCGAGAACCTCGTCATCGCTCCCGTAAGAGGCCGTCACCACGCTGCACTCGTCGAGGACGTTGAATCCGGACTCCTCGCCGATGAAGATCTGAACGCCCCGCGCGTTCAGAGAATGATCGAGCAGGTACAGCAGCTCGCGCTTCTCGCTGAAGGCCTCGAACAGCCGGCGCAGCTTTTCCATGTCGGCGAGCTCGGCGCTGTCCATCAGATTGGTCTGCCCCGCGACCACCATCTCTTCGACGTCGGCTTCCCGCTCCAGGGCCTTCTCGGCCATCTCCACCGCCGCCTGCATGATCGCATTCATGCTCTCGCGGGTGGTGCGAAGCTCGGCGAGGATCTCGTTGCGCACGGTCATCAGATCC
Organism: Gammaproteobacteria bacterium; assembly: GCA_011775625.1. GTDB lineage: Bacteria > Pseudomonadota > Gammaproteobacteria > HK1 > HK1 > JAABYT01. The sequence goes on along the minus strand of JAABYT010000028.1, from coordinate 3,917 downwards.
CTGCCGGCGCACAGACTGTTCAGGTAGTTGGCCGCCTGCTGCAGCTCCGCCTGGCTGTACTTTCGCCCGGTCCGGATGATGCGGTTCTGCACCTCGCGCTCGTTGACCACCAGGATGACCAGCACCTGATCATCGGAGAGGGAAAGAAATTCCACCTGTCGAAGGGTCACGTGCTCCTGGCGGGGCAGCATCACGACGCCCGCCAGATGCGTGATGTTGGAGAGCAGCGCCGACGCCGATTCCATCAGCGCACCGCGATTCTGGTCGCGATTCAGATGCTCCTCGAGCATCGCCACCTGAGCCCTCTCGAGCGGCTCGACCCGCAGCAGGGTATCGACGAAGAATCGAAATCCCTGGTTGGTCGGCACCCGTCCCGCCGATGTGTGCGGCGAACGCAGCAGGCCGCACTCCTCCAGGTCCGCCATCACGTTGCGCACCGTCGCCGGGCTCAGGTTGAGCATCGAGTCGCGCGAAAGCGTGCGCGAGCCGACCGGCTCGCCCTCGCGGATGTAGCGCTCCACGAGCACCTTGAACAGGTGCAGCGCCCGTTCGTTGAGCTGGGGCTCTTTTTGCTCACTCGGCACTGGCCGCTGTCTCCCGCTGACCGGAGGCCGCTGGGGCCGGGAAAGGCCCCCAAAGGCCTCGACCGGAAAAATTTAGCACTCTCAGGTGCCGTCTGCCAACCGCCCGCAACGCCGTGTTGGCCTCTGCGCCGGGCACCGTGATAACTTTCCCCGCGCTGGGTCATTCCCTGGAACCACCCGTTCACGGCCTAGGCCGAGAGGAGTCAGCCGTCCCGATGGCCGCCAGATTCCGCACCGTGGGCCTCATCGGCAAGCACGGCGACGCGCGCGTCGCGTCGACGCTCGAGCAGCTGATCGAAATCCTGCGCGGCGCCGGCGCACAGATGCTTTTCGACGCGCAGAGCGCCGAGAAGCTGCCGAGCTTCGGCTTGCCCGTGGTGGACCGCGAAGCCCTCGGCAGCCGCTGTGACCTGGTGATCGTGGTCGCGGGCGACGGTACCTTTCTCAACGCGGCACGCTCGCTGGTGGATCACGAGGTGCCGCTGCTCGGCGTCAATCTCGGCCGCCTCGGCTTTCTCGCTGACGTCATGCCGGCGGAGATGGACGCCCGGCTGCGCGAAATCTTTGCCGGCGACTACGACGAGGAGCAGCGTTTTCTGCTCGACGTGCGCGTGATGCGCGACGGTCAGGAAGTGTTCAGCGGCTGCGCACTCAACGAGGTCGTGGCCCACAAGTGGCACATCGCGCGCCTCATTCAGTTCGAGACCCATATCGACGGCCGGCTGGTGAACACCCAGCGCTCGGACGGCCTGATCGTCGCGACCCCCACGGGCTCCACTGCTTATTCCCTGTCCGGCGGCGGACCGATCCTGCACCCGAGCCTGGAAGCCGTGGTGCTGGTGCCCATCTGCCCGCACACCCTCAGCAGCCGTCCGCTGGTGGTAGCGGCGGACAGCCGCTTCGAGATCCGCATGCATACCGACGGTGAGCAGCCCGAGGCCCAGCTGACCTGCGACGGCCAGACCACGCTCGAGCTCGCTCCTGCAGATCGCATCCTGATTCGTCGCAAGGATCGCCGGCTGCGCCTGGTCCATCCCCGTGGCCACGACTATTTCGCCACGCTGCGCGCCAAGCTGCACTGGGCCCGGGAGCTGTAGATGCTGGCGCAGCTCGCCGTGCGTGACTTCGCCATCGTCGAGCGCCTGAACCTGGAGCTCGACGCGGGCATGACGGTGCTCACCGGCGAGACCGGTGCCGGAAAATCGATCCTGATCGATGCCCTGGGACTCACCCTCGGCGAGCGGGCCAGCCCCAAGGTGGTGAGAAGCGGCGCGCACGGCGCCGAGGTGATCGCGGTGTTCGAGATCCCGTCCGACAGCGATGCTGCGCAGCTTCTCCTCGCACAGGATCTCACCAGTGACGGCGAGTGCATCCTGAGACGCACCATCGCCGCCGACGGCCGATCCCGCGCCTACGTCAACGGGCGCCCCGTGCCGCTGCAGGTGCTGCGCGAGCTCGGCGAGCTGCTCGTCGACATCCACGGGCAGCACGCGCACCAGTCGCTGCTCAAGTCCGCGGCGCAACGGCGCATCCTCGACGAGTACGCCCACCACGAGGAGGCGCTCGCGCAGCTGGCGTCACTGCAGCAACGCTGGCAGAGCACCCGCAAGGCGATGGAATCCCTCGCTGTCGGACCTCAGGATCGCGAGCAACGCCTCGATTACCTGCGCTATCAGATCGACGAGCTCGATGCGTTGGACATCGGCGCGAACGAGCTCGAGGCGCTCGACGACGAGCACCGCCGGCTCGCGCACGCGAGCGAGCTGCTCGCCATCTGCGCGCGCGCCCTGAACGAGCTCGACGGCGACGGCGAGGGAGCGCTGACGGCCCGCGTCGCCGGACTTTGCAACACCCTCGGCACCATGGCCGCCATCGACCGCAGCACTGACACCATCCGCGAGCTGCTCGACGGCGCAGGCATACAGCTCGGGGAAGCGGCCGCGGAGCTGCGCCACTACCAGGACACCATCGATGTCGATCCCGCGCGCCTGCAGGCAGTCGACACCCGCCTGGCGGCTATCCACGACAGCGCGCGCAAGCATCGCGTCGACCCCGCCGAGCTGCCCGCGCTGCGCGACACGCTGCGTGCGGAGATCGTCGAGCTCGAAGGCGCGGGCGAGCGCGTCGACGAGCTGCGCACCGAGATCGATGCGACAGTGAACGCGTATGCCGAGGCGGCGCGCGCCCTGCACGAGAGCCGTGCAGGCGCTGCGGGCAAGCTCGCGGCGGCCATCACGAAGAACATGCGCGCCCTCGGCATGCCCCAGGGCCGGCTGCTCATCGACGTGCAGGCCGACTTCGATGCGCCGCCCTCCCGCGACGGCGCGGACACGGTGTCGTTCCGGGTCGCCGTGAATCCGGACCAAGCGCCGCAGCCGCTGGCGAGCGTCGCCTCCGGCGGCGAGCTCTCGCGCATCAGCCTCGCCATCCAGGTCATCGCCAGCGAGGGCAGCGGCGTGCCGACGCTGATCTTCGACGAGGTCGATGCCGGCATCGGCGGGCGGGTGGCGGACATCGTCGGCCGAGAGCTGCGCCGGCTGGCGGCCAACCGGCAGGTGCTGTGCGTCACGCATCTCCCGCAGGTGGCGTCGCTCGCGCACCATCACGTGCAGGTGCACAAGCAAAGCGTGCGTCGCAGGACCCACACCGATCTCAGAAATCTCAGCGGCGAAGACCGCGTCGAGGAGATCGCGCGCATGCTCGGCGGTGTCGACATCACCGATCAGGCCATTGCCCACGCCCGGCAGATGCTCGAAAGTGCATGAGTCATCGCACGCGACGCGCGGCGTTATAATGCGAGACGGCGTCAGCGTACGACCACGGTTCGGGAGCATGGCTATCGGCAGCAGAAAAGGCCCTTTCACCAGCCTCGCATTGATGGCGTGCCTGGCGATCGGTGGGTGCTCGGGCGGAATTCCGGGCCTCTACCGCATTCCCATCCAGCAGGGCAACGTCGTCACGGTCGAGATGCTCCAGGAGCTCGACCTCGGCATGGACAAGCGCAAGGT
>JAABYT010000028.1:0-295 GCA_011775625.1 Gammaproteobacteria bacterium | reverse complement strand
CAGCAGCGCGCCTCGCTGTACTTCGAGAACGACCGGCTGGTGCGCATCGATGCCCAGATGGATTCAGGAATCGATTTTCATACCGTGACCCACGCGACCGACAAGGTCCTGTTGGTGCCGCGCAAGCAGGAAAGCCAGCTCTTCGTCGCCTTCACGCCCGCATTCATCGGTCGTGACAAGGAGGAGCGCACGCAGGAAGCCATTGCCCGCTCGCTCGACAGCGGCTTCAACGAGCGCCAGCCGGGGTCGGCGGATACCGCCGGCGGGGCTGAGAGCGAGGCAGGCCTCGAGCCGG
>JAABYT010000054.1:42673-42863 GCA_011775625.1 Gammaproteobacteria bacterium | reverse complement strand
AGGGCCATAGCGACGCGCAGACGAATCTTGCCGCCATGTACGCCGAGGGCCGCGGGGTGGCATTCGACGCTCTGGAGGCCGCGCGGCTCTACCGCCGCGCCGCGGAGGCCGGCAACGTTCGCGCCCAGTACAGCCTCGCGCTCATGTACCACCTGGGGCAGGGAGTCGAGAAGGATTTTGCCGGCGCCAT
>JAABYT010000054.1:41080-42577 GCA_011775625.1 Gammaproteobacteria bacterium | reverse complement strand
CCCAGCAACGCCACCACAATCAGAATCATGTGCCGGGTCGACCACGGGCTCGCCGCTTCGCTGCGAGCCCCGTAGCGGGCGTCGATCTCGGCCACCAGCCGGTGAACGGTCTCGAGCAGCACCTGGCGTGCGCACGCATCGGCGCTGCGCACGACGGCGCCGACCCGGGCCCAGACCATGGGCAGCAGGCGCCGGTAGACCCAGTCGGTATCCAGCGTGATGGTGAGCGTGCGCTTCATCAGCGGCAGCATGAGGAAAAAGGCGAGCCCCGAGAAGAGCAGCAGCTGCAGCATGTTGACCACGTGGGGCGCGGTGTACGGCACGTAGTCCACCGGATACGGCAGCAGCGCGTAGAGGGGCCCGGGCCAGATGCCGAGGCCGATGCACAATGCCGCGAAGAAGATCATCGCCGCCTGCATGTTCCAGGGCGGATCCCGCGGACGCAGGCCCGAGTCCTTCTGGAAGAACACGAACCACGGGAACTTGATGCCGGCGTGCAGAAACACGCCCGCAGAGGCCGCCATCAGCAGGAACCAGGTCCAGACCAGGTGCTCGTCGCCCGCCGCCTGGCTGATCATGGATTTGCTGACGAAGCCCGAGGTCATCGGAAAGGACGAGATGGCGAGCGCGCCGATGATGCCGCAAACGGTGGTGACCGGCATGCTCTGGAAAAGACCGCCCAGATCGCTGCACTTGCGCCGCCCCGTCATGTAGAGCACGGCGCCCGCGGACATGAGCAGCAGGGCCTTATAAATGATGTGTGCGAAGGCGTGAGCGGCGGCACCGTTGAGCGCCATGGCGGTGCCGATGCCCGCGCCCGTGACCATGAAGCCCACCTGATTGACGATGCTGTAGGCAAGGATGCGACGCATGTCGTTCTCGAGCAGCGCATAGATGATCCCGTAGAAGATCATGAACAGCCCGATGGGCACCAGAATCTCGGTACCCGGAAACATGCGGATGAGCACGTACACCGCCGCCTTGGTGGTGAAGGCCGACAGGAACACCGTACCGCTGAAGGATCCTTCCGGGTAAGCGTCCGGCAGCCATGCCGAGAGCGGCGGCGCGGCGGCGTTGATGAGCACGCCGGCAAGCATCAATCCGCCGGCCAGCGTACCCGCGTCAACGGGCGCCACGGCGAGCGCGCCGCCTTCGCTGAGATGCAGGACGATGCCGGCGAGAAGCAGCGAGCCGCCGAAGACATGCACCGTGAAGTAGCGCAGCGCGACCCGCGTCGCGGCCTCACCGCCGGCGGCCAGGATCACGGTGCTCGATGCAAGCGCCATGATCTCCCAGCATACGAAGAGCGTGATCAGATCGCCGGCGAGGGCTACCCCGACGGCGCCGCCGGCGTAGACCAGCGCCGACACCAGCTCGAGCCGGCTTTGCTGACGCAGGGCGAACAGGGCGCCGGCGAAGGCCATGAGCGCGAAAATGACCGCGAACAGCCTGCCCAGGGGATCGACCTCGACGAGCACCAGCTCGTAGTCGAGGAAG
>JAABYT010000054.1:36544-41052 GCA_011775625.1 Gammaproteobacteria bacterium | reverse complement strand
CCGCAGGCGACCCACGAAGGGAACCAGCAGCGCACCCAGAGCGAGCCAGGCGCCGGGTGGGAAGGCCTCAGCCATGACCGTCCTCCCGAGGGTCCCGGGGCGCGCCGTCGCCCGCATCGCCGCCGTAGTAATCGTCCCTGCGCTTGAGCCAGACACCGAGGGCCTTGGCAGCCAGCACCATGGCCATGCAGGTGAGCAGCCCGTACCAGGCGTAGAAGCCGAAGCTGCCGTCCACACCGAAGTGCGCATGCGGGTGAATCAAGAAATCCGCCAGCACCAGCACAGCGAGCACGCCGCTCCCGCCGATCCACAGACCGCGTATGGTGCGCGGTCGCAGCAGCCAGTGCAGACGCTCCCCGTCCGTGCTCATGGCGTTGCCACCTGGCTCATGAGGGCGAGCAGCGGACCGGGATTGAGGAACAGCGCCAGCGATCCCGCCGCGGTGATCACCAGGGCGACCACGCAGGTGAGCGGCGCCTCACGCAGACCGGCGCCGGCGTGACCGGCGCCGGCTTCGTGCTGCGCGGTGCCGAAGAAGGCGCGCACCGGAATCGGCATCAGGTAGACGATGTTCAGCAGCGTGCTCACGATGAGCACGCCGAGCAGCACCAGCTCCCCGGCCTCCATGGTGCCCAGCATCAGATACCACTTGCTCCAGGTGCCGCCCAGGGGTGGCAGACCGATGATGCTGAGCGTGCCGAGCAGAAACGCCACCATGGTGATGGGCATGCGCCGGCCAATGCCGGCCAGCTCGCTCACCTCGGTCTTGTGCGCGGCCACCAGGATCGCGCCGGCGCAGAAGAACAGCGTGATCTTGCCGAAGGCGTGCATNNACGTACGAAAGCTGACTGACCGTCGAGTAGGCGAGTCGCGCCTTGAGGTTGTCTTTGCGCATGGCAACCATCGAAGCGAGGATGATGGTGGCACCGGCCACGTAGGCGATCCAGCGACTCGCGCCGATGTCGGCCAGCAGGTCGATGCCGAAGACGTAGACCGTCACCTTGAGGATGGCGAACACGCCGGCCTTGACCACCGCCACCGCGTGCAGCAGCGCGCTCACCGGCGTCGGCGCCACCATGGCGGCGGGCAGCCAGCGGTGGAAGGGCATGATGGCGGCCTTGCCGATACCGAACACGTAGAGCGCAAACAGCACGGTAATGACGCCGGGCGAGGCCTGGTCGCGCAGGATACCGCCGGCGGTGAAGTCGAGCGTGCCGGTCAGCGCCCAGGTCCATACGATCGCGACGAGCTGAAGACCGATGGAGGTGCCGAGCAGCAGGCCGAGGTAGACGCGCCCGGCGCGGCGCGCCTCTGCGCTGCCGCTGTGGGTGACCAGCGGGTAGGTGGAAAGCGTCAGCACCTCGTAGAAGATGAACAGCGTGAACATGTTGGCGGCCAGCGCGATGCCCATGGTGCTGGCGATGGCGACGGCGAAGCAGACATAGAAGCGCGTCTGGTGCTGCTCGCCGTGACCGCGCATGTAGCCGATGGCGTAGAGCGAGGTGACGATCCACAGAAAGCTCGCCACCAGCGCGAACAGCATGCCGAGGGGCTCCACCTCGAGCGCGATGGGCAGCCCGGGCAGGGTCTCGACCAGCACCAGCGCCGGGCGCCGCCCCGCCTCGAGGTGGGAGAACACCGCCAGCACGGCGAGCAGCAGCCCGGCGGCGCTGGTCAGGGTGACGCCCTCGCGAAGGTTCGGCCAGCGGCCGGTCGCGGCAACCGCCAGCGCGCCCACGGACGGGATCAGCAGCGTCAGCGCGAGGGCGAACGAGCCGCTCACGGCACCGCCCCGATGAGAATTACCGCCGCACGCCGGGCGACATCCACGGTGAGATCCGTGTCGATGCCGAGGTAGATGTTGGCCGCTATCAGAATCCACACCGGCACCAGCATGGTGAGCGGCGCCTCGCGTGCGTGCGCCTGGATTGAGCCCGGCTGCGGATCGCGAAAGTAGGCGGCCTCGACGACGCGCCCGCAGTAGACCGCCGCAAGCAGCGACGTCGCCACCACGAGCGCGGCCACCGGCCACCAGCCGAATTCGAGCGCCGCCAGCAGCAGATACCACTTGCTGATGAAACCGACGGTGAGGGGCACGCCGACGAGACTCATGGCGCCGAACACGAAGGCCGCCATGGTCCAGGGCATGCGACGGCCGATGCCGGCGAGCGAGGCGATGCGCACCGAGCCCGTCCGCAGCAGGATGCACCCGAGCGCCATGAACAGCACCGTCTTGATGATGGCATGATTGAACAGGTGAACGATGGCTGCGGTCAGGCCGGTGGTCGAGAAAAGACCGATACCGAGCGCCATGTAGCCGATCTGCGCGACACTCGAGTAAGCGAGCAGCCGCTTGGCGTCATTCTGAAAAACGGCGACCAACGACGCGATGACGATACCCGAGAGGGCCAGGGGCAACATCAGCAGCATCATCGACATGGATTCGATGGCATAGTCGGCGCCGAAGACGGTGAAGAAGAAGCGCAGCCATACGTACACCGCGACCTTCGTGGCGGATCCAGCGAGAAAGGCGGTTACCGCCGACGGTGCATAGGTATAAGCGTTCGGCAGCCAGGCATGCAGGGGAAACAGCGCCATCTTGATAGCGATGCCGACGGTGAGAAACACGAAGGCCACCTTGACCGCACGCGTATCCTCCACCGCGCCGATGCGTTCGGCCAGATCCATCATGTTCAGCGTTCCCGTCATGGTGTAGAGCAGCCCCACCCCGATGAGAATGAAGGTTGCGCCGACGGTGCCCATGACGAGATAGCGGAACGCGGCGACGAGCGCGCGGCGTTCGCTTCCGAGACTGATGAGCACGTAGGACGACAGCGACGATATCTCGAGAAACACGAACACGTTGAAGGCATCGCCGGTGATGGCGATACCGAGCAGGCCGGTAAGGCACAGCATCCACGCGGTGTAGAAGAGCCCGATGCGATCCGCGCGCACCTCCTGCTCGACACTATCGCGGGCGAAGGGAAGCACCAGTGTGCTGATGAGCGAGACGATCAGCAGCACGAAGGCGTTGACGGTATCGACCCGGTACTCGATTCCCCAGGGCGCGGCCCAACCGCCGAGGGCATAGGAGATCGGCCCTGCCACGAGCGTGCGCTCGAGCAGCGCAGAAGACATCAGCAGGGCGAGCACGCTCACGGCAAGCGCCGTCGCCCAGGCGACGCGCGGGCGCTGGATGAGGGCGCACACCGGCGCCGCGAGCAGCGGCACGACAACCTGCAGCGCGGGCAGGTGCGCACCGACCTGAAGCGACTGGGCGATCACTCCTGTACCTCCGCGCGTGCGTCCTCGGCATCGATCTCGTCTTCTTCAACGCTCTCGTAGGCCCGATAGATGCGCACCGCGAGCGCCAGCGCGAGGGCCGTAGTGGCCACGCCGACGACGATGGCTGTGAGGATCAGCACGTGCGGCAGCGGGTTCGCGTAGCGCGTGAAGGCGTCGTCGAGAATCGGCGCGGTGCCGCCCTCGATCTCGCCCATGCTGATATAGAAGATGAACACCGCCGTCTGGAAAATATTGAGGCCGATGACCTTCTTGACCAGATTCGGATTCGCCATCACCACGTACATGCCGAGCATGATGAGAATCACCACGACCCAGTAGTTGAAGTAGGCGAAGATTTCGCTCAGCAGGCTCATCTCAGCGATTCGTGAACGCGTAGTAGAGCAAAATGACCACGGAAGCCACGGTCATGCCGACACCTAGCTCGATCAGAATAATGCCCAGATGCTGACCCGCAGTAGGTGTTTGCCCGAGCACGCTGTAATCGAGGAAGTTGCCGCCGGCGAGGATGGCGACGACACCCACGCCTGCAAAGAGCAGCACACCGAGTGCCGCGATGCTGCGCACGATCGCATCGGGGATCACGACGCGCAGCGCGTCGACGCCGAAGACGAGGCCATATAGGATGCAACCGGCGCCGAAGATGACGCCCGCCTGAAAGCCGCCACCCGGCCCGAAATCGCCGTGAAACTGCACATAGAGCGCGAACAGGAGGATGAATGCCACGAGGATGCGCGTCGAGACGCGGACAATGATGTGGTGGCGCATGGGCGCTACTCGTCGTCGTTCTCGCGCCGACGGTGCCGCGTTCGTCCAATCAGCACCAACACGCCGACGCCTGCGGTGAAAATCACGGTCACCTCGCCGAGGGTGTCGTAGCCGCGGTAGCTCGCCAGCACCGAGGTGACCACGTTGGGTATGCCGATCTCCTTGGCCGATTCATTCAAGTAACGCGGCGCCACATGGCGGTGAGCGGGCGCTTCGGGATCGGCGAAGGGCGGCAGATCGGCCAACCCGTAGGCGAGCACGAGACCCGTGGCGACGGCCGCCAGCATCGGCGCCAGGGCGCGCTTCTCGCTCGGTTTCTGGCGCGCGCTGGTGATGGCGAGCGTTGCCAGCATGAGGATCGTCGCGATGCCGGCCCCTACCGCCGCTTCGGTGAAGGCCACGTCGACGGCGTCCAGTGTCACGAACAGAACGGCTGA
>JAABYT010000054.1:36215-36469 GCA_011775625.1 Gammaproteobacteria bacterium | reverse complement strand
CTGAATGTCTCGCCCTCCCCTTGGTCGTCGATGCGCGGCTCGAGCTTTCCGTGCAAGGCCGCCTTGGCAAGCACGTGGCTCGCGACCGGGCCGGTGAAAAGCAGAAACCAGAGAATCAGCACGAGCTTGACAGTGACGAGCGTGAGCCCCGCCTGCAGCATGAGGCCGAACAGCACGAGCCCGGCGCCGCCGGTGTCGGTGACGCTCGCTGCGTGCATTCGCGTGTACAGATCGGGAAAGCGCAGCAGACCCAC
>JAABYT010000054.1:34386-36169 GCA_011775625.1 Gammaproteobacteria bacterium | reverse complement strand
TTCACGGCGCGTCGTCCCGGGGCCGTGCCGCGCCCAGATCGCCGTATTCGAAGTACTTGAGCACGGCGATGGTTCCGGCAAAGTTGATGAGCGCGTAGACCATGGCGATGTCGAGAAAATCGGGACGCCCGCTGAAAAAACCATGGATGGCGATGATGAGCACGGTCTTGGTGCCGAAGCTGTTGAGGGCGAGAATGCGATCGTAGATGGTCGGCCCGAGCAAGGCGCGCGTGAGCACCAGAATCATGGCCACCAGCACCGCCACGAGCGCCGCCGCAAACATCATGGCGCACGCTCCAGAGCACTCACGCGCTCGCCCATGTCACCGTGGGCGAGCTCCTCGGCACCTTCGCGCGAAAGCGCATGCACGGTGATGGCGTCTCTCGAGACGTCGATGGAGATCGTGCCGGGCGTCAGGGTAATGGAGTTCGCGTACACGGTGCGCGCGAGATCCGAGCGCTGGGTGCTCGGCACGCGAAACACTCGCGGGCTGATGCCCTTGCTCGGGCTGAGAATACGCACCGCGACATCGGCGTTTGCCTTCGCCACCTGCCAGGCGAGCCACGGCATGTAGGCCGCGCAGCGCAGCGGCCGCAGCCAGGCGGCATCGGGCTCGGGCGCGAGCAAGCCCATGCGCTCGGCGATCCAGGCGACGAGCAGGCTCGAGGCAACTCCGAGAGCGAGCAGCAGGGGCGCGTACAGTCCGGAGAACAGCAGCCAGATTCCGAACAAAGCTAGCGCCACGACGGCGAATCTCACGCAACTCCCCCTTGCCTGTGTGCGGATACCGCCCGTGCGTGCAGCGCACCGGGTTTTCTTCTGGTTTTTTTCACCGGTCGCTCCGGGCGGCGATAGGATAGCCCATCGCGCGCGCGCCACGCCACGCGCACCCGCCGCCCCCGCGTGGCGCCCGGGGACCGCACGGCGGCGGCCGGGACATTGTCGGACATCGGCAATATCTCTAAACTCAGACTATCAAACGCTCCACAGAGACGCCGGATCTCGATTATACTTTTGCATTGAAATCCGGTAGTTAGCGGATCTTTCTTAGAACGCTTCGACTCCATGTCCCGGCGCCTGCCGTCTTGGTGGGAGGGGAGCGCCGGGGGACGAAAAAGGAACCATCGCTTGAGTGCCGAGCTGCTCATCAACGTCACGCCCCGGGAAACCCGGATTGCCGTGATCGAGAATGGCGTCCTCCAGGAGACGTTCATCGAGCGCGCCAACCGGCGCGGTCTGGTCGGCAACATCTACAAAGGCCGGGTGTGTCGCGTGCTGCCCGGCATGCAGGCCGCCTTCGTCGACATCGGCCTCGAGCGCGCCGCGTTTCTTCACGCCTCGGACATCGTCGGCTCGTCCCTGGAGCCGGAGCGCGACGACCTGCCGGAACCCGCCGACACCCAGCTCATCGCGCAGCGCGACAAACGCCCGCTCGGCGAGCCGACCCGCCCGGCCAAGAACATCACCGAGCTCGTCCACGACGGCCAGGAGGTGCTCGTGCAGGTGATCAAGGACCCGCTCGGCACCAAGGGGGCACGCCTGACGACCCACATCGCGATCCCCTCCTGCTACCTCGTGTTCATGCCGGGGGCGGGAACGATTGGCATCTCGCAGCGTATCGATGACGAGGCGGAGCGCGCGCGGCTTCGCGATCTGGTGGCCGATTTGATGCGCAGGCGCACCGGCGCCAACCGAACGCTGCCGGGCAACGGCGAAGAGTGTGCGCTGACCGCGTCGCTCAACGGCGACGGGTACATCGTGCGCACAGCTGCGGAATCGGCCA
>JAABYT010000054.1:32738-34293 GCA_011775625.1 Gammaproteobacteria bacterium | reverse complement strand
CGCACGCTTCGCGAGCTCACCGGCACGGAGATAGAGCGCGCGCGGGTCGACTCGCGCGAGACCATGACCAAGCTCATCGCCTTCACCGAGCGCTTCGTGCCGGAGATGGTCGACAGCATCGAGCACTATTCGGGCGATCGGCCGATATTCGATCTCTACGGCGTCGACGACGAAATCCAGAAAGCCCTCGAGCGCAAGGTGCAGCTCAAATCCGGTGGCCATCTGATCATCGATCAGACCGAGGCCATGACGACCATCGACGTCAACACGGGGGCTTACGTCGGCCATCGCAATCTCGAGGAAACCATCTTCAAGACCAATCTGGAGGCGGCTCAGGCGATTGCGCGTCAGCTCAGGCTTCGCAACCTCGGTGGCATCATCATCATCGATTTCATCGACATGCAGAGCGACGAGCACAAGCGCCAGGTGCTGCGCGCGCTCGAGAAATGCCTCGAGCGCGATCCGACCAAGAGCCACATCAGCGACGTGTCCGCCCTCGGGCTGGTGCAGATGACGCGCAAGCGTACCCGCGAGAGCCTCGAGCACGTGCTCTGCGATCCCTGCCCGACGTGCAGCGGGCGCGGCTCGATCAAAACCGCCGAAACCGTGTGTTACGAGATCTTTCGCGAGATCCTTCGCGAAGCGCGCCAGTTCGACACCGACAAGCTGCTGGTCGTGGCCTCGCAGGAGGTCATCGATACGCTCATGGACAACGAGTCCGCGACCTTCGCCGAGCTCGAGGCATTCATCGAAAAACCCATCACGCTGCAGGTGGAAACGCTCTACTCACGCGAACACTACGACGTGGTCCTGATGTGAGGGCTCATCGGAGTTGAGAACCACCGGCCGAACACTGCAGCTCGTCACTGCCGTGCTCGTCATCGTCGTCGGGCTGACCGTCGCCTCGGTGCGCGTGCTGTTTCCGAATGCCGATCGCTATCGAGAGGATTTGGAAGACTGGCTGGCCGCCGTGGCCGGCCAGCCCGTCGCCATAGGCTCGCTGCAAGCCGAGTGGCGGGGACTGGGAGCGGAATTCAGGGTCACCGACCTGCAACTCCGTGAGTCCAGCCAAATTGGCAAGGACGGCGGCGTGAACGCGCGCTTCGAAAGCGCCACCGTGAGCGTCGACGTCATCGGATCGCTGCTCAGCGGAAAACTCCGCCCGCAGCGCATCAGCATCGGCGAGGTGTCGATGCGGCTCGGCCAGGCGACCGACGCCGGCGGCTCAGCGGCCGGCCTCGAGCAACATGCGCTTGCCGTGCTCGAGTGGCTGCTCGCCCAGCGCCAGCTCGAGCTCCATGCGCGCCGCATCGAGTTCACCGATCTCAGCGGCGCCGACGGGCCCCTGGCCTTGACCCACGTCGAGCTGTCGGTGCGCAACCAGGGCGCTTCCCACGCCCTCGATGCCGCCGCCCAGATACCCGGTATGGAGAAGGCCGCGCTCGCCGCTCACGCCCGCATCGACGGCGATCCGGCAACGCCGAGCTGGTCGGGTGACATCGCCGTGGCGGTCGCGGATCTGAACATGGCGACCCTCGGCGCCTGGCGCGATGCG
>JAABYT010000054.1:20067-32732 GCA_011775625.1 Gammaproteobacteria bacterium | reverse complement strand
CCGCGGTGCGCTGGTGGAGGCCGACGGTAACCTGAACGTGCGTGATTTGCGCGTGACCGGCCCCACCGGCAGCCTCGGGCCCGTGAGCGGCGCCTCCCTGCTCGAGGTGACGCGCGGCAGCGACGGCTGGCGCACGAGGCTGCTGCCGGCGCGCAGCACGATCCTGAGCTTTCGCGATCCGTCACCGCTCGCCAGCATTGTTTACGCGACCGCGCCGGCGGGCGGTGGCGCACGCGTGAGCGTCGCTATCCCCGATCTGCCGGTGCACACCGCGATGCCGCTGTTGCCGCTCGCGATCGATGCGCCCGAGGCGATCTGGCGGCAGGTGTTCGCCGCGCAGCCGCGCGGACGCCTGCGCGATGTCGGCCTCGACGTCGTCGTCGACGCCGGCGGTCTGCACGACCTGGCCGTGGCCGGTACGTTCGAGGACGCGCAGATGGCCGCCGCCGGCGGGCTGCCGGCCCTCAGCGCGGTCGACGGCGCGTTCGATCACGGACCCGGCGGCACCCGTGTGCGTTTCACCGACGGACGCCTGCAGGCGTCGCTGCCGACGCTGTTTCCGCAACCCCTCGCGGGCGAGAAGCTTCGCGGCGAGCTGCGGCTCTCGGGCGACGATGGCGAGCGTCGCCTTGCGATGCGCGATCTCGGCCTCGTGACCCCGGATGTCACGGCACGCGCAAACGGCGAGCTCGTGTGGCAGGGCGACGACGCCGTGCCCTTCATGGATCTGTCCGTCGCCTTCAGCGACGGCAATCTCGAACGGCTCGAGTACTTCGTGCCGACACCAATTTTCGGCGAGGGCCCGGGCGCCTGGCTCGACCAGGCCTTTCCCCGCGGCCACCTGACAACGGGCACCGTGGAGCTGCGCGGCCGGGCGCCCGAGGTGCTCGGGACCGATGCCGATTTCAGCTTTACCGTGCACGCCAGCGTCCGCGATACCAGCGTGCACTACCTGGACGGCTGGCCAATCGCCGAGGGCGTTGCCGGAACCGTGCACATCGCCGACTGGCGTCTCGTCAGCGACATCAGCGAAGGTTACTTCTTCGGTGCCCGTATGCGTCCGAGTCGCTGGATGATTCGTGACATTCTTGCCGAGGTCCCGGCATTCGAGTGGCAGGTCAAAATCGACGGCACAACCGAGGACGCCGTCCGCTATGTGCGCGAGAGCCCGCTGCGCGAGCGCTTCCGCTCGCTGGTGAACAACGTCCATGCCAGCGGACTCGCGCGTCTCGACCTCGATGTGGTCGTGCCGCTGGTGCGCGATGAGCCGCGCGTGTCCGGCATCCTCGAGATCAGCGGCAACACCCTCGAGGTGCCGAGCCTGCGCCAGGGTTTCACCGACATCGCCGGTCGCATCCGTTTCGGCGCGGACGGCCTGAGCAGCGAGGACCTCACCGCCACCTACCTCGGCCGCGAGGTCACCGCCGCCATCGACAGCGTCGACGACACCGTCGATCATACCCGCGCGCGCATGGCGGGCACGGCCGACGCCGCTTACCTGGCCCGCCACCTTCACAACGCGGGCCTGCTGGCCCGGCCCGACCGTGAATCCATGCCGATCCTCGCACGCCTCGGCGGTGAAACCGCCTGGCAGGCGAGCATCGATGTCATCGATCAGACGGAGGACGAGGCGGAGCCGGTGGTGCTTCGCGTCGAGTCGGCCCTGGAGGGCGCAACCATGACATTCCCGGCGCCCTTCACCAAGGACGCCGACACGCCGTTGCCGGTGACCGTGGAAGCCCGCTTCGACAACACCGGCCACCGCAGGATGCGCTTGAGGCTGGGTGCATGGGCCTCGGGCATTTTCGATCTGGTCACCGACGACGGCGGCTACCGGCTCGAGCGCGGCGCGGTGCATCTCGGCCGCGGCAAGGCGAGGCTGCCCGACGAGAATATCCTCATGGTGAGCGGGCGCATGCCGCGCAGCGACCTCGGCGAGTGGTCGGCCCTGATGCTGGATCCGCGCGAATCGGCCGATCCTCGAACCCGACTGCCCACCCGCATCGATCTGACCATCGAGCGGCTGGCGATGCTCGGGGCGGCATTCGACGACGTGCGCCTGTCGGCAAACGCGACCCCCCTCGGCGACTGGCGCGCATCGGTCTCGGGACCGGCGCTCGAAGGCGTGCTTTCAGTGCCGGCCGACCGATCCCGGCAGGCCGTGGTCGCCGACTTCGAACGGCTCGCGTGGACGCCGGTCGACGGCGCACGCACCGACACGGCCGACCCCAGGGACTTGCCCCCGCTCAGGTTCACCTGCGTGCGCTGCAGCTATGGCGACATGCGGTTTGAGGACGTCGAGTTCGCGGCCTCCCGCACAGCCGATGGGCTCAGCATCGATTCGCTCTACCTTCGCACCGATGGCTTCGACGCGCGCGCCAGCGGCGCGTGGACCTCCGATGCCGGGCGCAGGCAGCGCACCCGTCTCGACGTGCATCTGAGCAGCGACGATCTCGGCAGGCTCCTCGCTTCTCTCGGCCACAAGGGCGGCAAGACCCGGGGGGGCATCACCGACGTCACGCTGGCCGCGTCGTGGGACGGACCGCCATCGGACTTCGACCTCGAGCACCTCGACGGCGTGATGCACTTCCGCGCCGGCGAGGGCACGCTCACCGAGGTCGGTCAAGGCACCGCCGGGCGTCTGTTCGCACTGCTGGTCTTGCCGGATCTGCCGCGCAGGCTCAAAGGCGACTTCAGCGATCTGTTCGAGGAAGGCTTCGCCTACAAGCACATCGAGGGCACCTTCAATATCGAGCGCGGCCATGCCTATACCAACGACCTCACCCTGGACGGCTCGTTGGCACGCATCGACATCGCCGGACGCACGGGGCTCGTCGACGAGGACTACGACCAGCTCATCACGGTCACGCCGAAGCTCAGCGGTAGCCTGCCGCTGGTGCCCATCTGGCTGGTCGAGAAAGCCTTCCGCAAGGAGATTTTCGACACGCTGTTCGCCTACCAGTACACCATCACCGGAAGCTGGGACGAGCCCTCGGTGACACGCATCGTGGTCGAGCGCGACGCGCCCGGCGACCGCAGCTGAGGCCCGCGGACGTCGTCGCTCAGGTGCGCGGCGTCTGCTCGACGCCGGGTGGCGGTGGATTGCCTGCGTCGCCGCCGCCGAGCCAGCGGCCCAGCTTGGCCAGCACCGTCTTGATTCCGCGCCACAGCTTCGGCAGCAGCCATATGACNNGCCCACAGGCCCGCGATCACCGCGACGTCCTCGGCGAGACTCGCTCCCCAGTTGCTGACGGGCTCGGGCGAGGTGTTGATGATCACGCGCGCGCCCGCTTTGGTGGCGTGGGTGGCGGCGGCCAGCGTGCCGCCGACCAGCCCCGCCGCGATCTGCGCCGGCAGACTGACCTCGCCCACGGCCATCGCCGCGAGCACCGCGCCGGCGGGGATGCGCAGGAACGTGTGAATGGTGTCCCAGCCGGTATCGACGCCGGGCATCTTGTCGGCGAAGAACTCCACCACGTACATGAAGCAGGCGGCGGCGATCACCAGTGGATGGGTGAGGGGCTCGAGCCCGGGCGGCAGATCCATGTGGCCCGTGGCACCGAGAATGCCGAGCATGGCAATGGCAGCGTACATGTTGAGGCCGCTCGCCCAGGCGACGCCCATGCTGAGCGCGATGATGTGCGGCAAATCCATGCGGTCGTCCTGCTGCTACGAGCTACGGGGCCCGTGCTTCATTAGACACGCCGTGCCGGGTCAATGCCAACGGGACAACCCGACGGGAATGGCGATTGGCGCCCGGAGAATCCTGATGAAGTCTCCCTCGGCGTTCATGTAAGATCTCGATTCGCTCGTTATTAATTATTTACTTTCAGCTAGTTATAGACTTTCCCAAGAATCTCTCTGATGCCCGATCCCGCGACTTCCGACACGTCCGCCAGCGGCTCCCGGCCGCGCGTCATGATGGCGCTCTCCGGCGGCGTCGACTCGGCGGTGGGGCTGCTGCTGCTCAAGGAGCAGGGCTACCCGGTCGAGGCCCTGTTCATGAAGAACTGGGAAGAGGACGATGCCGATGGCTACTGTGCAGCGGCGCAGGATCTCGCCGATGCCGAACGCGTCTGCGCGCGCCTCGGGGTGGCGCTGCACACGGTGAACTTCTCGTTCGAATACTGGGAGAACGTCTTCACGCGTTTCCTCGACGAGTACCGCAGCGGACGTACGCCCAACCCCGACGTGCTGTGCAATCGCGAGGTGAAGTTCCAGGCGTTCGTCGAGCACGCCAGAGCGCTCGGCGCCGAGTGCATCGCCACCGGCCACTACGCGCGCATCGCGCGCCACGGGGACGAGTATCGCCTGCTTGCCGGCCATGATGCGGACAAGGACCAGAGCTATTTTCTCTACATGCTCGACCAGGCCCAGCTGCGCTCGGCGCTGTTCCCCATCGGCGCATTGCACAAGCGCGCCGTTCGCCGCATGGCGCGCGAGGCGGGCCTGGAAACCCACGACAAGAAGGACAGCACCGGCATCTGCTTCATCGGCGAGCGCCCGTTTCGGGAATTCCTGGCGCGCTTCCTCACGGCTCGCGGCGGCGCTATCGAGAGCGTCGACGGCGTCCGCATCGGACGCCATCACGGGCTGCTGCACTACACCATCGGGCAGCGCCAGGGGCTCGGCATCGGCGGGCGGACGGGCTCGAGCGGCGAGCCCTGGTACGTGGTCGACAAGGATCTCGAGCGCGATACCCTGGTCGTCGCCCAGGGACGCAATCATCCGGCACTCTGCGCGCGCGAGCTGCTGGCGAGCGAGCTGCACTGGACCCGCGGGCGGGCGCCCGCCCTCCCGCTTCGCTGCGAAGCCAGGATCCGCTACCGCCAACCCCCCCAGCGCTGCCAGGTGCTGGCCGCCGACGGCGGCTGCCGGGTGCGGTTCGATGCGCCGCAGTGGGCCATAGCGCCGGGCCAGTCGGTGGTATTCTACGCGCGCGACGAATGCCTCGGGGGCGCGATCATCGACTCGGTTCGCCGTTAGCACGCGGCGCGCAGCCGGGAGGCCGATTGGACGCACTGCGTATCCACGAGCATGCCATGGCGCTGGCGGGCCTGTTCCAGGCCGTGTGCCTGACGCAGCAGGTGGCCCGCGAGGGCCGCGTCGACTCCCAGGCGTTGGCATCCAGCATCGAGAGCGTGTTGCGCATCGACGCGGAAAGCACCGATGACGTCTACGGCGGCAGCGCGTGCGTGCAGCTCGGACTTCGCAGCCTCTGCCGCCAGCTCGGCCGGGACAAGAGCCAGCAGGATGCGGAGATCATGCGCTATGCCGTTTCCCTGATGTTCCTCGAACGCCCGCTCATGCGCAGCGCGCGCCTGCTTGCGCGCCTGCGCCAGGGAATCGACACGGCCAGAGAAAAATGTGAGCACTTCCCCGTCACCCACGAGAACGTCATCGCATGTCTCGCCGAGACCTACGCGTCCACCGTGAGCCAGCTTCAGCCACGCATCCTCGTCAAGGGCGAACCCGAGTACCTGGCCGCGCCGGCCAACGCCAATCGTATCCGTGCTCTACTGCTCGCGGGCATGCGCTCTGCGGTCCTGTGGCGCCAGCTCGGCGGCAACCGTTTGAGGCTGCTGTGGACGCGCAGGCGTATCGTTCAGTGCGCCGAAGCGCTGCTCGAGAGCGGGGATGGCGAGGGCAGTGCCTGCTGAGCGCGCTCGGGCGCGCGCTCAGCCGCCACTGACGCCGGGAATGGTCAGCACCTGGCCGACCCTGATGTCGCTGCCGACGATGGCGTTGGCACGCCGGAGCTCTCCGAGAGAGACGCCGTAGAGGCCGGCTATCCGTCCCAGGGTATCACCGCGGACGATGACGTGGCTGCGCGCAGCGAGGCGCGTGCCGGGCGGCGCGTTGTGCTTGAAGTAGCTGCGCATGCCGGCCACCATGGCCTTCGCAAGCCGATGCTGGTGTTTGCGGTTGCGCAAGCGCTTCTCCTCGGTGGGATTGGACAGGAACGCCGTCTCCACCAGTATCGAGGGAATGTCCGGCGACTTGAGCACCATGAATCCGGCGCGCTGGACACGGCGCTTGTGGGTCTTACCGAGCGTGCCGAGCTGCTTCAGCACGCTGGTGCCAACATCGGTGCTGGCGCTGAGCGTCGCGGTCTGTGAAAGATCCAGAAGCACGGAAGCGAGCAAATCGTCCTTGTCGTCGAGGGACACGCCGCCGACCAGATCGGCGGCATTCTCCTGCTCGGCGAGCCAGCGCGCCGCCTCGCTGCTGGCGCCGTTACGCGACAGCACGTAGACCGACGATCCGCGCACCCGCGGATCCTTGAACGAGTCGGCGTGCACCGAGACGAACAGATCGGCGCGATTGTCGCGGGCGATCTTCATGCGTTTGCGAAGGCCGATATAGTAATCGCCGCGTCGAACCAGAACCGGGCGCATGCCGGGCTCGCGCCCGAGCTCCGCCTCGAGCGCCTTGGCGATGGAAAACACGACGTCCTTCTCGCGCGTGCCCTTACGGCCGATGGTGCCCGGGTCCTCGCCGCCGTGGCCGGCGTCGATGGCGATGATGAGATCGCGCAGTCGCCGCGGATCCTCGGGCGCCGCGCGCTTGATGCCCTCTTTGAGGCTGTCCCCGCCGTCTTCCCGATCGTAGAGATCCACCACCAGCCGGTAACCGTACTGCTTGTTGGGCTTGAGCAGAAAGCTCCGCGGGCGCACCGGCTTGCGCAGATCGAACACCACGCGCAGGTCGCGATGATTGCGTGCCGCGTGTCGGATGCGCTCGAGCAGCTTGTCGTTTTCGGTGGGACGATCGACCGCGCTCTCGAGCCGGGTGTCGCGCAGATCGACGACCACCCGTGCCGGATTGTTCAGCACGAACAGGGTGTGCTCGAGGGGACCGTTGACGTCGAAGACGATGCGCGTGCGGTCGGGCGCCGGCCACATGCGCACGTTCTCGACGGCGGCCTGCCCAGCGAGGCAGGCGCAGGCGATCATGGAAAGAACCAGGGCGGTTGCGATTCGCATGCTTGGCGCGCGGCGGAGAAAGCGTAGACCCTAAATTTCTAGAACATTCCGAGGGTTATTGCAAGGATCTTATTCAACTTGTTAAAAGCCTTGCGACCCGTTGGGGGCCTCGAAGCCCTCACGCCCGCTATTCTAACAACCCTTCGAGCGCGCGCCGCGGGCGAGCAGCGCGAGCCAGGTGGCGCCCCGCGGCGTCGCTGCGTCGAGACGGGCCTCGCGGCCGCTGCCGGCGATGCTCAGAAACACCTTCAGATCCGCGGGTGGCAGCCGGTCGCTGGCCCGCTCGGGCCATTCGATGACGCACAGGGCGTGCCCGGCGAAGGCGTCCCGCGCACCCAGGTATTCGAGCTCCTCGGCGTCTGCGAGTCGATACAAATCGAAGTGGTACAGCCGGATGGCGCCCCTGGCGTAGGGCTCGACCAGCGTGTAGGTGGGACTCTTGACCGGACCTTCGATGCCGAGGCCGTGCACCAGCCCCCTCACCAGCGTCGTCTTGCCGGCGCCGAGCGGGCCGCTCAGGTGAATGCTGCCCGCCAGCGTGGCGTGGTCGCGGTCGCCGTCACAGGCCTCGAGCAGCGCTCCGGCGAGGCGCGCGCCCAGCGCTTCGGTGTCGGAGGCACGCGCGAGAAACATGGATCACAGAGTATTCACCAGCCGACGCAGGGGCTGCATCAGGTCGCCGGCGAGCAGGCCGCGCTCACCGTCGGCGGCGGCCGCGTCCGCCGCCGCCGCGTGCAGACAGACGCCGGCGCGCGCCGCCAGCCCGAGGGGCAGCCCCTGGGCAGCGAGGCCGGCGATGATGCCCGTCAGCACGTCGCCCATGCCGCCGGAGGCCATGCCGGGATTGCCGCCTTGGCACACCCAGGTGGTGTCAGCCGGCTCGCACACCAGCGTGCCTGCCCCCTTCAACACCACGCCGGCCGCATAACGCTCCGCAATCGCCGCGGCGGCGGCGAAGCGATCCTGCTCGATTTGCCCGGACGAGCACCCGAGCAGCCGCCCTGCTTCGCCGGGATGCGGTGTCAGAATGCGCGCCTGCGTGCCGCGCGCGCCCCCCGGGCCGTGCTCGGCGAGCAGGTTGAGGGCATCGGCATCCATGATGAGCGGCTGCGACGCGGCCATCGCGGCGCCGAGCATCGCCCGCCCCCAGGCGCCGCGGCCGAGGCCCGGCCCCACGGCGATGACCGTGGCGCGCTCGAGCAGCGGCGCGAGCGCGCCGGCATCCTCGACGCCGTGGCACATGAGCTCCGGCCGCTGGCTGGCGATGAGGGCCGCGTGTCCGGTGCGGGTCGCGATGGTGGTCAGCCCCGAGCCGGTTCTCGCCGCGCCTTCGCCGGCCATGCGCGCCGCCCCGGCGAAGCCGGCATCGCCGCCGATGACCAGAACGTGACCGAAGGCGCCCTTGTGCACGCTGCGCCGCCGCCTGCCGAGCACGCCCCTGCAAGACGCCAGATCGGCGCGCCGCGCCGACGGCGGCACTCGCGTATAAATATCTGCCGGCACGCCGAGGTCGTCGAACAGCACGCGTGGGCAGTGCGCACGCGCCTGCCCCGTGAACATGCCCTGCTTGAGGCCGATGAAGCTCACGCTGACCTCGGCCTCGACGCCGACGCCGAGCACGCGCCCGGTGTCGGCATGCAGCCCCGAGGGAATGTCGATGGCAAGCACCGGGACAGAGCACGCGTTGATGGCGGCGATACAGGCGGCGTGAGCGCCCTCCACGTCGCGGTCGAGGCCGGTGCCGAACAGGGCATCGACGACGACGTCGGCATCTTCGAGCAGCTCGCTGCCGTAAGGCTGCAGGGCGATGCCCGCATCGCGCATGCGATCGTGCGCGCCGAGCGCGTCGCCGCGAAGCCGCGCGGCATCACCGAGCAGGCCCACCCGCACCGTGTAGCCGCCTGCGGCCGCCAGGCGCGCGAGCACGAAGCCGTCGCCGCCGTTGTTCCCCGGACCGCAGATGACCGTCAGTCGGCGTGCCGCCGGCCATGCCTGGGCGAGCGCCGTGAGCGCCGCCTGCCCGGCCCGCTCCATGAGCGTGGCGCCGGCTATCCCGAACTCCTCGATGGCGATGCGGTCGAGCTCGCGGACCTGCGCGGCGCGATAGAGCTCGACGGGCAGCGTGACGGCGTTTCGGCGGCGCACAGCGGGCCTCTCTCAGGCGCTCATGAGGAAATGCTCGCGATAATACCTGAGCTCGTCGATGGAGCCGCGAATGTCATCGAGCGCCCTGTGATTGCTGTTCTTCTTGAAGGCTGCCGCAACCTCCGGCATCCAGCGCTGACAAAGCTCCTTCAAGGTGCTGACGTCCAGGTTGCGGTAGTGAAAGTAGGCCTCCAGCTCCGGCATCCAGCGATACAGAAAACGCCGGTCCTGGCAGATGCTGTTGCCGCACATGGGTGATGCGCCGACGGGCACGTGACGCTCGAGGAACTCCAGCGTGAGGCGCTCGGCAGCGGCCTCGTCGCAGGTGCTTCGGCGAACGCGCTCGACGAGCCCCGAAGCGGTGTGATGCGAGGTGTTCCACTCGTCCATGGCGGCGAGCACGCTCTCCGGCTGGTGCACGACCAGCTCGGGGCCCTCGGCGACGACATCGAGCGAGGCGTCCGTGACGATGGTGGCGATCTCGATGATATAATCCGCCTCTGGATCGAGACCCGTCATCTCGAGATCGATCCAGATCAGATTCTGCGGGTCTCGCGCCATGGACTGACTTCCCGGATTGCCTTGGTGAAGTCTAGCAAAGGCACACTGGCGTCATTCGCGGGACACACGCTTGAATACGTTCACGCTCATATTCCTGATGGCCGTTGCTGCGGGCACGCTGCTCAAGTGGTGGCTGGCCGCTCGCCAGCTCGCCAGCGTCGCGGCTCACCGGGAGCGGGTGCCCGATGCCTTTCGTGACGCCATCAGCCTCGAGAGTCATCAGAACGCCGCCGATTACACGGCGGCCAAGACGCGAGCCGGCATCGTCGAGTGCGGCTACACGGCTGTGCTGCTGCTCGCATGGACGCTCGGAGGCGGCATCAGCCTGCTTCACGGCGCCTGGACGTCGACCGGACTGGCGCCGCTTCTTGCCGGAACGGCTCTGCTGCTCAGTGCGTTTCTCGTCATGGGGCTTCTGGAGCTGCCCTTCGACATCTATCGCACCTTCNNACCGACGCCGCCAAACATGCGCTGCTGCTGGTGGTGCTCGGCGGGCCGATAATCCTGCTGATACTGTGGCTCATGACCCACGCGGGCACGCGCTGGTGGCTCTACGTATGGGCCGTCTGGATGGCCTTCAGCCTGCTGCTCGCCTGGGCCTACCCCGCCATCATCGCCCCCTGGTTCAACAAGTTCGTACCGCTCGACGACGCGGCGTTGAGGTCCCGCATCGAATCACTGCTCGAGCGCAACGGCTTCGCCAGCCGCGGTGTCTTCGTCGTCGACGGCTCGAAAAGGTCCGGCCACGGCAATGCCTACTTCACGGGACTCGGCAACAACAAGCGCATCGTGTTCTTCGACACGCTCCTTCGCCAGCTCGACGCCGACGAGATCGAGGCCGTGCTCGCCCACGAGGTCGGTCACTTCAAACGCAAGCACATCGCCAAACGCCTGGCACTGATAGCGCTGGTGAGCCTCGCGGGGCTCATGTTGCTCGGTTGGCTCATCGACGCGCACTGGTTCTACGCCGGGCTCGGCGTCACCGAGCCCTCGCTTGCTGTCGCGCTGTTGCTCTTCCTGCTCGTGGCGCCGGCCTTCACCGTTTTCATACAGCCGCTCGTGTCGTGGCTCTCGCGCCGACACGAGTTCGAAGCCGACGAGTTTGCCGCGCGCCAGTCCGACGCAGGCAAGCTGGTCGAAGCCCTGGTAAAGCTTTACCGCGAGAACGCCAACACGCTCACGCCGGATCCTCTGTATTCGGCCTTTCACGATTCACACCCGCCGGCGCCGGTGCGCATCGCCAATCTGCAGGCTAAACAGGCGACGGTTACATGAGGAACGACTATGAGTGAACTGACGTCAAGGCACTGCGTGCCCTGCGAAGGCGGCGTTGCGCCCCTCGAGCTCGACGAGGCACGAAAGATGCTCGGCGAGCTGAACGAGTGGACGCTGGACGGGAGCGGCAAGGAAATCGCACGCACCTTCACCTTCAAGAACTACTACCAGACCATGGCCTTCGTGAATGCGCTCGCGTGGATCGCGCACCGCGAGGATCATCATCCG
The DNA here is from genome assembly GCA_011775625.1 of Gammaproteobacteria bacterium. GTDB lineage: Bacteria > Pseudomonadota > Gammaproteobacteria > HK1 > HK1 > JAABYT01. The sequence continues at coordinate 21,537 of JAABYT010000054.1, read as the reverse complement.
GATCTCGAGGTGGGTTACAACCGCGTGCACGTGCGGTTCAGCACGCACGCGATCGGCGGACTGTCGGAGAACGATTTTATCTGCGCGGCGAAGATCGACGCCCTGTCGGGCTGATCATTCCATGCTTTGACGCTCGCCGATGGCGTGATCGAGGGTGCTGCTGTCGACGAACTCGAGCTCGCCGCCGAGAGGCACGCCCTGGGCAATGCGCGTCACGCGGATGCCCTTCTCGTGCACCAGCTCGCTGATGTAGTGGGCAGTGGCCTGACCCTCGACGGTCGAGCCGGTCGCAATGATCACCTCCCCCACCTCACCCTCGGAGAGGCGTTGCGCGAGAAGAGCCACGCCCAGCTCGTCTGGCCCGATGCCGTCGAGCGGCGAGAGATGGCCGCCGAGCACAAAGAACTGGCCACGGTATCCGGTACCGTGCTCGATTGCGGCCATGTCGGCGGGACTCTCGACGACGCAGAGCTGCGAGGCGTCGCGTTTGGGATTCTCGCAGATGGCGCACACCTCTTTTTCGCTCAGGGTCCGGCAGCGTCTGCAGTTACCGACTCTGCTCATGGCCGCGACCAGGGACTCGGCAAGATGCCGCCCACCCTGGCGGTCGCGCTGCAGAAGGTAGAATGTCATGCGCTGTGCCGACTTGGGACCAACTCCCGGAAGGCAGCGAAACGCGTTGATGAGCTGCTGGATGAGGGAGTCTTTACTCACGTGCGATGAGCCGAGTCTGCCTCAGAACGGCAGCTTGACGCCGGGTGGCAGATTGAGGCCCGATGTCAGCTTCGACATGCGTTCCTGACTTTCCGTCTCGACACGGTGCACCGCATCGTTGACCGCCGCAGCGATCAGATCCTCGAGCATCTCCTTGTCCTCTCCCATGAGCGCATCGTCGATGACGACGCGGCGCACGTCGTGGCGACCGGTCATGGTGACACGCACCATGCCGCCGCCGGATTCACCGGTAACCTCCAAATTGGCGAGCTCGGCCTGCGCCTTCTGCAGGTTTTCCTGCATCTGCTGCGCCTGCTTCATGAGATTTCCCAGACCGCCCTTCATTGCTTTCCTCCTCGCTGCGAGACGGCGACACGCGCCATCAGTCGACGGGACGCACGCGCTCTTTGTCGATCTGCGTTCCGAACAGGTCGCAGATGGCCTGCACGCCGCTGTCGTTCTCGATGGCCTCCACCGCGGCCTGCTGACGCAATTCGATGTCCCGTTGCTGGGCGAGCGCCGGCGTCTCGCCGTCGGGAGGCGCGATTTCGATCTCCACACGCACGCGCCTCGCCAGGTAACGCTCGACAGCATGCTCGAGCTTCTGCTTGACCCTGGGCGCATTCAGCTGCCCGTGACCGGGGTCGAGCCGCAGCCTGATGTGCCGATCGCCGCAGTCCATCACCTGACAGTTGCACGCCAGCTCACGGGTGAGCCCGACCAGCTCCATGGCTTCGATGTCACCGGCCCAGCTGT
>JAABYT010000054.1:2814-20051 GCA_011775625.1 Gammaproteobacteria bacterium | reverse complement strand
CCTGCGGCGATGGCGCCCGGGCGCGCGTGCCCGCCACCGCCGCACCCGGGCCGGCGTGCGACCCGGAGGCGCCCGCGGCGCCGGAGCCGGTGGCGCTCGCGGCGCCCGAAGCAGCCGGGCGAAAGGCGAGCATGCGCAGCAAGGCCATCTCGAATCCGCTGCGGGGATCCGGCGCGAGCGCCAGGTCGCGCCCGCTCATGATGCCCATCTGGTAGTAGAGCTGGACGTCTTCGGCGCTGAGTCTGGCGGCGAGCGCCTTGCGTGACGGCGCGTCCTCGTCATCGGGCGCCGCGTCCGGCACTACCTGGGTGACGGCGATGCGTTGCAGCTCGGAGGTGAGCTCGGCAAGCGCCTCGGAATAGTCCGTCACCTCACTCGCCATCTCGTCGATGCGCGCCATCACGCCCGCCCCGTCTCCGGCGGCGAGCGCTTCGAGCAGCGCGTACACGTGACTGCGGTCGAGCGTTCCGAGCATGGCGCGCACGTCCGCGTCGAGGATCTTTCCACCGCCGTAGGAAACCGCCTGATCGAGCAGGCTCAGCGCATCGCGCATGCTGCCGTCGGCTGCGCCGGCGATACGCCGAATGCCGGATGGCTCCGCCTCGATCCCCTCCTGTGCGAGGATGTCGCTGAGATAGGTCGCGATGTCACTCGCGGGCAGCCGCTTCAGGTTGAACTGCAGGCAGCGCGAGAGCACCGTCACCGGCAGCTTCTGCGGATCGGTGGTGGCGAACAGGAACTTCACATGCGGTGGCGGCTCCTCGAGGGTTTTCAGCAGCGCGTTGAAGCTTTTCTCGGAGAACATGTGCACCTCGTCGATGAGATACACCTTGTAGCGCCCGCGCCCCGGCGCGAACTGCACGTTGTCCATGAGCTCGCGGGTCTCCTCCACTTTCGAGCGCGAGGCCGCGTCCACCTCGATGAGATCCATGTAGCGGCCCTCGTCGATCTCGACGCACGCGCTACAGGTGCCGCAGGGCGAGGACGCCACCCCCTGCTCGCAGTTGAGGCACTTTGCCAGGATGCGCGCAATGGTGGTCTTGCCGACGCCGCGGGTGCCGGCGAACAGAAATGCATGGTGGAGGCGATCCGCGTCCAGGGCGTTGCTGAGCGCGCGCACCACGTGGGCCTGCCCCACGATCTGCTCGAAGTTGCGCGGGCGCCATTTGCGCGCCAGAACCTGATAGCTCATCGGAGAAGCTTCGGAGAATTCACTGCAGCCGGTGATTATACGTGGGCCGGATTGGCGCGGCGATAACGGCGGCACGTCCCGGGCACCCCGCTACTCGATGTCTGCCCCGAGGGCAGCCGCCTCCTCCTCGGTGTCGATATCGAGCGCCAGCGACAGTCCCTCGACAATCGGCATGAGGATGCGGCGCTGCGGGTGACGACTCTGGTGGCGGGCGGTGACGAAGATGCGCCGCATGGCGTGCTCGAGATGCGCCCGGGTGATGGTGCCGGCCCGCAGCGCCCGCACCGCCGGCAGCCCCGCGCTGAGCACGCTCCAGGTGAGCGTCGGCAGGCGCAGCCCGAGCAGGTGAAGCAGATCCTGGTAGAGCAGCTCCCAGAAGATGCCGCGCAGAATGACCCCGCGCCGGTAGCCGATGGGACGATTGCGGGTACGGTATATGAGCCGCAGGGTCCGGTAGATGAACTGCATGCGCAACGCCTGCGGGTCGAGCACCGCCAGATGGCAGGGCAGCACCTCGACCGGGGCGGCACCGGCCTCTGGAACGACCCGGTAGAACGGCTTGTAGGCCGACACGCCGAGCGCCTCGTGATCCTCCGGCGCACGAATCATGGGCAGGAAGCCGTCGCAGGGCGCCATTGCGCCATATTCGGCCATGACCCGCGCGAGGGTGGCGGCGTCCGGCAGCACATCACAGGTGGTCATGGCCACCGGAGCTCCCGGATGCGCCCGCGATACCGCCTCGATTCCAGCGCGCACGGTCTCGTCGATGCTGCCGGTGACGTCGATGATCTGCGCGCCTGCGCGGTGATCGGCATACACCGCGCGCGGCCCGGCGATATAGACCGACCCGAATTGCCCGCTCTCACCGAGGCGATCGACGACGCGCTCGATGAGGGCACGGCCACCGATGCGCACCACGACGCCTTTGTAGCCGGCCAGCGGATGCAGGTCGTCGACGCCCTCGGGCATCTCGCCCCGGCGCACGTCGCGACCACCGAGAACGATGACCGGAACCTTCTCCGGCGCCGCCACCATCAGGCCTCGTCCAGGTGATCCAGCGGCAGCGCCGTCTTGTACTTCACCTGCTTGAGAGCGAAGCTGGATTTGATGCTCGCGATCCCTTCGATGCGCGTGAGATGCTCGAGGAGAAACGCCTGGTAGGCGGCGATGTCCGGCACCACCACCCGCAGCAGGTAATCGGACTCCCCGGTCATCAGATAGCACTCCATCACTTCCGGTCGCGCGACGATGGCATTCTCGAAATGCTCCAGGCGCCGCTCGACCTGCTCCTCGAGAGTGACGTGCACCCACACGTTGACCGGCAGGCCGATGGCCTCGGGCGCGACCAGCGTGACGTAACGGTGAATGACACCGCGTTCCTCGAGTGCCCGCACGCGCCGCCAGCAGGGCGACGGCGAGAGCCCGATCTCAGCCGCCAGCTCGGCGTTGGAGATGCGCGCATCCTCCTGAATGAGCTCGAGGATGCGCCGGTCCAGGCGATCGGGGGCAATGATAGGCATGATTGGTCCTGAAAAAGCTCTCATTTAGAAGATATTTGCGATAATAGCCCGCATTTAAGGTGAATTAGAAGCACCTTGCCGGACGACTGCAGTAGAATCTTCCAAACTCACGGAGTCTTTCCACCCGCCCATGTCCACAGCCTTGCGCGACGCCGCCGCCATCGCCCGCGTGAGCCCGGCCGACCGTGCCGCCATCCTGCGCGAGCTGGAGCGAAAGGTCCTGTGGCTCGCGAGCTGGACCATTCACAACGCCAATCATCTGCGCCCCAGCCCCGACGGGCTCAAGGTGGGCGGCCACCAGGCGTCGTGCGCCTCGCTGACGACCCTGATGACGGCGCTCTACTTCGACGTGCTGCGTCCCGAGGACCGCGTCGCGGTGAAGCCCCACGCGAGCCCCGTGTTCCATGCCATCCAGTACCTGCTCGGCCATCAGAGCCGCGCGCACCTGGAGCGCTTCCGGGCCATGGGCGGCGCCCAGTCCTACCCCTCACGGACCAAGGACGCCGACGACGTGGACTTCTCCACCGGATCGGTCGGCCTCGGCGTCGCCATGACCACCTTCTCGAGTCTCGTCCAGGATTATGTGCAGGCCCGTGAATGGGGACCGGCGAGCGAGCGTGGCCGCATGGTCGCGCTGGTCGGCGACGCCGAGCTCGACGAGGGCAACGTCTTCGAGGCGCTGCTCGAGGGCTGGAAGCACGATGTCCGCAACCTCTGGTGGATCGTCGACTACAACCGCCAGTCCCTCGATGCGGTGGTCAGCGATCGCCTGTTCGGCCGCTTCGACCGGCTGTTCTCCAACATGGGCTGGCGGGTCGAGACCCTCAAGTACGGCAAGCGCCTGCAGGCGGCCTTCGAGCGCCCCGGAGGCGAGCGTCTCAAGGACTGGATCGACGACTGCCCCAATTCGCTGTACTCGGCGCTGGTGTTCAAAGGCGGCGCCGCCTGGCGCGAGCACCTGAGCGCGGATATCGGCGCGAGCGCCGGCGTCAAGGGGCTGCTCGACGAGTACGACGACGACGCGCTCGCGGCGCTCATGACCAACCTCGCCGGTCACGACATGGAAAGCGTCCTGGAGGCCTTTCACGGCGCCGACACCGACCAGCCCACCTGCTTCATTGCCTACACCATCAAGGGATTCGGCCTGCCATTCGCCGGGCACAAGGACAACCACGCCGGCCTCATGAGCGTCGCCCAGATGGACGCGCTCAGGGGCGCACACCGCATCTCCGAAGGACAGGAGTGGGAGCGTTTTGCCGGTCTGGAGCTCGACCCCGAGGTGCTCGATACGTTTCTCGCCCGCGCACCGTTCGCGCAGAGCGCCCCACGCCGCTATCAGGCACCGCACATCCCGGTGCCGGAGAGCCTTTCAGCACCGGGCGGCGAGAAGCTCTCTACCCAGGAGAGCTTCGGAAGAATTCTCGCTACGCTCGCGCGCGACGGCGGCGAGCTCGCTGAGCGCATCGTCACCGCCTCGCCCGACGTCACCGTGTCCACCAATCTCGGCGGCTGGGTCAACCGGCGCGGGATCTTCTCGCGCAAGGTGCAGGAAGACACGTTCAACGTGGAGCAGGTGGCGTCTTTCCAGCGCTGGGCGGCATCACCCAAGGGACAGCACATCGAGCTCGGCATCGCCGAGAACAACCTGTTCATCCTGCTCGCCGCGCTCGGGCTCTCGCATTCGCTTTTCGGAACCCGTCTCCTGCCCATCGGCACGCTCTACGATCCCTTCATCCAGCGCGGACTCGACGCGCTCAACTACGCCTGCTACCAGGACGCGCGTTTTCTCCTGGTGGCCACGCCCTCGGGCGTCACATTGGCGCCGGAGGGCGGTGCCCATCAGTCCATCTCGACGCCGATGATCGGCATGGCCCAGGACGGCCTCGCGAGCTTCGAGCCGGCTTTCGCCGATGAGCTCGCGGTGATCATGCGCTGGGCTTTCGACTACATGCAGCGCGAGGGCGAGAGCCCCACCGACGACGACTGGCTGGCCGACGCCGCCGGCGGCTCGGTGTACCTGCGCCTGTCGACGCGCTCCATCGCGCAGCCCGCACGGGAGATGCAAGCCGGGCTCGCCGCGGATATCGTCGGCGGCGGTTACTGGCTCGCACCGCCGGCGCCCGGTGCGCGTCTCGCCATCGTCTACACGGGCGCCGTGGCGAGCGAAGCCATGGCCGCGCACGCGCAGCTGCTCGAGGATCTGCCGGGCGCCGGGCTGCTGGCGGTGACCTCGGCGGATCGCCTCGCAAAAGGCTGGCACGCGGCCAACGCCGCGCGCCGAAGTCGCCTCGGCGATGCACGCTGCCACGTCGAGGAGCTGCTCGCGCCGCTCGCTCCGGATGCGCACCTGATCACGGTCGTCGACGGTCATCCCGGCACTCTCGGCTGGCTCGGCTCGGTGCGCGGGCAGCGCCTGCACAGCCTTGGCGTCGAGCACTTCGGGCAGTCCGGCAGCATCGAGGATCTCTACCGCTATCACGGCATCGACACCGACGCCATTCTCGAGGCGTGCGCCGCCGCCTGCCTCGCGCCATGACCACCGACATCTGTCTGCCGCGCGTGTCGCCGGACGATGCCGCCGTGACCCTGGTCAAGTGGCATGTGGACGTCGGCTCGCGCGTCGCGCCCGGCGACGTCATCGCCGAGATCGAGAGTGACAAGGCCATCGTCGAGCTCGAGGCCGAGGAGAGCGGCGTCATCACCGAGATCCGCGTGCCCGAGGGCAGCGACGACGTGCATGCCGACCAGGTGCTGGCGGTGCTCGATGCGTCGGCGGCGGACTCCGCCGCCCCCGCGCAGGCGACCACCGAGGGCCACCCGAGCGACGCGGGCGGAGCAGCGCCCGCGGACGACGCGCGCGCGCCGGATCTGGTCGAGTCAGCGACCGAGGCAACCGAGCCCGGCACGCCCCGTGCGGGCAACGGCGGCGATCCCGGTGCATCCACGCTGGCGACGCGCATGGCGCGGCAGGCCGGCGTCAGCCTCGACAGCCTGAGCGGCTCCGGCGCAGACGGACGCATCCTCGCCGACGATGTCCGCGCCGCCGCCGGCCTCGCGCCGCGCGTGCGCAGCGCGCACCCACCGCAACCGCTTCCGGTCGATGGCGACACGGCGTTTCACGGCGGCTTCGAGCCCGAGTTCGATATTCAGACGCCGGACAACATGCGACGCATCATCGCCGAGCGGCTGGCCGAATCAAAACGCCGGGCGCCGCACTTCTACATGTCGCTCGACTGCCGTGCCGATGCGCTTCTCAGCCTGAGAAAGACTCTCAAAGAGGGCGGCGCGGAGATTTCGCTCAACGATCTGATTCTCAAGGTGACCGCCGTCACTTTGAAGCGCGTGCCTGCCCTGAACGCCGCCTGGAGCGACGCGGGCATCCGGCATTTTCGCAGCGTGGATCTGGCCGTTGCGGTCGCCATCGAAGGCGGGCTCATCACGCCGGTGATTCGCGAGGCCGACAGGAAGCGCCTCGTGCAGATCGCCGCCGAGATGCGCGATCTGGTCACCCGGGCGCGCGCCGGGCAGCTCTCCCGCGAGGAGTACAGCGGTGGCACCTTCACCGTCTCCAACATGGGCATGTACGGCATCGATCGCTTCACCGCCGTCATCAATCCGCCCCAGGCCGCGATTCTCGCCGTTGCCGCCGTCGGCGAGCGGCCCGTGGTGGAGAACGGTGCCGTCGTCACGGCGAACATGATGACCTGCAGCCTGTCGGTGGATCATCGCGTCACCGACGGCGTGGCGGGTGCAGAGTTCCTGCAGACCTTCAAGCGCCTCGCCGAGGATCCTCGACTGCTTCTTCTTTAGGACCGATTGCGCCGCTCAGTCACCGATGGTCTCCGCGTCTGGTGCGCGCAGCCGATCACGACCGTGCAAACGAAAAAGCCCGGCGGGCAGACGCCCGCCGGGCTTTGTTTCATCACGACGCGGAACAATCAGCGATAGTCGTACGTGCCGTTCTTCCACTCGTACCAGACATAGCCCGGCGCGGTGACGTCACCCACCTTGTCGAAGCCGATCTTGCCGAGCACCGTGTTGAACTGGCCCGAACGCAGTGACGTGATCAGCTTGCCGGTATCGGTCGAGCCGGCCTTCTCGGCGGCCTGCGCCCACGCCTGGATGGCGCCGTAGGTATACAGTGTGTATCCCTCCGGCTCGTAGCCGGCGTCGCGGAACTTCTTCACCACCGGCGCGGCTTCCGGATTCTTGCGCGGATCGGGGCTGAAGGTCATGAGCGTGCCGTCGCCCGCGTTGCCGGTGATCTTCCAGAACTCGTCGGTGACCAGCGCATCGCCGGATACCAGCTGCACGCCATAGCCCTGCTCGCGCGCCTGGCGCACCATGAGGCCGGCCTCGGTGTGATAGCCGCCCAGATAAAAGACGTCGATGCCGGCGCCCTTCATCTTCGAGACCAGTGCCGAGTAGTCCTTCTCGCCGGCAGTGTAGGCCTCGTACATGGACTCCTGCACGCCCATCTTGTTGAGCTGCTTCTTGGTCTCGTCGGCTAACCCCTTACCATAGGCGGTCTTGTCATGAAGAATGGCGATTTTCTTGCCGCCGTAAGTCTTTGCGAGAAAGTTGCCGGCGACCGTGCCCTGCTGGTCGTCACGCCCGCAGACGCGGAACACGTTGGGGCCACCCTCGTCGGTCAGCTTCGGGTTGGTCGAGGCCGGCGAGATCTGCAGGATGCCCTCCTCGGTGTAAACCTGGGAGGCCGGAATCGACGAGCCGGAGCAGAAGTGCCCGGCGACGAACTTCACTCCCTGGCTGACGAACTTGTTGGCGACCGCCACGGCCTGCTTCGGATCGCAGGCATCGTCACCGATGGTCAGCTTGAGCTGCTGGCCCAGCACGCCACCCTTGGCGTTGATATCGGCGACCGCCATCTCGGCGCCGCGTTTCATCTGCTCGCCGAACGAGGCGTACTGTCCGGTCATGGGTCCTGCGGTGGAGATGAGAATGTCGGCCACTGCCGCACCCATCCCCAATGCCAGGCTCGCGACCACCACTAGGAACTTCGATGCTGTTTTCACGAGCGTATCCTCCTGAATTGTGGGACGTTCTTTTTATCGACATGTGGCTTGCGCCACAAGGACACGGCCCAATTTAGCACAAGCCCGTGCCTGCGAGCACCGCATTTTCAAGCGCCCGACCCGGGCTACATACTTTGCTCACCGTCGGCAAATGCTGCTCAGACCCCGCCCTTTTCTCTCCAGCCGAGCAGCCCCGCGCGCTCGTAGATCCAGGGGTATTGGCTGACCATCTTGCGCGCTTGGGTCAGGCGGTAGGCGAACAGGCCGATGGCGACCAGGACGCCCGCGTCGATGAGATAACCGCTCAAGCTCAGCAGCTTGCCCTCGAACAGGCTGAAAATCAGGAACCTGGCGCCGAGCCCGAGAAGCAGGCAGTAGAAAACCACCTGCCACACGGGCTTCCAGGTACCCGCGAGACCCTGGCCGGTCATGTAGGCGGCGAAACCCATGACCGCGACGGTCACGAGGATGAACACCCCGGGAGTGGTGCCTAGCAGCTCTTGCATCGACCGATGCCCCCGAAACCGTTCATTGTGCCTGTCCACCTTCCAGGTAGGCCGCTCGAATCTCCTCGTTCGCGAGCAGCTCGGACCCGGTGCCCGACAGGATCACCTTGCCGTTGGCCATGACGTAGCCGCGGTCGGCGAGGCGAAGCGCGTGGTAGGCGTTCTGCTCGACCAGAAATACCGTGACCTTTTCCTGCTGATTGATCTCGCGAATGACCGAGAAGATCTGTTTCACCAGCATCGGCGCCAGCCCCAGTGACGGCTCGTCGAGCAGCAGCAGCCGCGGCCGGCTCATCAGCGCGCGGCCGATCGCGAGCATCTGCTGCTCGCCGCCCGAGAGCGTGCCGCCCCGCTGGTTGCGCCGCTCCTTCAGCAACGGATAGAGCGAGAAGACGCGCTCCACGTCCTCATCGAAGTATTCCGGATCGGTACCCGATGCGCCGATCTGCAGATTCTCGAGCACCGTCATGAACGGAAAGATCCTCCGCCCCTCCGGCGACTGGGCAATGCCGCGGCGCACGATCTCGTAGGTGGGAAGCTCGGTGATGTCGTCGCCGTCGAAGACGATACGGCCTTCGGCCGCACGCGGATTACCGCAGATGGTCATGAGCAGGGTCGACTTACCCGCCCCGTTGGCGCCGATGAGGGTGACGATCTCGCCTTCTTTGACCTCCACGTCGACGCCGCGCAGCGCCTCGATGCGCCCGTAGAACGTGCGCAGCCCGGATACGCTCAGCATGGTATCGTCGGACATACTCGTCACGTCTCAAGATCCCGGGCGACGTCTGGAGGCAAATCCTCGTCTTCTTCCTCGCCCAAATACGCGCGGATCACCGCCGGATCGTTGCGTACCTCGTGCGGCGTGCCGTCGGAGATCTTGCGCCCGTAGTCCAACACCACGATGTGATCGGAGATGCCCATGACCACGTCCATGTGGTGCTCGATGAGCAGCACGCCGACGCCCTCCTCGTCGCGGATGTTCTGCAGCAGCGCCGTGAGCTCCGCCGATTCCCGCGGATTGAGCCCGGCGGCCGGCTCGTCGAGGCAAAGCAGCACCGGCCGCGTGCACATGGCGCGCGCGATCTCGAGACGCCGTTGCGCTCCATAGGCGAGATTACCGGCATCGTCGTCGGCGCGATCGGTCAGTCCGATGCGATCCAGCCAGTAGCGTGCGAGATCCACGGCCTCCTCCTCCGCCTGCTTGTAGCGCTGCAGTCCGAGGAGACCGTAAATGGTGAAACCGGAGGCGTGCATCAGCTTGTTGTGCTGCGCCACGATGAGGTTCTCAAGCACCGACATGGCCGGAAAAAGCCGGATATTCTGGAACGTGCGTGCGACCGCGGCCTTCTGCGGAATCTGATAGCCCTCCATGCGCTCGAGCAGAAACTCGCCCTTCTCCGGGTGGCGCAGCGCAAGACGCCCCACGTGGGGCTTGTAGAAACCGGTCAAGCAATTGAATACGGTGGTCTTGCCGGCGCCATTGGGACCGATGATGGCCGTGATCTGCCGATCGGCCGCCTCGAACGAGACGTCGTCGACCGCCACCAGCCCACCGAAACGGATGGTCAGGTGCTCCACGGACAGCAATGACCCGGTCTCTGTTGCGTTCATTGCTTCGCCACTCACGCCTTCGCGCGCTCCGGCTCGGGCGGCCCGGCGCCGTCGGCCGGCGGTGATCGCTCGCGCATCCGAATCGTCGGGTCACGATGGGCGAGCAGACCGCGGGGACGCCACACCATGATCGCCACCATGGCGGCACCGAAGGCGAGCATGCGGTACTGCTGCAGCTCGCGGAAAAACTCGGGAAGCCCGATGAGCAGGATGGCGGCGAATACGACGCCGATCTGGCTGCCGAAGCCGCCGAGCACGACGATGGCGAGAATGATCGCCGACTCGATGAAGGTGAAGCTCTCGGGACTGATGAAGCCCTGGCGGGTGGCGAAGAACGCGCCGCCGAAGCCGCCGAACATGGCGCCGATGGCAAAGGCCGTCAGCTTGGTGTTGCGCGGGTTGATGCCGAGGCTGCGGCACGCGATCTCGTCCTCGCGCAGCGCCTCCCAGGCGCGTCCGACCGGCAGCTTGCGAATGCGCAGGGTAAAGAGATTCGTGATGAGCGCGAGTGCCAGGATCAGGTAGTAGAGGAAAATGATGCGATCGATGGGCGAGTACGTCATGTCGAAGAAGCTGTGAAACGTCTCGACCCCTTCATCTGGATAGCGCTTGAACTCGAGACCAAAGAAGGTCGGACGCGGGATGCCGGAGATGCCGTCGGGACCACGGGTGAACTCATACCAGTTGAGCAGGATGATGCGCACCATCTCGCCGAAACCGAGCGTCACAATCGCCAGATAGTCGCCGCGCAGGCGCAGCACCGGGAAGCCGAGCAGGATACCGGCGAAGGCCGCCATGATGCCCGCGAACGGCAGGCACACCCAGAAACCCATTTCGAAGTACTGGGCGAGCAGCGCGTAGCTGTAGGCGCCCACTGCGTAAAAGGCGACGTAGCCGAGATCCAGAAGCCCCGCGAGCCCGACGACGATATTGAGCCCCCAGCCGAGCATGATGTAGGTCACGACCAGGACGGCGATGTCGAGCAGGCGGCGATCGGAGAACGGCAGAAACGGCAGAATGATGGCGAAGGCGAGCAGCAGGGGGCCCACGTAGCGCGCCGCCTGCTGCACGCGCACGCTCAGCCGGTCCATCCTCGCCTCGCGCTCTTCCAGGCTCGTGACGCCGACCGCGTGTCCAATCCGCACCGCGGCACGAATCGTGAGAAACAGGGCGAACAGCGCCAGCAACGAGTTGACGACGATGTCGCCGAAAGGCAGGAAGCGGATGAGATCCTTCTCCGGCGCGAATCCGTGCCCGATCAGCCCCCCGAGCATGATGATGGACACGAGCCCCGCAACGATGGCCACCGGGACCGGTCGCTGGGCACGCAGCAGCAGAATGCCGACGCGGCCGAGAAACGCGAGCGCCGCCGCCATGAAGACATCGCCGAAGCGATAGCGGATATCCAGTCCGCCGGGCACGTCCTCGGTGCGGAACCCGACGAGGCCGAAGGCGAGCGCGAATACCACGACGGCTACGATGCCGCCCTCTTTGAGAATACTGGACAGAACCAGCGGCCGGGTTGATGCCGAGGTGATCACACCTTTTCGATGTCCGGCTTGCCGAGCAGACCTGTGGGCCGGAATATGAGCACCAGAACGAGGATCGAGAATGCGGCTACGTCCTTGTACTCAACGGTGAAGTAGCCCGACCAGAAAGCCTCGATGAGGCCGATGAGGAGCCCTCCGAGCATCGCGCCGGGAATGGAGCCGATACCGCCGAGCACGGCGGCGGTGAAGGCCTTGATGCCGGCGAGAAATCCGATGAAGAAATCGATGACGCCGTAGTTCAACAGGAACATCAGACCGGCCACCGAGGCGAGCGAGCCTCCGATGACGAAGGTCGACGAGATGGTCCGATCAACGTTGACCCCGACGAGCGCCGCCATGCCGAGATCCTGCTGACACGCGCGCTGCGCGCGTCCGAGAGCGGTGCGGGCGATGACGAGCGTGAATACGACCATCAACGAAACCGTCAGCACGATGATCAGAATCTGCAGGTAGCTCAGCGAAACGACGAAGTCGCTGTCCTGCAGCAGGCGGAAACCGCCGGTGACGACGGGCTGAAGCGGCTTGATACGCGCACCCTGGAGAAGCTGCATGTAATTCTGAAGGAAAATCGACATGCCGATGGCGGTGATGAGCGCCGCCAGGCGCGGCGAATGGCGCAATGGTCGATATGCGATCCGCTCGAGCGCCCAGCCATAGACGGAGGTGAGCAGCATGGTCGACACGAGAACGATGATCAGCGCCAACGGCACCCAGCCCAGCCCGATCATGCCCAGCAGAAGAAAGGTAATGAGTGACAGGAAAGCACCGATCATGAAAATCTCGCCATGGGCGAAATTGATCATGCCGATAATGCCGTACACCATCGTGTAACCGATGGCGATGAGGCCATAGATCATCCCCAGGGTCAGACCGTTGATGAGCTGCTGGAGGAAATACCCCATTTTCGTTGTTCTCGTATCTGCAACCCCCGACCGCGCTAGTATCCCCACATCGGCCTCACCGTTCAAGGGTCCTCGCGCCTCGCGGGCGTTGCATCACGGACGCGCCTTACCGACGACGACGCGCTCTTTGATCCCGGTGCCTCAGAAGATTAGTCTCTTGCCGTATCTGTCCATTAACCGCACAGCACGCGCAATAATTGGGACGGGACACTCGAATGCTTTTTTCCAAACGCAACCCGCCGGAATACGTCACCGAGATTGCCGTCGTGATCATTTCGATCGGGCTGTTCGTTTTCATTTGGCTGGCCGCCCAGGTATCGGGCGAGGACATGCGCGCGTTCGACGAGCGTATTCTTCTCATGTTTCGCAACCCATCCGACGTGGGCGATCCGCTCGGCCCTGCGTGGCTCGAGGTGGTCGTTCGCGATATCTCGGCCATCGGCGGCTTGCTCTCGCTCGGCTTGATCTCACTCGCCGCCTGCGGCTATCTGTGGCTCAAGGGCAAGCATCAACTCGCGATCTTCGTCGTCGTCTCCGTCTGCGGCGGCGCACTGGTCAACACGCTCCTGAAGGGGCTCATCGGCCGAGCGCGGCCGGACATCGTGCCCCATGGCACCTCCACCGCGCTCTCGAGCTTCCCGAGCGGGCACGCGATGATGTCGGCCGTGGTCTTCCTCACCCTCGGTGCCCTCCTCGCGCTCTCCGCCGACGAGCGGCGGGTGAAGATCTACATTCTCTCCTGGTCGGTCCTGCTGACCGTGCTGGTCGGCGTGAGCCGCGTCTATCTCGGCGTGCACTGGCCCACCGACATCATCGCCGGCTGGATAGCGGGCGCCCTCTGGGCGACGCTTTGCCTGCTCGTCAACCGCCGGATCGTGCTGACGAGCAAATTCTTGGATAGTTAGAGCAGCCCCCCGGCACACGCGCAATTTTGACAGTAATCAGTAACTTGCACGTCCGCGACTGACCATCTCGAACAGCAAGGTGTTGTGTGTGCCATGTGCGAGCGTTAAGGTAATGCGTGCCCACACAGGAGGGAACGTCATGAAACGCATGACCGCTATTCTCCTGATGCTCCTCTGCCCAACCGCGATCAGCGTGGCCGATGCCGTGCACGACGCCGCAATTTCTGGTGAAACCGAGCGCGTCCGAGCACTGCTGGACGGCGGCGCCGGAATCGAATCGAGAGGAGCCAACTCGGAGACTCCCTTGATCCTCGCAGCCTTGAATGGTCACCCGGACACCGTTGAGCTGTTGATCGCCCGTGGAGCGGACGTTCACGCGCGCAACGGGGGCGGCCTTACCCCTCTGCACGCGGCAGCCTATGGCGGTCACTCGCAGATCGTCGAGTTGCTCCTCTCCCGAGGCGCCGATGTCAACGATCAGAAGAACCGATTCGGCATCACGCCACTGCACGCGGCTGCGGAAGAAAACCAGATACGCGTCATCAGAGTGCTGCTCGACAAGGGGGCGAACGTGAATCTCCTGGAAGCGAATGGCCCCTACACGCCACTTACCAGGGCCGGCTACCGGGAGCACTGGGATATTGTCGTGCTTTTGATGAAGCACGGAGCAGGCTGTCAGCCGGCGGATATCGTCGGAGACTGGATGGCCGAGGAGTGCGCGAAAAGACTGAACTGAGTAATCGAAGCACGTGTTACCTGTGGAGGGTGACCGCTATGAACACATCGAGATGGACTGCTCCGGGAAAGCGATTCTCGATTTTCACGGGATTTCTCGCGAGCCTGCTTGCCGCACCCGCGCTTGCCGGCGAGATCAATACCGGCTACTTCGGTGACGTTGCAATTAAGGGCTACGATCCGGTTGCCTATTTCACCTTGAGCAAAGCCATAAAAGGCTCAGACGAGCACAAGCATCGTTGGCTCGGCGCGACATGGCATTTTTCCTCCTCAGAGCATCTGAAGCGATTCCAGGCCACCCCGACCAACTACGCACCGCAATATGGCGGTTATTGTGCGGATGGGATTGCCTATGGTCAGGCAACAGCCAACATCGATCCGGAAGCCTGGCGGATCATCGATGGCAAACTCTATCTGAACTACGATCCCGGCGCCGCCCAGGAGTTGGAGGAATTGGAGGGCCAACTCCAGAAGGCCGAGGCCAACTGGCCGGAGATCAAGAAGAGGGTCACCGCCAAGTAGGCGTCAGTCAACCACGCTGAACCTCATCAAGGAAGATTGGTTGACGTAGATGTACTCGTCGTTGCGGTCGGGTGAGCCCTCGGGGTTTCGATAGACGAAGCCACACTGACCGCGCCCCTGCAAGCTCACCTCGGACTGGATACAGAGCATTCCGGCCTCGATCGATGCCTGCCCGGTATAAAAGCTGCTCGTGCTGCGGTACGCAACGATTCCTTGCTCGTCAATCTCCTGGATGAACGGCATGCCCTGATTGACTTGACCACTCCAGGTCCGGTTGAAGGCAATACCCTTCAAGGTCTGCCCATCCAGGCGGTCGTCGGGACGGCCCTGGAATCCGAAGGGCCACTCGGGCAGGCCTGCCTCTCTCAATGCGCTCAGAAAGTAATCGCGATCCGCCGGACGTTTGTAGTAGGCGTAGTATTGCTTCAGGTTCTTGATGCTTGTGTTGGGATAATTGGCTAGATAAGTGGCAAGCTCTTTGATTCCGTCTTCGCGACGGCCCACTCTTACGTAGGCCGCCGCAAGAAGCTCACTCAAGACCTCACCCCCCGGCATCTCCCGCCGCGCACGTTCGAGTGCCTCGACCGCTCTTTCATCCTGACGGTCGAAGAACCAGACGAATCCTGCCATTACCAGCAACCTGGGCGGCAGCCGCGGCTCGAGTCGCACCGCCGTATCCACGCTTTCGACCGCCTTACCGATCTCACCCGCATACGTCAGTATCATTGCGAGCGTGAGATGCGCATCCGCGCTGCTCGGACCGAGCAGGACTGCCCGGCGTCCAGAAGCGATCGCCTGCTCGTGCTCTCCGTCTACCATCTGCAGCAAGCCGAGCACTGAGTAGGCACGTGGATGATCCGAATCCAACTGCAACGCATGGGAAGCCGCCTCATACGCCAGTTTTTTCGCAATCGGATTCGAAAGATACTCATCGTAGCTGAAACGCCACACATCCACGGCTGTGCGCGCGTATCCAGCATATGCATCCGCGAATTCCGGATCGATCTGAAACGCCTTCTTGTACAACTCCATGGCGGCCTTCGCGCCATTCATTCCGGAATAGGAATGTTGCTCTGCTCTCAGGAAGCTGTCGTATGCCTCCAAATCGTTCGTGGGAATTCGCGTCAGCGTCTGTTGCTCCGTGGATGAGAGCTTGACCGCCATCGCACTCACGATCTTTTCGATGACGTCATCTTGAACAGAGAAAATGTCTGAATACTCCCGATCGTAGCGTTCGGCCCACAGGTGGTGACCCGTATCGACTCTTATCAGCTGCGCGTTGATTCGAACCCGTCCGCCAGCGCGCCGAACACTCCCCTCGAGGATGTAACGCACGCCTAACTTCCTGCCGACCTCGGGGATATCCACGTTCCTGCCTTTGTATTCGAATACGGAATTCCGCGAAATCACGAGCAAGCCGGATAGTTTCGACAAATCGGTGATGAGGTCGTCCGTCATTCCATCTGCGAAGTACTCCTCGGCACTCTCGCCGCTCATGTTGGCGAACGGCAGCACGGCTATCGACGGCTTTTCCGACATTCCCACAGAAGCTCCGTCGCGACTGGGGTCGACGGCCTTCCAGGGCTTGGTCCAGACACTCACAACAGCCGCGACCGCGAAAAGGATCAAGCCTGCAGCGGCTATTCCTCTCTTGGATCCCTTCTTCTCCGACGCACCGGCACGCGCCGGAGCGGGCGGCTCGGCACCCTTTTTCAGTCGCAGGTGGTAGGCTCGTATTGGTTCGGAAATATTTTTTACCGATTGGAGTCCGAGGGACTCGAATTCGACCGGTACGTGGGTGCCGAGCGCAACGCGCACGGCATCGGAAATGCATATGCCCCCCGGCTCGGCGAGACTTTCCAGTCTTGCTGCCACATTGACGCCTTCACCGAAGATGTCGTTACGATCGACAATGACGTCGCCGAGATTGATACCGATACGAAACTGTATCCGCCTGTCATCGGGCAGATCCCTGTTCCGTGATTCGATGTCCCCCTGAACGGCAGTAGCACAGCTCACGGCATCTGAAACCGTTCGAAACTCTGCAAGTATCGCGTCGCCCGCGAAGTGAGCGACTTTGCCGCCGTAGGTTTCGATCAGCGAGGTGAAGGCATCCAGATAGGTGCTCAACACGGCATGCGTGCCCGGCTCGTCGAGTCCGGTCAGTCGACTGTAGCCCGCCACATCTGCATAGAGGATGGCTTCGAGTCGTCGTTCATACTGGTCGATCGACATCTTCAGCGCCTCCTCGGATACGGATTGACTTGGCAAGTCCGAAGCGGCGTGACGCGATCTTAGCACCATGCCATCGTGAAGGTATGAGGAATTGCCGCGGCCAGTGGAGGCCGAGTGAGCTCTCGGTCTAAATCTGTCCGCTGCTGGACACGCCGTCGAACTGAGAGAGGTAGGCGGGATCTTCGTAGCGATCAAGGCTGAATGCCGAAGCGTAGTCGGGCAGCGTGGCGCCGCTCACGTGGGCGGCGAGAAGCTCGCCGGCTGCGCAGGCGCTCATGATGCCGAAACCCGAGAAGGCGCCCATCAGGAAGGCGCCCTCAACCGGCGTCGGCCCGATCAGGGGACGATTCTCTTCGGTCTTTGCGTAATAGCCACCGTCCACGTAGGGCTGTGGCAGACGATGAAAGTACGCGCGCAGCGCCGGCACCATGGCGGACATGCCCCGCAGCAGGATCTCGGGAATCGCCGCATCCCAGGTCTGGGGAAACACGGGCTCCACGCGGGTCGTGTCGAGCGTCCAGTA
>JAABYT010000054.1:2318-2804 GCA_011775625.1 Gammaproteobacteria bacterium | reverse complement strand
CCTTCTTCGTCCGAGGCGAGGGCGGCGCGCTCGTCTTCGCTCCAGGGAAGACGCACCGGATCGTTCCAGATGATGAGCGGCGCGTCCTGCGAGAGTGCGCCGCGCGTGTCGTGAAACGACAGCTTCACGTGAGACTCGCCGAAGACCGGCAGCTCGATGCCGAGCCGCTCACCCACGTGCTTGAAGAACGGCCCGGCCGCATTTACGAAAATGCCGGTGCCGATGGTCTCGCTGGCGCCGGTCCCCGCGACCCGAACGGCGCGCACGCGCCCGCCTTTGATCTCGACTTCCTCCACGCGTGCCTGAACCAGTCGCGCGCCGCGGGCGCGGGCCTGCTCGAGCATGACCATGCCGAGCTGTTGGGCGCTCAGCCAGCCGCATCGGCGCGCGTGCACGACGGCAACCGTGTCCTCGCTCAGATATGGAAAATGGCGCCTGATCAGTGACGCATTGCAGATGTAGTCCGCGCCGTCGGGGAGATGCCGG
>JAABYT010000054.1:2045-2289 GCA_011775625.1 Gammaproteobacteria bacterium | reverse complement strand
TTCGCCCGCGCCCCGCGCGCAGCAGGCGCGCGCGTCTTCGCGCATGCTCTCGGCGCGCTCACGGTCGGCTGTGGCAAACAGATAACCGCGGCGATTCAGCAGAAATCGATTGTCGCTCTCAGCGGCGAGCCTCTCGAGGATATCGATACTGCGGTTGGTGAGCGCCACCATGGCATCGTCGGGGCCCGGCCACCAGTTGCGATAGCATTCGGTGGACTTGTCGCTCGTCAGCGAGAGCGGCGGC
>JAABYT010000054.1:399-2018 GCA_011775625.1 Gammaproteobacteria bacterium | reverse complement strand
ATCCCGGCGCCGCAGACGACGGCTTCGGCTTTCATCTGCATGTCTGTTCGGATCGGACCCGCGCCTTCGCGGTCATGCACTCGGCATCGAGCACCTCAGAGAATCTGACTCAGGAATTCTCTGGTGCGCGGATCCTTGGCATCGGTGAAGAACGTGGCGGGCGGCCCGTGCTCGACGATAATGCCGCGGTCGGTGAAGTAGATGTGATCGGCCAGCTCGCGGGCGAATCCCATCTCGTGAGTAACGAGCATGCAGGTCATACCGTCCTCGGCAAGCTCCTGGATGGTGAACAGCACCTCCTTGACGGTTTCGGGATCGAGCGCAGCCGTGACCTCGTCGAACAGCATCACGTCCGGGCGCATGGCCAGAGACCGGGCGATGGCCACCCGCTGCTGCTGCCCACCGGAGAGCTCGCCCGGGTAGGCATGCTCTTTGCCTTCCAGGCGCACCTTCTTGATGAGCTTGTAGGCGCGCTCCTCGACCTCGGCCTTGCCCTCCTTGAGCACGTGAATGGGTGCCATCATGACGTTCTCGAGCGCGGTCTTGTGCGGGAACAGGTTGTATTGCTGAAAGACCATGCCGACTTTCTTGCGCAGCTCCAGCTTGTCGAGCTTCGGGTCGTTGACCTCCTGTCCTTCGACGGTGATTGAGCCGCTGTTAATCGGGTTCAAGGCGTTGACACATCGAATCAGCGTCGATTTTCCGGATCCCGACGGACCGATAATGCAGATCACTTCGCGCTTCATGACATCGAACGAGATACCCTTCAAAACCTCCAGATCGCCGAAGGATTTGTGCACGTCCCTGATCGACACCATCGGCTGCGATTCGTCCCACGCCATTGACCCGTCTCCTCAGATCTTCACAGCGTACTTGCGCTCCAGCTTAACGGTCCAGCGCGCGATGGGATAGATGTATAGAAAGAAAATCACCAGAAGAAAAACGTAGAACGGCGTCAGCAGCTCGGGGCGCCCGCCCTCCGAGGACATGGCCTGCTGGGTGAGCGTGACGGACTCCTCGACGCCCATGATCGAGCAGAGCGGCGTCGCCATGGCGAGGATGGCATACCAGTTCATCCACGGCGGAATCATGCGCTTGAAGCACTGGGGCAGGATGATCATCCACAGCGTCTGCATGCGCGTGAAGGCGAGCGATTCCGCCGACTCCCACTGCCCCGAGGGCAGGGAGATGACGGCGCCGCGCACGACCTCGGAGATGTTCGCCATCACCGGCAGGGAGAAGCCGATCACCGCCTTGAGCCAGTCGGGGATCGGAATGATGGTGTTGCCGATGCGAATCTCGAAGGGCATCAGCAGCATGATCGTAAAGAGCAGCACCAGCCACGGAGAATTTCGGAAGAACTGCGTCGCCAGCCAGGAGCCACCGCGCACCGGAGCGAGCAAAGAGATCTGCATGAGCCCCAGAGCGGCGCCCGTGACGGTGCCGAGCGCCATGGCCAGAAAGCTGATGATGATGTTGAGCGCGAATCCCTGCCACTGACCCTCCTGCCCCCAGAGGATGAAGGGCATCCAGCGCAGCAGCACGCGCCAGGGATCCTCCTTGGCGCCCTCCGCCGCCTCTGCCGCGCCGAGGGCGAGCGCCAGCGCGGCGAGCAGCAC
>JAABYT010000054.1:0-361 GCA_011775625.1 Gammaproteobacteria bacterium | reverse complement strand
GCCGCAATCGGCATCAGCACCGGCAGATCGGTCTTCGACTCGTGCAGGTTCGGCCGGCTCACGCGCCGTACCCCGGAATTTTCATGGCACGCTCCCAGCGATGCATGAAATACACGAGAACCGCAACCAGTCCCACGTAGTAGATGAACAAGACGATCATCATTTCCGGCACGTTCACGTTGTCGGACCAGATCTGATTGGCCGTGTACATCATCTCGGGCACGGCGATCACGTAAGCGAGCGTGGTCGTCTTGACGAGATTGACGAGATTGTTGTTGAGCGCCGGCAGGCTCACGCGAAACGCCAGCGGCAGCACGATGTAGATGTAGGCCTTGAGCCGACTGTAGCCGAGCGATTCGGC
>JAABYT010000030.1:17730-58637 GCA_011775625.1 Gammaproteobacteria bacterium | reverse complement strand
CCTACCCGGTGGTGGGGCTGCTGGTGGTGGTGCTCGCGTTCACCACCTTCACCCGGGCGGGTGCTTGGGGTAACCAGTTCACGGTCTTCGAGTTCAGCCTGCGCAACCATCCAACCTCCACGCGCACCCACGGGGAATACGCCAGGCTCATGGCCCAGTACACGGGCAATATGGCGCTCGCATACAAGCACTGGACGAAAGCCGCGGAGCTGGATTCGAAAAGTGTGCTCGAGCTGATTGAAATGGAAAAAGTACTTGCATCGCGAATACTTTTTCTGCAAAGCGAGGAGGGTAGCAGCGTCGATGCGGCCCTTGACCTTGCTGCACCGGACCACTTTGCGGCGCCGATGGCTCCGAATATCCAATACCTGGAAGCCTTGGAGCGAGTTGTCGGCGACGAGGTTTCCATGCGGCTGTCGACACGACCGGTGACCATGAGCAATGTCATCGCCTTGCGCACGCTGCGGCGCTGCATTTACCGTAAGCTGCCTAGGTGCGTGCGTCTCTACGATCGCGCCTTCGAGTGGTTCGAGATTGCAGTGGAGAACCCGCGATTGAAAGACCATGCGCGCACCGCCTTGCGACTCGGTCTTGCGAAGCTCCATGTCGCTCGTGGCGAGATTGAAAAGGCGGTGGTCCACGCCGAGGCCGCCGCGCGCAGCTCGCCTGGAGAAATTCACTATCAGCTCGAGCTCGCTTTGCTTTATCTCAAGCTGGATGACTTCGACGCTGCGGAACAGGCGATCGTCGAAGCGGAAAGTAATATGAATCTGTCCGGTTTCGGCTCCTCCGATGTGCAGGCGGTGAAGCATCGACTCGAGAAGGCACGCCAGAAAAGCAAATCCTCGAGTCCGTGACTACACGCGTGCCCGATGACGTCCTCATCGTCCGCAGAGTAATGTGATCAGATTTTGGCACCGTTACCTCGTCTACCTGTCGCTGATATTCGCGGCGATCGTGCTGTATCGCTTCGACTACCTGCAGGTGCCCGCGATCGCGTCATACACGATTCTGCTCGCGACCCTGCCGCTCCTGGTGGCGGGCTTCCTCGCGCTGGTCGCGAGCTGGAACGTGCTCCTCGCGACCAGCGGCTGTCCGGTGCGTTTCTCCGAGGGTCTGGCGGCGCTGGGTCTGTCGGTCCTCGGCAACTACGTGCCCGGCAAGGTCTGGCTCATCGTCGGGCGCGCCGGCTATGTCGCCGCGCGGCGCGGCTATCCGCTCGCTAAGATGTCGGTGCTATCGCTGCACGCCCAGCTGGTGAGCCTGTGGTCCGGCCTGCTGCTCGGCGCGCTGGCGGCTTTCGCGGTCGGCGGCGTGCGGTTGTGGGGACCGCTGATGCTGGTGCTCTGGTTGGGCCTTACCCTGACCGTCTTCAGCCGCAGCGTGCACGGCCTGGTGGCTGCATTGATTGCCAAGGTCGCGGCACGTCACGTTTCCATACCGCTGCTGTCCTTTGCCTCTGTGGCGCGGGCCGTCGGCTGGGCGATGCTTGCCTGGTTGGTGTGGTCGGCGGCCTTCTATTTGTTTCTTCTGGCTCTCGACGTTGGCGGCATCTCGCCGCTGGACGGTCTGGCTTTTCCCCTGGCGGCCACTCTGGGGGTGGTCGCGGTGATCGCGCCCGGCGGACTGGGCGCGCGTGAGGGCGTGCTGGTTGCCTATCTGGTGCTGGCGGGACAGTCGGTGGCGGAGGCGACGACGGTGGCGGTGGCGGCACGGCTGTGGTTTTTGGCCGGCGAGCTCGCGCTGTTCGCCATCGGTTGGCTCGTGCACATGCGCTTCGAGGCACATCGAGAAGCGGAGCCCGCCTGAAGCGGCGTGGGGTTCGGTCTATTTCAGGTCCTTGTTGTAATCCATATCGAACCACATGGCGAAAAGCAGAAACTGAAGACCGGTGATGACCATGAGCGCCGCGAACAGCGCGCTCGTGCCTGCCACGGGGCCCGAGAAGACTCGCATGAGCAGAAGGTAGACGCCGAAGAGAAAGCCGCTCGGAAACAGCACCAGCCCGATGATGTAGAAGAACACCAGCGGGTGGAAATCCAGAATGACGTATTTCATTCCCATGCGATAGAGGAACAGGCGAAACAGCAGCCAGGACAAGCCCGGAATCATGCGCAACGGCTTGATCCCCGAGCGCTCGCCGACGCCGTAAACGGGGCGTACCGTCACGTCACGCACGCGAAAGCTGTGAATGTTCAGCCGTACGAGCAGGTCATTGGGCTGACCGTAACGCTTGTACATCTTGTCCCAGTCGATGGTTTCCAGCGCCCTGAGGCCGATGGCCGTGTAGCCGGACTGCGAGTCGGCGACGTGCCAGTAGCCCGAGGCAATCTTGGTCAGCAGCGAGATCATCGAGTTGCCGAGATAGCGCACCCTCGGAATGATGTTCCAGGCATCACCGGTGAAAAGCCGGTTTCCTTTCGTGTAGTCGCACTCGCCGCGCGCGACCGGCGCCACTACGGCCGGCAGATCGGCCGGGTCCATCTGCGCATCGCCGGCCATCACCGCGGTGACGTCCATGCGATCCGCGAGCGCTGCCTTGTAGCCGCTCGCGATGGCGCCGCCGACGCCCTGATTGACATCGTGAACGATGAGCCGGATGCGGTCAGGGTTCTCGTCGACGAAGCGCCCTATGACATCGACGGTGTCGTCGTGGCTGCAGTCATCGACCAGGTACAGCCGATCCACGAAGTCGGGCATGGTCTCGATGACGCGGGCGATCAGATGGCCTTCGTTGTAACAGGGAATGACGACAGCGACTTTGGCGCCTTCGAACAAATCGGGTGCTCCTGGTGCGGTGGCCGAGTCGTGGGGATGGGCCGACGAACTGAGTCAAGCATAGTCGATTTGCGCCGGGCTGCCGGCGACGGGGCGCTCAGGGGTGGCGAGCCTGCCAGATGGGCGTAATGACCTTGACGAGCTCGCGAAGGACCTTGGGCGTACCGGTGACGATGTTACCGCTTTCCAGGTAGTGCTCGCCGCCGTCGGCGTCGGCGGCGAGCCCTCCCGCCTCGCGGATCAGCAGCACGCCGGCGGCCATGTCCCAGGGCTTGAGGCCGAACTCCCAGAAGCCGTCGAGGCGCCCTGCGGCCACGTAGGCAAGATCCAGGGCGGCGGCGCCGGCACGTCGAACACCGGCGCTTCTCGGCACCAGCGCACGCATGGTTTCGAGATAGGTCTCCAGATCGTAGGCGCCCCGGAAAGGAAATCCGGTGCCGAGCAGCGATCCCTCGAGCCCGCTTCTTCTGCTCACGCGAATGCGGCGCTCGTCGAGGCGTGCGCCGGCGCCCCGGCTCGCGGTGAACAGCTCCTGGCGCAGAGGATCGAAGACGACGCCCTGATCGAGTCGTCCGCGGTGCTCGAGCGCGATTGAAACGCAGAATTGCGGAAAACCATGCAGGTAATTGGTGGTGCCNNTCGGGATAGGCTTTGCGAATATTGTTGATGATGATGGCCTCGGCTTCCCGATCCACCTCGGTGACGAACTCGTTCATGTGCTTGCTGGACACGTCCAACGTGTCGACGCGATCCAGATAGCGCACGATGAGGCTGCCGGCGGCGCGCGCTGCCGCCACCGCGATGTTGAGCATGGGATGCATGGCAGCCGGATCATAGGGGAGCGGGCGCGCCGGGGACAGCGGCCTGATACAGTGTGGCCATGAACTCGTCGCAGCTCGAGCGCGTGCGCGTGGTGCTGGTGGACACCTCGCATCCGGGCAACATCGGCGCAGTAGCCCGCGCCATGTGGACCATGGGGCTCACGCACCTCGCGCTGGTGCGACCGAAACGCTTCCCGTCGGCCGAGGCGACGGCGCGCGCGGCCGGCGCCGACGCGCTGCTCTACGAAGCCGCCATCTTCGACTCCCTGCCCGAGGCTCTGGCCGACTGCACCTGGGTGGTCGGCACGACCGTGCGCAGCCGGCATCTGGAGCTGCCGCGGCTGGCGCCGCGCGCTTTCGCCGCGCAGGCCGTGCGGGAGGCGCGTAGCGGCCCGGTGGCGCTGGTTTTCGGGCGCGAGCAGACCGGGCTATCGAACGAGGAGCTGGACCAATGCCAGGCCATCGCCACCGTCGCCTCGAATCCGCGCTTCGGCTCCCTCAACCTGGCCGCGGCGGTGCAGATTTTCGCCTACGAGCTGCGCCTGGCATGCACCGATGCGGCCGAGCGGGCAGAGGACGGTTCGTCGAGCGAGGACCGGGGCGCGATCACTTCCGAAGAGCTCGAGGGTCTCTACGGGCACCTGGAGCAGACGCTCGAAGACATCGGTTACCACGATCCCGATCGCCCGAAGCTGCTCATGCGACGGCTGCGGCGACTTTTCGGCCGCGCGCGCCCGGATCGTGCCGAGCTGAACATCCTGCGGGGCATTCTCGCGGCCACGCAGCGTGCCGCGGGCAAGAGCAGGGGCTAGCTAGGGGGCGGGCTGCGCCATCGCGGGCTTTCCGTCCAGCATCACGTGTCCGCCCTCGATGCTGAGCCGCCCGTCGGCGAACCAGCGAATCGCGGCGGGCAGAATCTCGTGCTCCTGCTCGAGGACGCGCGCCGCCAGGGTATCGGCGTCGTCGCCGGCCAGCACCGGTACGGGCGCCTGCACGATCAGCGGTCCGCCGTCCAGATCGGCGGTGACGAAGTGAACGCTGGCGCCGTGCGCTCGCGCGCCGCTGGCAATGGCGCGCGCATGGGTGTCGAGGCCGGGAAACGCCGGCAGCAGCGACGGATGAATGTTGATTAAACGTCCATCGTAATGGCTGACGAATTCAGGCGTGAGAATGCGCATGAATCCCGCCAGCACCACGAGCCCCGGCGCGTAACGGTCGATGGCATCCATGAGCGCGGCGTCGAAGTGTTGCCGGCTCGCATACGATTCGTGATCCACCACCTGGGTTTCGATGGCGGCGCGGCGCGCGCGTTCGAGCCCCGCGGCGTCTGGGCGATTGCTGATAACGGCGCGCAGCGCGTACGGGCAGTTCGCATCCTGCGCATCGTCGATGATTGCCTGCAGGTTGGTGCCGCGCCCGGAGATGAGCACCACGACCGCGCAACGCGTGTGGCTCATGCGTAGATGACCCGCGCGGAGTCCGCCTCGGCGGCTTCGACGCTACCGATGCGCCAGACCTCCTCGCCCTCTCGGCGGAGGATGTCGGCGGCGGCGCCGGCATGCTCATCGGCGACGCACACGGTCATGCCGATGCCGCAGTTGAACGTGCGCCGCAGCTCCGCGTCCTCGAGTCCGCCGCTGGCCGCGAGCCAGCGGAAAATCTCCGGTTGCCGCCAGGCGCCGACGTCGAGGCGCGCGCGCGTCCCCGCCGGCAGCATGCGCGGGATGTTCTCGCTCAAGCCCCCGCCGGTGATGTGGGCCATGGCCTTGACCGGTATCGACTCCAGCAGTGCGAGCAGGCTGGCCACGTAGATGCGCGTCGGCTCGAGCAGCACGTCGATGAGCGCGCGACCCTCGATGGGCATATCCGGGGCGGCGCCGCTGTCGGCCAGGATTCGGCGAATCAGCGAGAAGCCGTTGGCATGGGGTCCGCTCGATGCGAGACCGAGCAGCGTGTCGCCCGGCACGACACGGCTGCCGTCGACGATGGCGTCGTGCTCGACCACGCCGACGCAGAAGCCTGCCAGATCGTAGTCGCTCTCGGCGTACATGCCGGGCATCTCGGCCGTCTCGCCGCCGATGAGAGCCATGCCCGCGAGCTCACAGCCCCTGGCGATGCCCGCGACGACCCGGTAGGCGACGTCCTCGTCGAGCTTTCCGGTGGCGTAGTAGTCGAGGAAGTAAAGCGGCTCCGCGCCCTGCACGACGACGTCGTTGGCGCACATGGCAACCAGGTCGACACCGACGCCGTCGTGAAGGCCCGCATCGATGGCGAGCCGTAGCTTGGTGCCGACACCGTCGGTGCCCGAGACCAGCACCGGTCGGCGGTAGCGCTGCACGGGCAGCTCGAAAAGGCCGCCGAACCCGCCCAGACCGGACACCACCCCGGAGCGCCGGGTGCGTTCGGCGAGCGGCTTGATGCGTTCGACGAGGCGATTGCCGCTGTCGATGTCGACGCCGGCATCGCGGTAGGTGATGGATTTTCGCCGCCCGGAAGACACGCCGAGAATGGTACGGAGCGCCACCTGAGGGCGCAAACCTTGACTTGCACTCGGGCGTTGCATAGCGTCATCGGGATGCGCAACGCCGCTCTTCTACGCCTGCTGGTCCCGGTCGTGGCGCTGGTCTGCGCGGCGCCCTCCCATGGTGCCGAGGAGATAGCGAATCTCTACGAGTCCGCAGTCGACGTGGCCGACAAGGGCGCGCAGGTCCGTCGCCAGGCCTTCGGCGCGGCGCTGCTCCAGGTGGTCGTCAAAGTGAGCGGTAACCGCGAGTCCGGCGCGCGGCCGGTCGTCGCCGAGGCCGTCGCAGCCCCCGATCGCTACGTGCAGCAGTTCCGCTACGACAGCATCGAGCCGCCGCCGGCCGACGCGGCCGCGCAAGCGCCGGCGGCGACGCCGACCCTGAGCCTCTGGGTGCAGTTCGATGCGCGTGCCGTGGACGCCCTCATCCGCAATGCGGGCCTGTCCGTCTGGGGACGCGTGCGGCCTTCGGTGCTGGTGCTGCTGGCCATCGAGGCCGGCGGCATCCGGCAGCTGCTCAGCAGTGACGACGCCGAGGGCTGGTCCCGGTTCATCCAGCGTGCCGCCGCCGATCGTGGGGTGCCTCTGGTGCTGCCGCTCATGGATCTCGAGGATCGCGCCACGCTGCGCGCATCCGACGTCTGGGCCGGCTTCGAGGACAACCTGCCGCGCGCCACCGATAGGTACCAGAGCGAGGGTGTGCTGCTCGGCAGAGTCTACGAGGTCGCGCCCAATTTCTGGGAGGCGCGCTGGCGGCTTTTGCTCGAGGACACGCGCAGCGAGTGGCTGGAGCAGGGCGAGGGTCTCGAGGTGGTGCTGCTCTCGGCGGTGCACGAGAGCGCCGATCGGCTGGCCTCGCGCTACGGTGGATTCATCGGTACGACCACCGCCTCCGGGGTCGCGATCAGGGTGACGGGCATCGGCACGCTCAGCGACTACGCGCGTGCCGTCAAGTACCTGGGCTCGCTCGATGCGGTGAGTCGCGTCGACGTCACGCGCGTCGATGACGTCAGCGTGTCCTTTCGTCTCGATGCGCGCGGCGGTCGGGAAACGGTGCGCCAGGTGGTCGCACTCGGGCGCACGCTGGCCGAGGAAGGGCAACCCGATCTGACAGGCCCGCTCAACTACCGGCTGCTCCCGTGAACAGCGGCCTCGGCACCACGCGCCGCCCGGATCAGCTTGCCCTCGGTGTCACTCTGNNGGTGTCACTCTGCGGCACCGGCGAAGCTTCTCGAACTTCATCGCCGGGCCGAACGGCGGAGCCGTCGCGGTGCTGCGCGACCTGCTCGATGCGGGGCGCGGCGGGCTCGTCTATCTGTGGGGCGCCCAGGGCACCGGCAAGAGCCATCTGCTCGAGGCCTGCTGCGGTGACGCCTCGCTCGGCGGGCGCCGCGTCGTCTACGTGCCTCTCGGCGATGCGCACCTCGAGCCGGCGATGCTCAACGGGCTCGCTGAAACTGCGCTGCTGTGCATCGACGACGCCGACCGCATCGCCGGCAATCGGGAGTGGGAAGAAGCGCTGTTCCATCTCTACAACGAGGCCGAGCTCGCATCCTCGCCCATGGTGGTGGCCGCGAGCGTCGCGCCGAAGCGAGCGCCATGGAGGCTCGCCGATCTCGCTTCGCGGCTGGCCGCCGGTGTCGTGTGGCGTCTGCGTCCTCTCGACGACGGCGCGCGGCGCCGGGCGCTGCAGGTGCACGCCGCCGGGCGCGGCTTCACCCTCAGCGATGAGGTTGCGAGCTACGTGTTGAAGCACCTGCGCCGCGACATGGGGTCGTTGTTTACGTTCCTCGATCGTCTCGACCACTCGAGTCTCGCCGCGCAACGGCGCATCACGGTGCCGTTCGTGAAAGAGTTGCTCGACGCGGCGGACGAACGGCGCCGCTAGAATCGCGCGCCGCCGAGACGCGCGCTGACGCTCGCCAATCGTCGACCGAGCGCAATGCAGAGCTGCTGCTCCTCATCGCTCAGGGCGACGTCGCTGCGCGGGCCCGCCAGGTGGCTCGCGCCGTAGGGGGTTCCGCCGCTGCGGGTCGTCGTCAGCTGTTTCTCGGTGTAGGGAATGCCGACCAGCAGCATGCCGTGATGCAGCAGCGGCAGCATCATCGACAGCAGCGTGGACTCCTGGCCTCCGTGCAGCGTCGAGGTGGAGGTGAACACCGCCGCCGGCTTTCCCGCCAGGGTTCCCGACAGCCACTGCGTCGCGGTGCCGTCGAGAAAGTACTTCAGCGGCGCCGCCATGTTGCCGAAACGGGTCGGACTGCCGAGCGCAAGCGCCGCGCACGCGTCGAGATCGGCGTGCGTCGCGTAGGGCGGCCCCTCTGTCGGCACCGCGTCATCGCTGGCTTCGCACACGGTGGATACCCGCGGAACGGTGCGCACGCGCGCCTGCATGCCGTCGACCTCCTCGATGCCCCGGGCGACGAGGCGCGCCATGCGTGCGACGTTGCCGTGCAGGCTGTAGTAAAGGACCAGCACCTCCGCCATGACTAAAGCACGTCGAGGACGTTGTCCGGTGGTCGTCCGAGCGCGGCGCGATCGTTGCTCACGGCGATGGGACGCTCGATGAGGATCGGGTGCTCCACCATGGCCTGCAGAAGGCTGTGCCGGTCGAGGCTCTCGTCATCGAGGGCCAGATCCTTGTAGACGGTTTCCTTGCGGCGCATCAGCTCGCGAGGCTCCATGCCGAGCAGCGTCAAGATGCGATCGAGCTCCGATAGCGACGGTGGCGCTTTCAAGTATTCGACGATCTCGGGTTCGACATTGTGTGCGCGCAGCAGCTCGAGCGCCTTGCGCGACTTGCTGCAACGCGGGTTGTGGTAGAGCGTCACATGGTCCACGCTTCGGTCCCCTTTGTCGGTACACCAGGCATTCTATCCGGCCCCGCGTTGACAGCCTACCGGGGCGATGTTAGCGTCCGGCAACGCCGCGCCCGGGGCTCCCCTGCGTGAAAACGACGCCGTCCGAAGCCGATTTGCCGATGCGTGCGCATGCCCTTCGCTTGCTTGGCGCCGCTTTTGCCGTGACGCTCGTCGTCACGGGCTGTGCCACCCCGCCCACCCAGGAGAT
This sequence comes from Gammaproteobacteria bacterium, assembly GCA_011775625.1. Taxonomy (GTDB): domain Bacteria; phylum Pseudomonadota; class Gammaproteobacteria; order HK1; family HK1; genus JAABYT01. The sequence goes on along the minus strand of JAABYT010000030.1, from coordinate 49,448 downwards.
GAGCGACGCCCGCCAGGCGATCGGCTCGGCGCGCGGCGTCGAAGCGTCGCAATACGCGCCGAGATCCATGCAGGACGCCGAGCGGCTGCTCGATGACGCCGAGCGCTCGCTGAAGCAGGGGCGCTACGACACGGCCCGCGACGAGGCCCTCGAGGCGCGTCAGGCCGCCATGAGGGCGCGCGAGGTTGCGGTCGCCATCGCCGACGCGCGTGCCGCCGTGGCGCAGGCCAAAGCCAGGGGCAACGACCCGTCCGCCGCCGAGCGGCTCATCGGCGAGGCGCAGGCGGCCGGGCGCGACGGCGACGAGAGCCGTGCCTGGGAGCTCGCCACGGAGGCCCTCCGCAGCCTGCAGTGACGCTCATGGCCGAGTGCTGCCGTCGCTGCCACGTGAGCGGACGCGTCCAGGGGGTCGGATTCCGATTCGCCACCCGTCAGCAGGGTCGCGTCCTGGGTATCGCGGTGAGTGCGCGCAATCTCGCCGACGGCCGGGTCGAGGTCATCGCCCGGGGACCACAGGATGCCGTCGATGAGCTTTGCGGCTGGCTGCGCTGCGGGCCGGCGCACGCGCGCGTCGTAGACGTGGCCTGCGAGACGCTGCCGCCCGGGCGCTGGCCGGATGTCGACGCCGGCTAGGCGCGCACGCGCAGTCGTCCTCAGGGGGCGAGCTCCGCGCGGATCCGCTCTGCGAGGAAGGTCACCACATCGGCGATATCGATCTCGACGGTTTCGCTTTCCGCGCGCGCTTTGTACTCCACCTTGCCCGCATCGAGCCCGCGCTCGCCCAGCACCAGGCGGTGGGGAATGCCGATCAGGTCCATCTCGGCGAACATGACGCCGGGGCGCACCGCGCGGTCTTCCATCAGCACCTCGATGCCGGCTGCCTCGAGATCGGCGTAAAGCGCCTCGACGGCGTCTCGCAGGCGCCTCGACTTGTGCATGTTGATGGGCAGCAGCGCGACCTGGAACGGTGCGATGGCGGTCGGCCAGATGATGCCGTTGTCGTCGTGATTCTGCTCGATGGACGCGGCGATGACGCGCGTCACGCCGATACCGTAGCAGCCCATGAAGGCGTTGAAGGGGTGGCCTTCGTCATCCAGGATGACCGCCTTGAGCGGCTCGCTGTAGACGGTGCCGAGCTGAAAGATATGTCCCACCTCGATGCCGCGGGCGATGGAGAGGGTACCCGAGCCATCGGGGGCGGGATCGCCCTCGACGGCGTTGCGCAGATCCGCCACCCGGGGCTCTGGCAGATCGCGACCCCAGTTGACACCGCTCAGGTGGCGGCCCTCCTGATTGGCGCCGCACACGAAATCGCTCATGATCGCCGCGGCCTGGTCGACCACCAGCGTCATGTCGGATCCGACCGGTCCGAGTGATCCCGGCTCGCACCCGAAGCGCGCCGAGATGCGTTCCGCGCTCGCCATGGCGAGAGGCTTGCGCACCGTCTCGAGGGCTTCGGCCTTGATGAGATTGAGGTCGTGGTCGCCGCGCAGCGCCAGCATGACGAGATCGCCGTCCTCACCTTCCACGACCAGCGTCTTCAGGCAGCGCTCCGGCGCAACGGCGAGGAAGGCGCTCAGCTCGGCGATGCTGTGAACGTCCGGCGTGTCGACGCTTCGCATCGCCTCGCCCGGCGGCGCCCGTTCGCCGTCCGGCGCAGGGCAGGCAACCAGCTCCAGGTTGACGGCGAACTCGCTGCCCGGGGAGAAGGCGATGGCGTCCTCGCCAGAGTCCGCGAGCACGTGGAACTCGTGAGAACGGCTGCCGCCGATGGCGCCGGAATCGGCCTCGACGACGCGGAACACCAGCCCGGCGCGGGTGAAAATGCGCGAGTAGGTCTGGTACATGGCGTCGTAGCTGCTCTGGTGCGCGTCACGATCCAGGTCGAACGAGTAAGCGTCCTTCATGATGAACTCGCGCGCACGCATGATACCGAAACGGGGCCGAATCTCGTCGCGGAACTTGGTCTGTATCTGGTAGAGATTGGTGGGTAGCTGGCGGTAGCTGCGGATCTCGCGCCTGGCCAGGTCGGTGACCACCTCCTCGTGGGTCGGTCCGATGCAGAAGTCGCGTTGATGCCGGTCCTGGAGCCGCAGCAGCTCCGGCCCGTACTTTTCCCAGCGCCCGCTCTCGCGCCAGATCTCGGCCGGCTGCACGGCCGGCATGAGGATTTCCTGGGCGCCCGCCCGGTTCATCTCCTCGCGGACGATGTTCTCGAACTTGCGCAAGGCACGCATGCCGAGCGGCAGCCAGGTGTAGAGCCCGGAGGCGAGCTGGCGCACCAGCCCGGCGCGCAGCATCAGACGGTGGCTGACGATCTCGGCATCGGCCGGCGTCTCCTTCACCGTCGGGATCAGAATCTGCGACATCCGCATCGCCGCATGCCCTCGAATTCGAAACGCGAGCCCAATGATCGGCGATCCGGTCGAATTCTCCAACCCGCTTGCAAAGGCAAGGGTTGCCTCTTTACCGGAATGGCGCAGCGGCGCGTGCCCCTGCGGCGGAACACCGTGTGAGGGTTTGAACGAGGAGCGGCTGGCGCCGCCGCAGGCGTCGGTGACGCCCTCTACGGATTGCAGTTGTCGTCGATCTGCTGCTGCGTTTGAGCGATTTTGGCCTGGATGCCTGCCTCGTCCAGGAAATACGGCTGACCCTCGGCATCCTTGTCCTGAATGCGCGAGCTGTTCTTGAGAATGCGCATGTTCTCGCGGGCAATCTTGCAGTTGTTGGCCAGGCGCTCGCTGCGCTCCTGCTTGGCAGTGGCCGAATTCTGGGCGAACTCGCGATCCTTCTGCTGCTCGGAAGCCTTCCCCGTCAGATTGTCGAGCTTCTCCTGGGCGCCCTCGGCGCTCAAGGTGGCGCTGCGCAGCCGGATGGCCTCGGCCTGCTGGCCGGGGGGCCTCTGCTGCGAGTAAGTCACGTTGCCGTCCGCGTCGACCCACTTGTACAGCTTGCCGGCCTGCGCCGGCGCGGCCGCGGCCAGCGCGCTTACGAGGGCAATGGCAGAAAGTCGAAGTCGAGCGGTCATCGTCGCGGGCACTCCGGAGGGGCTGTGGATAAATATAGCCGCATCGGACCGCCACTGTCAGTGACGCAGGCGGGTGCCGGGCTTCCAAATGTGGCCTTCGTCACGTTTTCGCCGCCGCCCGGGGCAGCCGCGCCGGGACGGGGCATTTCTTGACGATCACCCGGTGATTCAGTAGTTTGGCCGTTTCCGGTGAGAAACCGATTGAGGCCCGCTCCGGCGGGTGTTTTTTTCCTTGAGGGATGGTCAGGTGGAACTCTCAGGCGCCCAGATAATCATGCAGTTCCTCGAAGACGAGGGGGTCGAATTCATCTTCGGGTATCCGGGCGGCGCCGTACTGCACATTTACGACGAAATCTACCGGCGGGACAAGATCAAGCACATTCTCGTGCGTCACGAGCAGGGCGCGACCCACATGGCGGACGGCTATGCGCGCGCCACCGGCAAGCCCGGCGTGGTGCTGGTCACCTCGGGGCCGGGCGCCACCAATGCGGTCACCGGCATCGCCACCGCGCACATGGACTCGATACCGATGGTGGTCCTCACCGGCCAGGTGCCGACGCCGGCCATCGGCAGCGACGCGTTTCAGGAAGTCGATTGCATCGGCATCACGCGCCCCTGCGTCAAGCACAATTTCCTCGTCAAGGACGTGCACGATCTCGCGTCGACCCTCAAGAAGGCCTTTTACGTGGCATCCTCCGGCCGGCCCGGCCCGGTGGTCGTCGACATACCCAAAGACGTCACTCTGCCGGATGTGAAGATTCCCTACGAGTATCCGGCCAATATCACCATGCGCTCTTACAATCCGGTGAGCCGTGGTCACACCGGACAGATGAAGAAGGCGCTCGATCTCATCCTTTCGGCCAAGCGCCCGATGGTTTATACGGGTGGCGGGGTGATCCTCGATGGGGCCAGCGAGGAGCTTCGTGAGTTCACCCGAATTCTCGGTTTCCCGATCACCAATACCTTGATGGGTCTCGGTGCTTATCCCGGCACCGACGAGCAGTTCGTGGGTATGCTCGGTATGCACGGCACCTACGAGGCCAACATGGCGATGCACAACTGTGACGTGCTTATCGGGATCGGAGCGCGTTTCGACGACCGTGTGGTCGGGGACGTGAAGCAGTTCTGCCCCGGCGCCAAGATTGTGCACATCGACATCGACCCGTCGTCCATCTCCAAGACGGTCAAGGTCGATGTGCCCATCGTCGGCCCGGTGAAGTCCGTCCTGCGCGACATGATCGCCATGTTAAAGGAGACCAACAGCCGTCCCGACGCCGATTCGCTCGCCGCCTGGTGGCGGCAGGTGCGCGAGTGGCAATCCATCGATTGCCTGCACTATGAGTGGTCCGACGAGCGTATCAAGCCCCAGTACGTGGTGCAGAAGCTCTACGAGGCAACGGGCGGGGACGCTTTCGTGACATCCGACGTCGGTCAGCACCAGATGTGGGCAGCGCAGTTCTATCCCTTCGACAAGCCCAATCGCTGGATCAATTCCGGCGGTCTCGGCACGATGGGTTTCGGCCTTCCAGCCGCCATGGGCGTTCAGTTCGCTTTTCCGGAAGCTCAGGTCGCCTGCGTGACGGGCGAGGGCAGCATCGTCATGTGCATTCAGGAGCTGTCCACCGCCAAGCAGTACAACCTGCCGATCAAGGTCATCAACCTCAACAATGGTTATCTCGGTATGGTTCGGCAGTGGCAGGAATTCATCTACGAGAAGCGGGAGTCCCACAGCTACCTCGATTCGCTGCCGGATTTCGCCAAGCTCGCCGAGAGCTTCGGCCACGTGGGCATGCGCATCGACAAGCCCTCTGACGTCGACAGCGCCCTGAAGGAAGCCTTTGCCATGAAGGACCGTCTGGTGTTCATGGACTTCGTCACCGACCCGTCAGAGAACGTCTTTCCCATGATGATGGCGGGCAAGGGCCAGACCGATATGTTGTTGCCGGCTTTCTGCAAAGAGCGGGAACTGGCCTAGTGCGTCACATCATCGCGTTGCTGCTGGAGAACGAGCCAGGCGCTCTGTCGCGCGTTGCGGGTCTGTTTTCCGCGCGCGGCTACAACATCGAAAGCTTGAGCGTGGCGCCGACCGAGGATCCGAGCGTGTCGCGCATGACCATCACCACGACGGGCTCGGAGGCCATCCTCGAGCAAATCACGAAGCAACTCAACAAGCTCGTCGATGTGGTAAAGCTACTCGAGCTGACCGAGGGAGCACATGTGGAGCGCGCCATGATGCTCATAAAGGTCAGGGCCACCGGGGCGGGGCGCGAGGAGATCAAACGCCTGTCCGATATCTTCCGGGGCCGCATCGTCGATGTAACCAACTCGACCTACATCATTGAAGTCACCGGTACCGATGACAAGCTCGACGCGTTCATCACCGCGATAGATCGCAAGCTCATCATGGAAGTCGTCCGATCGGGAGCCATCGGTGTCGGGCGCGGGGAGAAAGCCCTGCGCGTTTGAACAAGTTCGGGGGGAATCACCATGACAATGAACATTTATTACGATAAGGATGCCGATCTCTCCATCATCCTCGGCAAGAAGATCACGGTCGTCGGATACGGATCGCAGGGCCATGCTCACGCGAACAACCTGAAGGATTCCGGTGCCGACGTTACGGTGGGCCTGCGCCCAGGCTCCTCGTCACATGCCAAGGCAAGCGAGGCTGGCGTTAAAGCCATGGCCATCGACGAGGCGGTGGCGGGTGCGGACATCGTCATGATTCTCGCCCCGGACGAGCACCAGGCGGCACTCTACCGGGAGGTCGTCGGACCGAATATCAAGGAAGGCGCGGCGCTCGCCTTCGCCCACGGTTTCAACATTCACTTCGAGCAGATTCAGCCGCGCGCCGATCTGGACGTCATCATGATCGCCCCCAAGGGACCCGGTCATCTGGTGCGCTCCACCTACGTCTCCGGGGGCGGCACTCCGTGCCTGATCGCCATCGCCCAGAACGCCAGCGGCCAGGCCAAGGACATTGCGCTCTCGTATGCCTCGGGAATCGGCGGCGGCAGGGCCGGCATCATCGAAACCAGCTTCAAAGAGGAAACGGAGAGCGATCTGTTCGGCGAGCAGGTGGTTCTCTGCGGCGGGCTGACGGCGCTCATCGAGGCCGGATATGAGACCCTCGTCGACGCAGGCTACGCGCCCGAGATGGCGTACTTCGAATGTCTGCACGAGGTCAAGCTCATCGTCGATCTCATCTACGAGGGTGGTATTGCAAACATGCGTTATTCGGTTTCGAACACGGCCGAATACGGCGATCTCACTCGGGGCCCGCGAATCATCACCGAGGAGACGCGGGCGGAAATGCGGCGAATTCTCGCCGATATTCAGAGCGGCGCGTTCGCCAAGGAGTTCATACTCGAGAATCAGAGTGGCGCGCCAACCATCAAGGCGCTGCGCCGCATCAGTCGCGAGCACTCTATCGAGCAAGTCGGGCAACGACTGCGCGACATGATGCCCTGGATTAAAGAAAACAAGCTCGTCGATAAAACCAAGAACTGAGCGCCGCGCGCGAGTACGCTTGAGCGGCGTCGAGGCGATGCCATGATCGCGCGTGAGGGCCTTGTTCCGATCGGCGTGGCGGTCGTTTCGGCAATCGCCGTCGCGTATTTCGCAAGCGCTGCGTGGTCCTTGCCTCTGTGGGTCGTTGCCGTCCTGCTGCTGTTCGTTTTTCGCGACTTCGCTCCCGACATCCCGAACCTGCCCATGGCCGTGCTGAGCCCGGGGGACGGGCGCGTCGTCGACGTCACCACGGGGCGCGATCCATGGCTCGACAGGGAATCGTGCCGAGTGCGCATACACCTCGACGGCCTCGGCATCGGCGTTCTGAGGAGCCCGGTGGAAGGCAAGGTCATGGATTACTGGACCTCGTCGCAGCCGTTCAACGAGCCGGATGTGTTGCCGGCAACCGGTTTTTCCCCGAACTGCTACAGCACCTGGTTGAAGACCGATGAGGGTGACGACATCGTGTTCGCGGTGTCATCGCTGCGCCCCATCTCGCGGTTCAAGCTGTACGCCGCGCCAGGGGAGCGGATCGGCATCGGTAAGCGCACCGGCTTTCTCTACTTCGGCCATGTCATTGACGTGTACATGCCGATCACCACCCGTACCGAGGTGACCGCGGGCGCTGCGGTCGTTTCCGGCGCCACCGTGCTCGGCCGCCTGAGGGGACCCCAGGACATCCCCGCGGCGGGCTGATCGCTCCCCGATTACTGGCTATCATGAGTAGGGCGGTCCACGCAGTCACAGGGGGCGCCACTCGTCATCGCCATGCAAACGCAGCAAGCTCCCAGAAGGCAACGCCGCGGAATCTATCTGCTGCCGAACCTTTTCACCACGGCGGCTCTTTTCGCCGGTTTCTACGCGGTGGTCGCGGCCATGGCGGACCGTTTCGAAGCTGCCGCGGTGGCTATCTTCGTGGCCATGGTCCTCGACGGCATCGATGGGCGTGTCGCGCGTCTCACCAATACGCAGAGCGCATTCGGAGCACAATACGACAGCCTCGCCGACATGGTGTCGTTTGGCATCGGGCCGTCGCTGGTGGTCTACCAGTGGGCGCTCGTCGGTATGGGCAAGCTCGGCTGGCTGGCGGCATTTTTCTACGCCGCGGCCACGGCGCTCCGGCTGGCCCGCTTCAATACCCAGGTGGAGACCGCCGACAAGCGCTACTTCCAGGGTTTGCCATGCCCGCTGGCGGCGGCCGTGGTCGCCGGGCTGGTCTGGTTCAGCACCGACTATGGCCTCGACGGCACGCGCATGATGCCGGCAGCGTTCGCCATCACCATCATCACCGGTGCCCTGATGGTCAGCAATATCCGCTACTACAGCTTCAAGGAGCTCGACTTCAAGGGTCGCGTGCCATTCATTTCGATCCTCGTGGTCCTGGTTCTGTTCGTGTTCATATCGAGCGATCCTCCGCTGGTGCTGTTCGCGCTCTCCATCATCTACATGTTCTCGGGTCCGGTTGTGACGCTGGTGCAGATTCGCCGGCGCCGGGCGGAGCGGCGCGCCGGCAGCGCGGTGCCGGAGGAGCCCCGGCAAGGCGGTGAGGGGGCATAGGCTGCAGACGATGGCTGAACAGGCCGACCGAGCCCGGCGCGAGAGCTACCTGCAGGCCATGCAGGTGGACGTATGGCTCGCGCGCGACCGGCACGCGCCTGGCTTGCCGGATTCGACGGCCGACGCCGGGCCCGCCGCGCCCGCGGCGCGGCCCTCGCACGGTGCGCGCAGCGCGCACGGCGGCGAGCGGGAATTCGCATCGCTCGAGGCGCTCGGCGCCGCGGTCGCCGACTGTCACCTGTGCGCGCTCGCTGACGGCCGCACCCAGACGGTGTTCGGCACCGGCGACCCGGGTGCCCGCTGCATGATTATCGGTGAGGCGCCCGGCGCCGAGGAAGACCGCCGGGGCGAACCGTTCGTCGGCCGCGCCGGCCAGCTGCTCAACGCGATGCTGCGCGCCATCGGGCTCACCCGCGAGGGTGTCTACATCGCCAATATCGTCAAGTGCCGGCCACCGAAGAACCGCGATCCGAAGCCCGAGGAGATGGTCGCCTGTGCCCCGTACCTCAGGTGCCAGATCGCGCTCGTGCAGCCGCGGGTCATTGTTGCCGTCGGCCGCGTCGCCGCTCAGCACCTGGTGGGGTCGACCGTTCCCATCGGCAGGATGCGCGGGCAGAGCTATGTTTATGAGAATGCCGAGGAGGGTACGCGAATACCCCTCGTCGTCACCTATCATCCCGCTTATCTGCTGCGTTCTCCGCTGGAGAAACGCAAGGCGTGGCAAGACCTGAAACGCGTGCGCGAGCTCCTGGAGGCCTGCGAATGAGCGCCGTGCTCAAGGACGAGATACCAAACATCCGGCCCATGCGTGATTCGGATCTGGCCATGGTCATGGCGATCGAGCGTGAAGCCTACTCGTTTCCATGGTCGGAGGGGATATTCCGCGACTGCCTGCGGGCGGGATACTGCTGCTGGGTGGTTGCGCAGGGCGGTGCCATCAGGGCCTACGGCATCATGCAGGTAGCGGCTGGGGAATCGCATATTCTCAATCTGTGCGTGCGTGCCGACGACCGTCGCCAAGGGGTGGGTCGGCTGCTGCTCAGCCATCTGCTCGAGGTGGCGAAGGCGCACCGTGCGGACACCGCGCTGCTCGAGGTCCGTCCCACCAATCTCGCCGCCCTCAGGCTTTACGCGGCCGTGGGCTTCAACGAGGTCGGCGTGAGGCGCGGATACTACCCCGGTCGCGGCGGGCGCGAGGACGCGCTGATCCTCGCCATGAGCCTCGACGGGTCAGGCGATCACACGGACAAAAAAAACCCCGCTTGAGAGCAAGCGGGGTGCCACTAGGGACATGTCACGAAACGATTCAGTGCAGCTCGGGGCGCCGCTGCCAGCGTGCCACCTTGCCGGCGCGCCGATAGCGGATTAGCTCCAGCATCTCCTGTTTGAATCTCAACAGTTCCTTGAGATAACTGCGCGCAGTGCGCGCGCGATAATCGCCGCTATCCGGCGCGTCCGAAACTCGGCGCTGGAGGCCGCTAATCTCCGCTATCAGCTGGTCTTCCGTCGCGGTGATGCGGTTGTGCAAGCAGCTGTTCCTCCGCACATCGGTATGCGTAGCAACGAAGCAAGCCTTATGCCAACTTGAAGTGGCAGCCCCATTTCAACGACTTGCGGGTGGCTGGTCGGCGCCCCTCGGTGCGGGTGTAAGCTTTTCCGACAGCGGCTCGCCGACCTTGTGTGAACCCGTTCACGCTCCGAACGTTTCGAGGCCTCACCCGCGGCCGGGAAATCCGCTGCAATTCAGCGCGTTAGTCCCGGGGGGCTCTGCAGCCGGGGGCTTGTCAAGGGTTCCGACGGCAGCTTCACCGTCGCTCGAACACCGTCTTTTTGCCCACCGCGAGGATTACCCTACACTGCGGCCATGGCATTCCAGGCGCACGACCTGGCGCCGGGATCCGGCACATGGCGAGCGCGGTCTTTGCACACACCCATATAATTCAAAGAATCATAACGAGGAAACTCTCATCGGTTTTGCCGCGCGTCTGCTGGTGCTCGTAGCTCTGATGCGCGCCACCCCGTCGGCGGCGGTTGAGGAGCTGATTCTCGAAATCGCCCGCGTGGATGGCGCCGCGTGGTCTGTCGCCGACGTGACCGTGCGTCTCGGCTTCACAGGCGAGGATCGGCTCGCGCTCGCGCTCGGCGGCTCACAGCTCGAGCTGCCGGGACGCTTGCCGGCGCTGGCCGGCGCGTTTTTCGACTGTCCCGGGGCCGTGGCGGAGACCTCCTCGATAATATGCGCCGATGCCGCGCTCACGGTCCGCGGCGATGCCGGCGCAGCGCAATCACTACCCCTCGGCGTGCGGCTCGACTGGGACGCCGGGCGCTGGCGGCTCGAGGCGAAAGCCGCGCGGATCGCGCCGAAATCGCTCTGGCGTCCCGCCGCCGAGCAGGGCCTGGTGCCGGCGCTCGATATGAGCGACGGCGAGTTGTCGGTGGAGCTGACCCTCGACGGCGATGCCGGCGTTCGCGGCGCACGCCTCGACGCGGTTGTATCCGGCCTTGGCTTCAGCGATGCGCAGGGCTTGCATGCAGGCGAGGGTGTGAGCGCCCGGGTCGAAGGGCGCGTGTCGCGCGCCGCGAGCGGTTGGCGCACCGAAGCGGAGCTCGAGGTGGATGCCGGACAGATGTATCTCGATCCGGTTTTCGTGGATGCAGGTGCAACGCCGATTAGCGTCAGCGCAGCCGGCAGCGTCGATACCGAAACCGGACGTGTGACGCTCTCACCGGTGCGTTTTCACCATCGGTCCGTGGCCACGCTCGAGGGCGACCTGCGCCTGGCGGCCGATGGTGCGCTCGAGGCGCTCGACCTGGGGCTTGCCAGCACTGCCGCAGCGCCCCTCCATGCCACCTACCTTCAGCCCTTCGCCATCGGCACTCCGTTTGATGCGCTCACCGTCGATGGTCGAGCGGCGGCGCGTCTCGAGTGGCACGCCGTGCCCGAGCGTCGACGGGTACGCATCGACCTCGATGGTATCGACGTCGACGACTCGGCCGGGCGCTTCGTCCTTTCCGGCGTGCACGGGCATGTCGAATGGAGCGAGGCACCCGGCGCAGAGGCGAGCAGGCTCACCTGGGACGGGGGCCGGCTCTACCGTATCGATTTCGGCTCCGGCACGCTCGACGGGCGTTTCGTCGGCCGGCGGTTCGACCTGGGGGCACCGCTCTGGATACCGCTGCTCGAGGGTGGCATACAGGTAAGCGACCTTCGCGTGGATGCTATCGCAACCCCCGACCTGAGCTGGCAGTTTCGCGGCAGCGTGCAGCCCATGTCGCTCACCGCGCTCACCGGCGCGCTCGGCTGGCCGAGCTTCGGCGGCACGCTCGGCGGCGACATTCCGCTGGTCGGCTACGCGGGCGGCGTGGTCACGGTCGACGGTAGTCTCGAAATGGAAGTCTTCGAAGGCAAAGTGCGCGTCGGGGAACTTCGTATCGCCGATCCCTTCGGTGTCATTCCGGTGCTGTACGCCGACGTCGATCTGGAGGATCTCTCCCTGGATGCCCTGACCGGCACCTTCTCCTTTGGTAACATTCAAGGAAAGTTGCAGGGCCGCGTGCACGGTCTGATTCTCAAAGACTGGAAGCCGACCAGATTCGAGGCGCGCTTTGCCACGCCCGAGGACGATGATTCCCGGCATCGCATCTCTCAGCGGGCAGTCGAAAACCTTGCCAGCCTGGGTGGCGCGGGGGCGGTTCTCTCGTCGACGCTGCTGCGAATCTTCGACGAGTTCTCTTATCGCCGGCTCGGTATCGCCTGCCGCCTCGAGAGTGGCGTGTGCGAGATGGACGGTGTGGCGCCCGCCGAGCGCGGCTATTACATCGTCGAAGGTGGTGGTCTGCCACCACGCATCGACGTTCTCGGTTTCAACCGGCGCGTGGACTGGCAGGTGCTGGTCGGCAGGCTTCGCCAGATTGTCGCCAGCGAGGGGCCCGTCATCCGCTGAGCCGCCCGGACCGCCGGGGAGACTTCGTTCATGGTAGGTTCATCTCCAATGCGCGTAAATTCACAATCCTGTCTGCAAAGCTGGGAGCGTCCAATGAGTTACTTGAGAAATCTCGCCGCTGCGCTCGCCACCGCCGCCTTTCTGAGCAGCGGCGCCTGCGTGACCATCAACGTGTATTTCCCGGCCGCCGCTGCCGAGCAGGCAGCCGACAAGATCATCGAGGAGGTTTGGGGGGACGACGCCGACAAGACCGCCAACGAGCAGTCCTCCGACGCGGGCTCTCTTGGCGCGATCCCGTCCCGGGTCGCGTATGCCATCCTGGAGTGGCTGGTGAGCGCAGCCCGAGCCCAGGAGGCGAATCTCGACATCTCGAGCCCTGCCATCGGGAAGCTGCAAGCTTCCATGCGCGCCCGTCACGGGCAGCTTCTGCCGCATTACAACTCGGGCGCCGTCGGACTCACGGGCAATGGGCTGGTGGCCGTGCGCGATGCCAAGGCCATCCCGCTCGCCGCACGCAAGACGGTCAATCAGCTGGTGGCCGATGAGAATCGTGACCGCATGGCACTCTATCGCGAGATTGCCGCCGCCAACGGCCACCCGGAATGGGAGAGGCAGATCCAGGAGACATTTGCGCGTCGCTGGATCGATCGCGCGCAGCGCGGTTGGTACTACCAGTCGGGCGGTGGCTGGAGAGCGAAGTAGGAACCCGCGCATGGAGCGATCCCGCAGGCGGACCACGCGTTCGCAGTGCCCATGAATCTGTTCGTCTTCGACATCGAAACAGTGCCGGACGTGGACGCCGGGCGGCGGCTTTACGATCTCGACGGTCTGGATGACAAGGACGTCGCCGAGATCATGTTCCACAAGCAACGGCAGCTGTCGGGAAACGATTTCCTGCGTCATCACCTTCATCGCGTCGTGGCGATCTCGGTGGCGCTGCGAAGCGGCGATCGCTTCAAGCTGTGGTCCCTCGGTGACGCCGGCTCACCGGAGAAAGAGCTGATTCAAAGATTTTTCGACGGGATCGATCGCTACTCGCCGACGCTGGTATCGTGGAACGGCTCGGGCTTCGACCTGCCCGTGCTCCACTACCGTTCCATGCTCCACGGCGTCGCTGCGAGCCGCTACTGGGAGACCGGCGCGGACGATACGAGCTTTCGCTGGAACAACTATCTCAGTCGCTATCACGAGCGGCACACGGACCTCATGGACGTGCTCGCCGGCTACCAGCCACGCGCCTCCGCACCGCTCGAGGAGGTGGCTCTGCTTCTCGGCTTGCCGGGAAAGCTCGGCATGCACGGCTCGCTCGTGTGGGAGCGGTTTCTTGCAGGCGATGTGGACGCGATTCGAAACTATTGTGAAACCGACGTGCTGAACACGTACCTCGTCTACCTGCGTTTCGAGCTGGTGCGCGGTCACCTGAACGAGGCGGGCTACGAGCGCGAATGCGAGGCGCTTCGCGAGGCGCTCACTGGCGACGAGCGCGCGCATGTCGCGGAGTTCCTCTCCGCCTGGTCCGAGAGGCGGGCACGTTGAGCGGGCGGCACGCGGCGGCCCTCCCGGACAGGGCCGGCAAGCGACCGCCGGAGGCGACCCTGGTCGCCAGGGTCGAGGCGCTCGATGCGAGCGGAGCCGGCGTGGTCGATGTGGACGGCCGCAAGCTGCGCGTCGGCGGCACGCTGGTCGGGGAGAAGGTCGTACTCAGACAGCGGCGCGGCCGGCGGCGACACGAGGCGGACCTGGTGGAGGTGCTCGAGGCGGGCAGTGCACGTATCCCGCCCGTGTGCGCGCATTTCGGCATGTGTGGCGGCTGCACGCTCCAGCACATGCCGGTCGGGGCTCAGCTCGAGCACAAGCAGCGGCACCTGCTGCGGGTCCTCGAGGCGGGCGCCCGCGTGCAGCCCGAGGTCCTGCTCGAGCCGATCGGCGGCCCGTCGATCGGCTACCGCCGCCGCGCGCGCCTGGGCGTCAAGCACGTGCCCGGCAAGGGCGGCGCGCTGGTTGGTTTTCGTGAGAGATCGAGTGCCAAGCTGGCCGAGCTGAGTGCGTGCGCCATCCTCGAGCCGCGTGTCGGCAATGCGCTCGGCGACCTGCGTGCGATGATCGATCGCCTCGATGTACGCCACCGGGTGCCGCAGATCGAGGTGGCCATGGGCGATGCCGGCACCGCCCTGGTCGTGCGCCATCTCGAGCCCCTCAGCGCACACGATCGCGGCGTGCTGGTCGAATTCGCGCGCGTGCGGGACTGGCAGATTCACGTGCAGCCCGGCGGACCGCAAAGCATCGCGCCGCTGTGGCCCGATGAGCCGGCGCCGCTGACCTACGCGCTGCCCGAATTCGAACTCGAGCTCGAGTTCCAGCCGACGGATTTCATCCAGGTCAACGCGGCCACGAACCGTGCGCTGGTGGCCGCGGCGATTCATCATCTGGATGTATCGCAGGAGGCGCGCGTGCTGGATCTGTTCTGTGGAATCGGCAATTTCACCCTGGCCCTGGCGCGGCGCGCGGCCAGGGTGACGGGGATCGAGGGTGATGCGGCGCTGGTTGCGCGCGCGCGGGCCAACGCACGGCGCAACGGCATCGCCAACGCCGAATTCGCTTGCGCCGACCTGAGCCGGATCGAATCCGAGCGACGCTGGCTCGACGAACGCTGGGACCGGATGCTGCTCGATCCGCCGCGCGCCGGTGCCGCCGAGGTGCTCGCCGCGCTCGATGGCAATCTGCCCGAGCGTATCGTGTACGTATCCTGCAACCCGAAGACGCTTGCCCGCGATGCGCAGCATCTGGTGCATCGCAGCGGCTACCGCCTGATGGCTGCGGGGGTGATCGACATGTTTCCCCACACGAGTCATTGCGAGGCCATGGCCGTATTCCATCGGTGCGGCAAATGAGCCTCTCGAAGGCCTGGCGCGGAGCGCGAGGTCGATGACGGCGCCTGAGCCGGCGCGCATCCACGCGTTGCCCGAGCAGCTGGCGAACCAGATCGCGGCTGGAGAGGTGGTCGAGCGCCCCGCCTCGGTGCTCAAGGAGCTTCTCGAGAACAGTCTCGATGCCGGTGCCGGGCGCATTGCCGTGGATATCGAGCGGGGCGGCTCGCGACTCATCCGCGTTCGCGACGACGGCGCCGGCATTCACAGGGACGACCTGGCGCTCGCGCTGAGTCGCCACGCCACCAGCAAGATCGCCACCCTCGATGACCTGGTGAACGTCGTCAGCCTGGGCTTTCGCGGCGAGGCCCTGCCGAGCATCGCCTCGGTTGCGCGTCTGGAGCTGAGCTCGTGCACGGCCGAAGCCGAGAGTGGTTGGAGGCTCGTCGCCGCGCCCGGTGGGGAGTCCACCATCGAGCCGGTGTCGCATCCGCCGGGTACGACGGTGACGGTCAGGGATCTCTTCTATAACACGCCGGCGCGCCGCAAGTTCCTGCGCACCGAGAAGACCGAGTTCCGCCACATGGAGGACGTGCTGCGACGTGCCGCGCTGAGCCGATTCGGCTGCGCTTTCACCCTGAGTCACAACAACCGCCGCACGCTGGCGCTGGCGGTCGCCTCGAGCGACGTCGAGCGCGCCCGGCGGGTGGCGCGGCTGTGCGGCGGCGCTTTTATCGACGCGGCGCTGGCGCTCGATTTCGAGGCCGAAGGGCTGCGGCTGCACGGCTGGGTCGGCGGTCCCGATTACAGCCGTGGCGCATCGGATCTGCAGTACTTCTTCGTCAACGGACGCATGGTCCGCGATAATCTTCTGCGCCACGCCGTGCGCCACGCGTGCGACGGCGTCATCGAGCGCGGCCGGCAGCCGGCCTACGTGCTTTACCTGCACCTGGATCCCGCCGAGGTGGACGTCAACGTGCATCCGGGAAAGCACGAGGTGCGCTTCCGCGACGCCCGCAGCGTGCACGGCTTCATCGCCGGCAGCCTGCGCCGGGCCCTGTCGGTCGATCAGAGCATCGACGTCGGCGCGGCGCTCGAGGGGGCTCCCGGGCCAGCGGCCCCTGCGCCCGTGCCTGCCACGCGCGTGCGCGAGCACGCGGCGGCCTATGAAGCGTTTCGCGAGAGAGCCGGGGGCGGGGTGCCCGAGGCGGCCGAGCGGCCGCTCGGTGAGGTCGTGCAGCACGTGGCTCGCCGTTACGTCATCGCGCGAACCCCCCGAGGCCTGATTCTTGTCGACGCGCGCCGCGCATGCCGGCAGGTGGCTGGCGAACGCCTCGCTGCCGCCATCAACCGCGGCGGCGTCACGCCGCGGCCGCTGCTGGTGCCGGTGGCCGTCGCCGTCGACGCGCACACGGCCGATGCTCTCGAGGGGCGGGCGCCGGTGCTCGAGCGGCTCGGATTCGATCTGCGCCGCGTCGCCCCGGAGTCGGTCTCTTGCCGTGGCATACCGGCGGCGCTCGCGGGCGCGTCGCCCGAGGCGCTGGTGACGGCACTCGCCGATGCGCTGGCGCGCACGGACTCGCTCGACGAAAGTCCCGCCGGGCTTGCGGCGTTGCTCGATTTGGTGCTCGAGCGATGCGATTTGACCGCCGGCTGGTCGTGGGATCGAGCCGTGATGGCGGAGCTGCTGCGCGATCTGGAGCAGCTCGACGCCGCCGCCTTCACCGGCAGGGGCGAGCGTGTCTGGCGCGCGCTCGATGCCGAAGACATCGCCGCCCTGCTTGCCGAAGAGCGGCGCGTCGCGCCTCCCGTTTCCGCCTTCTGAACGGGACGCTTGCGGTGGCTGATCCGCGCCCGGTGGTGTTTGTGATGGGCCCGACCGCGTCGGGAAAGACGCGGCTCGCGCTGCAGCTTGCCGAGCGCTTACCCCTGCGCGTCATCAGCGTCGACTCCGCCATGGTGTACCGGGGTATGGACATTGGTACCGGCAAACCCGACGCCGAGGCGTTGCGCCGCGTGCCGCATCGACTCGTCGACATTCGCGATCCCGACCAGGCGTATTCCGCCGCTGAATTCCGCGACGATGCGCTGCAGGAAATCGTGCTGGCGACGCGCGAGGGGAAGATTCCGTTCCTGGTCGGCGGCACCGGACTGTATTTCCGTGCCCTTCGCGAGGGTCTTTCGGTGCTGCCATCGGCTGATGCCGAGGTCCGCGCGCAGCTCGCCGCGGAGGCTGCGAGCATGGGTTGGGAGCAGCTCCACGCGCGGCTCGCGGACGTCGATCCGGAATCCGCGCGTCGCATCCACGCCAGCGATCCGCAGCGTATTCAGCGGGCCCTCGAGGTCTATCGGTTGACCGGGCGCCCCATGTCGCAGCTGCTCGCCGACGATGACCGCACCGGGCTCGCGAATCCCGTGCTCGGCGTGATCATCGAGCCCGCCGAGCGCGCCAGGCTGCACGCCGACATCGCGGCGCGGTTCGCCGCGATGCTGCGGGCCGGTCTCGTCGAGGAAGTGCGAGCCTTGCAACGACGTTGGCGGCTGGACCCGGAGCTGCCCGCCATGCGCGCGGTGGGCTATCGGCAGGTGAGCGAATATCTGCAGGGGCGCTCGAGCCACGAGCAGATGCGCGATCGCGGCATCGCTGCCACCCGTCAGCTGGCACGCCGCCAGCTCACCTGGCTGCGCGCCGAGAACGGCGCCGTGCGCTTCGATTGCCACGCGCCGCGGCTGGCTGAAGCGGTCCACGACAGCCTCGCTGAGCGCCTGCAGGCGCTCGGCTGAGGGCGCTGGTGGCATCGAGTGGGAGAAAAAGCGACTTTGGACCCAGATTGAGGGTTGCGATATGGGGTATACTCAGTTTTTCGCGCAGCCGCCGCACGAGGGAAGCACCACTGTCCGAATGCCTGGTTAACGGCCGGCGAATACGGCCGTCAAGACACCCGTCGCCGGGGCTTGTCGGCGGGCTCGCGGAGTCAGGGAGAGAACAAGATAACAAGAGAAGGATAACGATCTATAAGGAGAACAACGATGAGCAAGGGGCAGTCACTACAAGATCCCTTTTTGAACGCGCTGCGCAAGGAACGGGTGCCCGTGTCGATCTTTCTGGTCAACGGAATCAAATTGCAGGGGCAAATCGAGTCATTCGACCAATTCGTGGTGTTGTTGCGCAACACCGTCAGCCAGATGGTTTACAAGCACGCCATCTCCACCGTAGTGCCCGCGCGCAACGTGAAGCTGCCGAGACCCGACGATGAAAGTGGCTCCGAGGGCGAAGAGCGTTAATCTCGGGGGGACGTTGCGGAGCATCCCGTTTGTTTGAACGGCCGGACAGCGGCGAGCGGGCCGTTCTGGTTCACATCACATTTCCGGACGGTCGCGGAGGCGACGATCGCGACGAATTCGCCGATCTGGCGATTTCCGCCGGCGTCGCGCCCGTGGCGACGGTCACCGGCCGGCGCCGCGCGCCCGATCCCCGGCATTTCATCGGTGCTGGCAAGCTCGCGGAGCTCGGCGCGCGGGTCGCAGCCGAGCACGCCGACGTGGTCATCTTCAATCAGGCACTGTCGCCGGCCCAGGAGCGCAACCTGGAGTCGGCTCTCGGCTGTCGCGTGCTCGACCGCATCACCCTCATTCTGGATATCTTCGCCCAGCGTGCCAGCACCGCCGAGGGCAAGCTGCAGGTTGAGCTCGCCCAGCTGAGACACCTTTCGACCCGACTGGTTCGCGGCTGGACGCACCTGGAGCGCCAGAAGGGCGGCATCGGTCTGCGCGGTCCGGGTGAGAAGCAGCTCGAGACAGACCGACGCCTGGTGACCGAGCGCATCCGCGCCATCGAGCGACGGCTCGAGCGTGTCGGCACGCGACGCGAGCTCAGTCGCCGTTCCCGCAGCCGCGCCGGGGTGCCGGTGGTGGCCCTGGTCGGCTATACCAATGCCGGAAAATCGACGCTCTTCAATGCCCTCACCGGCGCCCGCGTCGGCACCGCCGATCAATTGTTCGCAACCCTCGACCCGACCCTGCGGCGCATCGAGCTCGAGGGCGGCCAGCGTCTCATCCTGGCCGACACCGTCGGATTCATCAGCGACCTGCCTCACGAGCTGGTCGCCGCATTCCGCGCCACCCTGGAGGAGACGCGCCGCGCGAGCCTTCTCCTGCACGTTGTCGACGCCGGCGACCCGCATCGCGCCGACAAGATCGTTCAGGTGAACCGCGTGCTCGATGAGATTGGTGCTGGTGATATTGCGCAGATCCACGTGTTCAACAAGGTCGACGCGTGCCCGCAGGGCGCGAATGCGCTGAATGGCGCCGCGGCGCCCCGGCGCCGCGAGGGCGAGAGCGCCGGGCCAACGCGCGTGTGGGTCTCGGCGCTGAAATCCACCGGCCTCGAGCGACTGACCGAGGCCATCGGCGAGCATTTCCGGGCCGCCACCGTGGTCAGGCAGCTTCGTCTGCCGGCGAGCGCCGGACGCCTGCGCGCGCGGCTCTACGAGCTCGGCAGCGTCGTCGCCGAGCGCACCGAGGACAACGGCGACTGGCTCATCGAGGTGAACATCGCACCCGCCGCGCTCGAGCGTTTGCGCCGTCGCGAGGGGCTCGCCCCGACCCTCGTGAGCCGCCGCGAGGTTGGCGAAAATTGTAATGTTGAGGCGGACTTGCCGGTTGCCGGCACGCCGAAAGCCTCCTAATATTCGCAGTTCGCCCGCGCTCAGCGGCTGTCACACGGCGGCCCGCGCGGCCAACCAATGATGCACGGGTGTGCATGGAGTCGATTAATGGCGTGGAACCAGCCCGGCGGAAACGGCGGACGCGATCCCTGGGGTAACCGAGGCGGCCAGCAGGGTCCGCCCGACCTCGACGAGGTATTGAAAAAGCTGCAGACGCGCCTCGGACGCCTGTTCGGGGGGCGCGGCGGCGGCGCGCCCGGCGGCGGCTTCAGGTTGCCCAGCACCGGCCTGGCGGGTATGGGCATCATCGCAGCGGTCCTGGCCGGCGCCTGGGCGCTGGCCGGCTTCTTCATCGTCGATCCGGCCGAGGAAGCGGTGGTGCTGCGCTTCGGCGAGTACCGCACGACCGCCGGTCCCGGTCTGCACTGGGCGCCGTACTTCATCGACCGCGTCGAGAAGGTGAACGTCCAGGAAATCCGCAACCAGGAGGTCGGATTCAGAAGCTCCGGTGGCGCGCAGACTTCCGTCGCCCACGAGTCCCTGATGCTGACCGAGGACGAGAACATCATCGACATCAAGTTCTCGATCCAGTACCGCGTCAGCGACGCTCAGTTCTATCTCTTCAACGTGCTCGATCCGGACCTGACCCTTCGCCAGGCGACCGAGAGCGCGGTGCGCGAGGTGGTTGGTCGCAGCGGCATGGATTTCGTCATTACCGCCGGCCGTGACGTGGTCGCCGCCGAGACCGGCACGCTCATTCAGGAGATCCTCGATCGCTACAAGGCGGGGCTACGCATCACCAGCGTGAACATGCAGGACGCTCAGCCGCCTGCCCAGGTTCAGGATGCATTCTTCGACGCCGTCAAGGCACGCGAGGACCAGGAGCGCATCATCAACCAGGCCAACGCCTACAAGGCGGACGTTGTGCCAAAGGCCCGTGGTGAGGCCAATGCCATGCTCGAGCGCGCGCAGGCCTATCGCCAGCGGGTCATTGCCGAAGCCGAGGGTGAGACCGATCGCTTCCTGAAAGTGCTCAATGAGTACAGGAAGGCGCCCCAGGTGACGCGCGACCGTCTTTATCTCGAGACGGTCGAGCAGGTCATGGCGAATTCCAGCAAGGTGCTGGTCGATCTCCAGAGTGGCAACAACATCATGTTTCTGCCCCTGGACAAGCTGCTTTCGGGTCAGGGGGCCGGCAGCGTGCTGCGCCCCGGTGATCCCAACCGCGACGACGGCGGCGCGTCGGCGGCCGATATGGACGACGCGCGGCGCGCCCGGGATGCTCTGCGGACGAGGATGCGATGATGAGTGGAAAAGTCGTACTGGTTCTTCTGGTCATTGCGGCGATCATCGCATCGATGTCCATCTTCACCGTCGACGAGCGTGAACGCGCCATCAACCTGCAGCTCGGCGAGGTCGTGAGATCCGACTACGAGTCCGGGCTGCATTTCAAGCTGCCTTTGATTCAGGAAATTCTCAAGTTCGACAAGCGCATTCAGAACATGGACTCGGACCCCCAGCTTTATCTGACAAACGAGAAGAAAAACCTTAAGGTCGATTCCTTCGTCAAATGGCGCATCGCCGATGTGGTGCGGTTTTACACATCCACCGGCGGCAGCCCCAGCAGGGCTTCGAATCGTCTGGCCGCGGTCATTCAGAAGGGCCTCAAGGACGAGTTCGGTAAACGCACCATCCAGCAAGTCGTGTCGGGCGAGCGCACCGAGATTATGGACAAGCTGCGCTTGTCCGCGGCAAATCAGGCTGATGAGCTGGGAATCGATATCATCGACGTGCGTCTCAAGCGCATCGATCTGCCAGAAGAGGTAAGCGCGTCGGTGTACGCGCGCATGGCCGCCGAGCGCGAGCAGGTTGCGAAAAAGTTTCGGTCGGAGGGTGAAGAGCAGGGCAAGCGAATCCGCGCGGAAGCCGATCGCGAGCGTGAGGTCATTCTCGCGGAGGCGCAGCGAGACGCCCAGAAGATCAAGGGTGACGGCGACGCACGCGCCACCGAGATCTATGCCGACGCGTTTGGCCAGGACACAGAATTTTACTCGCTGTACCGAAGCCTCGATGCGTATCGCAATACGTTCAATAATCCCTCGGACGTCTTGCTGGTGGAACCGAACACTCAGTTCTTCAAGTATTTCAAGGGCGCGGACGTAGAGTAAAAAAGCAGGGGGCGCCCATGCTCGCGACAGCGGGGGCGCGCAGGGAGCCATTGCGGCAAGAACACGCCGCATCGTATCGCACGACCTCGATTTGCGCGGGTTGCCGTTCTCATGTGGCATGAACTTCTTGTCGCCATTGCGTTGCTTCTGATTCTCGAGGGCATCATGCCGTTCTTGAGTCCCGAGGGCCTGCGCAGGACACTCGCGATGATTTCTCAGCTGAGCGACAACACGCTGCGTTTTGCCGGGTTGTCCGCCATGGTGCTTGGCTGCCTGCTGCTCTACGCCGTCAACATATGATCTCCGATCGCTGGTTACTCCCGGAGGGGGTCGAGGAGGTGCTCGCCCCGGATGCGGCTCGTCTCGAGAATCTCCGACGCGGGGTTCTGGATCTTTATTCCAGCTGGGGCTACGAGCTCGTCATCCCGCCGTTCATCGAGTACCTCGAATCGTTGCTGGTCGGCACGGGCAGCGATCTGGATTTGAAGACCTTCAAGCTGACCGATCAGCTGACCGGCAGGCTCATGGGCGTGCGCGCCGACATGACGCCACAAGTGGCTCGAATCGATGCGCGCAATCGTCGCGGCGACGCGTGCTCGCGCTTCTGCTACCTCGGCACGGTGCTGCATGCGCTGCCTGACGGTTTCACGCGAACCCGATCACCGGTGCAGGTGGGGGCGGAGCTTTACGGTCACGCCGGCTTCGAAAGCGACTGCGAGATCCTGACCCTCATGCTCGAGACCCTGGAGCTGGCCGGCGTCGAGGAGGTCCACGTGGACCTCGGCCACGTCGGCGTTTTCCGCGCGTTGGCGCGGCGCGCGGGCATCGACGGCGACCGGGAATCGGCGCTGCACGACGCGCTGCAGCGCAAGGCCCGAGGCGAGATCGCCGCTCTGCTCGAGACCGCCGACCCGGGTGTTGCCGCCATGATAGAGGCGCTGGCGGAGCTCAACGGCGAGGCGTCCGTGCTGGCCGAGGCACGCGCACGGCTCGGTAACGTCGATGACGAGGTTGTCGCGGCTATCGATCGGCTCGAGCGTATCGCTGAAATCGTAAAAGCACGCTTCCCCGCGACGCCGCTGCATGTGGATCTGGCCGAGCTGCGCGGCTATCGCTACCACACTGGAGCGGTGTTCGCAGCCCTGGTTCCAGGCCATGGGCAGGAGGTAGCCCGCGGGGGACGCTACGACGCCATTGGCAGCGCATTCGAACATGCGCGTCCGGCGACGGGGTTCAGCACCGATCTGAAGAGTCTGCTCTCGCTCGCACGCGCTGGCGGCGCGGAGGTCGAGCAGAGCGTCATCCTCGCACCGTGGTCCTCGGAGCCTGCTCTCGCAGCGCTGGTCAAGAAGCTGCGCAAGGAGGGCAAGCGCGTGGTATACGAGCTGCCGGGTGAGCAGCGCGCGCCGGGTGGCGGTGTCCGGCACGTCCTGCGCAAGCGCGACGGCAAGTGGCTCGTGACGGAAACCGAAGATTGAGGCCCCGGTCAGCATGAGTAAATGTGTCGTCATTATCGGTCTCCAGTGGGGCGACGAGGGAAAAGGTAAGGTCGTCGATCTGCTGACCGATCGGGCGTCGGTCGTGGCCCGCTTTCAGGGCGGCCACAATGCCGGGCACACGCTCGTGGTGGACGGCGAGAAGACCGTTCTACACCTGATCCCTTCGGGAATACTGCGCGACGAGGTCGTCTGCGTCATCGGCCACGGTGTGGTGCTTTCACCATCGGCGCTGCTCGAGGAGATGGACATGCTCGCCGGGCGCGGAGTGCCGGTCGCCGAGCGGCTTCGCGTAAGCGCCGCCTGTCCGTTGATTCTGCCTTATCACATGGCGCTCGATGCCGCCCGCGAGCGGGCGCGCGGAAAGCGCTCCATCGGCACAACGGGCCGCGGTATCGGTCCTGCTTACGAGGACAAGGTCTCGCGGCGCGCGCTGCGTCTGGCCGATCTTTTCGACGCCGATCGATTCACGTCGAAGCTCGAGGAAGTGCTCGATTATCACAACTTCGCGCTCGAGCACTACTTCGGCGCGGGCACTCTGGAGCTCGGTGCGATCCGCGACGAGGCGCTCGCCGCCGGCGAGCGAATCCGGCCGCTGGTCGCGGATGTGCCCGAGATCGTCGCCGGCGCCCGGCGCGGCGGGAAGGGCCTGCTGCTCGAGGGCGCGCAGGGGGCGTTGCTCGATATCGATCAGGGCACCTTCCCGTACGTAACGTCCTCCAATACGACGGCCGGTGGCGCCGCTACCGGGCTCGGGCTCGGACCGCGGGACATCGACTACGTCCTCGGGATCGTCAAGGCGTACACGACCCGTGTCGGCGCGGGACCGTTTCCCACGGAGCTTTTCGACGATGTCGGCAGGCATCTGGGCGAGTGCGGCAACGAGTTCGGTGCGACGACGGGCCGACCGCGGCGCTGTGGCTGGATCGACGTCGTGGCGTTACGCCGCGCGGTGATGACCAACAGCGTCTCCGGGTTGTGCATCACCAAGCTCGATGTCCTCGACGCGCTCGAGCACATCAAGCTGTGCGTGGCTTACCGGCTCGATGGCAGAGAGCTCGATACGCCGCCCGTGGATTCCGACGCCCTGGCGCGTTGCGAGCCCGTCTACGAGGAAATGCCCGGCTGGCTGACGAGCACGGTGGGGCTCGATTCGCCCGATGCGCTGCCCCCGGCCGCGCAGCGGTACCTGGAGAGGCTGGAGTCGCAGGTAGGCGCGCCGGTGGACATCATCTCGACCGGCCCGGATCGACGCGAGACCATCGTCTCGCGTCATCCTTTCGATTGAAGGGGGACGACATGCAAACCACACGATTTGGACACACGGGCCTGAAAGTCTCCCGGCTTTGTCTCGGCACCATGACTTTCGGTCTTCAGTGCGACGAGCAGACCTCCTTCGCGATTCTGGATCGGGCCGCCGAGGGCGGCATCACTTTCATCGATACCGCCGACGCCTACCCGCTCGGTGGCACTGCCGAGACGGCAGGGCGGACCGAGTCGATCATCGGCAAGTGGCTGCGCGGAAAACGTGCGGACTACGTCGTCGCCACCAAATGCTACGGACGCATGGGCCCGCATCCCTGGAACGCCGGCCTGTCGCGCAAGCACATCCTGGAAGCCATCGACGCATCGCTCGAACGTCTGCAGACCGACTACGTCGATCTCCTGCAGCTGCATCACCCGGATCCCGACACTCCTCTGGACGAGAGCCTGCGTGCCCTGGACGATCTCGTGCGCTGCGGCAAGGTGCGCTACATAGGCGTCTCCAATCACCCTGCCTGGAAAATTGCACGCGCCATCGGACGCAGCGAGCTGCTGGGGATCGAGCGGTTCGTGAGCGTGCAGCCGCGCTACAGTCTCCTATACCGGGATGTGGAAAGGGAAATGTTTCCGATGTGCGCGCAGGAAGGCCTGGCCGTGATCCCATACAACCCTCTTGCCGGCGGATTGCTCACCGGAAAGCACCGGGGCGATGCTCCGCCGCCGCAAGGCACACGCTTCACGCTCGGCACGGCCGCGGGCAATTACCAGCAACGCTACTGGCACGAACGCGAGTTCGCGACAGTCGAGACGCTGCGCCAGATCGCTTCGGGCGCCGATCTGGGAATGGTCGAGATGGCAATCGCCTGGGTGCTCGCCAACCCGGTGGTGACCGCGCCGATTATCGGTGCGAGCAGGCCCGAGCAGCTCGATGCCTCGATAGCCGCGCTGGAGATGGAGCTCTCGGAGGACGTGAAGGCGAGCCTGGACGCGGCGACGGCCGAATACCGCGCGATTGATGCACCTCGTTGAGCGGCGCTGCCGGCGACCTTGGTCGCCGCGGGCTCATTGGGTCAGCGGTACATCCGGCACCCACACGTAACCGTCCGCGTCGCGCAGGAACGCCTCTCGCAGTCCGTGCGCCTTGTCCGTGCTCGCTTCGAGCACCTCGAAGCCGAGACGCCGTGCCTCGCTTTCCGCAGCGTCCGGATCGCGTCCGTGCAGACGCAGCTCGGCGCCGACACCGCGGCTTTGCGATCTGGTCAGGGCCGCATGCAGCGGATGCCCGTCGTACGTGTGATCGGCGTGAAGCATCCATTCGGCGTCCTGGAAGCGGAAGACGGCGATATCCGGATCGGAATAGACCAGCGTCGCGCCCAGCACCTGGCGATGAAAGGGCAGTGCCAACGCGATATCCCGAACCAGCAGATTAATGGTGAGACCCTTCAGCGTTTGCGCGTACTTCGGCGCTGGCATCCATGCGTCGCCGGTTCGCTTCTTGGTCATGAACGTCTCAACCCTTCCATATGCCCTCGCGGACCATGTCGTCCATGCTCGCGAGAATGCTTTCGCGCAGCGTTTCGACCATGAAATCGATTTGCTCTCGAGTCAGTATCAACGGTGGGGAAAGGACGTTCAAATGGGCAATGGGACGCACGAGCAGCCCGCGCGCCTGCGCATGTTTCGCGATCCGGTTGCCGATTTGCGCGTCCTTGGGCAGCAGTGCCTTGGTCTGCTTGTCGGCCACGTTCTCGATGCACATCATGAATTTCTGACCGCGGACGTCGCCCACGATTGGGAGATCGAGCAGGCTTTCGAGCCGCTCTTCGAGATACGGGCCAACACTTCGCACATGCCCGCATATGTTCTCACGCTCCATGATTTCGATGTTCTTCAGCCCGGCCGCGCAGCTGACCGGATGCCCCGAATAGGTGAAACCATGAGTGAACAGGGCGCCCTCGGCCTGGGGGACGCTGATGACGTCGTAAACCTCGTCGGAAATCATGCTCGCGGACAGCGGCAGGTAGCCGGAGCTGATGCCCTTGGCGGCTGTTATGAAATCCGGAACGAGATCGAACACGTCCTCGGAAGCAAACATGTGACCCAGGCGACCGAAGGCCGTGACCACCTCGTCAGAGATGTAGAGCACCTGATACTTCCGGCAGACTTCCATTGTGCGCCGGTGGTATCCAGGCGGCGGCACGATGACGCCACCGGCGCCCATGATCGGCTCAGCGATGAAGCAGGCAACGTTCTCGGGACCCAGCTCCAGGATCTTGTTTTCGAGGTCCGCGACCTTCTCATCGCAAAATTCCTCGAGCGACATGCCGTTCGGCCGGCGGTAACAGTTTGGCGCCGGGATGTGATGCACGAGCTCCCGGTTGACGTCGAAACCCTGGTGATCGAATGCCACGCCCGTCATGGACATGGCCAGGTAGGTGCTGCCGTGGTAGCCGTCGACCCGGGATATGATCTTCTTCTTGTCCGGCTTGCCCAGCCGGTTGAAGTAGAAATGAATGATACGCACGGCGGTGTCATTCGACATCGAGCCGCCGGTCCCATAGAAAACGTGATTGAGTGGCCCGGGAGCCAGCTCGGCGAGCTTCGCGGCGAGCTCCGCCGCCGGCGGCGTCGTGATGTGGGTAAAAGTCGAGTAATAAGGGATCCGGCGCACCTGCTCGGCGATGGCATCCGCCATTTCACCGTTGCCGTAACCGATATTGACGCACCATAGGCCGCCGATGCCGTCCAGGAAACGGGTTCCCTCGGAATCGTAGACATAAGCACCGTCGGAATCGGCCATGACGACGCTGCCCTGGTCCTTGAAGGTGGAAAAATCGGTCCAGGGATGAATGTAGTGATCTCTGTCCTTGCGCCAGAGATCTTCGGTGTCGAACTCAACGTTAGAGACCATTTCGAGGCTCCGGTATTAGCGCTTAGAATCGAGTGTGGTGTGCTGGCCGCAGGTGGTCAAGTCGGCGCCTCGCGCCGTTGCAGCTCGCGTCCTTATCGGATAACCGGGGCTAGCCGGTATCGCCGTGCGCTCTGACGAGCCATGCCCTCAGCGTCGGTAAGCGGCGTGCAGAAAATCGCGCTCCGTCGCGATACCGACGAGGCGGTCGTGATCGACGACCAGCAGACATCCTGATTCGGCGTCGAGTAACTTCCCGGCCGCCTCGTCGAGCTGCGTATCCGCAGCCACGGTAACGGGATTTCGATCCATGACCCGCTCCACGGATGTCGGCTGTTGCTCGGCGTCGCCCGCGGAGCGTGCGTGAAGCCTCAGCAAGGCTCGGTGAGAAAGCAATCCGACCAGGCAGCCGTCGGAGTCCTCCACAGGCACATGGCGAATGTGACGCCACTCCATGATGCTGGTGGCGAGGTCGAGGACATCCTCGGGGCGCACTGTGAACACATTGGTGCTCATGATGTCGCGAACGGTGCGCGGTCGGTTGCTCTGTTCTGGTTGCATGGAGACCTGCCCTGGTTGCCATCGGTGCACGGGTTCGCCGCTCGATTGCCGCTCCAGCATCGCTCTGGTCAACGCCGAGCAGCGCGCTTCATGCGTTCCGTATGCATGCATCGCGTCGAAGGATTCGAGAAGCCAGCTCGAACCGTTCTGTCCCGATGCGACGCGCTCTTCGATAACGCCGAGATAGCGCTCGATGTCGGTTGAGGGAACCTCGACCCGGCGAAGTCCTTCCCGGGCCGCCGGTATGAGCTCGCGTTCGAGCAGCGTGCGAGCCGGCACCTTGCCGGCTTCTATCCAGTTGAATTCGGCCTTGATGCCATGCTCCGCCGCTGCGACGAAGTTGGCCTTGGCGTGATCGAATGAAAGCCGAGTCGATACGTCGCCGTAGCAGTCTTCGAGACCCAGCATGAGACCATAAAAGAGGGCGGCGTTCGCCACCTCATCGAGTATCGTCGGTCCGGAGGGCAGCACCCGGTTCTCGATACGCACGTGCGCGATGCCATCGGCAACGCCGTAACACGGACGATTCCAGCGATAAACAGTTCCGTTGTGCAGCATCAGCGCCGAGAGCGCCGGCGCGATTCCCTGCTCGACCATGGCCAGCGGATCACCGTCGACGTCCCGCGTGACGAGGACCTGAAAGCGCTCGAGATTCTCTCGGAAGATATCCAGGATTGAGCCATTCAGCCAGGCATCGCCAAAGCTCACGCGCGACAGATGTCCCCGCGCCAGCTGAGCTCTGGAGCGCACATCGACGGCACGTTCGAACACAGCAACGCGGGTTTCGTGCCACAGCCTCCGTCCGAGCAGCAGCGGCGAGTTGGTGGCTGCGGCGAGCAGGGGGCCGGTGATCAGCTGGGCCAGATTGTAGACGCCGGGGAACTCGTGCTGACCGACCTGCAGGTGCAGCTGCAGGCTGGTGTTGGCGGACTCGAGCATGACGCTGTCGAACTCGGTGTCGAGCACGTCGATGCCGTCGACGTGTATCGGGAACGATCCGCTGCGAAGTCGAGCCAGCGCGTCGATCAGGCGACGAAAGCGGGGCTGTGGCGTCAGGTTCTCGAGCGCCAGATCGTCGTAGCGCAGCGTCGGCAGGATGCCCGTCAGGAGCACGCGCGCGCCGAACGTCGCCGCCGCGCGGTTCACAGTCGAGACCACCGACTCCAGATCGGATTCGAGATCGCGCAGAAAGGATCCGTGCAGATTTCTCGGTGCGAGGTTGGCCTCGAGATTGAACCGCCCGAGCTCGCTCGTGAATGATCCGCCATCAAGGCCGGCGAGCAGCTCCTCGGCGATGGGCATCGGGCGGCAATCGGTGTCGACGAGGAACATCTCCTGCTCGGCGCCTGCCCTGCGCACGCCGTCCTCGATCATCTCCCGCTCGAGCATCGCTTCCAGAGCGCGCAGATCGCCGAGAATCGCGCGCGTGAAGCCGCGAACCTCGCGTGAGCTGATCGATTCTCGAACGTCGTGTTCGCCCATGATCTATGCGGCCTCGCTTGAATCGAGGGTGGCCCGTAAGCGTCCGGGGGTCAAGTGGCCGATGTCCCGATCGGTGGTGCGGCCGCGGGCGCGAAAGCGGGCGCAAGACAGGCTCACGGGTCTTCGCCGGGGCCCGTGTGCAGCGTGTCGAGAAGCCTCGTCCCCGCTTCCCGCAGCGACTCACCGAAGGCGACGATGCCGTCGCGGTGCCCGCCCAGCACGAAGAGCCTGCCTTCGGCGATGGGGGTGTCGCGAAACAGGCGCATCACCTCTTCGGCCATCTCCCGCGTACCGTACTCGATGTCCACGGCGGTGGTGGGAATCTTGCCGATGAGCGCCTCCCAGAGCGCCGGGTGGTGGACGTGAATGACCGCGGCCGCCGACGGGTCTGCCTCGTAAACAGCGGCATGGGTGAGTGATTCCGAGCTTGCCCGTACCGGGCCACGACAGGTCACCGAGTTGGTATTGAAGTCGTAGTCGACGACCTCGGTGAAATGCTCCCGGCGCGCCGTCAGCTGCGCGCCCGTGCCGCTGCCGGAAATTATGAAAGCCGCGCCGGCGCGTATGCTGATGTTTCCGTATCCGACGCCGTCGGGGTAAACACCAATGAGCTCTGCCGCGCGCATTCTGTCACGCCACTCCAAGAGCGCGTCGATGTTCCCGGGTGGCGGCCCGCGCTGCCAGCGCAGATCGAACTTTATGACACCGTCCTTCACGCTGGCCTCAGTCGGTGCAGCGTTATTTCGGGCGGACAGTTGAGGCGCGCGTCGACCATCGAAACGCCCGATCCCACTGAAGTGTACCCAGCGAGATCGCGATAGCGCCATGCGCCTTTGCAGTAACGGCGCGGGCAGCGCGCATTGACGATGAGCGGAATCCCCCCGGGCAGGCAGATCTGTCCGCCGTGGGTATGACCGCACAGCATCACGGAGAATCCCGCATGCGCGGCCTGACGGTATATCTCCGGCGAGTGGGCGAGCAGCACAGAGACGGTGTCGGGCGCAATGCCCTCGGCCGCTTTCTCCATGTTATCGGCACGAAAATAGTGTGGATCGTCGATTCCGGCGAGGTAGATGGTCTCCCCGCCATGGTCGATCTCGACAGATTCATTGAGCAGCACACGGATGCCTATGTTCTCGAAATGCGGGACCATGCGCAGACTGTCATGGTTGCCGAGCACGGCGTAGATCGGGCTCTTCAAGTGGGGTCGCAGCTGAGTCATTGCGTCCACGGTGAGGTCAATGGGACCGAAGGTCTGTGCCCGGAAATCCCCGGTCATGACCGCTACGTCGTATTCGAGTCCCTGCAGCCGTTCGATCAGCGCATGGGCAAAGTCAGCGTGTGTGTCGAGATGCATGTCGCTCAGGTGCAGCAGTCTGAATCCGTCAAAGCGAGTCGGCAATCCGGGTACTGGAATTTCGTTATGCCGCACCTCGATGCTGAGGGCGTTGCGCCGCGCGCGCCCGCGCAGACCAATCAGAGTCAGAATCACGCGCATGACCGAGTGGGCAAAGCGCCAGTTCTCGATGTGAAAGAAGGTCCGGCCTTGCCCGAAAACCAGTGCCTCGGCGTCATCCTCGATGCCGAGGCGCTGGTGCAAGTGAAAGCGGCTGACCCGATTGGCCAGAGACTCGTCCTCCAGTCTCGGTCGGGTGAGGTCGTTCACGCGGGGAGATTTTGGCGTCGCAGCCGGCCGACGAAACAATGAGCGTGAATTGATTATAGCGCCGTTGGCGCAAGAAAAGCCGGCGAACGGCACGGCGTCGTGACGGCAGCGGGCGCCGGGGGCGCTGCGGGGACGCGAACTGGTGCCGAGGAGAGGACTTGAACCCCCACGGGGTTACCCCCACTGCGCCCTGAACGCAGCGCGTCTACCAATTCCGCCACCTCGGCACGGGCGGCACCTTCCGCGCCAACCGGATGCTGGCGCTCTCGGGACGGTCGGCGGGAAGGGCGCGACTGTACCGAGCAGAGGTATCATTGTCAACGATGCCCAAGAGTAGACCCCGCAAGGACCCACACCGCGCGCGCGAGGCGCGCCGCTACGCTCACCCGATTGCCAGCCGCGAGCTCGTGCTTCAAACCCTGGAGGCGCGCGGGCGGCCGCTGGCGGCAGACGAGTTGTCGGCGGCACTGGGTATCGAGTCGGAACGGGATCTCAGCGCGCTCGCCCGACGCCTGCGCGCCATGGAACGTGACGGGCAGATTATTCGCAACCGGCGCGGCGACTACGGCCTGGTCGGAAAGATGGACCTGGTACGCGGCCG
>JAABYT010000030.1:16649-17646 GCA_011775625.1 Gammaproteobacteria bacterium | reverse complement strand
CGCTGGTCGAGGTGCTCGAAAGGAACACCCATCGCGTCGTCGGCCGTTATCGCCGCGACAGCGGCGTGGGTTTCGTCACGCCGGACAATCGGCGCCTGCTTCACGACATCCTCGTTCCCGATTCCGCAACCGGCGAGGCGCATCACGGCCAGGTGGTGGTCGTCGAGATCGTCGAGCAGCCAACCGAGCGCAGCCAGCCCATCGGGCATGTCGTCGAGGTGATGGGTGATCACATGGCGCCCGGAATGGAGATCGACATCGCCATCCGGGCCCACGAGCTTCCGTTTCAGTGGCCGTCGGTCGTCACCGAGGAGGCACGGGCGCTGGCGCCCCACGTCACCGAGCAGGCGTGGCGCGGGCGCGAGGATCTGCGCGGCCTGGCACTCGTCACCATCGATGGCGCGGATGCGCGCGACTTCGACGACGCGGTGCATTGCTCGCGCACGGCCGCGGGGTGGAAGCTGACCGTGGCGATTGCCGATGTGTCGGCCTACGTCAAGCCCGGCTCGGCGCTCGATGCCGAGGCCCGCCTGCGCGGCACGTCGGTTTACTTTCCCGAGCGCGTCGTGCCGATGCTGCCGGAGAAGCTTTCCAACGATCTCTGCTCGCTGCGTCCGGATGAAGACCGTCTGTGTCTTGCATGCGAGCTCAATATCGATCGAGACGGCCACATTCGCCGGTCGCGATTCTTCGAGGCTGTCATGCGCTCGCGTGCGCGCCTCGTCTACGACGATGTCGCCGCGGCAGTGGTGCAGCGCGACGCCGCCGCCCGCGCGAGTCTGTCCGCCATTCTCGAGCATCTTGACGAGCTCTACGCGCTGTACGGCGCTCTGCGGCGCGCGCGCGAACGCCGCGGCGCTATCGATCTCGACAATCCCGAGGCGCTCATTGTTTTCGGCGCGGACCGCAAGATCGATTCCATCGGCACCCGGACCCGCAACGATGCCCACAGGTTGATCGAGGAGTGCATGATCGCGGCGAACGTCGCGGCGGCCCG
>JAABYT010000030.1:10600-16559 GCA_011775625.1 Gammaproteobacteria bacterium | reverse complement strand
GAGAGCTACGCACATTTCACCTCGCCCATACGCCGCTATCCGGATTTGCTCCTGCACCGCGCCATCAAGCACCTGCTCGAAGGAAACGCGCTCGAGCGCTTCGAGTACGATAGCGACGCGATGGTCAGTCTCGGCGCCCACACCTCCATGACCGAGCGGCGCGCCGACGAGGCCACCCGCGACGCCGTGGCCTGGCTGAAGTGCGAGTTCATGCTCGATCGCATCGGCGAGCCGTTCGAGGGCACCATCATGGGCGTGACGTCATTCGGATTGTTCGTCACGCTCGACGATATTCACGTCGAGGGCCTGGTGCACGTGAGCGCTCTCGGAGCCGACTACTTCCATTTCGATGCCGGCGGCCACCGCCTCGTCGGCGAGCGCAGCGGCGCGGTGTTCCGGCTCGCCGACCGTGTTCGGGTGCGCGTGCAGCGGGTCGATCTGGACGATCGAAAGATCGACCTCGAGCTCATCGACGGCGGCCGTGGAAGCGGCTTGCGGCGCGGCGGCAGGCGGCGCGGCCGCGCCCGGCGGCGCTAGAGGCGAGGTGGCGTGAGGGGCGGGCTCGTCTACGGTCGTCATGCGGTGCAAGAGCTGCTCGAGCGCGACCCGGCCGGCGTCAGCGAGCTGTGGCTTCAGCAGGGCCGCGGAGACGCGATGCGTGCCCGTGCCAGGCAGCTCGCGACCCGGCACGGCATCAGCGTGCACGCCGTGGCGCGCACGACCCTCGACCGCATGCTCGCCGGCGCTGCCCATCAGGGCATCGCGGCGCGTTACCGGCCGAGCCGCACATCACTCGCTCCGAATCTGGATACCCTGCTGGCCGGGCTCGAGGAGCCGGCCCTGCTGCTGGTGCTCGACGGGGTCCAGGATCCCCACAATCTGGGCGCCTGCCTGCGCAGCGCCGATGCCGCCGGTGCCGATGCGGTCATCGTGCCGCAGCGGCGTGCCGTGGGGCTCACCCCGACGGTGCGCAAGGCCGCCAGCGGCGCCGCGGAGCACGTTCCACTGGTCACCGTCGGCAATCTGGCCGAGGCGCTGCGGCGCCTGGGCGAGGCCGGCGTGTTTCTGTTCGGGGCCTGCGCCCACGCCGGCATTGCCTACACCGATGCCGATCTGCGCGGCCCGACGGCGCTGATCCTGGGCGGCGAGGGCCGCGGGCTTCGGCGCCTCACCGCCGCGCGCTGCGACCAGCTCATCCACATTCCCATGCGCGCCGGCGTCGAGAGTCTCAACGTCTCGGTCGCGGCGGCCCTGTGCCTGTTCGAGGCGTGCCGCCAGCGGGGCGGCGTTGCAAAGGCCCGGGGCATCGCATAGTATCCGTGCCCCTGCGCCGGGCCTGCCCGGCGACTCCTTGCCTCACCGCAAATGCGCGGGAGGCTGGTCGGCACCGCTCGAAGCGGGCCGCGAATCCGAGAGGAGCCAATCGTGCGACATTACGAGATCGTCTTTCTGGTCCATCCGGACCAGAGTGAGCAGGTGCCTGCCATGATCGACCGCTATCGCGCTCTGATAGAGGGCGCCAGCGGCCATATCCATCGCCTCGAGGACTGGGGCCGGCGGCAGCTCGCCTACCCCATCAACAAGGTGCACAAGGCGCACTACGTGCTCATGAACGTGGAGTGCGGCCAGCCCACGCTCGAGGAGCTGAAGAGCGCATTCCGTTTCAACGACGCGGTGCTGCGCGACCTGGTCATCGCCCGCAGCGAGGCGCAGACCGAGCCGTCCCCGCTCGCCAAGTCCAAGGACGATCGCGACGAGGAGCGGCCACCGCGCCGCGACGAGGCGGACGAGGGCACCCGGGAGCAGGCAAAGGAGACTGCGGACACGGCCGAGGCAGCCGCCGGGGAACAGGTCGATGTCAACGAGGCGTCCGAGACTTGAGATCCGCGCGACAAGGGTCCTGATTCGCGCGCAACGACTGATCCGGCGCCCGAGCGGGGTGCCGATTTCCAGAGGTATCGAAGATGGCACGTTTTTTCCGCCGCCGGCGCTATTGCCGGTTCACCGTCGAGGGCGTCAAGGAGATCGATTACAAGGATCTCAACACGCTCAAGGCCTACATCACGGAGACCGGCAAAATCGTCCCCAGCCGCATCACCGGGACCAAGGCCCGCTATCAGCGTCAGCTGGCGACGGCGATCAAGCGCGCCCGCTATCTTGCGCTGCTGCCTTACAGCGACTCGCATCATTGACCACGCGCGACGCCGGGCCGGTCAGCCGTGGGATCATTGTTGCGATTCATGGTGCGCAGCCGCACCCATGCGATCGCGACGGCGGTCATCGGCATGCTGTTGCCGCCGTTCAGCTTCGTCAGCGGTGGCATCGTCGGCCTGACGGTGCTGCGCCACGGGCTTGCCGATGGCGCCCTGGTGCTCGCGGTGACGACGGCGATCTCCACCCTCGCCATGGGGCTGATTCTCGGCACCTATCAGCCGGTGGTGATTTTCGTGCTTTTCACGGGCCTGCCGGTGATGGTGCTCGCCTGGGTGCTCCGCGAGACGGCCTCTCAGGGAAGCGCGCTCACGGTGGCCGGCGGCATGGGCGCGCTGGTGCTGGCCGGTATCCATCTGCTCAGCTCCAATCCGGTGGCCTGGTGGCGGGACAAGCTCGAACGCTACGTGGCTCAGCCGATCCGGGAGGCCAATCCGGACCTGACGCCGGAGATGCTGCAAACGCTCGACGAGACGCTGGAGAGCATGTCGTTGCTGATGCTGTCGCTGCCCGCGGCGACCGTGGTCGGTGCCATGCTGATCCTGTGGCTGGCGCGCTGGATGCACGCGACCATCGACAATCCAGGCGGCTTCGGCAAGGAATTCCGCGCCTTGCGCCTGGATCGCCGGGTGGCGTATGCGGCAGTGGCGTTGGCGCTGCTCGCGATACTCGCGGGTGGCTTCGCCGGCGGCCTGTTTCGCGTGCTGCTGGTGCTGGCGATCATCATGTACACGATTCAGGGCATGGCGCTCGTTCATGCGCTCGTGCACGCGCACGTGCACGCGCGCGGTGCCTCGATCTTCTGGCTGTTGACGATGTACGCGGCCTTGCTCATCGTGCCGCCGCTGGCGGCTCTGGGGCTGGCGCTGGGCGGTTTCTCGGACACGTGGTTCGATTTTCGCCGCCGCTGGAGCGCCGGCACATCGACGTGAATGCAGCGCGCCGCCGCCGGGCGAGCGCGCCGGTGACGCTATCGAGGATGGGATCATGCAGGTGATATTGCTGGAACGGGTGCAGAATCTGGGTGAGCTCGGCGATTCGGTCAAGGTGAAGCCCGGTTACGCGCGCAACTACCTGATTCCGCAGGGCAGAGCGGTGCTGGCAACGCCGGAGAATCTGGCCGAGTTCGAGGCCCGGCGGGCCGAGCTCGAGCGCCAGGAGGCCGAGGCCCTGGCCGAGGTGCAGAAGCGCGCCGCGAGTCTCCAGGGAGCGGAAGTGACGCTGGTGCGCAAGACTGCCGAGGAGGGCAAGCTTTTCGGCTCCGTCGGTCCCCAGGACATCGCGGACGCGCTTACCGAGGCGGGACTGCCCGTCGCGCGCCACGAGATACGTCTGCTCAGTGACACGCTGCGACAGGTGGGTGATTACGAGGTCCACGTGCATCTTTACGCCGATGTCGAAGCGTTGGTTACCGTGCACGTGGTTGCGGAAGAGTAGCGCTTGCCTGTCACCGCGTCGCCTGCGCGCGTCAGGCGCGCGAAGATTGCGCGTAACGCGCCGATACGTGATGACGTGATTCCGATCGCTTTCGATGCGCGCCGCACTGGTGTATGCTCGCTACGGGTGTTGGGGGATGCGCCGAAGTCGGTGGAACAATCGGCATAGGGCGCGAGTGCGGAACTGGAACGATGTTTCCGTGAAGCGCTTGACATAAACGGAGAGCACATCGAGGTCACATGCCAGAAACGGTGCTGTCCAATCGTCCGGCCGACTTCGCCACCGCGGCACTCAAGGTGCCGCCGCACTCCATCGAAGCCGAGCAATCCGTCCTCGGCGGGCTGATGCTGGACAATGCCGCCTGGGACCGCGTCGCCGACGTGGTTTCGGAGCAGGATTTCTACCGCCACGACCACCGCCTCATCTTCCAGGCCATCAGTGCGCTTTCCGACCGCGCCCGGCCTTTCGACGTGGTCACGATTTCGGAGTGGCTGGCGAATCATGGCCGGCTCGAAGAGGCCGGCGGGCTGGCCTACCTCGGGGAGCTCGCCCGCAATACGCCGAGCGCCGCGAACATCGCGGCCTACGCCGACATCGTGCGCGAGCGGGCTGTCCTGCGGGGTCTCATCGAGGTCGGCACCGATATCGCCAGCAGCGGATTCGCGAGCGAGGGCCGCAGCGCCGATGAGCTGCTCGACGAGGCCGAGCAGAGGGTCTTCGAGATCGCCGAGCGGGGCTCCAAGCCGCGCATCGGCTTCTCGCCCATCAAGGACGTGCTGGTCGATGTCATGGACCGCATCGACACCCTGTTCCAGAGCGAGAGCCCGATCACCGGCGTGGCGACCGGCTACGTGGATCTGGACGACCGGACCTCCGGGCTGCAGCGCTCGGACCTCATCATCGTCGCCGGGCGCCCTTCCATGGGCAAGACGGCTTTCGCCATGAATGTCGTCGAGCAGGCGGCTATCAAGGGGCGCCTCACCGTCGGCGTGTTCAGCATGGAGATGCCCGCCGAGCAGCTGACCATGCGCATGCTCTCCTCGCTCGGCCGGATCGATCAGCACAAGGTGCGCAGCGGCCGCCTCGACGACGACGACTGGCCCCGGTTGACCTCGGCCCTGACCATGCTCAACGACACCGAGATCTACATCGACGACACGCCGGCGCTCACGCCGCTCGAGCTGCGCGCACGCTGTCGGCGCCTGAAGCGCGAGAAGGATCTGGGGCTGGTGGTGGTGGATTACCTTCAGCTGATGAAGGTGCCGGGCACCAAGGAGAACCGGGCCACGGAGATCTCGGAGATTTCACGCGGGCTCAAGGCGCTCGCCAAGGAGCTCGACGTGCCGGTGGTGGCGCTCTCGCAGCTCAACCGCAGCCTCGAGCAGCGCCCCGACAAGCGTCCCGTCATGTCCGATCTGCGCGAATCCGGCGCCATCGAGCAGGATGCCGACCTGATTCTTTTCATCTACCGCGACGAGGTCTACAACGAGAACTCCGAGCACAAGGGCAAGGCCGAGATCATCATCGGCAAGCAGCGCAACGGGCCTATCGGCAAGGTGGTGCTGACGTTCCTCGGCCAGCATACGCGCTTCGAGAACTACATCCGGGACGATTTCGGCGGCGGCTACTACGCCTGACGCCGGCGCGCCAGGCGCCGATGTCAGCTTCGGGAAGCGGGCGCGTGGCCCTACGCGGGCGTTCCGTCGCCGGGCGCGTCGAGATACCCCTCGCGAAGCAGGTACAGGAAGATCTCCTGGGCTGCCTCCATGGGTGAGCGATCGCTGGTGTCGATGCGCAGCTCCGGCTGCTCCGGGATCTCGTAGGGGTCGCTGATGCCGGTGAACTCGGGGATCAGCCCCCTGCGCGCTTTGGCATAGAGCCCCTTGCGGTCGCGCTGCTCGCACACCTCGAGCGGCGTCGACACGTGAATCTCGATCATCGCACCGTGCTCCTCGATGAGCGCGCGAACGGCACGCCGCGTGCTCGCATAGGGCGCGATCGGCGCGCAGATGGCGACGCCGCCGTTCTTGGTGATCTCGCTCGCGACGAAGCCGATGCGGCGCACGTTGAGATCCCGATGCTGCCTGGAGAAGCCGAGCTCGCTCGAGAGGTTGCGTCGCACGACGTCGCCGTCGAGCAGGGTCGCGGGACGCTTGCCGTCCTCGATGAACTTGCCGTACATGATGCGCGCCAGCGTCGACTTGCCCGAGCCCGAGAGGCCCGTGAAGAACAGGGTGATGCCCATGCGGTGTCGCGGCGGGTAGACCTTTCGCAGCTCGTCGAGGACTTCCGGGAACGTGAACCATGCCGG
>JAABYT010000030.1:1831-10587 GCA_011775625.1 Gammaproteobacteria bacterium | reverse complement strand
ACGAAGCGCGCGCGCCCGGGCGAGTACGCCAGCCGACGGAAAGGCACCATGCGGATGCCGATCTCCGACTCTTGCTGTGCCAGCCATTCCTGGGCCGCGTACGGCGCATAAAAGCGCCCGTGGCCCTCGTCGGGCGGGCTGCCGTGATCGGGCCCGACAATGAAATGGCTGCAGCCGCAGTTGCGCCGGATGATGGCGTGCCACGCGGTCTCGCGCGGCCCCGCCATGCGTGTCGCCAGCGGCAGCAGCGAAAGCGTCGTCAGCCCGTGTGGATAGTGCCTGCCGAGAGCCTGATAGCACTTGACGCGCGCGAAGCGACTGAGGTCGCGGGGCCGGCCGATGCCGACGACCGGATGCAGCAGGATATTCGCTTCCGCCTGCTTGGCCGCTGTCAGCGTGATGTGGTGCTCGAGACGATGCATGGGCGTTGCGGTGTGAAATGCCACCACCCGCCGCCAGCCCAGCTTTTGGAAAAGGTGACGAAGATCCTGCGGGGTATGCCGCAGATCTTCGTAATCGTAATGCGTCGGCAGCTCGATGCCCTCGATCCCGCCGCCCACGTACACGGGCTGCACCTGCTCGTTCAGGTACGCCACGCCGGGATGGGAGGCGTCGCCGGTGCCGTAGATGCGCTCTGCCTCCGCGTCTCGATCCGGCGTCCAGACATCGTTCACCGTGAGCACCGCCAGCATGAATCCCTCGCTGTCGCGCAACGCCAGGCGGTCGCCGGCAGCGAGGCCCTCTGCGAGACTCTGCGCCACGTCGAGGGTTATCGGTATCGGCCACACGCTGCCGTCGGGCAGGCGCGCATCATCGAGCACGCGCGCGTAGCTGCGCGCGTCCATGAAGCCCGTGAGCGGCGTGAACGCACCGCACATGAGCAGCTCGAGATCGCAGAGCTGGCGCTGCGTGAGCGTGACGGAGGGCAGATCCAGCGCGGCGCGCTTGAGCGCCTCTGCACGTGCGTCGTCGACCATGAGCGGCTTCAGCGCAGGTGGATCTTGATTGTTCTTGTCGGCCAAAGTCGCGTTCCTGGTCGGGCGTTCGTGCCGACCTTCAGTCTAGCAGGGCGCCCATACGTGGATCGCCGGGTGACCCTTTGATACCGTGAACGACAACGAAAATCCAGCGATGGAGCTCAGTACAGGTGCGGGAAAAACGTCTCTTCCAGTGTCAGGCCTGCGGGGCTCAGGCGTCCAAGTGGAGCGGCCAGTGCGCCGAGTGCGGCGCATGGAACACGCTGCTGGAGAGCGCGGCGCCGGCGCCCCGCCGAAGCGTCGGACTGCTCGGCGTGGCCGAGACGCCGGCGCGCATTGTCGATGCCGACGAGGTGGTCGCCGAGGCCGAAGGTCATCGGCCGCTCGGCATCGGCGAGCTCGATCGCGCGCTCGGGGGCGGGCTGGTGCCGGGATCGGTGGTGCTGATCGGGGGCGATCCGGGGATCGGCAAATCCACGCTTCTGCTCCAGGCGCTGGTGACCCTGGCGCGGGATCCCGACCAGCAGCCGCTCTATGTCACAGGCGAGGAGTCGCTGCGCCAGGTGACCCTGCGTGCGCAACGCCTGGGACTCGGCACCGAGAGATTGCGCCTGCTCGCCGAGACGCACGTGGAGACCATTCTCGCGCTGGCGGCCCGCGAGCGGCCGACGGTGATGGTCATCGACTCCATTCAGACCATGTATACCGATGCGCTGCAGTCGGCGCCCGGAAGCGTCGCCCAGATCCGGGAATGCGCCGCGCGCCTGGTGCAGTTCGCCAAGCACGGCTCGACGGCGGTTTTTCTCATCGGTCACGTCACCAAGGAAGGCGCCATCGCCGGGCCGCGGGTGCTCGAGCACATGGTCGACGCGGTGCTCTACTTCGAGAGCGAGAGCGACAGCCGCTACCGCGTCATCCGCGCCGTCAAGAACCGCTTCGGGGCCGCCAACGAGCTCGGCTTCTTCGCCATGACCGAGCGGGGNNACCGTGACGGTCGTGCGGGAGGGCACGCGCATGCTGCTTCTGGAGATCCAGGCGCTGGTCGACGCGAGCCAGCTCGCGCACCCGCGCAGGGTCGCCGTGGGTGCCGATGCCAACCGTCTCGGCATGCTGCTCGCGGCGCTGCATCGCCACGCGGGTATCGCCACCCAGGATCAGGACGTTTTCGTCAACGTCGTCGGAGGTATGCGCATCAGCGAAACCGGCGCGGATTTACCGCTGCTGGTGGCGGTGGTGTCGAGCCTCAACGCCCGGCCGGTGGCGCGCGATCTGGTGGTATTCGGTGAGGTGGGGCTGGCCGGGGAGATTCGCCCGGTCGCCTACGGTGAGGAGCGCCTGGCGGAAGCCGCCAAGCACGGCTTCAAGCGGGCGCTGGTGCCCAAGGCGAACAAGCCGCGGCGCGCCATCAAGGGTATGGAGGTGGCCGCAGTGGCAGCGCTCGGCGACGCGCTGGCGGTCTTGCGCTAGAGGGTGCTGCGCCCGGCGCGGGACGCCAGCCGCGGCTTCTCGCGTGCGATCCGCGGCCATGAGCAAACCCCGCGACAGGGTTTTTTTACACGGCCACCGTTGCGCGCATCTAGGACTCGTGCTCCGCGGACGCGCGCGGCTTGCGCCGCATGCCGGGCTTGATGCGCGCGGTTTTGACGGCGTTGCCGCTCACCTGCACGATCTCGATCGGATAGCCGGCGATGAGAAGGCTGGTACCCGGCTCCGGGATCGACTCGAGGTACTCCAGCACCAGCCCGTTGACGGTCTTCGGTCCGTGGGTGGGCAGCTCCCAGCGCATGGTGCGATTGAGCTCGCGCACGTTGGCGCCGCCGTCGACCAGATAAGTGCCGTCGTCCTGGGGGTGCACATCCGGGCTGTGGGCCGAAGGGTCGGTCGTAAACTCACCCACGATCTCCTCGAGCAGGTCCTCGAGGGTCACCAGGCCGTCGACATCGCCGTACTCGTCGACGACCAGCCCGATGCGCTGACGCTGGCGCTGAAAGTTGCGCAGCTGCGTGTTGAGCGGCGTGCCCGCCGGAACGAAATAGGGCTCGCTGGCATTCTCCAGCAGCGACTCCTTGCTGAGCTCGCCATGCTCCAGGGGCTCGAGCACCTTGCGCAGATGCAGCACGCCGAGAACGTCGTCGATGTCTCCCCGGTAAAGCGGCAGCTTGGTGTGCTGGCTGTGAATCAGCAGCTCGACGATCTCGTCCATCTCGTCATCGATGTCGATGCCGCTGATCTCGTTGCGCGGCACCATGATGTCGTCCACCGTGACCTTCTCCAGATCCAGAATGCTCACCAGCATGCTCTGATACTTGCGCGAGATCAGCGCTCCCGCCTCGTTGACCACCGTACGCAGCTCCTCGGTGCTGAGTTGATGCGAGTCCACGTCGGCAGGCGAGACCCGGAGCAGACGCAACACGCCGTTGGCAATCCAGTTGATGGCGGCCACCACCGGGTAGAGGATTTTCAGCAGCGGCCTGAGCACGACGGCGGCCGGAAAGGCGATGCGTTCCGGGTGCAGAGCGGCGAGGGTTTTCGGCGCCACTTCCGCGAACACCAGGATGATCACGGTGAGTGCGAAAGGCGCCAGCGCAAGACCCGGTTCACCCAGGATCCGCCAGGCGATGAACGCCGCCAGCATCGAGGCGACGATATTCACGAAATTGTTTCCGATGAGGATCAGTCCGATGAGCCGATCCGGTCGCTCGAGCAGCTCCGCAGCGCGTTTCGCGCCACGGTGCTCACCCTTGGCGAGATGCCGCAGCCGATAGCGGTTGAGCGCCATCATGCCGGTCTCCGAGCCGGAGAAAAACGCGGAAAGCAGAAGGAGAACAATGAGTGCCCCGAACAGGACACCCAGGGGAAGGTCGTTCAAATGGAGGCTACGCCCGTGGCGACATCATCAATATATAGTATACCGGTTGACGAGCCGACAGGAGGCATCCTCATGGCAAACACGGATCCGCCGACCGGTGGCGCCAGCCGCGTGCCGGATCAGCTGCGCCAGGTCAGCACGGCCACGCTCACCATGGTGCTGCTCAAGCGGGGGGTGCGCACCAGCTGGCTGCGCGGCGTCAAGCCGCTCGTCCCCCTGTCGGCGCGCGTTGCGGGCCCGGCCTTCACCATCCGTTTCGTGCCCGGGCGTGAGGATCTCTCGCAGCCCGAGAGCTACGCAAAATCACCGTCTTTCCGTGACGCCATCGAGGCGGCTCCGCGCGGCTCGGTGGTGGTCATCGACGGGCGCGGCAACACGCTCGGTGCGACCCTCGGCGACATTCTCGTCGCGCGGCTTGCGAAGAAAGGGGTGCTGGCGGCCATCACCGATGCGCCGGTGCGCGATGCCGACGAAATTCGCGGCATCGATCTGCCGGTGCTGTGTGCGGGCGTGGCGGCGCCGCCGAGCATCGTCGGGCTCGCGTTCGCCGGCTACGACGAGATCATCGGTTGCGGTGGGGTGGCCGTTTGCCCGGGCGACGTCATGGTGTGCGACAACGATGGCGCCGTGGTGATTCCGGCGGCCCTGGCTGCGGAGGTCGCCGAGGCCGGCATCGAGCAGGAGCGCTTCGAGCGCTTCGTGCAGCGGCGCATCGCCGAGGGCGCCGCCGTGGTCGGGCTGTATCCGCCCGACGAGAAGACCCTCGAGGACTACCGCAAATGGCTCGACGACGGTGAGCCTTAGGCCGGGCGTCGCCGTGGCGCGCCCGGTGGCGGGCAACGTCCGGCCATCAGCCGGCGAACCAGTGTCGTTCCAGAATCAGCTCCAGGACCAGCTTGCTGCCGAAATAGGCGAGGCTGAGCACGGCGAAGCCCATGAGGCTCAGCCGCACGGCGGTACGCCCGCGCCATCCGTGGCGCCAGCGCCCCCACAGCAGCACGCCGAACAGCACCCAGGCGATGACCGACAGCACGGTCTTGTGGGCCAGGTGCTGGGCGAGCATGTCGGAGACGAAGGCCACACCCGTCGCCAGGCTCAGGGTGAGTAGAAAGAAGCCGAGCGCGATCAGCTGAAACAGCAGCTCCTCCTGGATCTTCAGCGGCGGCAGGATGTGCACCAGGCCGCCGGGCCGCTTCTGGCTGAGGCGGTGATCCTGGTAGGCGAGCAGCAGCGACTGGCAGGCGGCGATGGTCAGCAGCGCGAAAGCGAGCACGGACACCAGAACGTGGATGTCGGTGCCGAAATTGCGCGCCGCGCCCAGCGGCCGCGCCTCGGGCCAGATGACGCCGGGAAGAATCAGAAGCGCCGCCAGCGGCAGCACCAGCAGGCCGAGGTTGTCGAGCGGCCGGCGCATGGCGCCGACGAGGAGCAGCAACGCGGCGACCCAGGAGACCAGCGAAGCGACGTCGAAGAAGCCCAGATGCAGCCCTCCTTCGGTGACGATGCCGGCGTAGAGCAGGACGCCGTGCAGCGCGACGGCGGCAAAGGCGAGTATCGGCAGCTTCGGCGCGGCGCCCTGGACCGCGCCTTGCCAGCTTGCCAGGCGTCGCCCGAGAACGACGGTGGCGGTGACGTAGAGCGTCACGCTCATCAGCGCGAGGGCCAGGATCCAGGAGTGCATGGGGGCATGATGCCAACATTCCCGGAGGCCGCAAAGGACGGCGACAGCCACAGACCCCGGCAGGATTGCTAGAATCTGCCCCTGCCCCACGGTAAAGCCAGCGAGGACTC
Organism: Gammaproteobacteria bacterium; assembly: GCA_011775625.1. Lineage (GTDB taxonomy): Bacteria > Pseudomonadota > Gammaproteobacteria > HK1 > HK1 > JAABYT01. The sequence goes on along the minus strand of JAABYT010000030.1, from coordinate 4,950 downwards.
CGCGAAGTGTTCGAAAACCTGACCCAACGCCTGTCGAAGACGCTCGACCAGCTGCGCGGGCGCGGTCGGCTGACCGAGGCCAACATCAAGGATGCCCTGCGCGACGTGCGCATGGCGCTGCTCGAAGCCGACGTCGCCCTGCCGGTGGTGCGCGATTTCGTCGAGCGGGTGCGCGAACGCGCCGTGGGCCAGGACGTTCTTGCCAGCCTCTCGCCGGGCCAGGAAGTCATTCGCATCGTTCGCGACGAGCTCAGCGTCCTCATGGGGGAGGCCAACGAGGCGCTCAACCTGCGCGTCGCGCCGCCCGCGGTGCTGCTGGTGGCCGGCCTGCAGGGGTCGGGCAAGACCACCACGGTGGCCAAGCTGGCGCGCTGGCTGCTCGAGCACGGCACCCGGTCGGTGCTGGTGGCGAGCTGTGACGTGTACCGGCCGGCGGCCATCGAGCAGCTGGAGACGCTCGCCACGGAGGTCGGTGCGGTGTTCTTTCCCTCCGATGCGTCCCAGGATCCGGTCGCCATCGCCGAGGCAGCCATCACCGAGGGGCGCCGGCGCTTCCACGATGTGGTCATCCTCGACACCGCGGGTCGCCTGCACGTGGATGAGGAAATGATGGCCGAGGTGCGCCGCGTGCACGCGGTGGCCGCGCCGGCGGAGACCCTGTTCGTCGTCGACAGCATGAGTGGCCAGGACGCCGCCAACGTGGCGCGCGCCTTCGACGAAGCGCTGCCGCTCTCCGGCGTCATTCTCACCAAGGCGGACGGCGACGCGCGCGGCGGCGCGGCGCTGTCGGTGCGCCACGTGACCGGCAAGCCGATCAAGTTCATCGGCATCGGCGAGAAAACCGATGCGCTGCAGGCCTTTCATCCCGAGCGCATGGCTTCGCGCATCCTCGGCATGGGTGATGTGCTCAGCCTCATCGAGGAGGCCGAGCACAAGGTCGATCGGGACAAGGCCGAGAAGCTGGCCAGCAAGCTCAAGAAGGGCAGGGGCTTCGATCTGGAGGACTTCGCCGAGCAGCTGGAGCAGATGCGCGAGATGGGGGGCATGGCGGCCTTGCTCGACAAGCTGCCGGGCGGCGCGGCGCTGCCGCCGGGGGCGAGTGCCCGCATGGGTGACCAGGAGCTGAAGCGCATGCACGCCATCATCGGCTCCATGACCCGCCAGGAAAGGCTGCATCCGGCCATTATCAAAGGCTCCAGGAAGCGGCGCATCGCCGCCGGCTCGGGCAACCAGGTCCAGGACGTGAACCGGCTGCTCAAGCAGTTCGCCCAGATGCAGAAGATGATGAAGCGGATGAAGAAAAAGGGCGGGCTGGCGCGCCTGATGCAGGGCATGAAGGGCGGCATGCCGCCGGGCATGCCGGGCTGATGCGCGTGGCTATCGAATTTACATCGTCGCCGCGAGGGGCGTAAAATACTCCGTTTTACCGGGCCTTGAGGCCGCCGGCATCACGATGCCGCTCAACAGGACAGCCGAGAAACCATGGTTAGTATTCGACTTGCCCGCACCGGCGCCAAGAAGCGTCCCTTCTACCACGTGGTCGTGACCGACAGCCGCGCGAGCCGGGACGGGCGCTTCATCGAGCGGCTCGGATTCTACAACCCGATCGCGACCGAGCAGGAGGAGAAGCTGCGCATCGACCGGGACCGGGTCGCCTACTGGACCGCCCGCGGAGCCAAGGCCAGCGGTGCCGTCGCCAAGCTTCTCAGTCGCGATCGGGCCGCCGCGAGCGCTTAGGCGGCGCGCATCGGGCGCGCGCGGGCTGCGCGGGACGGGGTATGCCGCAGCGCGTGACCATGGGACGGGTCAGCGGCGTTTACGGCGTGCGCGGATGGCTCCGCGTGCGCTCGGACTGCGAGCCTGCGGAGGGGTTGCTCGGCTACTCCCCGTGGCAACTGAAGACCGCCGGAGGGTGGCGCAGCCACGCGCTGGAGGGCGGTAGNNCAGGCGCGCACGCTGGTAGGCGCCGACATCGCCGTCGACCGCAGCCAGCTGGCGCCGCTGGCCGACGACGAGTACTACTGGAGCGACTTGATCGGCCTCGAGGTGGTGACCCGCGAGGGCACGTCTCTCGGCCGGGTGACCGGGCTCATGGAGACCGGCGCCAACGACGTGCTGGTGCTGAGCGGCGATCGCGAGCGGCTGGTGCCGTTCATCCGCGACCGGGTGGTGGTCCGGGTGGATAGGGAGGCCGGCCGCATAGAGGTGGACTGGGATCCGGATTTCTGAGCCGGTGGCGAATCCGGTCCCCGCAAGGAGTAGGCATGCAGGTGGCGGTGGTGACGCTGTTCCCGCAGATGTTCGAGGCCATCGAGCGCTGGGGCATCACGTCGCGGGCGATCGAGAGCGGGATTCTCGCGCTCGATTGCATCAACCCTCGCGACTTCGCCAAGGGACGCCACCGCAGCGTGGACGATCGGCCCTACGGCGGCGGACCGGGAATGGTCATGATGGTGCAGCCGCTCAGCGACGCCATCCAAGCGGCGCGTGCGCGCGTCGGCGACGATGCGCACACGGTCTACCTGTCGCCCCAGGGCCAGAGGCTCGACCAGGCGGCCATCGCCAGGCTCGCCGCCCGCGAGCGGCTGATCCTGGTCTGCGGCCGGTACGAGGGCGTGGACGAGCGGCTGATCGAGCGCGAGGTGGACGAGGAGCTTTCGGTGGGCGATTTCGTGCTGAGCGGCGGCGAGTTGGCCGCAATGCTGGTGGTGGAGGCGATGACACGCCTGCTGCCCGGTGCCCTCGGCCACGAGGATTCGGCACGCAGCGATTCGTTCGCCGAAGGATTGCTCGATTGTCCGCACTACACGCGGCCGGAAGTGATCGACGGTCTCGCGGTGCCGGCCGTGCTGCTCGGCGGCGACCACGAGGCCATCCGCCGCTGGCGTTTGAAGCAGGCGCTGGGGCGAACCTGGCAGCGGCGCCCGGACCTGCTGCGCGAGTTGGCGCTCGACGACGAACAACGCGCGTTGCTCGACGAGTTCATCGGTGAGCAGCGCGAGGCATTGCATTGAGACCGGTGCGAGCCCGGTTGCAAAGAGGAACGAAATCATGAGCAACATCATCAGTCAGATCGAAGCCGAGCAGATGAACCGCGAGGTTCCGGAATTCGGTGCCGG
>JAABYT010000030.1:1239-1818 GCA_011775625.1 Gammaproteobacteria bacterium | reverse complement strand
TTCGAGGGCGTGGTCATCGCCAAGCGCAACCGCGGACTCAACTCCTCGTTCACCGTGCGCAAGATCTCTCACGGCGAGGGCGTCGAGCGCGTATTCCAAACCTACAGTCAGCAGATTCACGACATCGAGGTGAAGCGTCGCGGCGACGTGCGTCGCGCCAAGCTCTACTACCTTCGTGACCGGCGCGGCAACGCGGCGCGCATCAAGGAGAAGATTTAGTCACGAGCAAAAAAGGGCGCGGAGTCATTTACCACCAACGCAGCACCAGGGTTTGAGGCAAGGCTTGGTGGAGCCTAAGCGCGCGCTCTTTCGCCGCCTGCCGTTGCTGCTGCTGCTCCTGGCGGCGTCTGCGTCCGCCGTCGCCGCGTCCGGCCTGCGCAGCATCGAGGCCATCGAGCGGCTTGTCGAAGCCGGCGCCGCCGGCCTGGCGCTGCGCGTCATCGCCGAAGAGCAACCGCAACTTTCCGATAGCCCCGTGGCATGGCAGCGCTGGGAGCGTCTGCGACTGGCGATCCTCGAGGCACGCGAAGATTGGCCTGCGGTGATCGCCCGCGTCGCCGAGTATCCGCCGGGACTTGC
>JAABYT010000030.1:0-1204 GCA_011775625.1 Gammaproteobacteria bacterium | reverse complement strand
CGGTGACGCCGAGGCCGCCGGCGCGTTGATCGCCGGTCTCATCTGGGGTCGGGCCCAGGACACGGCCATGGTCGACGAGCGCAGCGCGCGCCTGCGGCGCTGGCGCGCGCTGCTGGGCGAGGCGCAGCTGCTCGCGGGCCGCCTCTCCGAGGCGGAGACGACGGTGCTGCGCTACCGGCTCGACTATGGCGCCAGCCCGCANNAGCCCGCACGGCTGGCGCCTTGCGCACGCGAAAGCGCTGTTCCGCGCCGGCCGGGATGAGGAGGCGCGGGCGCTCCTCGATGGCCTCGAGACCACCGAGGTCGCCTACATGAGGCTGCTGCTGCGCGCCCGTGACGCGGCGGTGGAGCCCGTGGAGCTGCTCTCCGAAATGGGACCGCTGCTCGGCGAAGGGCGCCTGGTGTCCGTGGAGCGGGCGCAGCTGTGGGCGTCTCTCGCCGAGGTGGCAGCCCGTTATCGCGATCACGAGGTGCGGGTTACGGCCATGGAGCAGGCGGTGGCGCTGCGCGGCGTGCAGCACGCCGGCGACCGCCTGGTCGGCGTTCGAGCCGATGCGCTCTGGGACGCCTATCTCGACTACGCGGCAGCGCTCGGAAACGCTTCCCAGCTGCTGGTGGGACGCTTCGACGACTGGCTGGCGCTCGCAGGTAAACGCGCCGAAGGCGGCGACGTCGGCGCGCGTGCCCTTTACGCCTACCTGTCGCTGCAGAGCAGCGAGCCGCGCGTCGCCGAAGCCGCTCGCAGCGGGCTGGTGAATGCGCTGGTGCGCGAGTCCCGCGGTCTTCGCATCCTGGGCGCCCTGTACCTGGACTCTCGCCGTCATCGGGAGATCGACGCACTCGCACCCTCGCTGCGCGCCCCGCTGGTCGCTTACGCGCTGGGAGAGTCGCGCCTCGATGTGGCCGCCCGGCTGCTGGAGGGCCTCGACAGCGAGACCCGGCAGGCGCTGCCGGGGACGTGGCGGGCGCCGGTCGCCGTGGCCCTCATCGGCAGCGATCGCGTCGACGAAGCGCTACGCCTCGTCGACGCCGGCGACGCGGCCGGGGCAGTGCCCGTGGACGGGCTCGTGCAGGTGGCGATGGCGTTGCAGAGGGCCGGCGAGTACGCCCGGGCGGCGGACCTGCTCGAGCGCGCTCTGGCATCCGCCGAATCGCCCTGGGAGCGGCGCGAGCTGCTGCTGCTGGCGGCGCAGTCCGAGGCGAG
>JAABYT010000051.1 GCA_011775625.1 Gammaproteobacteria bacterium | reverse complement strand
GCGACGACCATGAGCACGCCGAAGTGCACGAGGTCGACGTTGAACGCAATCAATGTCGGAAGAATGATCGGCAGCAGCACCGGAATCAGCGGATCCAGAATCATGCCGGCGAGAATCGCCAGCAGCACGAGCGTCAGAATGCGCAGGTAGTCGCTGTCAACCGCCACGAGGTCGATCAGCTGCACCAGGGCATCGGGCACGTGCGCATTGGTGAGCCCGGCGCCCAGCGCAAAGGACAGACCGACAATGATCAGCAACTCGCCCGAGAGTTGCACCGCGTTGACCAGCACCCGGTACAGCTCCTTGAAATTCAGCGCCCGGTGCACGAAGACAGCGAGGCCGAAGGCGTACATAACGGCGAAGGCGCCGGCTTCGGACGGTGTGAACACACCGATTACAAGCCCGCCGACGATGATTATGGGCAGGCCAAAGGACAGCACCGCTCGCCGCCCGCATCGCCAGACCTCGTGAAGCGCAAACGCGGAGTAAGGTAGCCAACCCCGTCGGCGAGCCAGCCAGGCAACGATGAGCATCTGGGATAACCCGAGCAGCAACCCGGGGATCAGGCCGGCGAGAAACAACGCCCCGAGCGACACCCCGGTCACCGCGGAGTAGAGAATCATCGGCGAGCTGGGGGGGATCATCGGCCCGATGCCGGCGGATGAAGCGGTCAAGGCGGCGGAGAAATCGGCCGGGTACTTGTTGGCCTTCATTGCCGGAATGACGATGGAGCCGGTGCCGGCCAGATCCGCGGTGGACGAGCCGATCATGCCGCCGAAGAACATGCTGGTCATCACGTTGACGTGCGCGAGTCCACCGCGTAGCGAGCCGACAAGGGCGCGCGCGAACTCGAAAAGCCGCGCCGATATGCCGCCGGCATTCATGAGGCCGCCGGCGAGCACGAACAGTGGCAGCGCGATCAGCACGAATCGGCCGAGCCCCGACATCATGGTTTGCGGCAGCGTCAGTGCCCAGGCGCCCGAGAGGTAGAAGTTGAGCATTACCGCGGCGGCGATGGATACCAGCATGGGCACGCGCAGTACCAGCAGCAAACACAGCAGCAGGATCGACAGGCCTGCGCCCAGCAGCCCTGTCACGACGGCGACCCACCACGCGTCGACGCACGGCGGCGCGCCCGCCACTCGCGATAGAACTCCGCGGCGTAGGCCATGGCAGCGCCAACCGCGCCGAACACCAGCGCTGATGTCGACCATCCGGTAGGAATTTCGACATACAGGGCGACATCGCCTCCGAACTGACGTACAAAGTCGAAAGAGATCCAACCCATCAACAGCAGCACTCCAATGCAAAGACCGTAGCCGAAGTTGGCAACCACGCCCTGGTAACGCTCTGGAATCTTGTCGAAAAAGAAATCGATGCGAATCATCGTGCCTCGGCGCACCGACAGGAACACCCCGGTCATGGCGAGCCAGGGCATCGACATCTGCACCATTTCCTCCGCCCAGATGAAACTGTAATTCAACGTATAGCGGCTGACGGCGTTGACGAAGATGACGAGCACGATCGCCACGAGCACGCCTACGCCGACAATTTCCACACAGTGATTGACCAGACGATCGGTAAACGGCAAGCCTTCGTCGGGATCGCGCAGCTCCATGTGACGCGTCGCTTCGCCGATCTGCTCGGCGATTCGTTCAGCGTCCGGTCGCAGCTGCAGCCTGGTGTCAGGATCTTGTGTAGACATGGACATCGATTCACTCGACCGCAGCGCGAAAGTTGAGGCGCGCCCGCACGATGGCGCATGCGATCGTCATAAGAGGCGGGAGGTGGGTTGCGATCCACCTCCCGCGATATGCTGCTGCGCTACTCTTTCGCCGCCGCGACGAACCTGGCGGCGAAATCTTCCCCTGCGATCTTGCCGATTTCCTTGGCGATCGGCACGGTCGCTTGCTTGAAGGCAGCTGAGTC
>JAABYT010000058.1:85868-86349 GCA_011775625.1 Gammaproteobacteria bacterium | reverse complement strand
CACGCACCCGCCGACGGCACCGTGACCGCAGTCGCATTCGAAGAGGGCGATCTGGTCGACGAGGGCGTCGAGCTGCTCACAATGGCTTCTTCGCAGAGCCGCTGAGCCGGGTTCGGGGCGCGGAACCCTCGGGCTGGAGCTCGCGTCGTGCCGCTTTTGCTCGCAGCAAACGCGAAACACCCGCTCATGCCTCCTAAACCCAGTTGACCCGTGCTATCGTGGTCGCGATGGAAAACAGCACGACATTAAAAATCGGCCCCACGAGGTAGCGCATGTTCGGTCGGTCTAAAAGTGACCCGAAGATAGAGTTCTTCACCAACATCGAGACGCTTCCCGAGGTCGTTCCTGTCGTGCACGGAGCGAGGTCGATGCCATCGTGGTGGAAGCAGACACCGGCCGCCGTTCAGAATACCGATCCACGCACCGAGCCGGGGACAGTGAAGGTATGCCCGGCATTTCCCGATCTCTATTCCCTGGGCTA
>JAABYT010000058.1:83836-85858 GCA_011775625.1 Gammaproteobacteria bacterium | reverse complement strand
CGTGCACGCACGTCGGCACCGGATCTCTTTTCCGTGTCCTTTCACGGCGATGGACAGTTTCTGAATCACGCTCCGGAGTCGGTGAGGGCATCCACGGTAGCGGTCATGAAGCTGGAGTCTCCGTGGTACTGCCGGACCAGCCCCGGGTACTCCGTTCTGCAATTACCCGTGTTCTACGAGTTCGATCCCAGGGTGACCATCATGATGGGAGCCATTCGCACCGATGTGCACCATGAGATCAATCAGCAGGTGATGGTTCACCACAGAGGCAGCTTCGTTCTCGAGCGCGGCACTCCGATCGCGATGTATATTCCATTCAAGAGAGAGCAGTTCGACTTCAGCGTGAAGGAAGTTACGGCAGAGTTCAGACGCATCATGCAGAAGAGCCAGCTCAACCTCATGACCAGGTTCAGGCGCGGATACCGGCATTTCTCCGATTAGCCTTGCCCGACGAGCTCGAGGCCGCCCACAGGCGGGCGGCCCGACTAGCCGCCGGCGATTTTAGGGATGATGTGCACCTCGCTGTCGGGGCCGATGTCGGCGAACAGCGCGTCCTGGTAGATCTCGCCGTCGATGGCGACGGCAATGCCTTCCTCGAGATGCGGCGCGAGCTGCGGGTAGCTTGCGCCGAGCTGGGCGAACAGCTGGCGCACGTTCTTCGCATCGAGCTCGAACTCGCTCTCGCCGCCGCTGTATCGCCTGAGATTTCCGTTGAGGACGACGCGCGCCACGCGCCTAGTCCGCGGCGTCCGCCACCGCGCCGCGCGCCGCGTCGATGGCCGCCAGGACCTTGGGCGGTGACATGGGCAGCTCGGTGAAGCGGATGCCGGTGGCCTGCTCGATGGCGTTGGCGATGGCCGCCATGGGCGGCACGATGGGCGTCTCGCCGACGCCGCGCACGCCGTAAGGGTGCGAAGGATTCGGCACCTCGACGATGACCGTGTCGATCATCGGCACGTCCGAGCAGACGGGAATGCGATAATCGAGAAAGCCGGGATTCTGAAGCTTTCCGTCCTCGCCGTAGATGTACTCCTCGTTGAGCGCCCAGCCGATGCCCTGCACCGCGCCGCCCTGCATCTGGCCTTCGACGTAGCCCGGGTGCACGGCCTTGCCGGCGTCCTGCAGCACGGTGTAGCGCAGGATCGTCACGTGGCCGGTCTCGGTGTCCACCTCGACGTCGACGATGTGGGTGCCGAAGCTCGGGCCGGCGCCCTGGGCGTTGATGGCCGCGTTGCCGACCAGCGGCCCGCCGGTCTTGTTGGCCATCGCGGCGATCTCGGCGATGTACATGGGCTCGAACGCGCCGGCGTTGCTGCTCGCCGGGCGGGCGTAGCCGTTCTCCCACACCACCGCGTCCACGGGAATGTCCCACAGCTTCGCCACGCGCTCGCGCATCTTGCCGATGACGTCGTGGACCGCCTCGATCACCGCCATGCCGGTTGCGAAGGTCGCCCGGCTGCCGCCGGTGAGGAACGTGTAGCCGAGCGACGCGGTGTCGCCGACGACCGGATGGATCTTGTCGAGCTCGATGCCGAGCTCCTCGGCGGCCATGTGACACAGCGACGCCCGCGAGCCGCCGATGTCCGGCGTTCCGATGACCAGCTGCGCCGTTCCGTCCTCGTTAAGATTCAGCGTCGCGCAGCTCTCGCCGCCGATGTTGAACCAGAAGCCCGACGCCACGCCGCGGCCCTGGTTGGCGCCAAGCGGCGCCTTGTAGTGCGCGTGGGCTTTCGCGGCTTCGAGCGTCTCGACCAGACCGACGGGACCCAGCTTCGGACCGTAGACGGTCTGCGTGCCTTCCCTGGCGGCGTTCTTGAGACGGAGATCGATGGGATCGATGCCGAGCCGCTTGGCCAGCTCGTCGATCACGCACTCGGCAGCGAACTCCGAGATGGGCGCTCCCGGTGCCCGATAGGCGGCCACCTTGGGCCGGTTGGTGACGACGTCGTAGCCGACGGCGCGGGCGTTCTCGATATCGTAAGGGGCGAACACGCACATGCAGCCCGGCTGCACCGGCGAGCC
>JAABYT010000058.1:57323-83802 GCA_011775625.1 Gammaproteobacteria bacterium | reverse complement strand
CCGGAGGTGGGGCCGGTGGCGCGAAACACTTCCTCGCGGGTCATGACCATCTTCACCGGCTGGCCGGCCTTGCGCGACAGCGCCAGCGCCACGGGCTCCAGATAGACCACGGTCTTGCCGCCGAAGCCGCCGCCGATCTCCGAGGCGGTCACGCGCAGCTTGGAAATATCCATGCCCAGCAGCTTCGCGCAGTGTCCACGCACGACGAAGTGACCCTGGGTGGTGCACCACAGCTCCGCCTTTCCGTCCTTGGAGACGCTGGCGAGACATGCATGGGGCTCGATATAGCCCTGGTGCACGGGCTTGGTGTTGAACTCCCGCTCGACGATGACATCGGCTGCGGCGAAGCCCGCCTCCACGTCGCCCTTTGAGAACTCGACGCGCTTGGCGATGTTGGACGGCTCGCTCGGCGCCGGGTCGACGCCATCGGTAATCAGGCCCTCGTGCAGCAACGGTGCATCGGGCTTGGTGGCCTGCATGACGTCGATGACATGGGGCAGCACCTCGTACTTCACCTCGATGAGCCGCAATGCCTTGCGGGCGACCGATTCACTGACCGCCGCCACCGCGGCCACGGCGTGACCCTCGTAGAGCGCTTTCTCGCGCGCCATGACGTTGCGGGTGATGTCGCGGTAGTTCACCATCATCTCGCCGGCCGGCACCATCTCCGAGGGCAGATCGCGAATGTCGTCCTTGTTGACGACGGCTTTCACACCCGGCAGCGCTGCGGCCTTCGACAGGTCCATGGAGACGATGCGCGCATGGGGATGGGGGCTGCGCAGGATCTTGCCGACGAGCATGTTCGGCGCGTACAGATCGGCGCCGAAGGTGGCGCGACCCGTGACCTTGTCGACGCCGTCAGGGCGCACCTGGCGTGTGCCGACCCACTTGAGCGTCTTGTTCCCGGAAGCTTCTTTGTTGCTGTCGGTCATGATCAACCCGTCCTCATTTCCACGGCCGCATCCAGCACGGCGCGCACGATCTTGTCATAGCCGGTGCAGCGGCAGAGATTGCCGGCCAGCCAGTAACGGACTTCGGTCTCAGTGGGATCCGGGTGCTTTTCCAGAAGCGCCTTGGCGGCGACGAGAAAGCCCGGTATGCAGACGCCGCACTGCAGCGCGGAGTGCTCGAGGAACTTGCGCTGCAGCGGATGAAGATCGTCGCCGTGAGCCATGCCCTCGATGGTCTCGACGCTGTGCCCGTTGGCCTCCACGGCGAGCACCAGACAGGCGCATACGAGGCGGCCGTCGAGCATGACGCTGCACGCACCGCAGTCGCCGGAACCGCATCCCTCCTTGCTGCCGGTCAGGTGCAGCTCGTCGCGAAGCACATCCAGCAACGTCTGCTGCGGCTCGCACAGGAATTCGACGCTGTCGCCGTTCACGGTGGTGACGACATGGAACTTCGACTTCGGCATCACTGGCTCCTCGCGCGATCGAGCGCGATGCCGCAGGCCCTTCTCGCCATGACACCCGCTACCTTCACGCGGTACTCGACCGTGCCGCGCTTGTCGTCGATCGGATGACATGCGGCGCGCACCGCCGCTGCCATCCTTTCCAGATCCGGCTCGTTCAGCATGCTGCCGACGAGCGCCTCACCGGCCTCCGGCACCAGGATCGCGGTCGGCGCGACCGCACCGAGCGCCACCCGCGCGGCGCTGCACTCCCCCGATGCTTCCAGAGTGAGGTTTACGCCGGCGCCGACCACCGCGATATCCATCTCCGTGCGGGGGATGAAGCGCAGATAGGCGTCGGCGGAGCGCGGCGGGCGCGCAGGCAGGTAGAGGGAGACGACGAACTCACCCTTGGCGAGGGACGTTCGCCCGGGTCCTGTGCAGATGCTCTCGACTGCCTCGTCGCGCTGTCCACCGGGCCCGGCAATACGACAGACGGCGCCTGCGGCGATCAGCGCGGGCACCGTGTCGGCAGCCGGCGACGCGTTGCACAGGTTTCCACCCATCGACGCGCGGCCCTGGATCTGTGTCGACCCGATCAGCTCGACGGCTTCGACGACGCCGGGCCAGGCCTCCTTGAGCGCGGCGTGCTCGCCGATCTCCGCGCCGCTGACCGCGGCGCCGATCCGAAAGCCGCCGTCCTCGCGTGCAATCTCGCGGGTTTCGCGGATGTTCTTGATGTCGACGACCAGCGCCGGCTCGATCATCCCGGCACGAAGCTGCACCAGGAGATCCGTTCCGCCGGCCAGAACGCGGGCATCATCGGCGCCGGCGGCGAGCAGCGAAACGGCGCTGTCGACGGACTGGGGAGATTCGTATTGCATGTTTCGCACTCTTTATAAAGGCCGGCGCCAAGACATGTGAGGATGCCCGAAGTGGGCGCCGAATCTCAAGCAGAGTGCGTGTTTGCGGGCATTATCCCGGGAAGCCATTCTCGACTTCCACGAAGGTGTCGGCAAAGAACCCGTTGAAGCGCGTGGCAACGGCGTTGCTGTAGGCGCCAATCTGGCCGATCTCGATCCAGTCGTCCTCGCGAACGTCGGCGGGCAGGCGGAACGTGCTCGGCAGCACGTCCACCGAGTCGCAGGTGGGGCCATAAACGGTGAACTCGCGCATCTCCGCCGAAGGCTCGCCGCCGAGCCGGATGAGGCGCACCGGCAGGCGCATCCTCGCCACCACCATCTCCGAGAGGCTGCCGTAGATGCCGTCGTTGATGTAGATCTCGTCTTCCTTCCTGAGCAGCACCTGCACCAGCAGCGAGCAACCGTTGGCGACGATGGCGCGGCCGGGCTCACACATGAGCACGCAGTCGTTGCGCAGCCCGAGGCCTTCGATGCCTTTCTTGATGGCTTGCACGTAATCCTCGATGGGCGGCGCTTTCTGACCCGGATAGGCGATGGGAAATCCGCCGCCCACGTCGAGAATGTGCGGCTCCACCCCGGCCTTTTTGATGACCTCTCCGGTGATGGCCAGCGCCTGGGCGTAGGCATCCGGGCTCAGGCACTGGGAGCCCACGTGAAACGAGAGCCCCGGACGCAGCCCTTCGTCCTGCACCTGGCGCAGCAGCTCGGCGGCGAGCGCGGGCTCGGCGCCGAACTTGGCGGACAGGTTGTAGAGGGCCTCGACCTCCGGCGTCTTCAGCCTGACGACGATGGCAACGCCCTCGCCACCGGTGGCGTCGAGCACCTTGGCGAGCTCGGCCGGATGATCGACGACGAAGCACTTGACCCCGTAGGCGCGGTAGGCCATGGCGATCACCGCGCGGCTCTTGACCGGGTGCATGAAATAGGCCGAAGCGTTCCGGAACGCCTCGCGCACCTGGGCGATCTCCGGCAGCGAGGCGGTATCGAAGTGGTGGATGCCGGCGTCGTAGAGCGCCTGCAGGACCCGGGGGTGGGGATTGCACTTGACCGCGTACAGAACCCGGCCCGGGAAATCCTCCAGGAAGCGTCGCGCCGAGGCCTCGAGCACCCGCGGGGCCAGGCAGTAGACGGGATAGCTCGGCGTCAGCGCCTCGGCGACGGCGCGGGCGTCGTGATACGTCTTCTGTTTGAGGGGCTGCACGCAGGCCATGGATGACTGTAACCGGTGCTGATGACAGCAGTAAGAATATATCGGATCGCGCCACCGGCCCCTTGAGGGCGCCGGCGGCCCACGCGCGGCTTCGGGTCAGGCGCGCGGCCGGCAGCGCGCATACTGATTAGGATAGGCCACCTCGGCGCCAAGTTGCGCCGCCGCGTGCCAGGCCCAGCGCGGGTCGTAGAGCATGCCGCGGGCGAGCGCCACCATGTCCGCCTGGCCGCTCGCGACGATGGCCTCCGCCTGGCGGGGCTCGGTGATCAGGCCCACCGCCATGGTCGTGAGGCCGGTCTCCCGGCGCACCCGCTCGGCGAAGGGCACCTGGTAGCCGGGACCCGCGGCGATGGTCTCACCGGCGGCGATGCCGCCGCTGGAGACGTCGATCCAGTCGCAGCCCCGTTCGGCGAGACGCTCACCGAGGACCACGCTGTCCTCGATGCGCCAGCCGCCCTCGAGGTAATCGACCGCCGAGATGCGCACGCCGAGCGGCCGGTCTTGCGGCCATTCGGCGCGCACGGCGTCGTAGACCTCCAGGGGGAAACGCATGCGATTGTCCAGGGAGCCGCCATAGGCATCGTCGCGCCGATTGGCGATGGGGGAGAGAAACTGATGCAGCAGGTAGCCGTGGGCGGCGTGCAGCTCGATGGCATCGAATCCGATGCGCCGGGCGCGACGGGTGGCGGCGGCGAACGCGTCCACCAGCCCCGCAATCTCCTCGCCGCTGAGCGCCAATGGCTCGGGGCTGTCGTCGCCGGCGGCGACGGCCGACGCCGACACCGTCTGCCATCCCCCTTCCTGCGGCGACAACGCCTTGCGCCCCTGCCAGGGTGGCAGCGTCGAGGCCTTGCGGCCCGCGTGGGCGAGCTGCACGCCCATGGGTACATTTCCGTAGCGGCGGCAGAACGCCACCACCCGGGCGAGCGCCTGCTCGGTGTCGTCATCGTAGAGGCCGAGGCAGTGCGGCGAGATGCGTCCACGGGCTTCGACGTTGGTCATCTCGACCATGAGCAGCCCGGCCCCCGAGATGGAGAACTGCCCGAGGTGCATCAGATGCCAGTCGCCCGCGCAGCCGTTCTCGGCCGAGTACTGGCACATGGGCGACACCACGATGCGATTCGCGAGACGCACGCCGCGAAGGTCCATGGGTGTGAACAACGCGCTTTGCATCGATGACCTCTCGGTTTGCTCGAGTGCCCGATCCGGGCCGGGGCGGTTAAAATGCGCCAGGCATCATCCCGTCACTGCGCCGTCAAAGCAAGCGAGCCATGGAACTGCCACAGTCGGTGCGCATCGTCGAAGTCGGACCCCGCGACGGCCTTCAGAACGAGCCGGCCACGGTGCCCACCGAGACCAAGATCGCCTTCATCGACCGACTCTCGGCGACGGGATTGCCGGCCATCGAGGCAACCGCCTTCGTCTCGCCGAGGTGGGTACCGCAGATGGCGGACAATGCCGAGGTCATGGCCGGCATCACCCGCAGGCCGGGCGTCGCCTATCCGGTGCTGGTGCCCAACATGAAAGGCTTCGAGGCCGCCAGGCAGGCCGGCGCCACGGAGATCGCGGTGTTCGCCGCGGCGTCGGAGTCGTTCTCGCAAAAGAACATCAATTGCAGCATCGCCGAGAGCCTCGAGCGCTTTGCTCCGGTGATGGAGGCGGCCGAGCAGCACGGCATTCGCGTGCGCGGCTACATCTCCTGTGTGCTCGGTTGTCCCTACGAGGGTGACATGGCGCCCCGGGCGGTCGCCGAGGTGGCGGCGAGACTTTTCGATATGGGCTGCTACGAGATCTCTCTCGGCGACACCATCGGCGTCGGCACGCCGGCACGCGCCCGGGCCCTTATCGATACGGTCGCAGGCAAGGTGCCGCGCGAACGTCTCGCCGGGCATTTCCACGACACCTATGGCCAGGCGCTCGCCAACATCCTCGCCTGCCTGCAAGCCGGCATCGCCGTCTTCGACAGCTCGGTGGCCGGCCTCGGCGGTTGCCCCTACGCGCGCGGCGCATCGGGAAACGTCGCTACCGAGGACGTCCTGTACATGCTCTCGGGACTCGGTATCGAGACCGGCGTCGATCTCGAGGCCGTGATCGACACCGGCCGCTTCATCAGCGATGCGCTCGGACGCCGCCCTGCATCGAAAGTGTCGCTGGCGAAGCGGGGCTGACTGACTAAGCCGTCACGGGCATGCCCGCATCTTCGCCGGGATGGAGCGCGTAAACGCGCGTCTCCTGCGCTTTGCCGGAAAGCGCAAACGAGCCCATGTCCTCGGCGCGGGCATCATTTGGTAAAGCCATCTGCGCGAGCAGCTCGGCCGAGACCAGCAGCTCTCGCCCGACGTCCTTTGCCAGCGTGCGAAGCCGCGCGGTAGTGTTGATAGTATCGCCGAAATAGACGATCTCGCGGCGATCATCGCCGATCTCGCTGACCACCACCGGTCCGCCATGCAGCGCGATGCGAAGACGCGGCGCTTCTGCGAAGAGGCTGCGGTAGCGCCCGGTGCGTGCACGGAGCAGCGCGAAAATCGCGAGCGCGCACTTCACGCAACGCGCGTCCCCTGTCCCCCGCCGCAAGGGCCAGGTCACCACCAGCTCGTCGCCGATATAGCGGTGGGTCTCGCCTGCGAACGCGCTTATGACTTCGTCGATGTCGAAGAAGACGGCGGCGATGAGCGACTGCGCTCGGATATCACCGAGGCGATGCGCCAGGCCGCGTGCGTCGAGAATGTCGACGAACATGAAAACCTGTTGCTCGCGTAAAGGCCGGTGATATCGGCCGAGCAGGAAGTTGAGCAGAACCCGCGTTCCGATGAGGGCATGAATGCGAATCGAGCAATTGATGAGCACAGCCACCAGGAGACAGAAGATCGTGTCTTGAACAAAACCGTCTTTGATGTACGACTCCATCAGCCATTCGGGAATCAGTGCCTGGTCGAGGATGATCGGCGTGAGCACGAGGATCCCTGCAACGGTGCTAGCGACCCAGATGCCGATGGAGATCAACATCATCACCCCGAGCGGCAGGCGCCGAAGCGGCTCACCGATACGTCCCTCGGCGACGAAGAACTCGAACGCCGCAATCGGCATTGCGATCACGGCCCCCGCCACCGCGCCGAAAAGTCTGTCTGCGCCGATGAGGGTGGTGTAAGCAAATCCAAGCAGCGCGAAAGCGGCGCTCGCGACGATGCAGACGAGGATACCGACGCTGGCGCGCTGACCGATCAAAGCGCCTCCCTCCGGCTAAGCGTCGAGTTGCTGCGCGATATTGCGTAGGCATCCACGCTGGTTCCGTCGGGAAACAGCTCGATCGGCCCGAGAAAGCACCTGGGAAGCTCGCTGCTGCTTTCCAATCGATCCATCAGCTCGGCACTCACGAGGAAGTCGCGATGAACGCGCTTGCAAGCGCTCTGCAGCGCTACCGCGTAGCTGACTGTCTCGCCGAAATAGACGATCGAGCGCCGTGAGTATCCGACCTCACCGATAACCACCGGGCCTGCGTGCATTCCAACGCGAAATCTTGGCACCACGCCGAACAATCGACGGTATTCGTCGCTGCGCTGCGCGAGCACATCCTGGATGTCGAATACGCACTGCACGCATCGCGCGTCGGCGACTGCCCTCGACATGGGCCAGCTCACGACGACCTCGTCACCGATGTAGCGGTAGGTCTCTCCGCCGTGCTCGGCGATCGGCCGGGCGATGTCGAAGAAGAAACGACCGATGAGCGCCTGTATCTTCACGTCCCCGAACTGCTCCGAGAGCCGCGTCGAGTCGGCGATATCCAGGAACATGAAAACGCGCTCCTCACTGATCGGCTTGCGATAGCGTCCAATCACGAAGTTGAACAAGACCCGGTCACCGACCAGGCTGCGAATACGCAGAAAAAAGGTGAGCAGAAACGCGAGGCCGAAGGCGAAGGCCAGGTTGCTGGCCTCACGGCCACGCACATCGAGATCTGAGAGACGAAGGTCGAGAATCAGGGGTGCGGCCACGTAGATGCTGAAGCCGATGAGCAGCGCCCAGACGAGCGTGGCGATGCCGATGAAGAGCATGAGCGGCAGCCGGCGCAGCCACGCCCCCGCTGGCGTCTGCACGAAAAAAAGCTCGAAGCCGCTGAGAAGCAGCCCGACGATGAAGCCGGCGGTCGCACCGGCACGGGGCATACCACCGACAACGTGGGAGTAACCCGCGCCCAGGGCTGCGGTGGCCGCGGCGACCCCGATTGAGACCGCGAGCTTACCCGTCTGGTGAGCAGGCAGCGCCAT
This sequence comes from Gammaproteobacteria bacterium, assembly GCA_011775625.1. Taxonomy (GTDB): domain Bacteria; phylum Pseudomonadota; class Gammaproteobacteria; order HK1; family HK1; genus JAABYT01. The sequence continues at coordinate 76,011 of JAABYT010000058.1, read as the reverse complement.
CCTCGCCGGCTCCGGCCCTCGCAGTCAGCCTCACGCCCCGGGCGCAGGCGAGCCTGCCGGCCCCTTCAGCTCGACGGTATTGCCGTCGGGGTCCTGGATGTAGATCGACGCGCCCGTGCCTTCCGCTCCGTAGCGTTGCTCGGTGGGACCCGCCTCGACGGCGAAGCGCTTCAGACGGGCGCGGATCGCTTGCTCGTCGAACGGTTCGATGCGCAGGCAGAAGTGATCGAGGTTGCGGCCCTCGCGGCCGGGCGCCGCCCCTCCCCGCCTGCCGAGCACGCCGTCGACCGGAACCAGATCGAGCAGCGAGCGGCCGGCGCGCAGCTGCACCAGCCCGATGTCCTCGATCCGCCGTTCCACTGACATACCGAGAACGTCGGTGTAGAAGGCGAGCATCGCTTCCAGGCGCTCGGTTCGAAGCACCAGGTGGTCGATCCCGCTCACACGGATCATGCGCTGCGACTCAGTCCGCTCTGACCTTCACGTAGGAGCCCGGCGTGTCCTCGATCGTCTCGAGCCCGCCGTCACCGGGCACGCGCGCCGGCACCTCCTCGCCGTTGAACTGCGCCACCCATTGCTTCCAGTCGAGCCACCAGGACCCGTCGTGGGATTCGGCACCCGCGAGCCAGTCGTCGGGATTGTCCGGCAGCGCGTCGTTGGTCCAATAACCGTATTTGTTGGCGGATGGGGGATTGACGATGCCTGCGATGTGACCCGACATGCCGAGCACGAAGCGCACCGGACCGGAGAGCAGCCGTGTTCCCGCATAGGTGGACTTCCACGGCGCAATGTGGTCTTCCTTCGTCGAGGCGAAGTAAGCGGGCGTCTGGATCTTGCCGAGGTCGATGCCCACGCCGTCGAAGGTGATGCCGCCGGGCTCGCACAGCAGATTCTTCTCGTAGAAGTTGTGCAGGTAGAAGCTGTGCATCTTGCAGGGCATGCGGGTGGAGTCGGAATTCCAATAAAGCAGATCGAACGGGAAAGGGTCCTTGCCCATGAGGTAGTTGTTGATCACGAATCCCCAGATGAGATCGTTGGCGCGAAGCAGATTGAACGCCTCCGCCATGGAGGATCCGTCGAAGTAACCGGTCTTCGCCATCTGCTCGTCCATCCGGGCGAGCTGCTCGTCGTCGATGAAAACGCCGAGCTCACCGGGCTCGGAAAAATCGGTCATGGAGACGAAGAAAGTGGCGGCCTTTATTCGCTCGTCGCCCTTCTCGGCCATGTAGGCGAGCAGACACGCGAGCAACGTGCCGCCCAGGCAGTAACCAATCGCCTTGCACTCGCGCTCACCGGTCGCCTTCTCGATGGCATCGAGCGCCGCCAGCGGCCCTTCGAGCATGTAGTCCTCGAAGTCCTTGTGGGCGAGCGACGCGTCCGGGTTCACCCAGGAGATGACGAACACCGTGTGACCCTCGTCCACCGCCCACTTGATGAACGAGTTCTTGGGGCGCAGATCGAGGATGTAGTACTTGTTGATCCACGGCGGGATGATCAGCAGCGGACGCTTGAACACCTTCTCGGTGCTCGGCGCATACTGCAGCAGCTGCATGAGCTCGTTCTGGTAGACGACTTTTCCCGGTGTGATCGCGACATTCTTCCCCAGCTCGAAGCGCTCGAGGTCGGTCATCTTGACGCGCAGCTTGCCCTTGCCGCGCTCCAGATCGTCGAGCAGATTGCTCAAGCCCGTGAGCAGGTTCTCGCCACCGGTCTCGACCGTGCGCCGCAGGACCTCCGGGTTGCTCATGGCGAAGTTGGTGGGNNCCCTCGGTTTCGCGCACGCACTCCTGCAGAAAGCGTGCGGCGAGAAGATACGACTGCTTGATGTAATCGAAGACGGGATTCTCGCTCCACTCCTCGGCGCTGAAGCGGCGATCCCCCGGTGCCGGCTCGATGACCGGCTCGCTTTCCTCGCCCATCATGCGCTGAAGGCTCGCCTGCCAGAGCCGCGTGTAGTCCTGCCAGAGCTTCAGCTGGCTTTCCACGACCTTCGCCGGATCCGCCATCATCTTCTCCATCAGCTCCTGGAAGCTGCGGGCGACGATCCGCGGATCCAGCACCTGGTACTCGCCGGCGCCATCCTTTGCCTGGCGCTCGACGAACTCCTGCACCACCCGCTGGCTCTGCTCGGCGATGCGGGCGACGGTCTCGCCGACCTTTTTCGGATCCGGAAGCTTCAGCTCCGTGGTGTCAGGCTCGCTCATGCCGTGGTCCTCGCGATTCGGCTGCCGGGGGAAAACGTTATGTTGCACCGCAGCAAACGTCGACGATAACCCGATTCGGCGGCCGGAGCAAGCCGCGTTCGGCGCTCAAGGGCGCGGTGGAATCGAGTAGGTGCTGGTGACGTGCGCCACCAGATCGTCCGCCTCGCCCGCGTGCAGGTGCACTTCACCCACCGCCAGGCGCCTGCCGAGCTTGAGGATTCGGGCCCGGGCGACGACCTCGCCGGGTGACGGACGGCGCAGGAAGTTGATGCTCAGATTGGTGGTGACGGCCAGGTCCACCCGGCCGATGAGGCTCAGGACCACGCCGTACATGGCGAAATCCGCCACCGCCATCATCAGCGGCCCGGAGATGGTCCCGCCGGGCCGGACGAACTCGTCGCGATAGGGAACGCGGATGGTCACCGCCCCCGGCAGCACCGACTCCACCCGCATGGCCAGGGGCCCCACCAGCGGCACGTTCTCGCGCGCCATTTCCGCGAGCTCCTCTGCGCTGATCCTGGCTTGCTCCACCGTTTGCGCCGCTCCCATCGGCAGCCGGACAGAGCTTGCAATGAAACACCGGTGATGGTTCATTGCAAGCCTGACGCGACCCACGGAGATACCTTCATGAGCACGCCCGCCGCCGACATGGCTGCCGATGAGGTGCTGCTGCGCGAAGACGCGGCGGGCGTCTGCACGCTCACCCTGAACCGGCCGCGGTACTACAACGCACTTTCCGAGGATCTCATCGCTGCCCTGCAGAAGAGCTTCGACGCCATCGCCGGGGATCGATCCGTGCGCGTGGTCGTGATCGCCGGCGCGGGCAAGGGATTCTGCGCAGGTCACGATTTGAAGGAGATGATGGCCCACAGCGAGCAGGCGTATTTCGACGATCTGTTTGCCCGCTGCAACCGCATGATGCAGTCCCTGATGGCGCTGCCCCAGCCGGTCATCGCCAGGGTTCACGGGCTCGCCACCGCCAACGGCTGTCAGCTGGTGTCCATCTGCGACCTGGCGGTGGCCGCCGACACCGCCAAGTTCGCCCTGTGCGGCGTGCGGCTCGGCCTTTTCTGCAGCACCCCCAGCGTCGGCGTCAGCCGTAACCTGCCGCGCAAGCGCGCGTTCGAGATGCTCGTCACCGGAGAGTTCGTGGATGCGGCGACCGCCGTCCGTGACGGCCTGATCAATCGCGCGGTGCCCGAGGCGCGCCTGGATGAGGAGGTGCGCCGCCTGGCGGACAGCATCATCGAGCACCCCGCGGTCGCCATCGAGACCGGCAAGCGGATGTTCTATCGCCAGCTCGAGCTCGACGTTGCCGCGGCCTATGACTACGCCGGCAAGGTGATGGCCGGCAACATGATGGAAGAGGACACCATCGAGGGCATCAAGGCCTTTGTCGAGAAGCGCCCGCCCAGGTGGCGCGGGCGCTGAGCCGTCCCTGAGCGCCGGGCGGCACCCGGCAGCGACCCTCAGCGGCGCTCGGCGCCGACGGGCAGGCTGTCCAGACGCGCCATCTCGCCGCGGCTGAACAGGGACGGATCGGCAAGATAATCGAGCAGCATGTCGGTCGCATCGGCGCCCCAGAAAAGCTCCTCCCCCACCACGAAGGTGGGCACGCCGAAAACCCCGCGGCGTACGGCCTCCTCGGTATTGCGCCGCAGCGTATCCTTGACCTGCGCCTGCGCCACCAATGCGTCCGCATCTTCCACCCCGAGCCGGGCGGCCAGCGTCCTCCACGCGTCGTCGCACTGAACATCCCGGCCCTCGCCGAAGATGAAACCGAATATGGTGCCGACCACCGTCGCTCCGGCGCCGAGGGCGATGCACAGGCGCAGCGCACGCAGTGGATTGAAAGGGTGCGCGGGTGGAAACCTGAACGGGATCCCGGCCCGGTCCGCGATCCACTGGCACTGGCGATAGGTGTGGCGTCGCTTCCCGGGGATCTCCGCCGGCCCCTTCTGGCCCCAGTGTCCGAGCAGCCCCGCCAGCAGGATCGGCCGGTAGCGGATCTGCAGCGAATCCGGCAGACGATCGAAGTCCGTCAGCTGCAGATACGCGTACGGCGAAATGAAGTCGAAGTACCAGTCTGCCTGCATGCAACGCTCCCGGCTGGCGGCGAGGGGCCGGTTACGATTGAAACAGAATTTTGACCGCCGGACATCCCATAGAAACGCGCCGGGCACACAATCCTTTACCGGGCCAAACGGGAGTATCGGAAAATGACTTCGAAGCATGCCCAGCAGACATCGGCGAAGCGCTGGCCAGCGTGGCGCCGCGGCGTGAGCGTGTCGGTCACCCCCGCCGACACGCGCCTGTACCGGGTCGTGACCGGGCACGCCGAGCACATCATCGGGGTGGGAGCCACCCAGCTGGCGCTCATCGGCGCACGCCCATCGGCCTGGGCATCGGCAGCCGACCTGCTGGCGTTCCTGGACCGCACCGGCTTTCTGCGCGTGCAGGCGTTTCGCATCGACGCGGACGGCACGCAAGCCCGCCGCGCCGAGGCGACGGGAGAGCTGTCACTGTTCGCGCGCGAGACCATCGCCATCGAGCCGCTGGAGGCCACGGCCCCTGAGCGTGAGGCCGGCGAGACGGTCGAGCCGGAGCGAGCCCGTCAGCGGTTTTCGACCACGTAGACGTAGCCGGCTCCGCGCACGGTCTTGATGATCTGAGGCTTGCCCGGGTCCGGCTCGATCTTGCGGCGCAGACGCGTGATGCGGATGTCGATGCTGCGGTCGAAGGGCTCCCAGTCGCGATTGTGGGCGAGATTGAGCAGCTGGTCCCGGCTCAGGACCTTGTTGGGATGATCCGCAAACGCCTTGAGCAGGTCGTATTCCATGCTGGTGATGGCGATCTCCTCGCCGTTCTCGTCGAACAGGCGACGCGCGTCCATGTCCAGACTGCAGTTGCCGAAGGGCATGCGTCCTGATGCGACGCCGGACGGCGCCGCCGGCGCGCCGTGCTCGAGACGCCGCAGGACGCTCTTGATGCGCGCGAGCAGCTCGCGGGGCTCGAAAGGCTTGGTGACGTAGTCGTCGGCGCCCACCTCGAGACCGACGATGCGGTCGACGACCTCGGCGGCGGCGGTCAGCATGATGATGCCGACGTCGTGATTGTCGCGCAGGTAGCGCGCCAGGCTGATGCCGTCCTCCCCGGGCATGTTGAGATCCAGCACCACCAGGTCGAAGTCGCCATCGGCGATGAGCGCACGCAGCCGCGCGCCGTCCTCGGCGACCTCGACGTCGAAGCCATGACGGCCGAGGTAACGACGCAGCATGAAACGCACGTCGGAGTCGTCGTCGACGACCAGAATGCGCGGCTTGTCGCCGTCTGGCTTGGTGCTCATGGACCCATCCGCCTCGATGGCAACCCAACGCTCACATGGTACACCGAGCGGGGGCTCGCGGTGGGGATACCCGGGGCGGGCGCGCTCAGTAGCCCTCGTCGAGCAGCGGGAAGGCGCTGAAGACGCTCTCCTGCCCGAGCGGCGATGCCTCCTGGATGAACGACGCGTCCAGCTCCTCCGGGCTGTTCACACCGAGCAGGCCGAGGCAGATCCTGATTTCGTTTTCCAGTATCTCCAGCACCCGCACGACGCCGGCCTCGCCGGCCGCTGCAAGGCCGTATCCGAACATCCTGCCGATGCCCACCGCCTGGGCACCGAGCGCGATGGCCTTGACGACATCGGTACCGCGCACGAAGCCTCCGTCGATCATGATGACCGCCCTGCCGTCGACCTCGGCGACGACCTCCGGCAGCACCTCGATGCTGCCGCGGCCGTGATCGAGCTGGCGTCCGCCGTGGTTGGAGACGTAGATGCCCTCGATGCCGTGCTCGAGCGCGACGGCGGCGTCCTCCGCCGTCGCGATGCCCTTGAGAATCATGGGAATGTCGTAGGTGTCCTTGAGGCGCTTGACGTCGTCCCAGGAGAACAGCATCTGGTACTCGTCGCCGCTGACGTTCTGACGCGCGGTGGTCACGTGACGCTTGGCCAGGTCCCGCTCGCGCCGGCCGTAGTAATCGAGATCGACCGTCAGGCAGAGGGCAAAATAGCCGCAGTCGATGGCGCGCCGGATATGATCGTCGATCCAGGCGCGATCGCCGCGCACGTAGAGCTGGAAGATATTCGGACCATCGCTGCCCGCGGCGACTACCTCGAGACCCGGCTCGCTGCGCGAGCTCAACATGCTCGCGGTGCCGAAGCGGTTCGCGGCCCGCGCCACCGACGCGCCCCCGCCGGGCTCGAGATCCTGGAGCGAGCCGATGGGCGCGAGGAAAACGGGCATGCGCAGCTTCTCACCGAACAGCGTCGTCGCGCAGTCCACCCCGGAGACGTCGCGCAACACTCTCGGACGAAAAGCCAGGCTGTCGATGCCCCGGCGATTGCGTTTCACCGTCGTCTCGGTCTCGGCCCCGCCGATCAGGTAGTCCCACACCTCCCGCGACAGATTCTCCTTCGCGGCCTTGACGATCTCGTGAAGGACGAGAAAGTCGACCCCGGCATCGCTCATCGTCGTCTCCCCGTGAAGCGAAAAACGGATTTTGCCCTAACGGCGCTCGCTCTGCTAAAAGGAATTCAGGCAATCACCCACTGGCCACACATGTCGATTCTGTTGGTTCGCCACGGCGAGACCGCGCTCAATGCGGCGCGCATCGTGCAGCATCCGGAAACGCCGCTCAATGAGCGCGGCATGGGGCAGGCGCGCAGGGTCGCCGAGCGGCTCGCCGACTTTCCGGTAGAGGCCATCGTCTCGAGCGACTACCGGCGTGCCCACATGACCGCCGAGGCCATCGCCGCTGCCACGGGGCTGCCCATCGTCATCCAGGAAAGCCTGCGGGAGCGCAACTTCGGCGAAGCCCGCGGCGTGCCACACGCGGATCTTCCCGTGGATCTCTACGCGCCGGACTTTCACCCACGCGGCGGCGAGAGCTGGTCGATGTTTCACGAGCGGGTAACCCGCGCCTGGCAGCAGATCACCGCGCGGGCGGCGGGAACCGAAGGCGACCTGGTGGTGGTCAGCCACGCGCTGGTGTGCCGCTCGCTGGTGGAAAATCATCTGACGCTGGCCCCGCACATGGATGCGACGGTGCCACGCTGGCCGAACACGGCGTTGACGGTCATCGACAGCCACTCACCCTGGGAGGTCACGGTGCTCGCCTGCGGAGCGCACCTCGGCGGCGAGCTGGCCGACGACTCGGCGGCCCGGTCCTAGCCGCCGGCGCGGCGACCCCGGCTCTCAGAGCCGGACTTTCACGTATGACCCGGGGGCGTCCTCGATGGGCTCGAGCCGGCCATCGCCGGGCGTGCGTGCCGGCACGGCTTCGCCCGCGTAGGCTTCGAGCCAGCGCATCCAGTGCGGCCACCAGGAGCCCACGTGCTCGCTGGCGTCTGCGAGCCAGGCGTCGGCGTCGTCGGGCAGCGCCTCGCAGTCGTTGCTCCAGTACCCGTACTTCTGCTTGTCGGGCGGGTTCACGACGCCGGCGATGTGACCGGATGCGCCGAGCACGAAGGTCACCGGGCCGGCGAACAGCTTCGCCGACTCGTAACCGGTCTTCCACGGCGCGATGTGATCTTCCTTTGTCGAGAGCACGTAGGCCGGCGTGTCGACACGGGTGACGTCGATGGGCACGCCGGCGAGGGTGATGCCACCGGGCTCGCGCAGGCGATTGTGCAGATACATGTTGCGCATGAAAAAGGTGTGGGTGGCTGCCGGCATGTTGGTCGAGTCGGCATTCCAGTAAAGAATGTCGAAGGGCTTGGGACTCTTGCCGAGCAGGTAGCTGTTGACGAAGAACGACCAGATGAGATCGTTGGCGCGCAGGGTGCGGAAGGTGACGTCCACCAGCTTGCCGTCGAGAAAGCCGCGCTCGTTGATGTGGCTCTCGAGGGACGCGAGGCCCTGCTCGTCGATGAAGAGGCTGACCTCGCCGGTGTCGCAGAAGTCGACCATGGTGGTCAGGTAGGTGGCACTCTTGATGCGGTCGTCGCCCCTGGCCTGGAGCCATGCCGAAGCGGCGGAGAGCAGGATGCCGCCCAGACAGTAGCCGGTGACGTTCACGCGGCGCTCACCGGTGGCCTGGTGGATCGCGTCCAGGGCGGCGATGGGACCCTCCAGCATGTAGTCCTCGAAGCCCTTGTCTGCGAGCCGTTCGTCAGGATTCACCCAGGAGATCATGAACACCGTGTGGCCCTGGCCCACCAGCCACTCCATCACGGAGTTTCCCGGGCGCAGATCCATGATGTAGTACTTGTTCATCCACGGCGGCATCACCAGCAGCGGCGTGCGGTGCACCTGCTCGGTGCTCGGCGCGTACTGAATCAGCTGCATCAGGTCGTTCTGGTAGACGATCTTGCCCGGGGTGACGGCCAGGTTCGTGCCGACCTCGAAGGCATCGTGGTCGGTCGTCTTGATGCTCAGGCTGCCGTTACCGTCGGCGAGATCGGACATCAGGTTCTCGAGCCCGTCGATGAGATTCCTGCCGCCGGTATCGGCCATCGCCTGCAGCACCTCGGGATTGGTAAGCGCGAAATTGCTCGGTGACAGGGCGTCGGCCATCTGACTGATGGAGAACGCGAGCTTCTGCTGGGTGCGTTCATCCAGACCCTCGAAGTCCTTGACCAGATCGATCCAGGCACGGGAGGTCAGCAGGTAGGCCTGCTTGATGACGTCGAAGGCCGGATTCTCGTCCCAGCCGGCATGCCGGAAGCGCCGATCGCCCTGCTCGGGCTCGGCCACCGGCTCGGCCGGCGCGCCCACCAGGCGCAGCGCCGCGCGCTGGGCGAGCGTCGCGAAGTCCCACCAGAGATCGAGCTGGGCGGCGGCCACGCGCTCGGGATTCGCCCACGCGGCCCGGGCCAGGGCGATACTCGCCTGGGCGAGCCCGAGGGGATCGTCCATGGTGGCCCGCGGCGACCCGTTGCTGGTGTCGAGGCTCCTGGAGAAAAGCCGCAGCCCGAGTCGCGTCAGGCGCGCCGACGTGTCCATGATCTCGTCGGATTTGAGTGATTCGAGGTGTGGGATCACGCGTTGGAGCATGCTGCGGACAGCCCGGCCGGGGCCCCCTGGAAATTTGTGCACTGCATCATAATGGAGCCCGGCGGGCATTACAATCGGCGCCACTTGACCCTCTTCGACACCCCACTATATCGTCCGCCGCCATATCCGACTCAAGGGAACCGGTCCATGCCCCTCTCGCCCGCCGCCCCCCGGGAACATCTGCACACCCGCACCGTCACCTGCCGCGGATACCGCCGCGAGGACGGCCTGTGGGACATCGAAGGTCACCTGGTCGACGTCAAGACCTACGACTTCGACAACCATCACCGCGGCCAGGTCAAGGCCGGCGAGCCGGTGCACGAGATGTGGCTGCGCCTGTCCATCGACGACGACATGCACATCAAGGCGGTCGAGGCGGTCACCGACCACGCACCCTATGCCATGTGCCCGGACATCACGCCGCGCTTCGCGCTGCTCGAGGGGCTGCGCATCGGTCCGGGGTTTCACCGCGAGGTTCAAAAACGCGTGGGCGGGGCCAAAGGCTGCACGCACCTGGTGGAGCTGCTGCGGCCGCTGGCGACGGCGGCCTTCCAGACGCTGGTGGTGAAACGCAGGCAACGGGAGGCGGAGCCGAGCGCGGCGCAAACGCGTCCGCCGTTACTCGACACCTGTCACGCGCACGCCAGCGACAGCCCGGANNTAGGGGCCTGCCGACGGTGACGCGCGAGGGCGCGATCGACGCGCTCGGCGTCCACCATCCGCGGGCAACCGGCGAAGCCCGCATCGTCTCTCTGGTGCCGAGCATCACCGAGCTGCTCTTCGATCTGGGGCTCGGCGAGCGGGTGGTGGGGCGCACGACCTTTTGTGTTCATCCCGAGCGCGAGCTCGCCGACGTGCCTAGAGTCGGCGGGACAAAGAAGCCGCACATCGAGAAGCTCCGCCGGCTGCGTCCCACCCACGTCATCGTCAACGTCGACGAGAACCGCCGGGAGGACGTCGAGGCGATCGCCGCGTTCACGCCCCACGTGGTCGTCACCCACCCATTGGTTCCCGACGACAATCTGGCGCTCTATCGAATGCTCGGTGGCATCTTCGACCGGTGCGGCCAGGCGGAGCAGCTGTGCGCGGCGTTCCAGCGTGCACGCGACGCGCTCATGGAGATTTCGGCGTCACTGCCGCGGCGCCGCGTGCTTTACCTCATCTGGCGCGACCCCTGGATGACGATCTCGCGCGACACCTACATCTCGAGCACCCTCGCGCTGGTCAACTGGCAAACGGCGTGTCACGACCCGGATGTCCGCTATCCGCAGGTGCGCGTCGGCAAGCGCACCCTCGTCGACATCGACGTGGTGCTCTTCAGCAGCGAGCCGTTTCCATTCAAGCGCGCCCATCTGGAGGAGTTCCGCAACCTGACCGGTGACGCCGACACGCTCTTCGAGCTGATCGACGGCGAGATGATCTCGTGGTACGGGAGCCGCGCCATCGCCGGGCTCGACTATCTGCGCGAGCGCGCTGTCGCCCTGCAGCGCGCACTCGAGAACAAGAGACGCGCCTGAAAAGCCGCGCGCCCGCGCACAGCGTCCGTTCCGCTCGCGCCCCCGGCACGCCCGGGAGTACACTGCGTGCATGCGCATCGTGTCTCTTCTTCCCAGCGCCACCGAGATCGTCTGCGCGCTCGGCTACGGCGACCTGCTCGTGGGTCGCTCCCACGAGTGCGATCATCCCGCGTCCGTGATCGATCTGCCGGTATGCTCGCGACCGCGCATGCGCATCGACGTCAGCAGCGCCGAGATCGATCGTTCGGTCAAGTCCATCGTCTCCCAGGGGCTGTCCATCTACGCGATCGACGAGGAGACCTTGTGCACCCTGGCGCCGGATTTCATCATCACCCAGACCCAGTGCGAGGTCTGCGCGGTCAGCGAGCGCGATGTCGAGAAGGCCGTCAGCGAGTGGATGGACGGGCAGTGCGTGATCGTCTCGCTGAATCCGAACCGCCTCGAGGACGTGTGGGCGGATATCATCCGCGTCGCCACGGCGCTCGGTAACCGCAGGAACGGCGAGGACGTTGTCGCCGCGCTGAGCGAGCGTCTCGAGGCAATTCGGTCACGGGTGGCGGCGCACGCGCACACGCCCCGCGTCGCCGTCATCGAGTGGATCGAGCCGCTGATGGCCGCCGGCAACTGGATGCCGGAGCTGGTGGAGATGGCGGGCGGCGAGAACCTCTTCGGCGAGGCCGGGAAGCACTCCCCGTGGCTGGCGCTGGACGCGCTCGCCGACGCCGATCCGGAGATCGTCGTCGTGGCGGCGTGCGGCTTCGACCTGGAGCGCACGCGCGCCGAGATGCAGGCGCTCACGGATCGGCCCGAGTGGCGCAGCCTGGGCGCCGCCGCGAGTGGACGCGTCTATCTCACCGACGGGCACCATTTCTTCAACCGGCCGGGCCCGCGGCTGGTCGAGTCGCTGGAAATCCTCACCGAGGTGCTGCATCCGCAAGCCGTCCCGTGCCGCCATCGCGAACAGGCCTGGATGCCCCTATAGATTGTCGATGGCGAGCTCGGGCAGATCGTCTGCCGGCGTGAAGCCGAAAACGCGCGCGTAGAAACACAGCTCCGCCTGCAGCGTGCGCTCGATGGTCTCGGCCCGGCGAAATCCGTGCTGCTCGCCCTCGAAAGCCAGGTAGGCCACCGCGATACCCTTGGCGCGCAGCGCCTCCACCATGCGCTCGGACTGGGATGGCGGCACCACCTCGTCCTCGAGGCCCTGGAAAAAGATCACCGGACAGGAGAGCCGATCCACCGCATGAATGGGCGAGCGGTCCACGTAACGCTGGCGTTGCTCGGGATAAGGGCCGATCAGGCAGTCGAGGTAGCGCGACTCGAACTTGTGGGTGTCCCGCGCCAGGGTTTCCAGATCGCTCACGCCGTAGTAGCTCGCACCGGCGGCGAAGACATCGTGAAAAGCGAGCGCCGCGAGCGTGGTGTAGCCGCCGGCGCTGCTGCCGCGGATGACGAGCCGCGTGCCGTCGGCACGCCCCGCCTGCGCCAGGTGAAGGGCGCCGTTGACGCAGTCCTCGACGTCGACGATCCCCCAGCAACCGCGCAGCCGATCGCGGTAGGCCCGTCCGTAGCCGGTGCTGCCGCGGTAGTTGACGTCGAGCACCGCGAAGCCGCGACTCGTCCAGTACTGAATCGCCAGACTCAGGGTAGAAGATGCCGCCGACGTCGGGCCGCCGTGGCCGATGACGATGAGCGGCGGCCGCTCGTCGGCGGGAGCACGGAAATGCGGATTGCGCGGCGGATAGTAGAAGGCGTGGGCACGCTCACCGTTACCGGTGGCAAATTCGATCGCCTCGGGCAGCGACACGTAATCCTCGTCGAATTCCCGCTTTGTCGACTCACGCAGCACGCTGACGGCGCCGCTCGCCGGCTCGATGAGCGCGACCGCGGCCGCCCGGGTGGCCGAGCCGGCCACGACGAGCGTCTTCTCGCCCTCGACGGCAATGGCCTGAATGTCGGTGAACCCCGCATCGATGGGCTCGAGCGTGCCGTCTTCTGTGCTCAAACGGCCCAGGTGCCAGAAACCGCCGCGGCAGTAACAGCACACGATGCGTCCCGCCGCGTCGAATCCGTAGGTGCTCATACCGAACTGCCACTGGGGTCTGCCGAACTCCGCCTGCATGACGAGCACGCAGCGCGTGTCGCCGTCGTGCCAGCGATGCAGATTCCACCAGCCCTGCGGGTCGCACACGTAGAAAAGTGCGCCGTCGTTGCCAAAGCGTGGCTGAAAAACGGACTCGCCAGCGCCGCCGGCAATGCGGCGCGGCGACGCGGGCGCGCCGTCACCGTTCAGCTCCGCCAGCCAAAGCGCGCTCGCATCCCACGGCATGTCGGGGTGGTCCCAGGCGATCCACGCGAGCCGCCCGGCGTCCGCGCTCATGCACGGGCTCGCGTAGAAATCGTGTCCCTCGGCGATCACGCGAACGGCACCGCTCGTGATATCCACACTCACCAGCGCGTTGACCGGCTCCTCCCCCACTCGGGAGTGGTCCTCGCGCACGCATACGAGGCGCCCGCGGCTCCCGTCCAGAATCATGTCCGCGTAACGCCACGGGCCGGCCGCGGTGAGCGGGCGCGGCGGCGTCGCCTCGTCACAGTAATAAATGCGTTGATCGTCGAAGTTCACGAACCAGATGCGGCCGCCGTCGACGTGAAACGCGCCGCCGCCGTACTCGTGCGCCCGCGTGCGCACGTTGAACGGCGCGGGAACGACGTCGCAATTGACGCCCTCTCCCTCGCTCGCAACGAGAACGTTGCGTCCACCCTCCGATGGTCGTCCTTCGAGCCAGTAAGCGCGTGCGCCGTCGAGTGCGATACCGCCGAGCCGGACGCTGTCGGCGACCAGCAGCCTGGTGCTGATCGGCGAGAGCCATTCACCATACGGGAGAGTCGATACCATGTTTCGTCAACCGATCATGAATCCGACAGCCGGTGCACCTCGGTTTGACAACTCTCCTCGAGCCGGAAGGTCCGATAGCCCGCGGCCCTGGTATCGAACGCCTTCTCAGCGCGCGCACTGAACTGCACGCATGTGGATGGTGTCGTGAACACGGCTGCCGCACCGATTTGCCCGCAAAACTCCTGGTGCACGTGCCCGGCGCAAACGGCCTTTATCTGCGGTGAACCCTCTATGATGCCGATGAGGTCGTCGGGGTCGTGAAGCCCGAGCTTGTCAATCCAGGCAACGTTGATGGCAACGGGAGGGTGATGCACGAACAGCAGGCTCGGCAGGTCCGGCGCCGCGCAGAGCTCACCTCTCAGCCACTCGAGCTGGCCGGCATCGATGCGACCCTTGACGTCACCCGGAAGGTGCGAGTCGAGACCGATGATCTTCCACTCTGCGTTCGAGAGCGTGAACGTGAGCGGCCCCTCTGCGCGCGGGAAAAGCTCGGGAAAGACAGCGCGCAGATTGGCCGGGGCATCGTGGTTACCGGGAATGATTCGCAGCCGGTGCAGCCACTCGCCGAGCGCCTCGCGCAGCATCTGATAGGTCTCGAGCGCTTCATCCTGGGCCAGATCGCCGGTGAGTACGAGGTAATCGAAATCGGCGTGACGGCGCTCGATTTGCCTCAAGACCGCGTTGAACGTTTTCCATGTCGCCACCCCGGCAAGGACGCCGTCCGGATCCCGGGAGAGGTGGGTATCGGTGATCTGTACGATGCGAAGGCTCATGGAATCAGCGCTTGCACGTGGCGCGGCGCCCGCGCCACCAATTGATTACGACTTCGGGTGCTCGTTGCTGGTAAACATCGCGTGCCCGGCGAAGCGCTTCGAAGCAAGCGGGTGTCGGTGACATCTTAACACCGCTAAGCTAACCTCGTCGGCGCGATGCAGCGCCGATCCGATCAAAGCATGCGAGCCAACCCCGCGGCATCAGCGCGCGGCCGCCGCCCGTTGGCGCTCGGTCTTGTCGCGGTGCTGCTGCTGATTGTCGGCGCCCCTTCGTCCGCCAGGGATACCGGCGGCGTCTCGAGCCGTGACGTCTTTCGGCCCGTTCATGCGCGTCACGGCATGGTGTCGACCCAGGAGGCGAGAGCCACCCGCATCGGCGTCGACATTCTCGAGCGCGGCGGTAACGCCGTGGACGCGGCCGTCGCCATCGGATTCGCGCTGGCAGTCACCCTGCCGCGCGCCGGCAATCTCGGCGGCGGCGGCTTCATGATGGTTCACATGGCCCGAAGCGGTGAGACGGTTGCCATCGACTACCGCGAGATGGCACCGGCGGGCGCGAATCGGGACATGTACCTGGATGCCGAGGGCGAGGTCGACAAGCAGCGGGCGCGCTTCAGCCACCTGTCGGTCGGCGTGCCCGGCACGGTGGCCGGCCTGGCGATGGCGCTCGAGAAGTTCGGCACCATGAGCCTCGCCGAGGTCATGGCGCCGGCCATCGCGCTGGCGCGCGACGGCATCACCGTCAGCCAGCAGATGGCGGACGCTCTCGAGCGGCGCAGCAAACGCCTGGGACGCCATCCGGCCACGGCGCGCATCTTTTTCAACGCCGACGGCACACCGCTCGCGGCCGGCGAGCGGCTCGTGCAAAGCGACCTGGCGTGGAGTCTCACCCGCATCTCCGAGCAGGGGCCCGGGGCGTTCTACGGCGGCGAGATCGCCGAGCTCATCGCCGCTGAAATGGCCGCCAACGGCGGCCTGATCACGAAGGAGGATCTCAAAAGCTATCGCGCGGTGCTGCGCACGCCCGTGCACGGCACCTACCGGGGCTACGACGTCTACTCGATGCCGCCACCGAGCTCCGGCGGCGTGCACGTGATCCAGCTGCTGAACATTCTCGAGGACTACCCCATCGCGTTTCTCGGCCATAACTCGGCGGACACCATCCACCTCATGGCCGAGGCCATGAAGCTCGCCTATGCCGATCGCAGCCGCTACCTGGGCGACCCGGATTTCGCCGAGGTGCCGGTGTCCGGTCTCACCTCCAAAGCCTATGCCGCCCGGCTTCGCGCGAGCATCTCGCTCGATCGCGCCACCCCCAGCACGCGTATCGAGCCGGGCGATCCGCTGCCCTTCGAGAGCAACGAGACCACGCACTACTCGATCATGGACCGCAACGGCAATGTCGTCTCCAACACCTACACGCTCAACTTCAGCTACGGCACCGGCATCGTAGCGGCGGGCACGGGCATTCTGCTCAACAACGAGATGGACGATTTCTCGGCGAAACCCGGCGTGCCGAACGCTTTCGGACTCATCGGCGGCGAGGCCAACGCCATCGAGCCCGGAAAGCGCCCCTTGAGCTCCATGTCACCGGCCATCGTATTCAAGGACGGCAAGCCGCGTTTCGCCACCGGCACTCCCGGGGGCAGCCGTATCATCACCACCACGCTGCAGATCATCATGAACGTCGTCGATCACGGCATGAACATCGCGGCCGCCACCGCCGCGCCCCGGATTCATCATCAATGGCTGCCCGACGAGCTGCGCGTGGAGGTGGGGATCAGCCCCGATACGCTCGATCTGTTGAGCGTCAGAGGGCACCGCGTCAAGGTCGGTAACGCCATGGGAAGCACGCAAACGGTGATGCGCATCGACACCGGCTTTCTCGGCGCGGCCGACCCGCGCCGCGCGGGCGCACTGGCGCAGGGTCACTGATACGCGGAAGCGAACCGCGCGCTCAGAGCACGCCGAAAGGCGTCAGCTTTCGCACCAGGCCGATGTACGGCGACTCCAGATTGTAATAGAGCACGAACTCGTCGTTCTCGTAGAGACGGTCGCCATCGTTCCAGGGAGGCATTCGATGATCGACGAGCGTGCTCTCGTCGGGCTCGTAGGATGCCATCAGATACTCGAGCGAGGCGCTCTTGCCCTGCTCTTTCATGATGGCAATCGCGTGCTCGGCCTCTTTTGCGTGCAGTAAGACCACACTCTCGTAGCTGCGTTTGGCCACGGCATACTCCTCGGTGACGTCGTCGTCGTCCGGCCGTGTCTCTGTCTTTTTAGTTATCCGGGGCGTGTATCCCTCGCGCCCCGCAACCGCCGCGCCCTTGCAAGCGGCGCACGGTGCTCGCCGGCGTCCCCGCTCGCGTGCCTGCGCCGGGCTCAGCCGTGATGCCCGCACATGGTGCCACCTTTGCCGGTGAAGTTTCTGTGGAGCGCGTCACTAAACGCTCGCGAAGTGACAGGCGGCGCCGCTCCTCGCGCGCGCCCGCCTCGAGCCGGCGGCCGCCTAGGTGCGCTCCCCGCCGGTGCCGCGCGCAGGGCCTGCGCCCTCGGCGCCGATGCGATTCTCGTCGGCGTCACCACGCTCGCGCTCCGCCACCACCGTGACGAGATTCGTAGCGGACTGCGCGGATACCGCACCATCGTTTCCGACCGGCGGATTGGCGGTCACCAGGTCGCGAAGCGTGCGCTCGGCCAGCGCACCGTCCATGGCCTGGTCGAGCTCGAAGCAGATGCCGTCCACGGCGGGCTCCGAAGCGATGCTCTCGTAGGAGAAATGGTGGCTTTCGGCTGCCGCGCGCGCGACGTCGAGGATGTCCTTGATTTTCACCGTCGCCGGATCG
This sequence comes from Gammaproteobacteria bacterium, assembly GCA_011775625.1. Lineage (GTDB taxonomy): Bacteria > Pseudomonadota > Gammaproteobacteria > HK1 > HK1 > JAABYT01. The sequence continues at coordinate 58,735 of JAABYT010000058.1, read as the reverse complement.
CGCGCCGGCACATAGGCTTGCGCGTCGCTTCCTGTCGCGACGACGATGCCCTCCTTCTCGAGCGCATGCATCATCTGATCCACGGTTGCCAACGGCACCCGCAACCTTCGCGCCAGTGCCACGCTCGTCCATGGCTCGAGCCGGTACTGAAAGTTGCGCGCGATGAGAAAACACGTGAGCAGAGCAAGCCGTTCCATGATGCGTGCGCTGAATTTCAGCTCGTGGGTGAGCAGCCCGAGATGCTCTGGATGCTGGTGATAGAAAGCGACGCTGCCACCCATGAGGAGTATCAGCCATGAGACGTGCAACCACATGACGAACAGAACGACAATGGCAAAGCCGGAATAAATTGCCGCATAACGGGTCGAGCCGACCACGAGGGCGGCGAACGCCCAGCCGGCAACGGCCCACAGAAAGCCCGCTATCAAGGCGCCGATGAGCGCCGACCCGATATTCACGCGCGTGTTTGGAATGTAGAAGTAAACGAAGGTGAAAGCCGCCACCACCAGAAAATAAGGAACGACCTTGCCAGCGAGAGTCACCAGCGAGCCGATACCGGCAATGTCGATCATGTGCGTGACCATCGATGAGCTCATGAACGATCCCGAGATGAATATGGCCGCGAATACGAACACCGGCCCGAAAATCACCACGCTGAGATAACCGCTGAGACGCTCGAAGAAGCGCCGCTGCGTGCGCACGCGCCACGTGTAGTTGAGCGCCTGCTCCACTTTCTGGACGACCCGCGCCACGGTGTAGAGCAGAAAAGCGAGGCCGAGCACTCCGAGGCTGCGCACGTCGACGTTTTCGACCATGGCGATCAGCCGGTTACCGAGCTCCGCTCCCTTGGCGCCGAGAGGTTCGAGATAGCCCATCAATGCGGGCTGCAGGTCGTGATGCACGCCGAATCCCTTGAAAAGCGCGAAGCTGAGCGCCATCACGGGTACCAGCGATAGAAGCGTGGTGTATACCAGGCTCGCGGCGCGCACGTTGAGCTGGCCATCGCCGACCTCACGGATAAGCATGTGACCGACGCGAAGCGATTTGACCGCAGCCGCGCGCGCGGGTGAAAGCGCGGCCAGATTGGCGGCCCAGACGGTGTTCCAGGCGAACGCCTTGATGCCTTCCCAGTACTGCTCGATCACGTCGGGGAACCCTCGATTCGGTAGTAAATAAGTGTATATCAGGATCCGTGGCCGGCCATCCGAGTATGGTCTCCAAACGCCGCAGAATGGCCTAATCTTTGAGTAAGCCCGTCAAAAGCGGCACCCCGGGGCGAGCGCCGCCCGTGCCGCGATCAGGAGATCCGAGAAATGTCGGAGTTGCGCACGCACGAGCCGACTGCCAGCCAGTGGCAGGCCGAGCTCGTCAAGCTGCAGTCGGCGCTGGCCGGCGAGGAGCGCCGCCCGCGC
>JAABYT010000058.1:46464-57281 GCA_011775625.1 Gammaproteobacteria bacterium | reverse complement strand
GCCCTGGCGATCATCGTGACCGTGCTGTTCGGCCCCGGCATGCTCGGCAGCATCCTCGATCGCATTGATTACACAAGCAGTGTGCATCGTGACCGCTCCAGCGCCGAGCACGGCGTGCGTGCGCAGGTCGATCGCAAGGCCCTGATAATCGTACGCGATTCAGACGGCAATCCGGTTCGCGCCGTCACGGGATCGGCAGCGTTGTCGAGCTTCGTGCGCCGTGAGCTCGAGCGGGTGGAGACCGCCCGCCGCGATACGCACACGCGCGTGCGCGCGGCGCTCGAAGCGCGCGCTGCGCCGGTTTTCGTGAGCATGCACAGCCGCGTGCCGGCCTTTGCGGATTGGTATTTCGCGTGGCCCACCTCCTACCGGCTGACCGGGAAAGCCATGTACTCGGCCGCAGCCAACGTTTTGAAGCCGAGCGTCATGCGTCTCGACGACGCCGTCGCGCACGATCTCGAGCGTTACGTCGAGAAACGCTATCTCGACATTGTCATGCGCCCGGAAGTTTCCGATCCCCTGCTGCAATGGGCGTACGTGCATGCGCTCGAAACCGGACACGGCGGATTTCAGCTTGCGCTCAACGGATTCGACGATCGCTTTCGCAGTTTCGTCGCCGCCGAGACCACCTATCTCGACGGCCAACCCGAGCTCGATGGAGTCTCCGTCGTGCTCGACTGGAATCATCAGACCAGGAAGCTCTCCATCTCGGGCGTCGAGCGCGGCTCCCTCGAGGTCGCCCGTGCGGTGACGCTGAGCGCGGGCGGCGCGCTCGTCGGAAAGCGCATCGGCACCGCCGTCGGCGCGCGGCTCGCTCAGGGTATCAGCCGGCGTGCCGCGGCCGGCACGGCGCGCGGCGTCGCGACCCGACTGGCGGGTCCGTACGTGGCGAGAGGGCTGGGAACGGTGGCGGCGACCGCGGTCGGCGCATCCGGTGGCCCCATGGGCGCGGTGATGGGCGGTGCCGCCGGTCTCGGTCTCGATTACGCCATCAACGAGGGTATCGAGTACGCCGAGCGCGATGCACTCGAGGCCGGTGTCAACGAGGCCCTCGACATGCAGCAGCGCCAGTGGCAGGCGACCATGCACGCGTCGCTCGCCGAGGCGGTGGATCTGTGGTTCGACGATCTGGCCGAGATGCTCGCCGCTTACGAGAGCCGTTGAGCGTCGTTGCCGCGCCCGCCAGGGCAGCGGCGCCGCGCTAAGCGCCCCCGCCCGCCGCGCGCGCCACGCGCGCCGGACTCATGCGCCACGGTCCGTAGCGCTGCGCAGCCATGCCGGCCAGCATGGCGAGAACGAATACCATCACCTCGTAGCGCCCGAGGGCGATCCCGCTGATGGCGGGACCCGGACAGAATCCCACCAGTCCCCAGCCGGTGCCGAAGATCAGCGCACCGATCGCCAGACGCGCGTCGATGTCGCGACGTGTCGGTATCTGAAAGACGTCCGCGAAAAACGGAGCCGAACGCCCGGCCCTGATGCGGTAGGCGATCGCCATCACCGCCAGCGCGCCGGCCATGACCAGCGCCAGGCTGGGATCCCAGTCGCCCGCCAGGTCGAGGAAGCCGAGAACCTTGGCGGGATCGATCATACGGGAAACCGTCAGCCCGACTCCGAAGAGGCTGCCGGCGAGGAAGGCGACAAGCGTGCGGCGCACGTCAGCTCACCACGTGGCGCACGACATACACCGTGACCACACCCGCCGTCATGAAGATCCCGGTCGCGACGATGGAACGCGGAGAGAGCCGCGCCATGCCGCACACGCCGTGACCGCTGGTGCAACCGGAGCCGAGATTGGTGCCGAAGCCGACCAGAAAGCCCGCGATCACCAGAACCGGCAGCTGTGCATGGATGGTGATGCTGAGCGGTTGCGCGGCAAACAGCTGGTGGAGGACCGGACCCGCGAGCAGGCCGAGCACGAATGCGATGCGCCAGACCCAATCCCCTCGCACGGGTCTCAACAGCTCACCCACGATCCCGCTGATGCCGGCAATGCGGCCGTTGAAGAGCAATAACACGGCGGCGCCGAGCCCGATGAGCCCACCGCCAATCAGAGCAGACACGGGGGTGAAGTTCTGCATGGCTCAGATTACTTCGCCGGCAATCCTCGCGATGTCCGACACCACTGCGGGCTTTCCGAAAACAGCGGCATAATGGCGTCCCTTGCCGGGAATGTCGATCTCCCTCATGCAATGGTAGCGACCACCGGCCTCTTCGATGAGGACCTGCGTAGCGCCCAGATCCCACAGGGGCGTGTCCCACTCCATGGCGGCGTCGAGTCCGCCGATGACCGCGAGCGTGTGCGCATAGCAGGTATGGTAGGCGCGGAAGTTCGGATAGGCGTCTACGATGGCGCTGAACACACGGCCGGCTTCGGTGGGCTTGAGAAAACTCGCACGTGACGGCATACCAACGCGCGCGCTGTCCGCTGCCCGGCCGCTCGGCCAGTCATCGATGCGCACGCGCTCGCCGTTGGCGAATGCGCCGAGTCCGTAAGCGCCGTGACATCTGAGATGCATGGCCCTGTGGTCGATCACGCCGACCAGCGGTCGTTGCCTGTAATGCAGCCCGATGATGCAGCCGTAGAGAGGCACGTGTCGCGCGAACTCTGCCGTGCCGTCAATGGGGTCGATGATCCACCGGTAGTCCGAATCCGGATCGCTGTCGCCGAGCTCCTCGCCGAGAATCCCCATGTGAGGAAAACGTTCTGCGACACGCGCCCGAAATACGCGCTCGGTCTCCACATCGGCCGTGGTGACGAGGCTCTCGTCGGCTTTCAACGACACCTCGAAGCCCGAGCCCACGATCGATGCCGTGGTCTCTGCGCAAAGATCCGCAAGCTCGAGGGCGGCTTCCAGCAGCTGGCTGCGCGTCTCGACGTCGATCTCGTCGCGTGGATCCGTCATCCGCGCCGAATCAGAAAGATTCCGCCGGCAATTCCATCAGGCTGCGGCTGCCTGCACGCAGCGTTGCAACGAGCGCCGTGGTCTGAGGGAGCAGTCTTTTCATGAAGAATCGGGCGGTGGTGAGCTTGGCCTGGTAGAAACCCGTGTTGTCGCCTTCGACCTTGCCCGTCGCGATCGCCGCTGAGCGAGCCCACATGTAGCCGAACGAGACAAGCGCCATCAGTCTCAAGTAATCGTACGATGCCGCGCCGATCTCGTCCGGATCTTCCATCCGCGCCTTGGCGAGCCAGCGGGTGGCGTCCTCGAGGGCGGCGACGGCGCCCGAGAGCGGCGCGATGAACTCGTCGAGCTTCTTGTCCTGGCGATGCTCGGCGACGAAGTCCTCGAGGATCTTGAGATAGCGCTTGATCAGTCGTCCTTCGTGCATGCTGAGCTTGCGACCGGCGAGATCGAGAGCGTGAATACCGTTCGCGCCCTCGTAGATCTGCGCGACGCGCGAATCGCGAACGAGCTGCTCCATGCCCCACTCACTGATGTATCCGTGGCCGCCGAATACCTGCATGGATAGATTGCAGACCTCGTTACCGTAGTCGGTGAAGTACGCCTTGATGACCGGCGTGAACAGGGCCACCAGATCCTCGGCATGCTCGCGCATGCCGGCGTCGGGGTGGCGCTCGGCGATGTCGACCTGAAGCGACACCCAGCCGAGCAGGGCCCGCGCCGCCTCATTGCAGGCCTTGCCCGTGAGCAGCATCCGGCGCACGTCCGGATGCACGATAATCGGGTCGGCAGGCTGGTCCGGCGACTTCACGCCGCTGAGCGCGCGCCCCTGAATGCGCTCGCGTGCGTAGTCGGCGGCGCTCTGATAGGCGACCTCGGCCTGAGACAATCCTTCCTGTCCCACCATCAGCCGCTCGTGGTTCATCATCGAGAACATGGCCTGCAATCCCTTGTGCGGCTCGCCGATGAGGTAGCCCACGGCGTTTTCGTAGTTCATCACGCAGGTCGATGCGCCCTTGATGCCCATCTTGTGCTCGATGGAGCCGCACGAGAACGTGTTGCGTTCTCCGAGCGAGCCGTCCGCGTTGACCAGATACTTGGGCACCAGGAACATGCTGATGCCCTTCACGCCCTCCGGGGCATCCGGCAGGCGCGCGAGGACGAGATGCACGATGTTCTCGGTGAGGTCCTGATCACCGCCGCTGATGAAGATCTTGGTGCCGCTCACGCGATAGCTGCCGTCGCCGTCCGGCACCGCCCGCGTGCGCAGCATGCCGAGATCCGTGCCTGCGTGGGATTCGGTGAGACACATGACACCCGTCCAGCTGCCGTCGACGAGCTTGGGCAGATACGTGCGCTTCATCTCGTCGCTGCCGTGGGCGCGAATGGCCACGTAGGCGCCGCGCGTCAGCCCCGGGTAGAGCGCGAGTGACATGTTGCTCGACTGCAGCATTTCCTCGAAGAAGACGCTGAGCGTGTGCGGAAGTCCCTGGCCCCCATACTCCGGGTCGCAGGCGAGCCCCATCCAGCCGCCGGTGCAAAGAGCCTCGTAGGCCTCCTTGAATCCGCTCGGCGTGCGCACTTGGCCGTCGTCCAGTCGGCAACCTTCCACGTCACCGGTGCGATTGGTCGGGAAGACGATGCTCTCGCAGAGCTTCGCGCCTTCCTCGAGAATCGAGTCGATGATGTCTGCACTGGCTTCCTCGCCACCGGGCAGCTCCGCAAAACAACTCTGCGCGTCGAGCAGCTCGTGGATGACGAACTGCATGTCGCGGATGGGTGCTCTGTATATCGCCATGAATCTCTTTCCTGTTTTTCGCGCGGCCCGGCGCGCGATACTCGCGCCCTGGATTACATATTAGGATAGTTCGGGCCGCTGCCGCCTTCAGGCGTCACCCAGTTTATGTTCTGCGTGAAGTCCTTGATGTCACAGGTCTTGCAGTGCACGCAGTTCTGAGCGTTGATCTGCAGATGCCGGTCCTCGGCTTCGCCGACGATCTCGTAAACACCCGCCGGACAGAAACGTTCCTCGGGCGCCGCGTACTCGGCGAGATTGATCCGAATCGGCACGTCCGGATCCTCTAATCGCAGATGCACCGGCTGATCCTCGTCGTGCACGGTGTTTGCAAGATATACCGATGAGGGCTTGTCGAAGCTCACCTCGCCGTCCGGCTTCGGGTACTCGATGACCGGGCACTCGCTGGCCTTCTTCAAGCGCTCGTGATCGGCGTGGTGGTGCAGGGTCCACGGCGCACGCCCGCGCAGAAGATAGGTGTCGATGCCGCCGTACACGAGACCGCCCCACAGCCCCCAGCGAAACGCCGGGCGAATGTTGCGCACGCGGCGAAGCTCCTCCCAGAGCCACGTCTCGCGCAGTCGTTGCGGGTACGCCTCGAGCTCGCGGGGGCCGGCATCGCCGCCGGTGAGCGCCGCATGAAGGGTCTCCGCCGCCACCATGCCCGACTTCATCGCCGTGTGCGTGCCCTTGATCTTGGGCACGTTCAGGAAACCTGCGGTATCGCCGACCAGCAGCCCGCCGGGAAAGGTGAGCTTCGGAATGGACTGAAAGCCGCCCTCGTTGAGCGCCCGCGCGCCGTAGGCGAGCCGCCGGCCGCCCTCGAGCATCGGACGGATGCGCGGATGGGTCTTGAAGCGCTGCATCTCGTCGAAGGGGCTCAGATGAGGGTTCTCGTAGTCGAGACCGATGACGAAGCCGATGGCGACCTGGTTGTCCTCGAGATGGTAGACAAAGGACCCGCCGTAGGTGGAGCGGTCCATGGGCCACCCGACCGTGTGAATCACCTGCCCCTGCCGATGCCTGGCGGGATCGATCTCCCACAGCTCCTTGATGCCGATGGCGTAGGTCTGGGGATCGACCCCTTCGCGCAGCCCGAAGCGCTCGAAAAGCGTCTTGGTCAACGAGCCCCGGCAGCCTTCCGCGAACACCGTCTGGCGCGCGAGCAGCTCGACCCCGGGCTCGAAGCTGGCCTTCGGCTCGCCGTTCCTGCCGACGCCCATGTCACCGGTGGCGACGCCGCGCACGCTGCCCGAGTCGTCGTAAAGGACCTCTGCCGCGGCAAAGCCCGGGAAGATCTCGACACCGAGACTCTCGGCCTGCTCGCCCATCCAGCGGCAAAGATTGCCGAGACTGATGATGTAGTTGCCGTGATTGCGCATCTGCGGCGGGGTCGGCAGCCGCAACGCGCCGGTGCGTGTCAGGAACAGAAAGCGATCCTCGCTGACGGGCGTGTTGAGGGGCGCACCGAGCTCTTTGCAGTTCGGCACAAGCTCCTCGAGCGTGCGCGGCTCGAGCACCGCGCCGGACAGGATGTGCGCGCCCACCTCCGAACCTTTCTCGACGATGCACACGCTGAGCTCGGTGCCGTGCTCCTGGCACAGCTGGCGCAGCCGAATGGCGGTCGCGAGACCCGAGGGTCCCGCGCCTACGATGACGACGTCGAACTCCATGGACTCCCGGTCCACCGCGCACCTCCCAGCATTGCAAACACGCCGAAGGGGGCACATTTTCCCCGGCCCACCTGACGCGGGCAAGCGCGGCGCAAGATCGGCAGAAAAGCCTTTATTTTCCGGGGAAACGCGATTGCGTCGCCCTGCTCAACGTACTACCCTTCGCGTTCCTTCGGAGCAGGCAGCGGGTCCGGTAGAGCATCGGTCATGAAGATTCTGGTCGCGGTCAAGAGAGTCATCGACTACAACGTCAAGGTTCGGGTCAAGGCGGACGGCAGCGGCGTCGAGACCAGCAACGTCAAGATGTCCATGAATCCGTTCGACGAGATCGCGGTCGAGGAAGCCCTGCGGCTCAAGGAAGCGGGCACCGCCGAGGAGATCGTGGCGGTGTCCATGGGCATCGATCGGTGTCAGGAGACCATCCGCACCGCGCTGGCCATGGGCGCCGACCGCGGCATCCTGGTGCAGACCGAGGAGGAGCTCGAGCCGCTCGCCGTGGCCAAGCTCCTGAAGGCCCTCGTCGAGCGCGAGTCGCCGGGGCTCGTCATCGTCGGAAAGCAGGCTATCGACGGCGATCATTCCGAGACCGGCCAGATGCTGGCGGCGATTCTCGGCTGGCCCCAGGGCACGTTTGCATCAAAGCTCGAGTTCGAGACTGACAGCGTCAACGTGACGCGCGAGGTCGACGGCGGTCTCGAAATCGTCAAGCTGAAGCTGCCGGCCGTCATCACCACGGACCTGCGCCTGAACGAGCCGCGCTTCGCGTCGCTCCCCAACATCATGAAGGCGAAGAAAAAGCCCATGGAAACGCTGACGCCCGCGGAGCTCGGCGTCGACGTGACGCCGCGCGTCACCGTCGTCGAGGTCGTCGAGCCGCCCAAACGCAAGGCCGGCATCCGCGTCGAGAGCGTGCAGGCGCTCGTGGAAAAGCTCCGCAATGAAGCCAAGGTGATCTGAATGAGCGTGCTGGTCGTAGCCGAACACGACAACGAGAGTCTCGGCGCCGCGACTCTCAACACCGTTACCGCCGCCACCCAGCTCGGCGACGACGTGCACATGCTGGTGGCCGGTGCAGGCTGCACGGGCGCGGCGCAGCAGGCTGCAAAGGTCGCCGGCGTGACCAAGGTGCGCTGCGCCGACGACGCGCGCTACGCCCATGGTCTGGCCGAATCGCTGGCGGCGCTCGTCGCCGGGCTCGCCGGCGAGTACAGCCACGTGCTGACACCCGCCGACAAGTTCGGCAAGAACTTTCTTCCGAGGGCTGCGGCGCTGCTCGACGTGTCGTCGATCACCGATGTCATCGAGATCAAGGATGCCGACACCTTCGTACGCCCCATCTATGCGGGCAACGCCATCGCCACGGTGAAATCGAGCGATGCCGTCAAGCTCGTCTCCATCCGCATGACGGCTTTCGAGGACGCCGCCACCGAAGGCGGCAGCGCCGATATCGAGTCGCTGGCGCCCGTCGACGATCCCGGAATCTCGAGCTTTGTCGGCGAGGACCTCACGGTGTCCGAGCGCCCGGAGCTCACCTCGGCGCGGGTCGTGGTGTCCGGTGGACGAGGTATGCAGAGCGGCGAGAACTTCAAGCTCCTGGAAGGCATCGCCGATCGGCTGAATGCGGCCATCGGCGCATCCCGGGCGGCGGTCGATGCCGGCTACGTCCCCAACGACTATCAGGTCGGCCAGACCGGCAAGGTGGTGGCCCCGGATCTCTACTTGGCCGTCGGCATCTCGGGCGCCATCCAGCATCTCGCCGGCATGAAGGACAGCAAGGTCATCGTCGCCATCAACAAGGACGAGGAAGCGCCCATCTTCCAGGTCGCCGACTACGGCCTGGTGGCGGATCTGTTCAAGGCGCTTCCGGAGCTCGACGCCGAGCTGCAAAAATCCGGCTGAGAGCGGCAACGCCTCTGACCTGACTCGCCGTGAGCAGTAAGCCGCTCTCCGACATCCGCGTTCTGGATCTGACCAGGCTCCTCCCCGGCCCCATGTGCGGTCTGCACCTGGCGGACATGGGCGCGGACGTCATCAAGATCGAAGACCCGGGCGCGGGCGACTATGCGCGTCAGCGCCGGGCCGACGACAAGGCGGGCGTCGCCCCGATTTTCGATCTCGTCAACCGCAACAAGCGCGGCCTCAAGCTGGATCTGAAGCAGCCCGAGGGCGTGCAGACCTTCATGGACCTGGCTGCGCGATCCCACGTCATCATCGAGGGCTTTCGCCCCGGGGTCATGGCGAGGCTCGGCACCGATTACCCGCGCGTGCGCGCGCACAACGCGGCCATCGTTTACTGCGCCATCTCCGGCTACGGGCAGGACGGCCCGTTGCGCGACGTGGCCGGTCACGACATCAACTACTGCGGCTATGCCGGCGTGCTGCATCAGTCGGGCCCGAGGGATGGCCCGGCGTCGCTGCTCAACTTCCAGATCGCCGATCTTCTCGGCGGCACGCTGAGCGCTGTCATGGGCATTCTCGCGGCGCTGGTCGACGCCCAGCGAAGCGGCACCGGACGCTACGTGGACGTCTCCATGACCGACTGCACGTTCGCCCACAGCGTCGCCGCCTTCGCCCGCGTCAACGCCGAAGGCGAAGCCAGGCCGCGCGGCGGCGACGCGCTGAGCGGCGGCCTTCCCTGCTACGGCATCTACGAGACGTCCGACGGCGGCTACATGGCGCTCGGCGCGCTCGAGGAGAAGTTCTGGCGTGCCTTCTGCGAGGCCGTCGGACGGCCCGACCTCGGCGGGCACCACCTGGTGAGCGGCGCGCAGGCGGACCGGGTGCGCGCGGAAGTGGCGGCGATCTTCGCATCCGCGAGCCGCGACGAGTGGACCGAGCGCCTCGCCGGCGTGGACTGNNCGGGGCATGATCGTCGACGCCGAGAGCGGCGGCGCCGGCGCCGATCAGATCGCTTTCCCCGTGCACATGAGCGACTTCACTTTCAGCGTCGATCGGCACGCGCCGGGGCATGGCGAGCACAGCCGGGAAATTCTCACTGAGATCGGCTACGACGACGCGCGCATCGCCGCGTTGCAGGACAAGGGCGTAATCTAGCGGCGAGTGCTGCGCTTGCCGCTGCTCGCCACGGGCGGCGCGCCACCGCCGAGGGTGCGCACCGGCGCGAACGGGGACTCCCGCAGCAGCCCGGGGTCCATGATCCAGCCTTCGGCCGCATCGACCCCTTTGGGCATGCCGAAATTCTCGTCGCGCTGGTTCCACGACCAGGCAGCCTGAATCGTGCAGAGCAGAGCGTCGAGCCGGTCGCCGCTCGGATCGGCGATGAACTCCTCGGTGAGACCGTGGGGAAGGTCCAGGGTCAAGCCGAAGTCCTCGCCGAGACGGGGCCCATCGAGGAAATCGATGAGCTCGCGGCGCGCGTGCTCGCGCTCCGGCGTCTTCTGGCGCCGATCGTCGCTCTTGTATTTGCTCCGCCCGATGTATCGGCGCGCGACCAGCGCCGGGTACGCCTCCACCACGTAGCGATCCTTATTGAGCGGCCGGCACGGGATGATGTTGACGCGGCTGCGCTCGAGCAGCGGCACGCCCCTGTGGAACATTTTGCCGACCGGGACCCCGTAGAGCGTCATAGGGCTCTGGGAGTGAGCGAGCACGTCGGTGTCGCGCCGGTGGTGCTTGTCCCCGGGCACGCGCGCATCGCGGTACTCCGTCAGCAGACGTTCGAAATCGTCCGGGCTCATCGCCCCGACGAGCCGCGCGATCTCCTCCCAGCTGTCCGGCCAGCCCATGTTGCGGCGTAGCTGCCTCGGCTGGCCGAATGGGAAATCCATGCCCGCCATCCACGGTCCGGGGCTGCCGAGGAAATTCTCGAACGTGTCGAAGCATTCGAAAACCACCAGGCCCTCGATGTGCAGGACTTCCTCGAGCAGCGTGGCGACGGCGCAGGTAATGGGCTTCTCGCGCCGCGGGGCACTGGTGAAATCGACGCCGTAGATTCGCATGGGCTCTCGCGATGCCGGATGTGGAGAAGACTACTGGCTCTGGGTCGACGAGGTCCCGGGCTGGTCCTCGTGTTTCACTACCAGGTCGATGCGTTGACCGCGCTCGGTCTCCGCGTCGGAAGGGTTGAACAGAATTCTCACCTTGCGCGTGACCTCGTTGACCTTCATGTCGAACACTTTATAAAGATCCTCGTTGTGCACGTGCAAAAGGATACGGTAACGTCCCTGCCCGTCGGTCGCCACCTGGCCGAGTGGCGCTCCGTCCTTTATCAGCAGCCGAACGGTCAGATCCGCCGCGGGCGAGCCGTCCGGGTACTTGACCTCGCCCCAGACCGTGTACCGGTGATCGATCAGATGCGTCGCGCTCGTCGGCTGCGCAGCGATCAGAAGCAGCGTGAGTCCGAAGCCGAAGCATGCACGCTTCGTAAGAATTCCGTGTATCAAGCTCATTGTCTGTCCCAACTTTCGCGCGAATCGCAATCGG
>JAABYT010000058.1:29852-46452 GCA_011775625.1 Gammaproteobacteria bacterium | reverse complement strand
CCCACCATTCGAAGACCGCGATGCTCAAATTGCACCACCAACACGCCTGGGAGGTTTCCCCCCGCGAGGCCCGCGGGATTCAGGAGCATCTGCGTCGAATGGTGGAGACGTCGGATCGGCTCGGCGCCATCGACACCGTGGCCGGCGTCGATGTCGGCTTCGACAAAAACAAGGGCCTCACCCGCGCCGCAGTCGCGCTGCTGACCTTCCCCGGACTCGAGCCCGTCGAGCAGGCAGTCGTCACCGAGCCGACCCGCTTCCCCTACGTGCCGGGGCTCCTGTCATTCCGCGAGGCGCCGGCCATTCTCGCCGCGCTCGAGCGGCTCGCACAGCTGCCGGACGTGCTGCTGTGCGACGGCCAGGGCGTGGCACACCCGCGCCGCTTCGGCATCGCCTGCCATCTGGGTGTGCTCACCGATCTGCCGAGCATCGGCGTGGCCAAGAAACGCCTGGTCGGCAGTCACGACGAGCCGGGCGCGCGCAGGGGCGACTGGGCGCCGCTCATCCACGAGGACGAGGTCATCGGCGCGGTGCTGCGCAGCCGCGCCGGCGTCAAGCCGATCTATGTCTCCTGCGGGCACCGCGTGAGCCTTGCCACGGCCGTGGATCTGGTCATGCGCTGCACGACCCGCTTCCGCCTGCCGGAAACGACGCGCAGGGCCGACAGGCTCGCCTCCGCAAAAGCGTGACTAGAGCTGCGCCAGCACTGCCTCGGCGCTGCTCTTTTCTAATTTTCCGGGCTCCTCCACGTTCAACGCCGTGACCACCCCGTCGTCGACAATCATGGCGTAGCGCTGCGAACGTATGCCCATTCCGCCCGCCGTCCGGTCCAGCACCAGCCCCACGGCCTGGGTAAAATTGGCGCTTCCGTCCGCCACCATGTGAATCTCTTCGGCATTCTGATCCTTGCCCCAGGCATCCATGACCCAGGCGTCGTTCACCGACAGGCAGACGATGTCATCGACTCCCTTGGCCCTGATCTTGTCGGCGTTGGCGACGAACCCCGGTAGATGCGCCTTCGAGCAGGTGGGCGTGAACGCCCCGGGGAGCGCGAACAGGACCACCTTCTTGCCGGCAAACAGGGCTTCGCTGGTGAGCTCGACCGGACCTTCCTCGCCCATCTCATTCATGACGACATTGGGAATTCGCTCTCCGACGCTTATAGTCATTGCCTCTTCTCCGTGGAGATAAACCTCGACCCGATGTATTCGAATACTCCAGATCAGACCGATTGGCAAGCGTCAAAACCGCTGATCTCCGTCGTCATACCGGCTTACAACGAGGAGAGGGCGCTGCCCGTGACCCTCGATCGTCTTTTCTCCCAGCCCGGCGAGCCGGAGGTCATCCTCGCCGACGGCGGCAGCATCGACGCCACCACCCGCATCGCCCGGCGCTATCCGGCGCTGCGTATCGTCGAGGCGCCCAAGGGACGTGCCTCACAGATGAACGCGGGCGCGCGCACGGCACACGGCGAATGGCTGCTTTTCCTGCACGCCGACACGCTCCTGCCCGAGCACGCGCTCTCGCGCATTGCCGAGCTACCCGAGGAAGTGTCCGCGGGAGGCTTCCTGCACCGCTTCTCGGGTCGCGGCTTCGGCCTCTGGCTCGTTTCCCTGCTCGACAACATCCGCTGCCGCCGGTCGCGGATCATCTTCGGCGATCAGGCGATGTTCGTGCGTCGCTCGTTGTTCACACGCCTCGGCGGCTTCCCGGACGTGCAGCGATTGGAAGACGTTCGCTTCTGTGAGCTCCTCGTGCGGCACACCCGCCCGGTGCTTCTCGAGCCGGCAGTGGTCACCGACGCGCGCAAGTTCCTCGAGCAAGGCGTGTGGAAAAGCCTTGCACGCGTGGCGGTGATACTGCTCTGCGTGAGCCTCGGCAGGCCCCTGCCCGGCTTCAGCCTGCGCTTTTTCGACGACGTCCGTTAGCGCCGGCGAGGCCCGAACAGCCGCTCACGCGGAGTAGCGCCCCAGACGCACCGCCGACTCGCCCCTGCGCAGGCGTCGCGACGGCATGATGAGCACGCAGTTGTCGTAGGGCGTGCGCACTTCCCTGGAGCCGTCCCAACCGATGAGCGTGCCCTCCCTCTCGATGACCTCCATGCCGCTGAAGCTTTCTGTGAAACGGAAGTTGTCGGTTTCGATGGTGATCGGGCCCGTGACCTCGATGAGACGCTGCTGCCGGGGCGGTATGGCCGTCAGGTGCTCCTCGACGAAGGCGGGATCGACGACCTGGTAGCGGGCCAGAAAGCGCAGCGATATCTCCTTCGCCACGGCGACGCTCGCCGAATCCCAGTGCTGTCCGCACTCCACGAGCAGCGCATTACGCTCGCTCGAAGCGTCCGCAAAGGCCCGGTAGTCACGCATGCGTGGCCCCGCTGCGTGGCCCGCATCGCTGACCACGTGCTCCGGGGAAGCGAGCTCTCTCGCGAGCCGCCGGCCCTTCTCGAGGGGCCCGCACATCATGAGCGGCACCGTCGAGTGCTGCATGGAGTGGATGTCGAGCAGGTAGTCGACCTGGTCCACGATGGGCCGCACGGCCCTCGCCCGCCGAAGCTCGGCACTGTCGCGGTCGCTCTCGAGAACCTCATGCGACCAAAGCCTGTTGAAGTCCTCGTCCACGTAACGCGACAGGGTAGGATTAGCCGGGTCGAAGCGCTCGAAAGCCGACACGTTCATGAATGCGAATGTGAGGCGCCCCGCGATGGGGCGCACCTCGTGACGCAGCAGATAATCGAGGGCGATGGCGCCGCACAGCTCGTTGCCATGCACCACGGCGCTCAACATGACATGTGGGCCCGACTTGCCGCTGTCGAAGGTCGTCACGTACTCGACACCGGTATTGCCCTCGCGGTAGGGGGTAATGTCCGGCGCCTCGATGTTGACCGGATAGCTCACTTCCAACACGGGGCCATCTCGCAGGGGGCACACAGGCGTCTAGAATACCGGCGCCTGCCTGCGCCGGCCAGACAGACTCCGATCCTTACCAAACTTTCACCCCCGGGAAAGCGCCTGGTCATTCCACCCGGCTTATCGTCCGACGACAACGGCCATTGGCGACCGCGCAAGCGCCCCCCGGGGTGTACCGTTGGTGCGATGGCCCGAGGTCTTTTCAACCCATTGAGGAGTCTCGTCATCATGAACAAACAACCAGTTAGTGGCGCCCGCAGGCGCGTACCCGGCAGACAGACCCTGTTTGCCACCACCGCGGTCGCGGCGGCGGTGGCGGCTGCGCTGCACTTCGGCGTGCCGACGCAGAATGCCAACGCGGCGGCCGCACCGCTCGACCAGAGCATTCCCCCGGCATCGGTGCAGATCGCACCGCCGAGCTTCGCCACGCTGATCGAGGCCGTGCAGCCGGCGGTCGTGAGCATCGTCAGCAACAGGCCGATGAACGAGCAGACGACGAATCTCGGCGAGCAGTTCGAGTGGCCCGAGGGGTCACCGATGCAGAAGTTCTTCGAGGAGCATTTCAAGCAGGGGATTCCACGCGGCATGCCGGCCCCGCCCATGCAGGGCATGGGCTCGGGGTTCATCGTCGATGCGCAGGGCTGGGTCGTCACCAATAATCACGTCATCGATGGTGCCGGGGAGGTCACGGTGATCCTCCATGACGGCAGTCGCCACGAGGCCGCGATCAAGGGGCGTGACCCGAAGACGGACCTCGCCCTGCTGAAGATCGAGAGCTCCAAGGAGCTTCCCTTCGTGCGCTTCGGGGATTCCGACAAGGCCAGGGTCGGCGATTGGGTGGTTGCGGTCGGTAACCCGTTCGGTCTCGGCAAATCGGCGAGCGCCGGCATCATCTCCGCCCGTGGCCGGGACATTCAGTCGGGACCCTACGACGACTATCTTCAGATCGATGCACCCATCAACCGCGGTAATTCAGGCGGACCCCTCTTTGACGCCAGCGGTCGCGTAGTCGGAATCAATACCGCGATCTTCTCCCCGAGCGGCGGCAACGTCGGCATCGGCTTCGCCATCCCATCGTCCCTGGCCGAGCCCGTCATCGCGGAGCTCAGGAACGATGGTCGCGTCCGTCGCGGCTGGCTCGGCGTGCACATTCAGAGCATCGACGAATCACTGGCCGAGAGCATGGGTCTCGAGACTCAGAAAGGTGCGCTGGTGGCTTCGGTGGAGCCCGGCAGCCCCGCCGATCGTGCCGGCTTCAAACCGGGCGACGTCATCGTCGAGTTCAATGACGCGCAGGTCGAGAACGCCAGGGCGCTGCCGAAAATGGTGGCCGGAACCGATAAAGGCGACATCGTCACCGTGAAGGTCTGGCGCGACGGGGAACGCAAGTCCCTTGCCGTGGAGCTCGGAAGCATGCCCGGCGAGGAGGTGCTCGCCATGCGCGGGCAGGACGCCGAGGAGCAGGCCACGACCGGGCTCGGTCTCTCACTGAGCACCCTGTCTTCGGAAGCGAAGCAGCGTTATCGCCTGTCCGATGACGAGGTCGGGGTGCTCGTCGTCGACGTCGATCGCGACGGCCCGGCAGCGGAGCAGGGACTGCAGCGCGGTGACGTTATCACCCGGGTCGGCCGCACGCGGGTGACCATGCCCGATGAGGTCGTCAGCGAGGTCCGTCGCGCAGCCGGCGAGCAGCGAAAGACGGTGCTGCTCCTGGTCAAGCGCGAAGGCGTGAGCCGCTTCGTGGCGGTGCCGCTGAAGAGAAGCTGACCGAACCACCGGGCCGGGGGAGACGGCTCCCCCGGCCCGGGAATTTTCCGCCCCGCAAGGTGTCTGATGGAGTATCGACCGGAGGACTCAAGCCATGCGCACACTGGTCATTGAGGACGACAAGGAGACCCTGGACTACCTGGTCAAGGGTCTCGGCGAGAGCGGCCACACGGTGGATAACGCCGACGACGGCAAAGACGGATTGTTTCTCGCCCTCGAAAGCGACTACGACGTGATGGTCGTGGACCGCATGCTGCCGGGGCTCGACGGGCTTTCACTGGTCAAGGCCCTGCGAGCGTCGGGAAAAAGCACGCCGGTGCTGATTCTGAGCGCGCTCGGTGACGTGGATGATCGCGTCACCGGCCTGCACGCCGGCGGCGACGATTATCTGGTAAAGCCCTTCGCATTCAGTGAGCTGCTGGCCCGCCTCGAGGCGTTGGCGCGCCGGCGCGAGAGCGGCCCGCCGGATACTGCGTTGAAGGTCGGCGACCTCGAGCTCGACCTGCTGTCGCGGGTGGTCAAGCGCGCCGGAAAGCTGATCCGCCTGCAGCCGCGCGAATTCAGCCTTCTCGAGTTTCTCATGCGGCATGTCGACCAGGTAGTCACGCGCACCATGCTTCTCGAGGGCGTGTGGAACTATCACTTCGATCCCCAGACCAACGTCATCGACGTGCACGTGAGCCGGCTTCGCAGCAAGATCGATCGTGGATTCGATCGACCGCTGCTGCACACGGTGCGCGGCGCCGGCTACAAGCTGAGCATAGAGGCTGCCTGAGTGCGGCTCGCGCACCTGCTGCGCAGCTCGACGTTTCGACTCGCGCTGCTCTACATGGCGCTGTTCGGAGCGTCGGTGGCCGTGCTGCTGGTTTTCATCTACGGGTCGACCGCCGGCTACATGGCGCTGCAGACCGACGACACCATCGAGGCCGAGGTCACGGGACTCGCCGAGCGCTACGGGATCTCCGGGCTGGACGGCTTGATTCGCTCCATCGACGAGCGCATCTCCCGCAAGCCGAATGGCGACGCCGTCTACCTGCTCACCGACAGTCAGCTCAAGCCGCTCATCGGCAATCTCGATCGGTGGCCGCGGGTCGCGCCGGACAGCAACGGCTGGCTGAATTTCAACCTCGAGCAGACCACCGACGATGGCGATGTGACGCATCGCGCCAGGGCTCGCCCCTTCACCCTTCGCGGCGGTTACCGATTGCTGGTCGGCCGCGACATGAATGCGCTCGAAGCGACGCGCAACCTGATCGTTCGAGCTATCGCGTGGGGCCTGGCGATAACCGTCATGATGGCCCTCGCGGGCGGTTATTTGCTCTCACGCAGCACCATGCGCCGGCTCGAAGCCATCAACGAAACGAGTCGCCGCATCATGCACGGCGATCTTTCACAACGCATCCCGACGCGCAGCACCGACGACGATTTCGATCAGCTTGCCGACAATCTCAACGGAATGCTGGATACCATCGAGCAGCTGATGAAAGACGTGCGTCGCGTCACAGACAACGTTGCCCACGACCTGCGCACGCCGCTGACGAGGTTGCGCAACCGGCTCGAGGCGCTGAGCGCCAACGCCAGCGTCGACAAGCGCACCGTCGATGCGGCGCTTGCAGACGCCGATGGCTTGCTCGCGACCTTCAACGCCTTGCTGCGCATCGCAAGCATCGAGTCCGGCCGGCGCAGAGCCGCTTTCGAGAACGTCGCGCTCGACGATTTGCTGCGAGACGTGACCGAGCTGTACGAGCCGCTCGCGGAGCACAAGAACCAGCAGCTCGAGGTGACGGTCTCCAAAGATGTCAGTGTCGTTCGCGGCGATCGGGATCTGCTCTTCCAGGCCTTCGCCAATCTTCTCGACAACGCCATCAAGTACACGCCGCCGAACGGCGAGATTCGAGTGAGCCTGGAGAACGGCGTCGCCGGCCCGCGAATCCGTATCAGCGACAGCGGACCAGGCATTCCCGAGAACGCCAGGGGCAAGGTCTTCAAGCGCTTCTTCCGCCTGGAGCAGAGCCGCCATACGCCCGGCAACGGTCTGGGCTTGAGCCTCGTCGAGGCGGTGGTCCGGCTGCACAAGGGGAGCATCCGGCTCGACGGCGAACCGGGTCTCGACGTGTCCCTGGATTTCCCCAAGGCTGCCTGATCAGAGCTGCCGGGGGCCGCTGCGCGCGCGGGCGAAATCGCAGATCGTCTCCACCAGGCGCCCGATATCGGCCTTGAGCGCCCGATAGCCTTCGTTGCGGCTGATGCTCGCCTCGTCCATGTAAAGGCGACGGTTGATCTCGATCTGCAGGCTGTGCCGGCCGTGCATGGGATCGGAGTAGCGACGCACGATCTCTGCGCCTTTATACGGGTCATCGATGGTGACCGAGTAGCCGAGATTCGAGAGAAACCTTTCGACGAGCTCCGTGAATGCGCTGTCGCAGGTCGTGCCGTCACGCGTGCCGAGGCAGAAATCGGGCCGCGGCACTCCCGGTCCCTCCGGCGACACGCTGGTGCTCAGCGCCGGCATCGAATGGCAGTTGACGTGCCAGAAAGAGCCTGCGCGCTGCTGCGCGCGGTCGAGAACCTGCTCGAGCTCGCGGTGATACGGCCAGTAATAATCATCGAGTCGACGACACGCCTCCTCGACACTCAGCGCACGATCGTAGACGACGCCGCCGGGCTCTTTGACGGGTATGAGCCCGATGCCGAGTCTCGCTTTCTCGCCGGGATTGGCCCGATACGGCCAGGCGCCCTGAAGCATCGAGGGATCGATGTCGTCCGGGGACCTGTTCGGATCCACGTAGCTGCGGGGAAACAGCGCGCAAAGCAGCGTGGCGCCGTGGCGCGGCGCGTCCTCGAATAGCTCGTCGATGAATGCGTCCTCTGTGCGCCGCAGATGAATTCGTTCGATGCTGTGAGCGAAATCCTCGGGATAAACGTTACCGCTATGGGGAGAATCGAAGACGACCGGCACAAATGAGCTGTCGGGATCGAAGCGCTCGAGAACATTCGAGATCACGTGAGGCATGGAAAGACGGGGACTTCAATCATTCAGATGACAGGCCGACAACCATCCCGGACGGATTTCCTTCAGCAGCGGCGTTTCGCTGCGACATCGCGGCATCGCATGAGGGCAACGAGGATGAAAATGACAACCGCTGGGGGGATCCAGCGGCGACGGAATCTCGCCCTTGATGGGAAGAAACTCCGAGTGCCGGCTCTCGAGGCGAGGCACTTCACGCAATAACGCCTGCGTATACGGATGATTCGGCTGGTCGAACAACGCCTCGGTCGTCGTGCTCTCTACCACGCGTCCGAGATACATGATGACGACGCGGTCGCTCAAATGCTCGACGACGCCGAGGTCATGGCTGATGAACAGATAGGTGAGATCCAGACCCTCGCGCAGCTCCATGAACAGGTTGAGAATCTGCGCCTGAATCGACACGTCCAGCGCCGCCACGGACTCGTCGCAGACGATGAACTCCGGCTTGACGGCGAGAGCGCGCGCGATTCCGATTCGCTGTCGCTGACCGCCCGAAAATTGATGCGGATAGCGGCGTTTGAAGCTCGCGTCCAGTCCGCAACGATCCAGCACTTCGTCGACGTAGTCATCGAACTCGGGGCGGGAAATGATGCCGTGGATCAGGGGCGCCTCACCGACGATATCGGCGACGCGCATTCGCGGATTCAGCGATGCGAATGGATCCTGAAAAATCATCTGCACCTTGAGCGCCGCTTCACGCGCCTGCGTGTTCCCGGATTCGAGGATGCTCGCGCCGCGAAACAGAATCTCGCCGCTCGTCGGCCCGAGAATTCCCGCCACCATGCGACCGAGCGTCGATTTGCCACAGCCCGATTCACCGACGAGGCCGACGACCTCCCCCTGCCCGATCGTGAGATCGACGTTCTCGACGGCCTGCACGACCTCCTCTCTGATGTCGGCACCCAGACGGCGCACGATTTTCGCCGCCAGATCGAGGTGCTTCACGAATCGCTTGGTCACTCCCCGGGTTTCCAGGATCGGGGCGCTCGCCGGCTTGTCGCTCACGATGGCCCCTCGAAGTGCGGGTGGAAGCAACGCGCGCGGCGGTCGCAGCCGTACTCGAGCACCGGCGGCTCGCGATGGCACTCATCGCTTGCGCGATCGCAGCGGGCGCGGAACGCACATCCTGGCGGCAGATTCAGAAGCGACGGCGTCATTCCCGGGATCTGGTGCAGAGGCCGGCCGCGGCGATTGCGGCTCGGCACCGAGCCGATGAGACCGAAGGTGTATGGATGCATCGGATGGTCGAGCACCGCATCCACGTCTCCCTGCTCCACGTCCCGTCCCGCGTACATGACGCAGATACGGTCCGCGAGGCCGGCGACGACGGTGAGGTCGTGGGTGATCCAGATGAGCGCCGTGCCGGTCTCGCGACAAAGCTTCTGAGCCTCGTAGAGAATCTGGGCCTGAATGGTGACGTCGAGCGCGGTGGTGGGCTCGTCGGCGATGATCAGGTCCGGCTCGTTGAGCAGTGCAATGGCGATAGCGACACGCTGACGCATGCCGCCGGAGAACTGGTGCGGGTAGGCCTTGAGCCGCTCGTCCGGCGACGCGATGCCGACCTTGAGCAGCACTTCCCGAGCGCGCGCATAGGCCGCCGCGCGGCTGACCCGAGCGTGAGCCCGGATGGCCTCGATCATCTGCGTGTCGATGCGCAGCACCGGGTTCAGCGTCATCATCGGATCCTGGAAGATCATGGCGATGCGCGAGCCGCGTATCTGGCGCATGGCGATCTCGTCGAGTCCGACCAGCTCGCGCCCCTGGAACCGGATACTGCCGCCGACGATCTCGCCGGGCGGATCGACGATACCGAGCACCGAGAACCCGGTGACCGACTTGCCGGAGCCGGACTCGCCTACGAGACCCATCACCTCGCCCTTGCTGATGCCGAAGCTCACGCCATTGACGGCCTTGACCACGCCCGCCTTGGTGAAGAACCAGGTCTGCAGATCCTCGACGATGAGCGTGTCACCGGCGGGTCGCGTGACAGCTGCGGCGCCGGCGGCCGACGCGCAGGCATCGGCAGGCTCGTATCGCGTTTCCCGGCCGTCTCGACTCACCGCTCGAGCCTCGGATTGAGCACGTCGCGCAGCTGATCGCCCACCAGGTTGATGGAGACGATGGTGATGAGCAGCGCCACGCCCGGGAAGAAGCTGATCCAGTACTTGCCGCTCAGCATGTACTCGAAGCCGTTCGAGATGAGCAATCCGAGAGACGGCTCCGTCTGGGGCAGGCCGACGCCGAGAAAGCTCAACGTCGCCTCCAGCGAGATGGCGTGCGCGGTCTGCAGCGTGCCGACGACGATGAGCGGCGGCAGCACGTTCGGCAGCAGATGGCGAAACACGATGCGCCGATGGCTCAGCGCGAGGCAGGTGGCGGCTTCGATGTATTCCTTGCTCCTTTCGACGAGCGCGCTGCCGCGCACCGTGCGCGCATAGTAGGCCCACTGGGCAATCACCAGCGCGATGATGATCTTGTCGACGCCCTTGCCGAGGATGGACAGCAGGATGAGCGCGATGAGTATGGCGGGAAAGCTGAGCTGCAGATCCACCACGCGCATGATCAGCGTGTCCGTGCGACCGCCGAAGTATGCCGCAGCCAGGCCGACGGCCATGCCGATGCCGAGCGCGATGATACCGCTCATGACGCCGACGCCGAGGCTCGTGCGCAGCCCGTAGAAGATCGCGCTCAGCATGTCGCGCCCGGCGCCGTCGCTTCCCAGAACGAATGTCATGCCGGTCAACGATTTCTCACCGGGCGGCATGCGACTGTCCATGACGTCGACCACCATGAGATCGTAGGGATTCTGCGGAGAAATCCACGGCGCGAAGATCGCGATGAAGAGAATGATGGCAAAGACCGCAACGGCCGCCGTCGCGACCTTGCTTTCGAAGAAGTCGGAGAGAAAACGCCGCAGCGGCGTCTGCACGGTCGCCGACTGGGCGATGGCGGCGGCCTGTCTCGCCTGCTCGCCGGTCGTGCTCACGATTTCACGTCCTTCAGCCGGACCCGCGGATCCAGGATCGAATAAAGAATGTCGACCACCAGATTGATGACGATGAACATGAGAACGGTGATCATCAGATAGGCGACGACCACCGGACGATCGAGCAGCTGGATCGAGTCGATGAGCAGCTTGCCCATGCCCGGCCAGGCAAACACGGTCTCGGTGACCACCGCAAACGCGATGACGCCGCCGAGCTCGAGCCCGAGCACCGTCACCACCGGGATCAGAATGTTCTTCATGACGTGCACGAGCACGACCCTGGACGGGCTCAAGCCCTTGGCCCGGGCAAACTTGATGTAATCCTGAAGCGCAACCTCACGCGTGCCGGCGCGCGCCAGTCGAATCACCAGCGACATCTTGAAAAGCGCCAGATTGAGCGCCGGCAGCAGCAGATGACTCAGACCATCCAGTGTCAGGAAGCTCACCTGAATGCCGAGCAGCGATGTCGTTTCGCCGCGACCCGTGGAGGGCAGCCAGCCCAGCATCACGGCGAAGATCATGATGAACATGAGCCCCACCCAGAAGGTCGGCAGGCTGAAACCCAGAATCGAACCGGCCATGATGGTCTTGCTGACTTTCGAGTGCGGCCTGAGCCCCGCGAAAACGCCGAGCGGGATACCGATGACCACGGCGAGGAACATGGCCGCAAACGCGAGCTCGAGGGTTGCCGGCATGCGCTGCAGAATGAGCTTCAGCGCGGGCTCGGCGAAGATGAAGGATTTTCCGAGATCGCCCTTGAGCGCGTTGACGAGAAAGTACCAGTACTGCTCGTGAATGGGACGGTCGAGCCCCAGCGCGCGGATGGCCGCTTCGATGTCTTCCTGATCCGCCTCGGGGTTGATCAACATGTCGACGGGATCGCCGACGATATTGACGCCGAAGAACACCAGCAGCGACATCACGAAGACGACGACGAGACTCTGCAGGATGCGGCGGGTGATGAAGACGGACACGGTGGCTCAGCCCTTCACGAGATCGCGGTCCTCCCGAGCATACAGCAAAAAAAGGGCGGCGCCGAAGCGCCGCCCTGACGTTGATTCCGACCGTTACTCGCTGATGACGTCGGTGGCGACCGTCGCCTCGTCGGTGCGCGCCCGGTACTTGATGCCCTTGCGCGCCGCCCAGGTGTTCACCTGGTAGTGAAGCGGAATGATGGCGCCGTCGTTGATGGCGATCTCGGTCGCCCTGGCAAGGAGATCCTGCCGCTTGGCGTCATCCACGGTGGCCAGCGCATCCTCGATGAGCTTGTCGACCTCGGCATTCGAGTAGCGACCGCGATTCGAGGCGCCGAAGCCGCGCGACTTGTCGTAGGTATGGATCAGCGACTTCAGCGGCGAAGAGGCCTCGCCGGTGCCCGAGCCCCAACCGACGAGGATGAAGCTGAACTCCGGCGTGCCGTCGGGACCGCCCCGGGAGGCGCGCTTGAAGTACACGCTGCGCGGCATGGTGACGACGTCGGTCTGGATTCCGGCGCGGGTCAGCATCTGCGCCACCGCCTCGGCGATCTTGGCATCGTTGATGTAGCGATCGTTGGGGCCGTGGATGGTCAGCTTGAAGCCGTCGCCGACGCCGGCCTCGGAGAGATGCCGCTTGGCGAGCGCCGGATCGTACTCCACCGGCTTGAGATTCGGGCTGCGGCCGAAAAAGCCTTCGGGCAGCAGCTGCCCGGCCTTGATGGCGATGCCTTCCATCACCCGCGAGACGATGGCGTCGCGATTGATGGCGTGCGAGATCGCCATGCGAACGCGCTGGTCCTTGAGCGGATTTTTGATATCACCGCCGTCTTTGGCTTTCACGAAGGGCGAGCTGTCGCGATCGTGATCCAGGTGCAGGTAGATGACGCGGTTGGAGATGCCCTGGCTGAGGGTGAGATTCGCATCGTTCTTGAGACGCTCGATGTCGGCCGTCGGAGTCTGCTCGATGAGATCCACGTCACCTGCGAGCAGGGCGGCGACGCGCGACGGACCGGACTTGATGGCCTTCAGCGTCACCCTGGTCCACTCGGGCTTGTCGCCCCAGTAGTTCTCGTTGCGCTCGAGCACGATGCGATCGCCCGGAACGTACTCGACGAACTTGTAGGCGCCGGTGCCGACGGTCGCCTTGCCCGAGTTGTAGTCCTGGGTCTTGGCGCCTTCGCCGTGCTTGCGCGACACGATGCTGAAGGTGGACATGTCGTTGGGCATCAGCGGATAAGGACGCTCGGTCTTGATGTGCACCGTGTAGTCGTCGATGCGCGTGATGGTCTTGCCCTTGAGATAGGTTCCGAAGCTCGACGGGCTGCCTTCCACATCCGGCGCGCGCTGAAAGGTGAACACCACGTCGTCGGCGGTGAAGGGCGAGCCGTCGTGGAACTTGACGCCCTGGCGCAGCTTGAATTCCCAGGTCAGATCGTCGATGGCCTTCCACGACACGGCCAGCCCCGGCAGCAGCCGCTGCTTGTCATCGGGCATGATCAGGCGGTCGAACATGACGCGCGCGACGGCGTTGTTGGGACCCAGGTTGTGGAAGTGCGGGTCGATGGACGACGGCTCGGAGGCGAGGCCGATGGTGAGCTCGTTGGCGCCGGCTTGCGAGACCGGAAGCGCCACGAGCATCGCAGCCAGAGCCGCGACGGGCAGTTTCAGGAGTTTCATTGTTATACCCCTCTCTCGGATTGTTGTGATGAGCGGGATCCGCGGCCGGCGCCGGGATATAGGGAGGTGTTATGAGGGATTCGAGACGACGAGTCAAATAGGACAGGATGTTTGCGAATCAGCCCCCTTCGGGGGTGGGAACTCCATTCCCGTTTGACGAAATTCCCTGAGGGAGAGGGGGGAAACCCTTCGTTCAGAGCCGGGGTGGGGTCCAGACGGTGTCCTCGTCGAGGGGGTAGACGGGACGGGGCAGCCCTTTCCATTGGAATCGCTCCAGGACCGGGGAGGTGAGGCCCGGGGTGTCGACCTCGTAGACCTGCGCGGGGGCAAACCACAGGTCGAAGCCGGCGCGGAAATGACCGCGGGATTTGACGCACACGCAGCGCGCAGCGCCGATGTCGAGCCCCAGCATCTCGAAGAAGACCGGATCGGCGGTCTGGCGCCGGTTGCTGATGACCACCACCGTGATCCCGCCCTCGCCGCCGAGCTCCAGCGCGCAGCACGCTCCCAGCGCCAGGGCCCGATTCGCGTATAGGCCGCGACGGCCGACGACATCGCCGTCGCCGAGCGCCACGACCCTCGCCGGCGCGGCGAAGCGTTTCGAGAATTCGCTCTCGCCGTCGCGATTGAACACCGCCTCGAGCTCGGCGCCGACGCCGAGCCGATGCGCCTCGGCCGCGAGCCTCGCATCGCAGAACGAGCCGAACAGCACGCCGCGGGCGCCGGCCTCGGCGAGCGCCGCCAGCAGCCGGGTGGTGGTGCCGAGCCCACCGCCGCCCGGATTGTCGCCGGCATCGGAGAAGATCATGGCCGGTGCCGATGCATCCAGGCCCGCCTCGACGGCGAGCTCGACGGCCTCACCGACAGAGGTGAGCCGCTTGCGGAAACGCTGCCGGTCGTTCCAGCCGCGCGCGGCGATCTCCACCGCCAGGGCGCGCGCGGCGTCGCCGTCGCCGCGCCCGGTGACGACGACCGCGACACCGTTCTTCGGCGTATCGCCGAAGACGAAGCCGCCGAATATGGACACGTTGAAGATGGTCCCGGCGAGCTCGCGCTTGCGCCGTTGACCGTAGTCGATGAGATCCGCGTAGGGCCCCTCGCGGGTCAGCAGGACGACGCTCGCCGGCGTCAGCGGCAGCCGCACGAAAGCCGCCTCGGCGCGCGCGCCGGCGAGGATCATGCGCAGGGACTGGGCGGCCTCCTCGCCGCGCTCGCGCATGTCCACGTGGGGATTGGTTTGATAGCCGACGATCAGGTCCGATGCCTCCACCAGACGCTCGGAGATGTTGGCGTGCAGATCCAGAGTCACGACGATGGCGGCGTCCGGACCCACCGCCTCGCGGATGCGGGCCACCATCTCGCCATCCGGATCGTGGCTCTCGGTGGTGGTCATGGCGCCGTGGTTGGACACGTAGACCGCGTCCACGGGGCCGCTCTCGGCGAGGGCCGCGAGCATGGCGTCGACGGTCCTCGCGAAAAAGCCGTGCTCCACGGGACCCGCGGGCTCGTAGCCGGTCAGTATCAGCGGCACCGGCTGCCAGGGGCCGGTGGCGTGCATGGCGCGCACGAAGGCCGCCATCTCCATCGGCATCACGGAATGATCCCTGGCGGCCTGGTCGAGAATTTCCCGGCCTTCGAAGTAGTAGCGGTTGCGGAAATCCTGCTCGGTGGCAACGGGCGCGAAGGCGTTGCTCTCGAGGATGAATCCCGCGAGGGCGACGCGGGGCGGCTTGCGCGAGCTCATGGCGATTACCCGATGTCAGTCGACGCATAGTACCCTATGCGGCCTTCGCGCTTCGCCTCCAGGGACGCATCGTGCCTTCCGACAGCATCGAAATGATCGCGCGGCTGATCGCCTTCGACACCACCAGCCGCAACTCCAACCTCGAGCTGATGGCGTTCGTCGTCGACTACCTGAAGACGCTCGGCGTCGAGTCGNNGGCGTCGAGTCGGAGCTCGTCCACAACGATGAGGGCACCAAGGCAAATCTGTACGCGACCCTCGGTCCCCCGGATCGCGCAGGCATCGCGCTATCGGGTCACACGGACGTGGTGCCGGTGGACGGGCAGGACTGGCACACCGAGCCGTTTCAGGTGGTGGAAAAAGACGGGCGACTCTACGGCCGCGGCACCTCGGACATGAAGAGCTTCATCGGCGTCTGCCTGGCGCTGGCGCCGGAGTTTCTCGCCCGCGAAATCGCCACTCCGCTGCACTTCGCCTTCTCCTACGACGAGGAAATTGGCTGCGTCGGCGTGCGCGGCCTGATCGAAGCACTCGCGAAGCGACCGCTCAAACCCTCGGCCGTCATCGTCGGCGAGCCTACGGAAATGAAGGTGATTCGCGCGCACAAGGGCAAGCTCAGCTACCGCTGCCACGTGCGCGGCCACGAGGCGCACTCGAGTCTCGCGCACGCGGGCGTGAACGCCGTCGAGGCCGCCGCCGAGGCGGTCGCTTACCTGAAAACCATGGCCCGCCGCTATCGCGAGCAGGGTCCCTTCGATGCCGAGTTCGTGCCGCCCTACACCACCGTGCACACGGGGACCATGCGCGGCGGCACGGCACTCAACATCGTGCCGAGGGACTGCAGCTTCGAGTTCGAGTTCCGCCACCTTCCCGAAGACGATCCCGATCGCCTGCTCGACGAGCTCAAGCGTCACGTAGCGACGCACATCGAGCCCGAGATGCGGGCCACGCATGCGGAAACCGGATTCCGCTTCGAGGCCATGTCGCACATTCCGGGGCTCGCCACCGACGAGGACGCGGATATCGTTCAGCTCGTCAAGGCGCTCACCGGTCGCAACACCACCGGCAAGGTCGCCTTCGGCACCGAAGCCGGACTGTTTCAAAACGGCGGCATGCCGGCGGTGGTGTGCGGACCCGGCAGCATCGAACAGGCGCACAAGCCCGACGAGTTCATCGCCAGGGAACAGATCGATCTGTGCGAGGCGTTTCTGCGCCGGCTTTTCGAGCGCTGCTGGCAGGGAGCCGTCTAGCGGCCCGCGAGCCGATAGCTCGCGTACCAGAAGTACTCCAGCTCCACGAACTCCAGGGACCGGGCACTGTCTCGGAGCGCATCGGCGAGCTCCGAGGCGTCGGGAATGTTCTTCAACACCTCGTAGTGGCTGCCGTCGTCCAGAGTGCGCGTCTGGTAGGTGTTGCCTCGGGCGTCGACGCGCGTAAACGGTGAGCTGCTGCCCTCGACGTAACGGTTGTCCAGGTACACGACCAGCGCGTCAGCCTGCAACCGGCGATG
>JAABYT010000058.1:26278-29756 GCA_011775625.1 Gammaproteobacteria bacterium | reverse complement strand
CCGCGCGGGTACGCCTTGCGGCGCGCGAGCGAGAGCACCGTGTCGTTGATATCCGTTGCCAGCACCGATACCGCCCGCTCGGCGACGAACTGCGTCCAATACCCGGTTCCGCAGGCGATCTCCAGGACCCGGCGACCGTCGAGAAGCGCCGGAACGATCTCTCTGAGACGTTTCAGGTCCGATTGGCGCTCGGGCTTCTCGTAGATGCGCTCGTACTCACCGGCGCGGCGTCGGTAGTAATCCTCGAGATTGGCGTCGGGAGACGTTTCCTGCACGTGGGAATCCGAGCTTTCCGGTCAGCTTTCCGCCGCGGCGTCGTTCAAGCTCCAGTCGTAGTCGAAATCGTACACGTCGCTGATCCGCTCGAGCTTCGACTCGAGCTCCGGCCGCGCGTAAAGGCGAAGATGCGCGATGACGCCGGCCTCGCTGCCGCCGAAATCTTCCTGAAACCAGTCGTAAATGCTCGATGCGGTCAAACGTCCGTCCGCTTCGAAGCGCGCCCCGTGATAGCTGTTGATGAAGTCGCGCGCGCCCTGCTCGAGAAGCGCCTCGGTATTCGCCGCCGTGAAGGCACGCGGCATGAGCTTCGGGCAACCCAGCGACGCACAGTTGACCGCATAGTGGATGCGCGGGTCCTTCCAGATGGGTCGCAGGATGCGGTGCTCGATGTCGTCGAGACTGAGTTTCTCGCCCTCGACACTGATCAGCTTTTTCCCCCAGGGCCCGATGGAAAAGAACCCGGGTGAAATGCGAATGGCTCTGATAGTTTCGACCGGATAGTGCTCGAGCACGACATCCACGGTCAGCGCGTTGTACATGTTGATCCAGAACGCGCGCTGCTCCTCGCGCGAGTAATCGCTGATTCGAATCGCCGCCAGCTTACCCAGGTAACTCCTGAGCCGCTGTCGATCGTCCTCGCTCACTTTCGCATAAGCAATACGATTGACGCCGTCCCGATGCGTGACGAGATTGCGACCGAGGAACACGTCCCAGTCACCGTGATCGATGGAGGCGGTGGACGTCGGGGAGTGGGCGGTCCAGCGCTCCCAGAGCTCGGCCTTCGGCACGAACAAAGCCTCGGCCCGTGGCACGCACACGAGGACGGCAAGCGCGCCAATGAGAAGAAAATGGCGAAACGACGCACTGACGAGCCCTTTCATCGTGTCAGCGAATCTCGGTGAACTTCGCGTTCGAGTCATCACGTTTCCGTCACGATGAAAAAACCCCGGGGCTTGCTTCGTGAAGACAGTCGTCATCGAGCACCGCCACCGGACTGAGATCACGATGGTGCTGATGATCCGGGCGATTCTCCCGACGGTAGGCGTTCGAGACGGGATTCAGGATCAGCGAGAAAATGCGGCGCTGCCAGGGCGACAGATTGGGCGGCGAGGCATGCACCAGGATGTCGCCGAAGATGAGGACGGTGCCCGCGGGCCCCGTCGCCGAGACCACACCGCCGGCATCGATCAAGCGCGTCACGGTTTCCCTGTCGACGCACCAGAGCGGATAGCTGGTCGTCTCGGTATCGAGCGCCGCGGGCTGCGCGCCGCAGCGGTGCGATCCCGGAACGAACCACAGCGGCCCGTTGAACTCGTTGACGTCGTCGAGCAAGACATGCAGGTTGAGCGCGAGGGGCTCGGGCACACCGTCCTCGTTGTGGTGGGTGGCGAAATCGTAGTGCCATTGCCACAGCTCTCCGGTGAAGGCGGCCTTGGCGTTGACCTTGACCTGCTGGATGTAGAGTCGATCGCCCGCCAGCTGCATCGCCGGCTCGACCAGGCGCGGATGGCGCACCAGGCGCTCGAACACGGGGCTGCGAAGATGCAGTCCCATGGCGGTGCGCACCGCGCCGCTTCCCTGCTCGCGGAAATTCTGAGGGCAATCCTCGGCGAACATCGCTTCGGCGGCGTCGCGCAGCATCTCGACCTCCGCAGGCGAGAATAACGACGGCAGTATCAGAAAGCCGTCGCGTTCGAAGGTGTCGAGCTGATCCGCAGTGAGCTTCATAGGAGAATTTGTCTATGCCGACGGGCGCACGTTTTGATTCATGCGGAACAGGTTGCCCGGATCGTATCTGGCCTTGAGCGCGGCCAGCCGCGCGAGCTTCTGCGGGCCGTAAGCGGCTTCGACCCGCGCGCTGCCCTCGTCGGTCTCCTCGTTGAGATAATTCACGTAGACGCCCTCGCACGCAAAGGGCTGCATGACCTTCCAGGTCTCGCGCGTCCAGGCGATGTTCTGCGCGTCACCGGACTCGGTCTCCCAGCCGCCCAGGATCAGCAGATTGAACGGCGAATGCCGGTGATCGAACGCGGTGTCCTCCCTGGCGATGCGCCCGGCCTCGCCGCCGATGCATTCGACGAACATCTTGCAACGCGGCGACGGCGCCTGGCGAAAGCGTTCCACCAGGATCTTCATGGCATCGCGGGGCAGCGCTTTCAGGAAGCTCGATTTCCAGTAGTTGCGCAGCCCGGCCGGCGCGCCGGCATCGAACATGGTTTGGATGACGCGATAGGGGGTGGCTGCCAGGTTATCGAGGATCGGCGGCCCGAACGCCCGCAACGGCGCGAAAAGCCGCTCGCCATCCTCGACCGGGCCGTTGTAGACGAGGATCAGAGCCAGCACCGGCCCGGCGTCGGGCGCCGTCACGAAGCCCGCCAGGGCACCGACCTCGTCGGGCGCTTCCTGGACGAACGCGTGGAAGCGCTCGAGGGCGTCGACCGCGCGCTCGAGGGGATGGAGCAGCATTCCGGCGAAAAGCGGCGCAACCGGGAAGAGGCGGAACTCGAAGGAGGTCACCACGCCGAAATTGCCACCGCCACCCTTGAGGCCCCAGAACAGCTCCGGGTTTTGCTCGGCACTGGCCTTGACCGGCGCGCCGCTGGCCGTGACCACGTCGAACGACAGCACGTTGTCGCAGGCGAGCCCGTAGCTGCCCATCAGCCAGCCGATGCCGCCACCGAGGGTCAGGCCGGCCACCCCGGTCGTGCTGATGAGACCGCCCGTGGTCGCGAGACCGAAAGCCTGGGTCGCGGCGTCGAAGTCACCCCAGGTGGCACCACCCTCGGCGCGCGCCGTTCTGGCCTGCGGGTCGACGTAGACGCTGCGCATCGGCGAGAGATCGATCATGACGCCATCCTGGCAAACCGCGTTACCCGCGATGTTGTGTCCGCCCCCTTTTACCGCGACGACGAGATCCTGGGCGCCGGCAAACCTGACCGCGGCCATGACATCGGAAACGCCGGCGCAGCGCACGATCATCGCCGGGCGCCGATCGATCATGCCGTTCCAGACCCGTCGCGCCTCGTCGTAATCCGCGTCGCCGGGCAACAGGAGACGGCCGCGGAGCTCGGCGCCGAGCGCGTCGATGCTTTCCGATGGGATGGTCGCGATGGAGTGGCCGTTGGTGGCAATCGTGAGCGTGGACATCACCTTTCCTCGTCCGGCACGGGGAGCAAAGAGCGCGACGTCCAGTCTACAT
>JAABYT010000058.1:0-26255 GCA_011775625.1 Gammaproteobacteria bacterium | reverse complement strand
CGGCAATGGCCGCGCACCGCCGCGTTCGCGTGCCATCGAGTCGACCATGATCGATCGTCGCTTCACGCTTCCCTCCGGGCGCGGCCTCGCCTGGGCCGAATTCGGGGCACCGGCAGGGGTACCCGTCATCTACTGCCACGGATTCCCGGGCTCGAGACTGGAGCCGGCGTTCGCGCACCGCGTGGCATCCGCCATGGGCGCGCGCATCATCGCCATCGACCGGCCGGGGCTCGGCGCGTCGCAGCCCTGCCCCGGGCGCAGCATCGCCGGCTGGGCGGACGACGTGCGCCATCTCGCCGACCATCTGCGCCTGGACGCGCTGCGCGTGCTCGGCGTATCCGCAGGCGCGCCCTACGCGCTGGCCTGCGCGTACCGGCTGGCGGAGCGTACCCACTCGGTGGCCATCGTCTCGGGGCTCGGGCCCGCGCAATGCCTGGGCCACGCCCCGGCGGCCTCGGCGTGCGCGCTCACCCTGCGCATGAGCGCGACGCTGCCGTGGACGGCGGGCGTCGTTGCCGGCGTGCTCGGTGTCATGGCGCGGCAGGCATCGCCGCTGCTGCTGCGCATGCTGAGCGCCCGAGCGCCCGAGCGCGACCGGCGGAGCCTGAATGACGGCGAATTCCGCGCCATGCTGGCGGCCAGCCTGCGCGAGGCGTTCCGATGCGGTTCGGGCGGCGCGGCCTCGGACCTGAGGCTCCTCGCCCGGCCCTGGGGCTTCGCGCTCGAAGAACTGCACCGGCCGATTCGTCTCTGGCACGGCGAACAGGACCGCACCGTTCCGGCAGCCATGGGGCGCTGTCTCCAGCGGGCCCTGCCGGCCTGCCACGCCACGTACCTCGAGGCGCACGGGCACTACTCGCTGGCGCACGAGC
Source organism: Gammaproteobacteria bacterium (assembly GCA_011775625.1). Taxonomy (GTDB): domain Bacteria; phylum Pseudomonadota; class Gammaproteobacteria; order HK1; family HK1; genus JAABYT01. The sequence continues at coordinate 25,383 of JAABYT010000058.1, read as the reverse complement.
ACATGGAGGCGATCTTGTCCCGTCTGATCGACTGACCGAGAATCCCCGTGCCATGAGTGAATCCCCCTATGTCCAGGACGCGGACGCGGCGTCGTTTCAGTCCCTGGTGATCGACGCGTCGCACCGGGCACCGGTGCTGGTGGACTTCTGGGCCGAGTGGTGCGGCCCGTGCCGCGTGCTCGCGCCGGTACTCGCCAAGCTCGCCGACGAGTTCCAGGGCCGCTTCCGGGTGGTGAAGGTCGACACCGACCGGGAGCAGGCGATCGCCCACCAGTTCGGCATTCGCAGTCTGCCGACCGTCAAGGTGTTCAAGGACGGCGCCATTGTCGACGAGTTCGTCGGCGCGCAGCCCGAATCCGGCGTGCGCGCCCTGCTCGAGCGTCACCTGTCGCGCGAATCCGAGCAAATACGCTATCAGGCGAGCACCCTGCGCGAGCGGGGCGAGCTCGCCCAGGCCAGAGCGCTGCTCGAGCAGGCGCACGTGGAGGATCCCGACAATCACCGCGTCATTGCGGATCTCGTCGACACGCTGATCGATCTCGGCGAGCTCGAGCGGGCGCGAAACGCCTTCGACCTGCTGGCCGAAAGCGCGAGAGACGAGAGCCACGCCCGCGCTACGGCGGCGCGCCTCGCGTTTGCCGAGGTCGCGGCGACGGCGCCGCCCGTCGAAGAGCTCACCCGCGCCATCGAGCGGGACGCGCGCGACTGCGAGTCGCGTTACCGGCTCGGCGCGCTGCGCATGCTGGCCGGCGAGCACGAAGCGGCGCTCGACCTGCTGCTGGAAGTGCTGCGTCTGGACCGGTCGTTTCGCGACGACGGCGCACGCAAGGCGCTGCTCTCGGCATTCGAGATGCTCGGTAACGGGCACCCCCTGGTCGGCCGCTACCGCGGCCGTTTGTCCTCGCTCCTGCACTGATCGAGCGGCAAGCGGCCGCCGGGCGCACCGTCGTGACGCTCACTGCGAGCCCGCGCATGTAGCATTGTTTACATCGGTGTAAATTTGTTGCCAAATACCCCCTTGCCCGGGGCGGATGCAAAAGCCGCCCCTTTGCCGCGGGGACCTGCGCGAGGCGACGGATTCCCGCGGCGCGGCACGAGGGGGGAATGTCTCATGGCCGGTGGCCGTGCCGAGCGGCAGCTCGGATCGAAGGTGGCGTCGGCCGCCCTGTCCGATACGGCGCTGCCGGCGCTCGGCTCGCGGGGGCGCGGCGCGCCCATGAACGTGCGTCACGCCGAGCTTCTGGAGCTCGTGCGTCAGCGAGGCTACGTCTCCATCGAGTCGATGGCCACTCGCTTCTCGGTTTCCACCCAGACCATTCGCCGCGACATCCAGTCGCTTTGCGACATGAAGCTGCTGGAACGTCACCACGGCGGCGCCGGACTCCCGCCGGCCAGCGATGCGCTCGCGTACACCAGCCGCAAGGTACGAAACGCGCGGCAAAAACAGCTGATCGGCAAGCTCGTAGCGGCGGAGATCCCCAATGGGGCGTCGCTGTTCATCGACATCGGGACCACCACCGAGGCGGTTGCAAAGGCGCTGGTCGATCATCGCGACCTGCGCATCGTGACAAATCACATCGCGGTCGCTGTCGCATTGAGCGAGCGCACCGATTTTCAGATCACCCTTGCCGGCGGCGTGGTACGCAAACGGGATCAGGCCGTTACCGGTGAGGCCACCGTGGAGTTTCTCGAGAACTTCAAGGTTTCGTTCGGCATTTTCGGTATCGGTGCGATCGACGACGAGGGAGAGCTGCTCGATTACGATTATCGCGACGTCCAGGTGTCGAAGACGGCCATGGCGAATGCGAGAAAGCGGTTCGTCGTCATGGACCGAACCAAGTTCAACGGAGACGCCATGGTAAGGGTGGCGAACATCGCGGACTTCGACGCGCTGTTCACCGACGGCGAACCGCCGCCGCGGATACGCGAAATCCTGCTGGCGAGCAATGTAAGACTGCTCACACCCGAGAGTCGCTGAAAGAGGCTTCGCAAAGCGATAACAGAGACACGATGTCCACCATCGAGCTGAAGGCAGTGAAGAAGTCATGGGGCAACACCCTTGCCCTGAAGGACGTGTCATTCATCGCGCCCGAAGGCGATTTTCTGGTTTTGCTGGGTCCCTCGGGGTGCGGCAAGTCGACGACGCTTCGGCTCATTGCAGGGCTGGAAACGGTGACCGCAGGGCGGATTCTCATTGCCGGGGAGGATGTCACCGCCAAGTCACCTTCCGAGCGTCACATCTCCATGGTATTCCAGTCATACGCGCTCTTCCCGCACTTGAACGTTGCCGAGAACATCGCCTTCGGGCTGAAAGTTCGAAAAGTGCCGGTGGATGAACGCAAGACGAGACTCGGCCGCGTGGCGGAGCTCGTAGGGCTGGCGGGATTGATGGATCGCAAGCCCGCCCAGCTATCGGGCGGGCAGCGCCAGCGCGTAGCGCTGGCGCGTGCCATCGTCGCCGAGAACCATATCTGTCTGATGGACGAGCCGTTGTCGAATCTCGACGCGCAGCTGCGGCACGAAATGCGTGTCGAGATCCGCGATTTGCAAAAGCGTCTGGGCATGACGGTGGTATACGTGACTCACGATCAGACAGAGGCCATGAGCATGGCGGACAAGGTCATTCTCATGCGTGACGGAAAAATCGAGCAGGAGGGAACGCCCGACGAGCTCTACTCGACCCCGGCGACCACGTTTGTGGCGCGATTCATCGGAAACCCGCCGATGAATGTGCTGACCCTCACCGACGGCCCCGATGGTGGTGTCCTCGAAGGTGCGGAGTCTTACCTCTCGTGGAAGCAATGCGGTGCCGGACAGGTAATCGGTGTGCGACCCGAGGACATTGATGTTTCCGAGACAGGCGTGCCCGCGGAGCTGATTTCCGCGGACTATCTCGGTGCGGACAGCATCGTGACCGCACGCATGGGAAGCCAGTCCGTAGTGGTGCGAATGCCCGGACGATTCCAGGTGCGCGACGGAGAACGCGTAAATCTGAAGTGGTCGAACGAGGCCACGCATATCTTCGATGCGAAAACAGGCCACCGGGTCGAGCCATGATGCTCGATCCGGTTATGTCGAGAAGTTCCACGTGGTCGGACGCAAGAACGGCGCACGAGGGTGACAGAGGAATCGAGCGTCGATTCCCGAACATGAAAGGAGAGATGAGGAGAATGAAGAATCAGATGAAACGATACCTGGCACGCTTGATCGGCGGGATAGCTCTCGCGTTCACCTGTGCCACATCGGCCTTCGCTGCCGTAGAGCTGACCATGTACTACCCGGTAGCCGTCGGTGGCCCACTGACGAAGATCGTCGATGGCATGGTCACGGACTTCGAGAAGCAGCACCCTGATATCAAGGTCAAGGCGATCTATGCCGGCAACTACAACGATGCGCGCATCAAAGCCCTTGCAGCACTCAAAAGCGGACAGCCAGCACAGCTTTCGGTCATGTTCTCAATCGATATCTACGAGCTGATCGAGCAGGATGCAATCGTTGCGTTCGACGATATCGTGGAGACCGCGGAAGAGAAGGCGTGGCTCAAGGGCTTCTATCCGAGCTTGATGGAAAACGGGATGACCAAGGGCAAGACCTGGGGCATACCGTTTCAACGTTCGACTATCGTCATGTATTACAACAAGGATGCCTTTCGTGATGCAGGACTCGATCCGGCGAAGCCACCCGCGAGCTGGGACGAGCTGGCATCCGCAGGCAAGCAGCTCGTGAAGAAGGACGCCGGCGGCAACGTGGAGCGCTGGGGCGCCATGATTCCCTCCACTGGATATCCGTACTGGATGTTCGGCGCGTTGACGATGCAAAACGGCCAGGTTCTGATGAACCGTGACGGCAACCAGACGTATTTCGACTCTCCGGCGGTCGTCGAAGCGTTGACGTACTGGCACGACCTCGGCAACAAGTACGGCGTGATGCCCACGGGCACCATCGAATGGGGAACCCTGCGCCAGAACTTTCTCGAGGGCAAAACCGCCATCATGTGGCACTCCACGGGCAATCTGACAGCCGTCAAGAAGAATGCCAAGTTCGATTTCGGTGTTGCGATGCTTCCGGCCAAGCAGCGCCGCGGAACGCCGACGGGCGGCGGGAACTTCTACATCTTCAAGAAGACGAGCCCCGAGGAGCGCAAGGCCGCCATGACTCTCATCCGTTGGATGACGCAGCCCGAGCGCACTGCCGAGTGGAGCATCAAGACCGGCTACATCGGCACGCGTCCGGACGCGTACGAGACCTCGGCGTTACGCCAATACGTCAAGGAGTTTCCACCTGCGGCCGTGGCGAGAGATCAGCTCGAGTTCGCCACCGCAGAGCTCTCGACTTACCAGACGGGGCGGGTGCGGAAGCTGCTCGACGATGCGATTCAGTCGGCTCTGGTCGGTAAGAAAAGTCCAAAAGATGCCCTGGGCTCCGCTCAGAAGCAGTCGGACAATCTGCTCAAGCGCTACCGCTAGGTATCCGTGCGACCTGACGAACCGTGGGCGGGGAGAATCCCGCCCACGGTCACTCCACGGATCGATCTCGCGATGAGGGGGTAACCCGGCCATGCCGAGCCAAAATGTGCGCGTGCACGTGTACGGCTGGCTGCTGCTGATGCCGGCGGCCATTCTTCTCATCGCATTCACGCACTTTCCGACCGTCGCAACGCTCGTGCAGAGCCTTTTCACCACCGGCACGGCCACCCGTCCGGCCGCGTTCGTCGGCGCCGAGAATTACCAGATCATGCTCGAGGACGACGTTTTCTGGCAGGTGGTGCAGAACAACATCTGGTACGCGGTGGGCACCATTCCAGTGAGCATTGCCATCGCAATTCTCATGGCGGTGTGGGTCAATGCCCGCCTTCCCGCCCGTGGCCTGGTTCGGATGGCCTACTTCACTCCGACCGTTCTGCCGATGATTGCGGTCGCCAACATCTGGTTGTTTTTCTACACCCCGGACATCGGGCTCATCGACCAGGTCGTCTCGCTCTTCGGTGGCGGTAGTCACAACTGGCTGGGGGATCCTGACACGGTTCTCGGATGCATCATCGTCATTACCATCTGGAAGGAGGCGGGATTCTTCATGATTTTCTATCTCGCGGCTCTGCAGTCGTTGCCACCGGAGCTCGAGGAAGCCGCCCATCTCGAGGGGGCGAGCCGCTGGTATTATTTTCGCAGGGTAACCTTTCCGCTGCTGATGCCGACCACGCTGTTCGTCCTCATCAACGCCGTCATCAACTCTTTCAAGCTCGTCGATCAGCTGTTCATCCTCACCAAAGGAGGACCGGACAACGCGAGCTCGCTGTTGCTTTACTACATCTACGAGGTTGCGTTCAGCTTCTTCGACGAGGCTTACGCGGCCACCCTCACGGTCGTGCTGCTCGCGGTGCTTGCCGTGATCTCGGTCGGGCAGTTTCTGCTGCTGGACAAGCGGATCCACTACCGATGAGAGCGAGCAGCCACATGGGCGCCGTGCGCGGACTGGAGACCGGCGCTGCATGGTTGCTCGCCCTGCTCTGGGTGCTGCCGTTGCTCTATGCCTTTTGGAGCGCCTTTCACCCGGCGGAGTACGCAACGCGTTTCGATCTTCTGGCGCCGCTCACACTCGATAACTTCCGCGAAGCGTGGAGCCAGGCGCCATTCGCCCGTTACTATCTCAACACTTTCCTGCTCGTGACATCGGTGCTGGCCGCGCAGTTCGTGCTTTGCACCCTGGCGGCCTACGCGTTCGCAAGATTCGAGTTCGTCGGACGCGAGCTGGCATTCGCGCTCGTGCTCGTGCAGCTCATGATCATGCCCGAGGTTTTGATCGTCGAAAACTACACCACCATGAGCAAGCTCGGCCTTGTCGACACCATCACGGGCATCGGATTGCCTTACATGGCGAGCGCGTTCGGCATTTTCCTGCTTCGGCAGACTTTCAAAACAGTACCGAAAGAGCTCGAGGAAGCGGCGCGGGTGGAAGGTTGCTCGATGCTGCAGGTGCTCTGGAAGGTCTACATTCCCCTTGCCCGCCCGACCTACGTGGCATACGGGCTGGTATCGGTCAGCTATCACTGGAACAATTTTCTCTGGCCGCTGGTCATCACGAACTCGGTCGAGACACGACCGCTCACGGTAGGGCTCGCCATATTCGGCGCACCTGAATCCGGGGTCGAGTGGTCGATCATCACTGCCGGAACCCTGCTCGCAGTCGCACCATTGCTCATCGCATTCCTGCTTTTCCAGCGGCAGTTCGTTCAGTCGTTCATGCACGCTGGAATCAAGTGATGGAGATCATCACCTGGAACGTTCAGTCGGGTCTCGGAGTCGATGGGAGAGTCGATCTCGGCCGCATCGCGGCCGCCGTACGCGAGCTGGGTGACCCCGACATCATCTGCTTCCAGGAGGTCGCTCGCCACATGCAGGTGTCCGGCTCCGAGCCGTTGGGCGATCAGGCAGCGGAATTCCAGCGTTTGTTTCCCGATCACGAGCTTTTTTTCGGACCGGTCGTCGATGCCGCGGCCGAGGGCTCGGGTCGACGACAGTTCGGCAACCTGATGATGTCGCGGCTGCCCGTGCACCGATGCAGCCACCACGTCCTCCCCCGCCCTGCCGTCCCGGGGATCCTGCATATGCCGCGCCAGGCCACCGAGCTGATAGTGGACGCGCACGGCGAGCCGCTGAGAATCGTCGCCACGCACCTGGAATATTTCGCGACACAGCAGCGCGCGGCCCAGGTGCAGAGGCTACTGGCGTTGCACAGGGAAGCGTGCGCGAACGCACGTATGCCGCCTCGCGATGCGCAGATCGGCCCCTACGCCGGCATGCCGCTACCGGGCAATGCGGTGCTGTGCGGCGATTTCAACTTCAAACCCATGGACCCGGAGTACGCGGCGATGACTCGCGCAGACGGCGACGCGCCGCCTCTCGTGGACGCATGGCGCATCGTTCACGGGGACCGGCCGCACGCGCCAACCTGCGGCATTTTCGACAGCGAGCAGTGGCCGGAAGGGCCGCACTGCCGTGATTTTTTCTTCGTGACGGAGAATCTCGCCTCCCGGCTCGAGCTTCTGCAGGTGCATCTCGAGACCAATGCCTCGGATCATCAGCCGGTCAGGATCGGCATCGCCGACCGCTAGGCCGCGCGGGCAGCCTCGAACGGCTGCAGTCTCATGCTGCCCCTTTAAGCAGCCGTGACGAGAATCCGCCCGGACCCCCCGACGCCTCCACCTGTCCGCGTTCTCGCGCGCGGCCGTCGCCGTCATCGCCACTCATTCGAGCATGAGGCGTGTGCTCACAAAGTAAGACCCGGAGTAAGACGCGGAGTCAAAAATGCAGCCCGGCAACTCCCGAGGCAGTGCTGGCGCAAGGCTCCTCAATGAGTGGCGCGCCCGACAGGATTCGAACCTGTGACCTTTGGCTTCGGAGGCCAACACTCTATCCAGCTGAGCTACGGGCGCGTGTGAGTGAGTCGAAGCGGCGTCCCAAGCATAACGGTCCCGGCCCCCGGGTCAAGTCGCCGCTCGCCTGGTTGCCGTAGCGAGATCCCAGGCGGTACCCTTCGCGCTCGGCCTCGAGAAGTTTCCGCCACGAACGCCACGAACGCCGCGCGGCCGGCGACGGCGTCGGAAACCAGACGCAACCGCGCTCTCTCCGGCCCGGCGGCGCCTGCGCGCGCCGGCCACAGCGCGGCAACGTCGGCCTTTGCCCGAGGGGGTGCCGGGATTCCGTGACTGAAAAGCAGTTTTTCCTTTTTCGCAGGCGGCGCTTTCTGCCGCTGTTCGTGACCCAGTTTCTGGGCGCGTTCAACGACAACATTTTCAAGAACGCCATGGTCGTGCTGATCGCCTGGCGGCTGGCGTCCGGCGAGGACGGCAGCGCGCAAATCATGGTCACGGTGGCAGCAGGCGTTTTCATCCTGCCTTTCTTCCTGTTTTCGGCAACGGCGGGGCAGTTTGCCGACAAGTTCGACAAAAGCAGACTCATTCGCCACATCAAGCTCGCCGAGGTCGCCGTCATGACGGCAGGCGCCGTCGCCTTTTACCTCAACAGCGTTTGGATGCTGATGATCGTGCTGTTCATGATGGGGACGCAGTCGACTTTCTTCGGGCCGTTGAAGTACGGCATCCTGCCGGACCAGCTGCACGAGGACGAGCTCATGGGCGGCAACGCCCTGGTCTCCGCCGGCACCTTTCTCGCCATTCTCGCGGGAACCATACTCGGCACCCAGGTCGTGCTGACCGATTCGGGAACCACCATCGTCTCCGGCACGATCGTCGCGGTCGCTCTGCTCGGATGGTTCTCGAGCTGGTACATCCCGGCGACGCGTCCCGCGCAGCCCGATCTGCAGCTCAACCACAACCTCATCACCGAGACATGGAAGATCCTCGCGCATGCCGCCGGCCAGCGCGACGTCTTTCTCAGCATCCTGGGCATCTCGTGGTTCTGGCTTGTGGGCGCCACCTTCCTGGCGCAGTTCCCGACCTTCACCAAGGATGTCCTCGGCGCCTCGGAGAACGTCCTGACTTTGCTGCTGACGACCTTCTCCGTCGGCATAGCCATCGGCTCCCTGCTCTGTAACCGCCTGCTCAAGGGCGAGGTCCACGCCACGTTCGTGCCGCTCGGGGCGCTCGGCATGACCATTTTCACCGTGGATCTCTTTTTCGCCACCGCGCATCCGCTGTCGGGCGCCGCGGACGGGCTCATGGGCGTCACTGCGTTGCTCGCCACGATCGCCGGGTGGCGGGTAATCGTCGATCTCCTGCTGGTCTCCGTATCCGGCGGACTGTTCATCGTTCCGCTCTACGCCATCGTTCAGCAGCGCAGCGAGGATACGCACCGCGCCCGGAACATCGCCAGCAATAACATCCTGAACGCACTGTTCATGGTGATCTCGGCGGCCGGCACCGTGGCAATGCTGATGGCGGGTTTCACCATACCCGAGGTATTCCTCACCATCGCGGTGCTGAACGCGGCCGTCGCCGTCTACATCGCAAAGCTGCTGCCGGGGGCCATCGCGAAAGGGCTCGTCGCCTGGCTTCTCGATACCTTCTACCGCGTCGAGGTCAAGGACCAGGACAACTACCGCAAGGCCGGCGATCGGGTGCTCATCGTCGCGAACCATCAGTCATTTATCGATGCCGCCCTCATCGCGGCCTACGTGCCGGACCAGCTGACCTTCGCCATCAACACCCACATCGCCAAGCGGCCGATGATCAAGTTCTTCCTGTCACTGGCGGAGACCTTCCCCATCGATCCAACGAATCCCTTCTCCATCCGCTCTCTGGTGACGTACTGCAAGAACAATCGTCGGGTGGTGATCTTCCCCGAGGGCCGCATCACCGTGACCGGCTCGCTCATGAAAGTGTACGAGGGTCCTGGAATGGTCGCCGACAAGGCGGGCGCGACGGTGCTGCCGGTGCGCATAGAGGGCGCGCAATACACGCCTTTCTCCAAGCTCAGGGGAAAGGTGCGGACACGGTGGTTCCCGCGAGTGACGGTTCGCTTCATGCCGCCGGTCAAGCTGCAAATCCCCGAGGAGATCAAGGGTCGGAAACGCCGACACTACGCCGGCGACGTGCTCTACGACGTCATGAGCAACATGGTGTTCGAGAGCAGCAACTATCGCACCACCGTGTTCGAGTCGCTGCTCGATGCGCGCAGGATTCACGGCGGCGGACACATCGTGTTCGAGGACATCGAGCGCCAGCCCGTGGATTACAACAAGCTCATCGCCGGCTCGTTCATTCTCGGAGCCAAGCTCATCCGGCGCACCGAGCCTGGCGAGTACGTCGGCCTGCTGCTGCCGAGCATGGTGGCTACGGCGGTCGCGTTTTTCGGGCTGCAGGCATTCCACCGGGTGCCTGCCATGCTGAATTTCTCCACCGGCGCACGCAACGTCGCGCTTGCCTGTGAAACGGCTCGAATCAAGGTCGTCTACACGTCACGGCGCTTCGTAGCGACCGCCAAGCTCGCCGACGTCATCGAAGCCATCGAGAACAGCGGCGCCAAGGTGGTTTACCTCGAAGATCTGCGCAAGAGCATCTCCGTGTTGGACAAGCTGCTCGGCCTGCTGAAGAGTCGCGTAGCGGCGCTTTACTACCACCTCGCGAACAGGCGCCGCAATCCGGACGAGCCGTGCGTCGTTCTTTTCACCTCCGGCACCGAGGGGGCTCCGAAGGGGGTTGCGTTGAGCCATACCAACGTTCAGGCGAACCGCTTCCAGGTAAGCTCGCGAATCGATTTCGGCCCGACGGACATCGTGCTGAATGCTCTGCCGATGTTTCACTCTTTCGGCTTGACCTGCGGGACGCTGCTGCCAGTGCTTTCGGGGCTGCGCACGTTTCTTTATCCGTCGCCGCTGCACTACCGCATCGTTCCCGAGCTCGCCTATGAGACCAACGCGACGATCATGTTCGGGACCGACACCTTCCTTTCCGGATACGCCCGCTATGCGCACCCGTACGATTTTTACTGCATGCGCTACGTATTCGCCGGAGCGGAGAAGGTCCGGGAAGAAACACGGCGCATCTGGAACGAACGCTTCGGACTTCGCATCTTCGAGGGCTACGGAGCGACCGAGACGGCGCCGGCACTGACGATGAACACGCCCATGCACAACCGGCCCGGCGCCGTCGGCAAGCTGTTGCCCGGTGTCGAGTACCGCCTCGAGCCCGTGCCCGGTATCGAGGAGGGCGGCAGACTGATGGTGTCGGGGCCGAATGTCATGGCGGGCTACCTGAGAATCGAGAAGCCCGGCGTGCTCGAGCCGCCACAGGGCGGCTGGTACGACACCGGCGACATCGTCAGCTTCGATGACGAGGGATACGTTCACATTCGGGGCCGTGCCAAACGTTTCGCCAAGGTTGGCGGCGAGATGATCTCGCTGGCAGCGGTGGAGAGCATGGTCTCGGCGCTGTGGCCGGGGCACGCGCACGCCGTCGTCAACCTGCCCGATGCACGCAAGGGCGAGCGCCTGGTGCTGGTGACCGATTTCGAGGGCGCCGAGCGCGATGCCCTGATGGCCTACGCGCGCAGCCACGGCATCGCCGAGATCGGCATTCCGCGCAACATCGTCAAGGTGCCGCGGGTGCCGCTGCTGGGATCCGGCAAGATGGACTACGTGAGCATCAAGGCGCTGGCGGAGCAGGCGGCCTGAGGCACGGCGGGCGCCGACATACCCGGGCAGCTCGCCGGCCGCCGCGGGCATGGCCGGCATTTAATCGACCGCGCCGGGCGCCGCACTTGTATCGGCTCAGGCGGTTTGAGACCATACGCACGCTTTTTTGAGGTTCGACCGGGCAGCTCTCAGGGGGATGCGGTGAGCAAGGCAGACGACATTTTCTACAGACAGTTCGGCCTCGTGTTGCTGGCTCTTGTCGTGTTCACGGTAATCGTCTTCTTTACCGCCCGCGCCATCGGTGGGAAAACGTTCGCGAAGATGCAAAGCAGTCCGCAGGCGGTACTGCAACGCATCCAGCCGGTGGGCAAGGTCCGCGTCGGTGAGCCCGAAGCGACCGTGGCCGCCGCTCCGGCGGCGACGACTGCGCCGGCCCCGGCCGCGACCGCGACGGCTTCTGCCGGGGCGGACGGTGAGGGCGTCTACAGCAAGGCCTGCGTCGCCTGTCACTCGACCGGCGTCGCCGGCGCACCCAAGGTCGGCGACAAGGCCGCGTGGGAACCGCGCATGGCGCAGGGCATGGAGGCGCTGCTCAACGCGGCCATCAAAGGCAAGGGCGCGATGCCCCCGAAGGGCGGCAACATGAGCCTCAGCGACGAGGAGGTCAAGGGCGCGGTGCGCTACATGCTGGAGAAAACCGGCGTGCAGCCGGGTTAAACCGCCCCGGATTCCCAAGCCCCTCTAGACCGTCTGAAGGTTCGCGTAAGCAACCACGAGCCACTTGGCGCCCGCGTTCTCGAAGTTCACCTGCACGCGGGCGTGGCTGCCCTGCCCCTCGTACATGAGCACCACCCCCTCGCCGAACTTCGGGTGCTCGACCCGCTGGCCGAGGCGGAAATCGCCATTGTCCGCGCCGCCGGAGTCGCCCGCCCGCTGCGCTTCACGGCGGAACACCGGGCGCGACACGTCAGCGCGCATGCGCACCTCCTCGATCAGCTGCGCGGGGATCTCCCTGATGAAGCGAGACGCGACCGGATAGAAGTCGGCGCCGTGCAGGCGGCGCGCCTCGGCGTGGGTCAGGAAAAGCCTCGACTTGGCGCGCGTCATGCCCACGTAACACAGCCGTCGCTCCTCCTCGAGCTTGGCGGGATCCTCGCAGCTCAGGTGATGGGGAAACAGCCCCTCCTCCATGCCCGCCAGGAAGACCAGCGGGAATTCGAGGCCCTTGGCGCTGTGCAGGGTCATGAGGTGCACGCAATCCTGCCAGTCACTCGCCTGTTCATCACCGGCCTCCAGGGCGGCGTGCGCGAGAAACGCCGTCAGGGGATCCTGGCTCTGCTGCTCGTCCTCGACCTCCTCCTGCACGAAGTGACGCGCCGCCGTCACGAGCTCGTGCAGATTCTCCACGCGCGTCTGGGCACGATCGACCTTGTCCCGCTCGTAGTGAGCAAGCAGCCCGCTGCGCTCGATGACGATACCGGTGCGTTCCTCGAGCGGCAGCTCGCGGGTCTCGCCGGCGAGATCCTCGATGAGCTCCCTGAATCCGCCGAGCGCCGACGCGGCGCGTGCCGGCAGGGCCTTCTCCTCGATCAGGCGCGCCGCGGTGCGCCACAGGGATTCGCCGGCCGCGCGCGCGGCCTCGCGCAGCGCGTCCATGGTGCGCGCGCCGACGCCGCGCGCCGGCATGTTGACCACGCGCTCGAAAGCGCCGTCGTCGTCGCGGTTGGCGATCAGGCGCAAATAGGCGAGCGCATCCTTGATCTCGGCGCGCTCGTAGAACCGCAGCCCGCCGTGCACGCGATAAGGCATCGAGGCCGCGAGCAACGCCTCCTCGAAAGCCCGCGACTGCGCGCTCACGCGGTAGAGAATGGCCACGTCGTTGCGCGACTCGCCGCTTTCGATCCACTGCTGAATGCGGCCGACGACGAAACGCGCCTCGTCGAGCTCGTTGAACGCGGTGTACAGCGCCAGAGGCGCGCCCTCGCCGTCGTCGGTCCAGAGGTTCTTGCCGAGCCGACCCTGATTGTTGGCGATCAGGGCATTCGCGGCGGCGAGGATGTTGCCGCTGGAACGGTAGTTCTGCTCGAGGCGAACGGTCCTGACATCGGGAAAGTCCTTTGGCAGCTGCTGAATGTGCTCGATGCGCGCGCCGCGCCAGCCATAGATGGACTGATCGTCGTCGCCGACGGCGAAAACCAGGCCGCTGTTACCGGCCAGCAGGCGCAGCCAGGCGTACTGAATCGCATTGGTGTCCTGAAACTCGTCGACCAGGATATGCGCGAATCGATGGCGGTAGTGCGCGAGGATGTCCTCNNTCCTCGTAGGCGCGGTAGATGCGGATCATCTGAGTGAGCCAGAAATCCCCCTTGTCCTCCACATGCTGCGGTCGCAGACCCTCATCCTTGCGGGCATTGATGTAGCCCTGCGCCTGCTTGGCGGGCCATTGGTTCTCGTCGAGGTCCAGATCGCGCAGCACGCGGCGCACGCAGCGCAGCTGATCGTCGCTGTCGAGGATCTGAAAGCCCTCGACGAGACCGGCTTCGCGCCAGTGGGCGCGCAGCAGGCGATGGGCGAGGCCGTGGAACGTGCCGACCCACATGGCGCCGACGGGGTGCTCGAGCATCGCTTCGATGCGGGTGCGCATCTCACCGGCCGCCTTGTTGGTGAAGGTGACGGCGAGGACACGATAGGGTGTGGCCTGCTCGGTGGCCAGCAGCCAGGCGATGCGGTGCACGAGCACACGGGTCTTGCCGCTGCCCGCGCCGGCCAGCACCAGCATGTGCCCCGGCGCTGCGGTCACCGCGTCGCGCTGGGCATCGTTGAGGGGATCGAGAATCGGCGAGACGTCCATGGCGCGATCTTACCGAAATCCCGCCGCCTGTCGGTGCCTGTCAGGGAAACAGACCAAACAGTCCACGCCGAGGCCGCGATTTCACCACGAGGTCGACGCGCGGAAGGTCCTCCGGCGCCGCGTCGAGCTCCGCGCTGCAGGGGGCGAGCTGAGCGCCCTGCACGCCGCGCAGCTCGCGCAGATATCGCTGCACGATCTCGACGCGCGCCGCGCCGAGCGCCCGCATCGCCTTGTCATCGGTGCCGTAGAGGGGATAGACGCCTTCGCCCGCTCGAGCAAACAGCTTGTCGATGGTCGTGGCTTTTGCGGGGATGCTCTCGGCGTCCGCCGGGACCGCGCGGCCGCACAGTGCGAGCACCAGCGCGTCGCTGCGCAGCATGCGGTCACCGAGCTGATTGACGTATTCGAGGTTTCGGGCGGTAAAGCCGTCGCTGCCGGGAGCGAAGGGGATCGGCGGGTAGCGCGTGGTATCCACGCCGGGCAGGATCGAAACCGTCGCCCCCAAGAGCTCCAGGGCAGACTCGATGGTCCTCAAGGAAATACTGGCGGTCGCGCTGGCAGCGCCGGTGATCGCGCCCACGGCCGTGTGTTGGAAGTGGTCGACGAAGTCGTAGCCCGGATCCTTGGTCTGCGCCTTCAGCGGTACGACGAAGTGGATGTTTCCATGACGGTCCCGGAGTAACGCGAGCGCGGCACTCAATGTCAGGTTTCTCGGCGTGATGCTTGGCTGCTTCGTGGTCCCCGACAAGGCCCTCAGCCGCAGGCCGCTCAGTAACACTTCGATACGGCCCTCGAGCTGACCGTTCTCGAGGCTGATGGCACCCCGGGCGTCGCCCCACCCGCTGGTTGCGGCGATGGGTTCGTGGCGGGCGATGTGGGGATTCAGCTCGGGCAGATAGATCCCTGTCGCATCCACAGAGAGCGTAAGGTCGAAGCCATCGACACCCTTGATGAGGTCGCCCTTCAGGGCGAGGCCGCCGAACCGGTGAGTCGTTCCCCGCAAACGAAAGTGCGAGCGGTTGCCGGGGAGCGTCGTGTCCAGGTTCTCGATAGCAGCCACGATGGGATCGAAGCGCAGCTGCGACACGGGATCGGTGGCCCGATCGATGTACACGACGCGCCCGGGGCCACTCGTGGTGAACCGTCCGATGCGAACCCCGCCGCCCGCATCCCGCGCGGCCTCGCCTGCGGTGCGCGCTCCGCTGCCGGGGAGCGACGGCCACATCCACTCATTGTCGGCCGACTGAGCGATGACCAGATAGGGATTGCGCGCCACGAGCTCGCCGAGATCCACGATGCCGCCGACGCGCAGCGAGGGCGCTTCGGCACGCAGCTCCGCCACGCTCAGTCGTGCCGCCCGCTTCGGATTGCTCGAGGCCAGACGCAGTCCACCGGCAATCAGCTGTTGCGCGGCGATCTCGTCGACAACGTTGATGACGACCCTCTGCGTCATGATTCGCTCCACACTCAGCACGCCGCCGTTGCCGGCATCGCTGACCTCCACCGCACCCGAGCTCAGCCGTTCGACGCTTTGCCCGGCGCTGTCGCTGCTGCGCAGGCCCTGAGCAGCGAGCGAGGCCACCCGCCAGGTCAATGGCCCTGCGCCGCCGCCGACGGAAGCGGCAGCCATCTTTTCAACAGAAAGTGCGTCGGGAAGCGTCAGGGCGAGCCCGGCTGCCTCGAACGAGTGCACGCGCCACTCCTCGGTCTGAGCGTGACTCCGGCTGAGCGAGGCCAACGCCAGTCGATCGACATCGAGGTGTGCGCCACCGTCCCAGATCACCTTGCCGGTTTCTATCTGCGTCAGTGCCCAGCTCCGATCCTCCGGTGACACCAGGCGAACGGTTTTGAGCGCCGCACGCGCCGCGCTGAGGTCGCCTCCGCGAATCCATTTCAAGGCGGCGACGTCGAGGCCTCCGAGCTCCGCGCTCTCGGCGCCGGGGACCTGGCGGGAGAAGCGCGCGAGCCCGAGTCCTTTGATGGCGAGGTCCCCGCCGCTGCCGAGCACCAGATCACTGCTCTCCAGGTCGGCTGCCGTGAGGCGCGCACCGATGTGATCGCGACCTTCCGCCGCGCCTGCTCTCAGCTGTGCAACCGTGAGCCCATTTTCGGCATCGCCACCGAGCGCCTGCGCCTGCACGGCATGCACGGCTATCTCGAATCCGTCGGGGGCACGGTACTCGAGCGAGGCGACGGTGACGTCCTTGAGATCGCCGCGGCCATGACGAGCGCGGAACCCCTGCCCATCGAGCCGGGAGACGCGCACATTTCCCCTGTCCGGCTGCCAGGCCTGGAGGGATTCGAATCCCATGCGGGCCGCATCGACTTGGCCGTTCACCGCGATCGTCAGCCCGGCCATCCGCGCGCCGACACACTGCAGGGACGCGCCTTGGTGGCCGAGCTTGAGCTGCGCGAGATCGAGCCCGGCCATGCTGATCGATTCGGCCGCGGCCTTGACACCGGCGAGCCGAAGCCCGCTGGCCTCCCAGGACAGCGGCGCCGAAGTGCCCTGGAACGCCCGTGCCACCTTGATGACTTCGGCTCCTGCGCGACCGGCGGTATCGGCCTGCACCTTGCTGGCCTCGATGCCCGAGATCCAGATGTCGCCGCCGCCTTCCACGAGTCGCGCCGAGGCGACGCTCAACGAGGCGGCAGCGAGCGCGTCCGAAGGGCCGAATCCGGCGCCGGCGATACCGATCTTCTGTGCGCGGAAGCGCCGATCCGCGCTCGCGTAGTCCAGCGAATCCGCGCTCATGCGTGTGGCCTGCAGGGTGCCGGCCACCTGGCCCTCGACGCCGCTTGCGACAACGCCGTTCACGGCGACTTTCGCACCGCCTTCGCTGGCCGCGCCGCCGGCCCGCGCGATGGTCAACGCCTCCAGGGTTGCCTTACCGAGCGCCATGTCACCCGCCAGGCTGCTTCGAAGCTCGTCGACGACCAGCTTCTCCGCTGCAATGTCGAGCGGCGCGCCGTCGTCGCTGGTCTTTATGGAAAAACGCGCCACATCCACATCGTGCAGGCGCAGCTCGATCGCTTTTCCTCCACTGCCGCCGGCGGCATCCAGTCGCGAAGAAAAATCTTCAGCGCTGGCTTGCCACGCTGGCACGGCGCGCGAGTTATCGGCCATCGTGATGCCCGTGGCGAGCACCGCACCCTGGCTCTCGAGTCCGTCGAGCAAATGGAAATCGCCCTGCCAGGAAACGTCTTCGATCCCCGCACGCAGCCGCTCGGGCGCTTGCGCAGTGAGGCTCAGCTCGAGCTTGTGCACATCGAGAGCGCCGTCACCGCGAATCTCCGGCGCTTTCATGTCCGCTGACCATACGAACGCGAGCCGTCCGCGCCAGTCGACGTCAGCGCGCTCGGCCGTGAACGACTGCGTGCGCGCGCCGAGGCCGGCGGCGCTCAGCCAACCCTCCAGGCTCAATCGCAGCCTGCTCGACTCGAGTGCAAATTCCGAGCGCAAAGCGCCGCGAGCGCTCAAAGCGCCGGCGGACAATGGGTCTTCAATTCCCGATACCAGTGGCACCCAGCCTCGCAGCGGCAGCTTCTCGATTCGGTAACTCCCGCTTACCTCGAGCGTGCCCGGATCGAGGTCGACATCGAGCTGAAGGTCGACGCTGCCCTCACCGACGCTGCCCACCAAGCTCACGCTCGACGGTCTCTGGGCGATCAGCGCACTCGGATCGCTCACCTTGAGCCGCGTGATACGAACGTCCTGCCCCATGCGCTCGCTGGTCGAAAGCAGCCGGATATCCTGCAGATCGAGCTCGCCGAGCTCGATCGGCAAGCGGCGCGATCGAGACCCGGTGCCCGCGTCGAGACTATCGCGCATCGCCAGCAGTCGCTCGACGTCGATATCGATGTCTGTAACACGGACATGCCGCAGCTTGATGCGTCCTTTGATCAGGTCGCGCACAGCGAAACCCAGACCGAGCTCGCCGAGCGACACGGCGGGGGCGCGCGCTGCACCGAGTACGAAGCCCTGCAATGCGATCTCGCGCCGCACCAGACTCAGACTTCCGCCCGTCACGGTCGCTTCCAGTCCGAGGCGCGCGAAGGCATCCGGCACGACTGCACGCACAATCCAGGGTGTGGCGATGGCAACGGCGACCAGCAGGGCGACGACCGTGAAGATCGACCAGAGCAGGACGCGGCCCAGCCACGACTTTCTGCGTCTGCGTCGGGATCGGTGTTGCGGACCAGCCATGAGCAGCGTGTCGTTTCGCGCAGAAGTTGGTTTCGATATCCGCCGGTGAAATCGACGTCGCGACAAATCCTATCACGTTCCCCGCCGCGCCCGGCCTACGCTGCAGGCGCAGCGGGGATCGCCTCGACCGGCATGATTCGAGGTAGAATCGACGGCCCGCCGAGCGACAACAAGGGACGTGTTCATATGAACAGCGCCGACATTGCCGTGCGCGAACCCGACGCCGAGGACACCGGTGCGCGCATCATACGCCAAAGGCAGATAGCCGAGGACGCCTTGAACGAGGCCGGCCGGCTGGGCTCGAGCAGCGCCGAGGTGGCGATCAGCTCGAGCACGGGGCTCAGCGTCAACGTACGCATGGGCGAAGTCGAAACCATCGAGCACACGCGCGACAAGGCGCTCGGCATCAGCGTTTACCTGGGGCACAAGAAGGGCTCGGCGAGCACCACGGACTTCTCCGCGCAGGCGGTGCGCGAGTGCGTGGCCGCCGCCTGCGGCATCGCCCGCCACACCGCCGAGGACAAGTTTGCCGGGCTTGCCGACGCGCAGCGCATGGCGGTCGATATACCGGATCTGGATCTGCACCATCCCTGGAGCCTGAGCCCGGAGGCCGCCACCGACATCGCGCTGGAGACGGAGGACGCTGCGCGATCGCTGGACGCGCGCATCGTCAATTCCGAGGGTGCAGGGGTGAACCGCGTCGAAGGCGTCCAGGTCTACGCCAACAGCCACGGATTCTGCGCCGGTTACCCGAGCTCGAGACACAGCATCAGCTGCGCCGTCATCGCCGCCGACGACGCCGGCATGCAACGCGACTACTGGTACACCCTGTCACGGGACCCCGGTGCGCTCGAGACGGCGCAGGATGTAGGGCGACGAGCGGCCGAGCGAACCCTGCGAAGGCTCGGCGCCAGGCGCCTTTCGACCCGCAAGGTGCCGGTGCTTTTCTCGGCACAGACCGCCTCCGGACTGCTCGGTCATTTCGTCAATGCGGTGCGCGGCGGCAACCTTTACCGCAAGGCGAGCTTTCTGGTCGATGCCCTCGGTAAGCAGGTGTTTGCGGCCCACGTGCGCATCCACGAGCAGCCCCATCTGCCGGGGGCCATCGGCAGCGCCCCCTTCGACGCGGAGGGCGTGGCGACCGTCAATCGGGACCTGATCAAAGACGGCATACTTCAGGGCTACGTGCTGAGCAGCTATTCCGCGCGCAAGCTCGGCATGCAGACCACGGCCAATGCCGGCGGGGTGCACAACCTGAGCGCGGATGCGAGTCCGGGCAGCGCCGATCTGGAAGGATTGCTGGCAGCCATGGGCAGCGGACTCTACGTCACCGAGCTCATGGGCATGGGCATCAACACGGTGACCGGCGATTACTCGCGCGGCGCAGCCGGCTTCTGGGTCGAGGACGGCGCTATCTGCTACCCGGTGGAAGAGATAACCATCGCCGGAAACCTGCGCGACATGTACCTGGGCATCGAGGCCATCGGCGCCGATCAGGACCGCCGCGGCAATATCCGCACCGGCTCGGTCCTCATAGGGGCGATGACGGTGGCCGGCACCTGACCGGGACGGCCGCGCGACTCACCTACAGACCGTAGGGGTTACCCTCCACGATCCTGGCCTGCTCGGGGGTGTCCGAGTCGGGCCGCAGCCAGCTGACGGTGTCGCCGTCGAGGTAGATCCCCCAGCAGCGCTCCACCGCTCCCCACCAGTTTTCCCAGGTCCCGCAGATGGCGTCCTCCTCCGCCCGCCAGGTGCCGGTATCCTTGTAATGGGAAGCGCGCAGACCCCGCATCTCGCCGTAGGTGGGAAAGTAAACCGTAAACGGACCGTCCCAGTTATCGCCGACGATGGAGTTTCCGACCAGAACCGTCCTCATCTCCTCGGCGTTGAGAGGCGCTTCACCGCTCGCGATGGGCCCGCCGCCGCAGGAGGCGACGGTCAGAGCGGCAAGCAACGTTGCAGCAAAGGCTATGCGGCGGGCAGGTCCAGTCATGAAAACGGTCTCCGTGAGCAACGACAGGGGCCGAGCGTGCCCTGTCCCAACGGATAAAGATAGCCCAGGTTGGCCGGATTTGTAGCGACGGTTTTTATTTGCTCCCCAATCGGGCGAGAATCCGACCGGTCTCTCATGGCGCCGAGAATCGTTTTCACGAAACACGAGTGGAGTCGCGGATATGATCAAACAGTACAACTACGTGCTTCTCCTGGGTGGCCTTCTTTTCATGCTGCTCGGCGGCTCATTCGGAGTGGAGAATCCACATTTGAGCACACGCATTGTCGTCGACGTCACGCTGGTCGGCGTATTCGTACTCGGCGTGTGGTCACTGGTGCATTCGAGAATCGCATTCATTTTCGGCTGGGTTCTTGCAGCGCTCACCCTCACGCTTTTGCTGGCTGCGCATGCAACCGAACTCATCATGCTGCAGTACCTGGCGCTGTTGGTGGTGCTGATATTCCTATTGCTCACCTGCATGATTGCCGTGCACGACGTGCTGTTTGGAGGTCAAATCGACATCAACCGGCTGGTCGGCGCCGTATGCGTCTATCTTCTCAGCGGAGCACTCTGGGGCATCGTGTATTTCCTGCTGAGCGTGGCCTCGCCGGGCTCTTTCGAGGGCATCGTCGGCGATGGCTGGAGCGAGCAGCTGAACGAGTTCACCTACCACAGCTTCGTCACCCTGACGACGCTCGGCTATGGCGACGTGACACCGGTGCTGCCGGTGGCGCGCGCGCTGTGTTACCTGGAGTCCGTGCTCGGTCAGTTGTACCTCACGGTTCTGGTTGCGGCCCTGGTCGGCATACACATCGCCAGCCGGCGCCCTGTGGATGCCCGGGAGGAGGTGAGCGCGAGCTCGTGAACACGAGAGCCCGCAAGCTATTGGTCCGCGTGGCTGAGACAGTATCATAGCAGGGCCGGGCGACCGGAATGGCCGGCATCCAGGGGATTCGCTACGGGGGGATTCGATGCGTGCAAAAGTTCTGAGTGGTGCGGCGGGGGATCGCGAGGTGAGGCGGCGCGGCTTCGTGTGCTGCGCGCTGGGGGCAATGGTTTTGCTCAGCGGCTGCACCAAGGTCGGCCCGGACTTCGTCAAGCCCGATGCCGTGCTTGCCGAGAAGTGGAGCGAGGCCGGCGAGCTTCAGCTCGAGCCCACCGAATCCGATCACGCGGATTGGTGGCGCTCCTTCGATGACCCGGTGCTCGTCCGGCTGGTCNNCTCGAAGCCCGCGCCCAGCTCGGCATCGCCATCGGCAACGCCTGGCCGCAGCAGCAGCAGGCCACCATGGACGCCATCTACTCGAGCCCGAGCGACAATACGGCCGGCAGCGCCGTCAACAAGAGCACCTGGAACTACAGCACCGGCATCAGCATCGGCTGGGAGATCGACTTCTGGGGCAAGTTCCGGCGTGGCATCGAGTCCGCGGACGCCGCTCTGCTCGCTTCCATCGCCGACTACGACACCGTGCTGGTCAGCCTCACCGCCGACGTCGCGAACACCTACATGGTCATTCGCACCTTCGAGGAGCGCCTCGCCATCGCCCGGGAAAACGCCCGGATCCAGCAGCGCAGCCTGAACATCGCCGACGTGCGCTTTCGCAACGGCGCCACCACCGAGCTCGACGTTCAGCAGGCGAGGACGCTGCTGCTCAACACCCAGGCGACCATTCCCGCGCTCGAGGCGGGCCTGCGTCAGTCGGAGAACGCGCTCAGCATTCTTCTCGGCAAGCCGCCCGGCTACGTGCGTGCCGTTCTCGGCCCGGCAGGACAGATTCCGGCGCCGCCGGCCCGGGTCGCGGTCGGTATTCCCGCCGATCTGCTGCGGCGCCGGCCCGACGTTCGCGGCGCCGAGCTGCAGGCGGCGGCCCAGAGCGCGCTCATCGGCGTGGCCAAGGCCGATTTCTACCCGAGCGTCGCGCTGCTCGGCTCGCTCGGCCTCGCCGCGACCCAGAGCTCGACCACCACCGCGAGCGGCGAGAGCGGCATTGGCGAATGGTTCACTGCCGACAGCCTGGCCTTCACGGGAGGACCGTCGGTCAGCTGGAACATCTTCAACTACGGCCAGATCGCGAATAACGTGCGCACCCAGGACGCGCGACTCCAGCAGCTGCTGGTGAATTATCGCAACGTCGTGCTGCAGGCCGCGCAGGAGGTGGAAAACGCCACCGTCGGATTCGTGCGCTCGCAGCAGCAGGCGCGCTTTCTCAACGAGAGCGTCACCGCGGCCAAGCGGTCGGCGGATCTCGCCCAAATCCAGTATCGCGACGGCGCAGCCGATTACACCCGAGTACTGAACAGCGAACAGGCTCTCACCGTGCAGCAGGACCAGGCGGCGATTGCGCGCGGCGAGATTGCCCGCAACCTGGTCGGCATGTACCGGGCACTCGGCGGCGGTTGGCAGATACGCGCCGGCAGGGACTTCGTCCCCGAGGGCACCCGGAAGCAAATGGCGGAACGCACCGACTGGGGCAATATCCTCGAGCCCGAAGCGCAGGAAAACGCGCTGCCGCCCCGCGTCACGCCGGACGACAGCTTCCAGTGGCCTGACTGGTAGGCGCGTCTACCGGGTCGGCCCGATCATGCGCTCGGGCCGCACCAGCCGATCGAACTGTTCGCCGGTCATCAGGTCCAGCTCGATGGCCGCCGCGCGCAGGCTGATGCCATCGGCAAAGGCTTTTTTCGCCACCCTGGCGGCATTGTCGTAACCGATATGGGGGTTGAGCGCGGTCACCAGCATCAGCGAGTTGTGAACGTAGGCATCGATCGCCGCCCGATTGGCCTCGATGCCCGTCGCGCAGTGCTCGTCGAAAGACTCGCATGCGTCCGAAAGCAGCCGAACCGAGTTCAACAGGTTGAAGATCATCATCGGCTTGAACACGTTCAGCTCGAAATGACCCGAGGCGCCGCCGATGTTGATGGCCGCGTCATTACCCATCACCTGGGCGCACACCATGGTCATGGCTTCCGCCTGGGTGGGATTGACCTTTCCCGGCATGATGGAGCTGCCCGGCTCGTTGGCAGGCAGCGAAAGCTCACCGATACCACAGCGCGGGCCGGAAGCGAGCCAGCGGATGTCATTCGCAATTTTCATCAATGATGCGGCAAGCGTCTTGAGCGCACCGCTTGTGAAAACAATGGCGTCATGGGCGGCCAGGGCCTCGAACTTGTTGGGCGCGCTCCGAAAGGGCAGGCCGGTCTGCTGCGCAATGGAAGAAGCGGCCCTGTCGGCGAACTCGGGATGCGTATTGAGTCCGGTGCCGACGGCGGTGCCGCCCAGGGCGAGCTCGTAGATCCCATCGAGTGTCGCGGCGATGCGCGCCAACCCGTTGTCGAGCTGCTGCACGTAGCCTGAGAACTCCTGCCCGAGCGTCAGGGGCACCGCGTCCATGAGATGAGTGCGGCCTATTTTGACGATGTCACGAAAATCGTTCGATTTGCTGCGCAGGGTATCCCGCAGGGATGTAAGCGATGGAACGAGGCGCCGGTTGATTTGTTCGCCGGCAGCGATGTGCATCGCGGTCGGAAACGTGTCATTGGATGACTGCCCCAGGTTGACGTCGTCGTTGGGGTGCACCGGATGCTTCGAGCCGATCTCGCCACCTGCAATTTCGATGGCGCGGTTGGCGATGACCTCGTTGGCGTTCATGTTGGTCTGGGTGCCACTTCCGGTCTGCCACACCACGAGTGGAAAATGCTCGTCGAGCCTGCCGTCGATGACCTCGTCCGCAGCCTCTATGATGATTGCGGCCTTGTCCTGTGGCAGCAATCCCAATTCCTGATTGGTCGCTGCCGCTGCTTTTTTCAGGATTCCGAGCGCGCGGATAAGCTCACGGGGGAAACGCTCGCCTCCGATCCTGAAGTTGATGAGCGAGCGGGCTGTCTGAGCGCCATAGTAACGATCGACGGGTACGCGCAGCTCGCCCATGCTGTCGCTCTCGACGCGGTATTCCATGGTCGGGCCTCCTTTCTGGCTACACTTTCGCGGTATTGTCCCCTATTATCGACGGCCACGCTGAAAACGATCCACGGTCATGACCCCCGGCCATCTCTTCCCGCGCGCCAGCGGTTTCACCGCCCTCGCCGCGCTCGTGGCGCTCGTTATTCCGGCCGGTCCCACCGGTTCCGTTCTCGCCGAGGACTTGAGCCGAATTGCGCCGTTGCTCTCGTCAGAATCGACCACCGATCTCGACACCATGCGCAAGCGGGGTTTCATCCGCGTCCTGGTGACCTACAAGAAGACCGAATACTTCGTCGTCAAGGGACAACAGCGTGGCTTCGAATACGAGCTGATGGAGCAGTTCGAACAAGCCATCAACAAAGGCAACAAGAAAGGCCAGCAGCGCATCGACATCGTCTATATTCCGGTGCCTTTCGAACGCCTGATTCCGAGCCTCCTCAAAGGCCGCGGTGACGTTGCAGCGGCCGGGTTGACTATCACGCCGAAACGCAAGGAAAAGGTGGCTTTCACCATTCCCTACGTGCGCGATGTGAGCGAGGTCGTCGTGACCCACAAGAACGACAGCAGCATCGGCTCTATCGACGATCTCTCGGGGCGCATCCTCTACGTGCTGAACGGCAGCAGCTACGTTCAACACCTCACCGAGATCGGCCGCAAGTTCAAAGATGCAGGAAGACCGCCCGTGTACATCGTGGAATCGCATCCCTACCTGGCGACGGAGGACATCCTGGAGCTGGTCAACGCCGGCATCGTCGAAGCGACGGTGGCCGATGATCACATCGCCCGGCTATGGGCCAACGTGCTGCCGGATATCGCCGTGCACGACGATGTCGCGGTAAATACCGGCGGCCAGATCGCGTGGGCCGTTCGCAAAAACAATCCGCAGCTGCTGGCCGCGCTCAACGATTTTCTGCGAAGCCACCGCAAGGGCACCAGGATTGGGAACGTGCTGTTCAACCGCTACTACGAGAACACGCGTTGGATAACCAATCCTCTGTCCGATAACGCCCAGGAGAGGCTCGAGAGATATCATTCGCTTTTCCAGAAGTACGCCGATGAATACGATTTCGATTGGCTGCTGATCGCGGCGCTTGCTTTTCAGGAATCAGGTCTGAACCCGAAAAAGAAGAGCCATCGCGGAGCCGTCGGAATCATGCAGGTCAAGCCATCGACCGCCAAGGACAAGAACGTCGGCATAGGGGACGTGCACAAGCTCGAAAACAACGTTCATGCCGGCGTCAAGTACCTGGCATTTTTGAGAGATCGCTACTTCACAG
>JAABYT010000027.1:14194-14319 GCA_011775625.1 Gammaproteobacteria bacterium | reverse complement strand
GAGGAGCTCGGCCGCAAGGGCACCATCGAGGCGATACGCGAGACGGTCGGCGACGCGCCCGTCTACATCACCATCGACGTGGACGGACTCGACCCCACCTGCATGCCCGGCACCGGCGCCCCCGA
>JAABYT010000027.1:10402-14069 GCA_011775625.1 Gammaproteobacteria bacterium | reverse complement strand
GGCCGCCTGGGTTAGTCGAGCGGCGAGTCGTGGACATCGCGAGGGAGCTTCCGCCCATGCGCGACTACGCGCAGACCTGCGCGGACTTCCGCTGGCAGGTTCCGGAGACTTTCAATTTCGGCGCCGACGTGGTCGACGCCCTGGCCGCCGATGGCGAGCGGCCGGCGCTCGTGTGGTGCGACGCGTCGGGTGCCGAGGCGCGTTTCACCTTCGCCGATATCGCCCGGGCGTCCAACCGTATCGCCAACGCGCTCGCCGAACGGGGCGTCGTCAAGGGCGATCGGATCATCATCATGCTGCCGCGCTGCCCCCAGTGGCAGATTGCCATGACGGCCTGTCTCAAGCTCGGCGCGGTCGTGGTGCCCTGCATCACCATGCTGACGCAGCGCGATCTCGCCTATCGCATCGAGCACTCCGGCGCGCGCGCCGTCATCACCACGCGCGAGAACGTCGCCAAGGTGCCCGCGCAGGCGCATCTCAGCGCGCGCGTCGCCGTCGGCGGTGCGCCGGGCTGGCTCGCGTGGGACGACGCCCTGGCGGGTGGCTCCGAGCACTTCGAGGCAGCGCGCGTGGCGGCAGAGGACCCCGCGGCGATCTATTACACCTCCGGCACCACCGGCGGGCCCAAGGGCGTCACCCACGCCGCCCGCGCCCTGTTCGTGTGGAGGACCGCCGCCCGTTACTGGCTCGACCTGGGGCCGGAGGATCTCATGTGGTGCACCGCCGACACCGGCTGGAGCAAGGCGGGCACGGCGATTCTGTTCGGTCCCTGGAGCTGCGGCGCGGCGGTGCTCTTCTACGACGGCCCTTTCGAGCCGCGCAAGCGTCTCGAGCTCCTCGAGCGGTACCGGGTGACGGTCTTCTGTGCTGCGGCCACCGAGCTTCGCAGCCTGGTCTACGAGGATCTGTCGGCATGCGATCTGTCGGCGCTGCGCCACACGGTGTCCGCCGGCGAGACCCTCAATCCGGAAGTGGCGCGGCGCTGGAGCGCGCTCACGGGCGTGCCCTGCCGCGAGGGCTACGGCCAGACCGAGAGTCTCATGAGCGTGCACAACTATCCCTCGACGCCGATGCGCGCCGGATCCGCCGGTCTGCCGCTTCCGGGCTACACGGTGTCGGTGCTGCGCGAGAACGGCGAGCCCGCGGGCGAGGACGAGACCGGCATACTCGCCATCAAGCTGCCCAATCCCAACATGATGACCGGCTATTGGGGCGAGCCCGAGCGCATGCGCGAGCAGCTGGTCGTCAACAGCGACGGCGAGTGGTGGATGACGGGCGACACGGCGAGCATGGATCGGGACGGCTACGTCTACTTTCTCGGCCGTGGCGACGACGTCATCAATTCCGCCGGCTATCGGATCGGGCCGGTCGAGGTGGAGAACGTGCTCCTCGAGCACCCGGCGGTGCGCGAGTGCGCCGCGGTGGCGAGTCCCGACGCCGAGCGCGGCGAGGTCGTCAAGGCGTTCGTCGTGCTCGACGATGCGGATGCCGCCTCAGACGCCCTCGTCGCGGAACTTCAGGAGCACTGCAAGCGCCTCACCGCCCCCTACAAGTATCCTCGCAAGGTGGCCTTCGTCGCGGATCTGCCCAAGAACGTCGCCGGCAAGGTGCTGCGCGGCGTGCTGCGCCGGCAGGAATTCGCCTGATCAGTCGGCGAGCTGCACGACGCCTTCGGCCGCGAGGGCGTCGACCTCACTGGACGCGTAGCCGAGCATGTCCTCGAGCACCGAGCGGGTGTGCTCACCGAGGCGCGGCGCCGGCCTTGCCGGCAGCTCCGGCGCCGAGGACAGGTGCGGCGGCGTGCGCGCGAAACGGTACTCGCCGACCTCCGGATCGTTCACGCTCATCAGCATGTGGCGGGCTTCGACCTGCGGGCATTCGAAGATGTCCTCGGCCGTGTGCACGGGTCCTGCCGGGACGCCGACGTCGTTCAGCGTGTCGACCGCCTCGGCGCGGGTGAGATTGGCGAGCCAGCCTTCGACGACGGAATCGACGAAGTCGCGGTTGGCCGCGCGCGCCGGGCCCGAGCAGGTGCGCTCGTCGCCGACGAGCTCCGGGTGACCCATGACCTCGGCGAGGCGCTGCCAGATGCGCTCGTCGGGCACGTTGAGCGCAATGTAGCCGTCTCTCGCCCGGTAGGCGCTTCGCGGATAGGCGTTGCGCGGTCGTCCCCGGTGCGGTGACTGACCGGCTACCGAGAAGAGCGCCACCATGGCCTCGTTCAGCGACAGCATGTTGTCGTACATGGCGGAGTCGACCATCTGCCCTTCGCCGGTGCGCTCGCGCATGAACAGCGCCTGCATCACGCCGTAGGCCGTGACCAGGCCGGAATAGATGTCCGCCATGCCGTAGATGGTCCAGGACGGCGGCTTATCCTCGAAGCCCACCAGGTGCATGATGCCGCTCATGGCCTCGGCGACGATGTCGAAGGCGGGACGGTCGCCGTAAGGACCCTGATAGCCCTGCATGCGGCCGAATCCCGAGATGACCGCGTAGACCAGACGCGGATTGATGGCTTTGAGATTCTCGTAGCCGAAGCCCATGCGCGTGAGCGCGCCCGGGCGCAGGTTGTTCACCAGCACGTCGGACTCGGCCATGAGACGCCTGAAGACCTCCTTGCCGGCGTCACCGCGCATGTCGAGCGCGACGCTCTTCTTGTTGCGGTTGTAGCCCATGAAGCCGGCCGCCTTTTTCACACCGTCGCGCTCGGCAAAGGGCGGCATGGCGCGGCGCGGATCGCCGCTGCCGGGACGTTCGATCTTGATCACCTCGGCACCGGCGTCGCCGAGCAGCATGGTGCAGTAGGGGCCGGCCATGTACTGGTCGGTGCCGACGACGCGAATTCCGCTCAAAGGCCGTTGCATGGCTTCAATCAGTCTCCAATCCACTCGACCACGGTCGAGACGCCCATGCCGACGCCCACGCAAAGCGTCGCCAGGCCGTAGAAGGGTCGCGGCGCATCCGGCGCACGCCGTTTCATCTCGTGGAGCAGCGTCACCAGAATGCGTGCGCCCGAGCAACCGGTCGGATGGCCGAGGGCGATGGCGCCGCCGTTGACGTTGACGCGCTTCTCGTCGAGCCCGAGCTGGCGGATGCAGCCAAGCGTCTGCGCGGCGAAGGCCTCGTTGAGCTCGATGAGCGCGATGTCGTCGACCTTGAGGCCCAGGCGTGCGAGCAGCTTCTCCGTCGCCGGCACCGGCCCGAGTCCCATGAGCCCCGGGTCGACGCCGGCGGCCGCCGATCCCAGCCAGCGCGCCACGGGCTCGAGCCCGAGCGCGTCGGCGCGCGCACGGCTGCCGACGAGCAGCGCCGCGGCGCCGTCGTTGATGCCGCTCGAGTTGCCGGCGGTCACCGTGCCGCCCTTGCGGAATGCCGGGCTCAGGGCCGCGAGGTCCTCGAGGCTGGTGGCGAGCTCGTAGCCGCCATCGACCTTGCGGCAGCGCGGGTGCTCGTCGGTGTCGACGGTGGTGACGCTGCCCTTGCGCCCGCTCACCTCGACGGGCGCAATCTCGCCGACGAATCTGCCGTCGTTCATCGCCGCCACCGCGCGGCGCTGGCTCTCGAGCGCGAAGGCGTCCTGCTCCGCGCGGCTGATCTGCATCTGCTCGGCCACGTTCTCCGCGGTCTCGCCGAGACTGATGATGGGATAGCGCGCGTCCATGCGCGG
>JAABYT010000027.1:5541-10306 GCA_011775625.1 Gammaproteobacteria bacterium | reverse complement strand
GCTTCGAGCGCCGATGCACAGTTGCGATTGATGGTGACGCCCGGCACCTCCTTGGGAAAACCCGCCAGCAGCACCGCCATGCGCGCCACGTCGCGGTTGTCCTCGCCGGCCTGATTGCCGCAGCCCGCGTAGACGTCTTCGAGCAACGCGGGGTCGACGCCCGTGCGCTCGATGAGCGAGGCGTAGGTGTGCGCCAGAAGATCGTCCGGGCGAACAGATGAAAGCGCCCCGCCGAAGCGGCCGATGGGCGTGCGCACGCCATCGATGATGACAACTTCGTTCACTGCCTGCCCTCCTTCTCGGATTTCGTCACCGGATTCTCGTTCAGCGATTGTACATGCCGACCGCTTTCGCGATCTTTTCGTGCGCTTCATACGTTCGACGAAACCACTCCGTGTAGTCTTCCGGCCCCAGCCACTGGATGGCGATGCCCTTCGCTTTCATCTGCTCGAGCAGGCCGGGTTCCGCCGAGGCCCTCCCGAACAGCTCCGCCCAGTGCTGGATCTTCTCCTTCGTCGTTGCCTTCGGCACGACTACGCCGCGGCGCAGTGAATACACGAGATCCACGCCCTGCTCCTTCAGCGTCGGCACATCCGGGAGCTGATCGGAACGCGTCTCTGCGGCGATGCCGTACGCCTTGAGCTGGCCGCCCGCGAGA
Source organism: Gammaproteobacteria bacterium (assembly GCA_011775625.1). Taxonomy (GTDB): domain Bacteria; phylum Pseudomonadota; class Gammaproteobacteria; order HK1; family HK1; genus JAABYT01. The sequence goes on along the minus strand of JAABYT010000027.1, from coordinate 9,648 downwards.
TACTTTTTCCCGGCGACGGCATTGAGCGCGCCGAGCTGAACGGCGTTGGTGAGCAGCGCTGTCACCCGCTCGCGGGTGCTGTCGAAGGGAACGTACTTGAACTTCGCCCCGGTCGCCTGTTCCATCATCAGCCACATGAAGTGACTGGTCCCGCCCAGCGTCGCACCGACCGTGATCGTGTCGGGCTTCTCCCGCGCCGCCTCGAGCATCTCGTCGAGTGAGCTCCAGGGCGCATCGGGTGCTGCGCCGACGACCGTCGGCGAGTCGGTCAGCAGCGACACGGGCTCGAACGCATCCCAGTTGAAATCGACGCGGCCGTTCAGGTAGCTCGTGATCGCGCTCTGGTGAACAGCGAGCAGGGTGCAGCCATCGGGCTTCGATTTCTGCGCCTCCCGGGCGCCCTTGTTGCCGCCCTGGCCGGCTATGTTGATCACGTGGAGGCGCGGGCCGGACGCGTAGGCGTTGATCGTATCCGCGAAGGCGCGCAGCACAGCGTCCGTGGCGCCGCCGGGCTTCCAGGGAACGATGAGCCTCGCCGTGGTGCACGTGAACGTGTTGGCGTAGGCGAGCGGCGGCAGCGCGAGCGCAATGGCCGCTGCCAGCCCGGCGAGCGCGGGGCGTAAATGAACCGAGGCTGATCTCATGCTCCCCTCCTGACGGCGTGCCCGGGCGGCTCCGGGCCGACGGCCTCGTTTGTCGTTATTCGCGCCGTCCCGCCTGCGCCATTCTAGGGCCTCGAACGGCGTAAAAAAAACGCCGGGCGCCTGTCATGTCCCGACGACCAGCGGGCTCACGAGCCGCTTCAGCGTTGCCATGACGCTGTTCGCGACCAGCCGCCCGGTGCGCGGATTCGCCTCGGTGGGAATGTTCTCGATCTCGAGCACGAAGCGGGCGCTGTCGGCCTCCACGACGATGCGGTGGCAGTTGCGGGTCACGCCCGGATCCGCCCAGATCTCGAGCTCGGTGCGGTCAACGCCGATGCCCGCGAGCCCGAGCGCGGCGGCCACGTTGAGATTGGCGGGAAAGCCCGCGGCGCCCTCCCGGGCCGTGCCGGAGAATACCCGCAGCGGCGCTTCGAGACCTTCGAGATCGATGCCGTGGTGCGCGAGATACGGCGCGCCCGCGAGACCGCCGGGCGGCTTGCGCGTGATCATACGCACGCTGTGGATGGTGCCCTCGGCGGCCGCGCGCACCGCGTCGAGCCCGAGCAGTGCACCGCTGGGGACGACGATACGCCCGCCCTCCTGCCGGGCGACGTCGACCAGCTCCGCATGCTCCATGAGCGCCGCCACGCTGATGGGCACCAGGACGCGGCCGCGCGCCAGCGCCGGGCCGGCAATCTCCGCGAATGCATCCGCGGGCGCACATTCGACCACCACGTCGGCCACCTCGGGAAGCTCTGCGGGCAACAGCACCGGTATGCCCGCGTCGATCGCCGCCATGCGCGCCGCCGCGCGTACGCGATCGCGCGCACACACCGCCGTCAGGGTCAGGTTCTCGACGCCGCGGGCGAGCCGCCCCGCGACCTCGAAGCCGACCGCGCCGAGACCGGCCACGGCGACGCGCAGCGCCCGCGGCTTACTCCGGCTCATCGCTCAAGAGCACGAAGACTTCGTCGTCGACAACCATGACCGGGTAGGCGCGCTCGTCGCTGCGTGCCGCGGGGCCCTCGTCCGTGTGGGTGAGGTGGATGACGATTCCGCCCAGCGTGACATCGATGGCAATGCCGCCCGCGAGATCGTCCACGTGCGCCGCCAGATGCCAGTCGGTGCGCCAGTCGTCGGGTATTGGCGGCATGCTCATGTAGATTATCGGTAATCTCTGTAACCAGCTGAATTACATGGTGCCGAGGGCGGGAATCGAACCCGCATGGACAATTGTCCGAGGGATTTTAAGTCCCTTGCGTCTACCAGTTCCGCCACCTCGGCGCGCTCGATCCGGGCGCCGGCTGCCGGCCGGAAGATGTCGAGGCCGACGTCGAATGCGTGCCCATGAATTGTACACGCCCGCGTCGCGGCCCGGCCGCTCAGGGCTCGTGCAGGTACGAATCCGACCAGGCGAGCGCGATATTGAAGCTGATCGAGATGCGCGACTCCTCGGCCAGGTTCGGATGCACCGAGTGGGTGATGGACGCGTCCCAAATCAGCAGCGTCCCGGCGCGGGGGGCGACGGCAAACTCGCTGCGCGCCAGCGCCTCGCCGTTCGCGGCGAGCATGTTCACGCTGGTGCGCGGGTCGTAAAAGCTGATCCCGCCGGAGCCCGCAGCCCCGTCGGGGCTCCCCTCGCCGTCGACCCCGGGGACTCTCACGTAATAGGTGCCGCTCAGATAGGACCAGGCATGATTATGCGGCGCATGATAGTCGCCGAATCGGTTGATGTTCGGCCAGGCGGCGATGGTCCAGCCGATGCCGTAGTTCATGCCCACCTCGTCGAAGTACGCCTGGGTGGTCTCGTCGATGCCGGCCTTGAGCCAGCGGATGGCATCATGGTCGGCGTCGAACATCTTGCCGTCGCGCCAGCGGCTGGCGGTCAGCTGATCGGTCTCACGCTCCATGTCCTCGATCAGGCGGACCAGCGCAGCGTTCGGCGCTTCACACTCATCGAGCGTGCGTCGCACGACAATCGTCGGCCAGAGCCGGAGGATATTCGGCTGCCAGCCTGGCGCCTGGAACGCGTCGCTCATGCCGCACCACCCCCGGCGTTCACCTGCACGTCGAACGCGATCCGCACCGCCGGCTCCCGGGAATGGTTCGGATGCTCGAAGTAGCGCACGAAGGCGGGCCAGATGAGCAACAGCCCCGGCGTGAGGGGCACCGAGTAGTGATAGTGCAGATACGGGTCGCGGCGGATGGAATTCATGTTCATGCCGTTGCGTGGATCGTAGAAGGTGACGGAGCCCGGCCTGCGATCGTCGCGCGCCCCGAGATCCGCGTCCGGCTCCGGTGTGCTCACCACGTAGCAGCCCGTCAGGTAGGCGCCGGTGCGGTTGTGCAGCGGCCGGATGTCCTCGAAACGCTGAATGTCGAAACGTGCGCGCAAGCTGCAGGCCGGCGGACGCGTGAAACCCGCCGCGCGCAGATACGCGCTCACGGCGTAAACGACGTTCGCCTTGAGCCACTCGACGCTGGCATCGCCGATGGTGAAGGTGTCGTCGAGGGGTCGCTCGCGGGCCAATTCGGCCAGACGCAGGGTCGGCTGCTCGTGATCGGGCAGCGACTGCTGCAGAAACACGCACGGCCAGAGCTGCAGCAGCTCGAGCCCCGCTACTCCCTTACCCATGAGGCAACCCTAACAAGCGGCAAAACCGCGCATCATTCTACAAGCCCCCCGCATTGGCATCACGGCCCCCGCGGCGTACAGCGTTGCTCAACCGGCTTTGGCTTCGGCTGTGTCGAAGGTCACCTTCTGCTCGCGCGAGAACAGCCGTCCGGCGCTCCATATGTAGTTCACCTGCCCCCATTCTGCAGCGCTGTGCAGATTGGGAAAAAAGCCCTTGCCCTGAAAGTTTGCGCTCGTGTTGCACAGCAGGGGGATCCCGGAGAGCGCGTGATACGCCGTCAGAAGCTCGAAGATCAGCGGATGCTCGTCAGCGTTGACCGTCTGCAGCCGGGCGGTGCCGTCGAGATGCTGAATGGCGGGAATGCGCTCTTTCCACGCCGCACGCACGTGATGGTCGTAGAGCATGAACGGATCCGGCGAGCCGGGATCGAAGACTTCGGCGGCGTGCTGCTCGAGACAGATGGGCGCGACCGGGCGGTACCCTTCCCTGCCCTTGACCCGGTTCAGCGTGTCCTTCATGGCGGCATCCTTTGCCGCCGCGAGGATGCTGCGGTTGCCGAGCGCTCGGGGTCCTATCTCGGCTCTGCCGTCGAGAAACAGGATGGGCTCGTTGCTGGTATGAATGAGCTCGGCGAGCTCGGCCATCGAGAAGGCGCGGACATCCCAGCCCGCGACGCTCTCCGGCGCCTGGAACGGGGGCCCGCTGTAGACGCTCCATTTGAGCGCCACGCTGCCGGTCAACGCCACCATTGCGCAACACGCCGCACCGAGGGCGCTGCCTGCGTCGTTCGGAAATGGCGGCACCCACATGGCATCGAAAAGCCCGCT
>JAABYT010000027.1:5174-5396 GCA_011775625.1 Gammaproteobacteria bacterium | reverse complement strand
TTGCGGGCTGCCGTACGCCACGTAGGCCATGATCTTGCCCGGGGTGCCCAGGGTCTCCCACTGGCTCGGATTCGCCGAGAACGGCCCCTGCCCCGCGGCGATGTCCGCGTAGAGATCACCGACGATGCTCGACAGCGGTCCGACATTGGCAAAGCGCCCCGCGTCCGCGTCGTAGTAGTACATGTACGGCACCATGCCGCCGTCCCAGCTGAGCACGTAGGC
>JAABYT010000027.1:3527-5158 GCA_011775625.1 Gammaproteobacteria bacterium | reverse complement strand
GCGTAGTGCGGATAGGTGACGTATGGTATCGGCGCGTCGTCGCGGGGCTTGGCGTCGAGGATGTTCCGCGCGAGCGGCGTCTGGATGTACGGCGCGCGCGGCAGGTGCACCTCGCGCTCGCCCCACTGGAAGACGTCCTTTCGCGGGTGCCAGCCGTCGACGACGAAGCGATCGACGTCGCTCACGGCGCAGCCATAGGCGTTCAGGACGGCCTCGACGAAGGCGAGATCGAAAAGCGCCGCGTGGCGCATGTTGTTGCTCAGTTTCTCGAGCTCCACGCTGAAGACCAGCGTGTCGCCCTCGATGAGCGCCACCGAACCGTCATGTCCGAATTTGATGCCGCAAAGTCGCATTTGGAGAGCCAGGCACAGCCGGGGGGCCGAGTCCGGGCAAATCTATACGATCAGCTGCCTTCAGGCGACGCCTTCATGGCGCCGCGCGCGGTTCGGATGATCCGAAGCGAACGCGTTGTATGGAGGCTGAGGTCGGAATCGAACCGGCGTACACGGCTTTGCAGGCCGCTGCATAACCACTCTGCCACTCAGCCCTGGTTCAAGAGCGATCTAGAGGGGATTGGAGCGGGAAACGAGACTCGAACTCGCGACCCCAACCTTGGCAAGGTTGTGCTCTACCAACTGAGCTATTCCCGCTTGATCGGACTCCGTATTGTATTAGTGACCCCAAGGCTGTCAAGGCAGCGCCCTGCCCCCGCGCTCAGTCCNNGGTCTTGATCTTACCGACGTTGGCCACCTTGACCTGGGAGCGCTGCCCGATCTCGGCCATGAACTCGCGCAGGCCCGAGACGGCGATCTCGCGCCCGATGATGATAGCCGCGGTGATCGCGAGCCAGGCGCGCGGATCGGCCTGCACGAGCAGAACCAGCGCAACTGCCACCAGCAGCTTGTCGGCGACCGGATCGAGGAAGGCACCGAAGCGCGAGGTCTGCTCGAGACGCCTGGCGAGAAAGCCATCGAGCCAGTCGGTCAGCCCGCCGGCGGCGAAGATCACAGCGGCCGCCGCATTGGTCCAGCTGTACGGAAGGTAGAAGACCAGTATGAAAACCGGTATCAGAAGAATGCGTATCAGGGTGAGGGAGTTGGGGAGATTCATTACTGCTCTCGAAAAGCAGTATAGATGTCTCTCGCGAGAGCGCGACTGATGCCCTGGACCCGCGCAAGATCCTCGACGCCTGCGCGCGCGACACCCTGCAGGCCGCCGAACTCGCTGAGCAGTCGCTGGCGGCGCTTGGCGCCGATACCGGGGATCTGCTCGAGCACCGAGGTTTTGCGCGCGCGCGTGCGCCGGGCCCGATGCCCGGCAATGGCGAAGCGGTGTGCCTCGTCGCGGATCTGCTGAATGAGGTGCAGCGCGGGCGACTCCGCGGAGAGCGCGATGGGCCGCTCGCGGCCGACCTTGAAGAGCTGCTCGAGCCCCGGCTTACGCGTGCTGCCCTTTGCCACGCCGAGAACCTCGAGATCGTCGAGCTGCAGCTCGTCGAGCACGGCGCGTGCCTCGCTGAGCTGGCCCTTGCCGCCGTCGATGATCAGCAGATCGGGCATCCTGGCCTCTTCCTTGCGCAGGCGCGTGTAGCGCCGCTTGAGCGCCTGGTGCATGGCGGCGTAGTCGTCACC
>JAABYT010000027.1:0-3507 GCA_011775625.1 Gammaproteobacteria bacterium | reverse complement strand
ACGGTTGCTTCCCCCGAGCTGTGGCTCACGTCGAAACACTCGATGCGGCTCGGCGGCTCGTCGAGATCGAGCGCCTCCTGCAGGGCATCGAAGCGCTCGCGCAGGCTCGCGCGATCGGCGAGGCGCTGATCGAGCACCAGCTCCGCGTTGGCGTTCGCCATCTGCAGCCAGCGGGCGCGGTCGCCGCGCACGCGATGGCGCACCGACACCTTGCGCCCGGCCGCCTCGCCGAGCGCCGCCTCGAGCACGTCCACGTCGTCGATGGACTCGCTCACGAGGATCTCGTCTGGAATCGGACGGTTGGCCGCGGCGTTGAGATAGTACTGCGGCAGAAACGCCTCGAGGATGTCGCGCGCGTCGGCGCCAGCCACGTGGCGCGGGGTGATGGTGCGGGTGCCGAGACTGTGACCGTTTCGAACGACGAAAAGCTGCACGACGCCCATGCCGTCGCGGATGCGCGCCGCGACCACGTCGATGTCGCCCTTGGCGCCGCTGATGTACTGCCGCTCCTGGACCCGGCGCAGGCTGACAATCTGATCCCGGTAGCGTCCCGCAGCCTCGTAGTCGAGGGTTTTCGCGGCCCGCTCCATGCGCGCGACGAGCTCGTCGATCATCGCCTCGCTCTTGCCTTCGAGGAACATCATCGCGTGGCGCACGTCGTCCGCATAGCGGGCCGCATCGACGAGGCCGACGCAGGGTGCCGTGCAGCGTTTGATCTGATGCTGAAGGCACGGACGCGAGCGGTTCTTGAAGAACGAGTTCTCGCACTGGCGCACCATGAAGAGCTTCTGAAGCAGGTTCAGGGTATCGCGGGTCGCACCCGCGCTCGCGAAGGGGCCGAAATAGCGCCCCTTACCGCGCCGCGGTCCGCGATGAAACGCAAGCCGCGGGAACTCCTCCTCGGTCGAGAGGTAGATATATGGGAAGCTCTTGTCGTCCCGCAGCACGATGTTGTAGCGGGGACGGTGCTCCTTGATGAGGTTGTTCTCGAGCAGCAGCGCTTCGGTCTCGGTGTGGGTGGCCGTGACCTCCACCGATACCGTGTGCTTCATGAGCGCCCGCGTCTTCGGCGCCAGCTGGTCGGGCGAGCGGAAGTAGCTCGACACGCGTTTCTTGAGATTGCGCGCCTTGCCCACGTAGAGCACCTGACCGCCGGCATCGAGCATGCGGTAGACGCCGGACTGGCCGGTCAGGGTGCCGAGGAAGGCAGCAGAATCGAATTCAGCGAGTGCTTTTTCCATGATCGACGGGGGCGCGCCCCGCGCATTATCCCCGTTTTGTCGGGATCCTGGCGAGGGTCCGGGCGCGGCGCATGACGCGCCGGAACATCGCCGGCGTCAGACGCCGTGTCTGTGTGTTGTAGCGGCTGCAGTGATAAGAATCCACCAGCCAGCGCCCGTCGCCCAGCCGGTGCTCGTTGCCGTGGCCGAAGGGCGCGTCCCCGAGCTTCAGGCCGAGGGCCTTGAGCACTGCGCCGTGGGCAACGCCTCCAAGGGCGAGAATCACTCCGCCCGGCGCCATCGCCGCCAGCTCGGCGCCCAGATAATCGTTACAGTTGCGCACCTCGGCCCCCACCGGCTTGTTCTCCGGCGGCAGGCACTTGACCGCATTGGTGATTCGGCAGTGCAGGAGCCGCAGCGGATCGCGCCGGTGCAGCGACGTCGGCTGGTTGCTGAGTCCGAGCGCGTGCAGGGTCTCGTAGAGCAGCTCGCCCGCGTAGTCGCCCGTGAACGGCCGCCCGGTGCGGTTGGCGCCGTGCATGCCCGGCGCGAGCCCGACGATCAGCAGCCGCGGACGCCGCGGACCGAACGACGGCACCGGACGCGCGTGGTAGTCCGGATGCTTCGCTTTCACCTCGTCAAGGAAAGAAGCCAGGCGCGGACAGCGCCGACAGTGCAGATCGAAAAGTGGCGCTCCGGACATGGAGCCTACGTTGCCCGAAGCGTTATCGCGCCGCAAGGCCGGTTTCCGTCACCGAATCATAAAGGTGATAATGCCCGCCGGAGGTTTCCGATGAAGAAAAAAAGCCGTCGGCGAAGCCCGCTTCGCAAGCTTTTGCTTATCTTTGCCGGCATCTCAATTTCCATCATCCTCGCTGCCGGCGTCGGCGCTGCGCTGGTGGTGTTCATGTTCGCAGACGAGACTGGCCGCCGGGTCACGCTCGGCTGGGACGCCTCGAGCAGCGCGAGCGTGGATGGCTACACCATCCACTTCGGCTCTTCGAGCGGAAACTACTCCGAGACGATCTTTGTCGGCAATCAGACCAGCTACACGCTGACCGGCCTCGAGGCCGGACGCACGTACTACATTGCCATCACGAGCCGCGCGGCCGGCGGCACGAGCGAAAGCGCCTTCTCCGACGAGATCGTGGTGAATATCCCCGAGTAATAGGCCGGCCAGAGCCGGCTCTCGCTACTGCACTCAGCCGCCCGTGAGGACAATCGTGTCGGCTGCCACGTTCGAGAGAATCTCGATCTCGGCACCTTCGGCCGACATCAGCTTACCGACTTGAAAGTAAACGGTGCGCGATCCCGAGCCACCGGCCAGGTCATAGCGCACTTCGGGCGTGATGGGCTGCCACTCGACGGCTGCGAAGTCCGATCGCTCGCTCACGCGATAGTGGCTCGCTTCGCCGGTCAGCGTGTAGTTCAGGGTGACCCTGGGACTTTCGGTCGCGGCTTCTCCACCGTTGATGCGAAAGTTCTCGATGCCAGGCTTGAAGCGTGGCGAACGGGGCTCGGCTGAAGGCACGGGCTGCAGCAGCGCGACCGCCTCGGCACACTCGGGACCGCCGCCACCCGAGGCAAGCGTCAGCAGCACTCCACGATTGTGCTGCGCGGTGCCGAGCGCCACCTGTCGGCCCTGGTAGCCGCTCTTGGAGACTGTCAGCACGAGCGGTGCGAGGATGTGCACCTTGTCGAATTGAACGACCCCATTCTCGTCGGCAAGCTGCGCTCCGAACTGGGAAGGATTGGCCGGCGTGCCCAGACACACCGCGGCGGCCTCGACCGGCTTGCCGGCGCCGCGCTTGGAAATCTGCACGGTGACCTGCTCAGCCACCGCCGTGTGCGCCAGCGCAAGCGCCAGCGTCGCTGCCGTAATCGTTCCTGTCCCTGGTATCACGTTTCGAGTTTTCATGCCTTCGCCTCCTGATTGAACGCGGATACCGCGCGCCCGCACCCGCAAGCGATCTCCACAGTGACGAAATTCAGCCGGCGCAATCGCTGCCACGCAGAACGTGATCCAGCCGAATATTGCCGCGGCCAATTCAGACCGGCTGATTGCCCGCCAATCACCGGGCCTGCAGCAGATCTGGACCTAGTGTATCGATCTCGATGGTGCAACGAAACTCCCCCCAAGGAGCGCCGGCGTCGCTCACGAGGCACGCGCCCTACATCTCGCTATCTCTACACCTCTTCACGGGCATCCAGTCGGCGGCGCCGGTGGCCGCAACCCCACTATTGCTGCGTGCCGCCTGGACTCAACGCGCCATCGGCATCCTGGTCG
>JAABYT010000039.1:189068-189268 GCA_011775625.1 Gammaproteobacteria bacterium | reverse complement strand
TCCTTGGCGCCCTCCGCCGCCTCTGCCGCGCCGAGGGCGAGCGCCAGCGCGGCGAGCAGCACCAGGCCGTGCCAGAGCTTGAGCTCTATGCGCAGGCCGGAACCGCCTCCTCGGCGTGAGGCGCCCCGGCCGAGACTTGCCGCAATCGGCATCAGCACCGGCAGATCGGTCTTCGACTCGTGCAGGTTCGGCCGGCTCAC
>JAABYT010000039.1:188685-188906 GCA_011775625.1 Gammaproteobacteria bacterium | reverse complement strand
AACGCCAGCGGCAGCACGATGTAGATGTAGGCCTTGAGCCGACTGTAGCCGAGCGATTCGGCAGCCTCGATGGTTGCGGTCGGAACCGCCTCGACGCCTGCGCGGAAAATCTCGACGTTGAAGGCGCCGGCAAAGAATGACAGCGACACCACCGCCCAGCCGAACGCGCCGATGTACTGCTCCCGGTATCCGCCGGCGTCATAGGTCGGGAGAAGATTACC
>JAABYT010000039.1:187053-188604 GCA_011775625.1 Gammaproteobacteria bacterium | reverse complement strand
TACGCCGAGAGCTTGATGGTGATCCACATCGCCGCGAGCAGACGATCCCGCTCGTACTCCTCGTACATGAACACGAGGTTCCACCCGGTGGTGTCGTAGAGCTGTCGGAACCACTCGTAGAATGGGTCCACGTGCGCCTCCCCCGGTAGCGAGAGATCCCCGATAGGACCAGAAGGAAACCGGGTGGCGTGGAAAACGCCACCCGGCTTTCAAGAGCTCAGTTCGGCTGGTAGGCCTTCAAACGATCGTGCATCTGCTTGAGATAAGCGGTGGGTTGTATGCCCCACTTCTTTTCGAGCTCGATAAGACGTCCGGTGCTGTGCCACTCGTAGATCATACCGGCCATGAAGCGGCCGAAGAGCTTGTCGCGCTCCTCGAGAGGGACGGCGAGCCCCCAGGGCGTGTCGTCTTCGGTCATGAGAGGCATCTCGAATCCTTCCCAATCGCCGGATGCGAGATCGGCCATGATCGAGGAGTCATCGTACACCCAGGCGACACAACGTCCGTCCTTCAAGGCCTGCTTGGCCTCGGCGTTGCCGACGAAGGCGATGATCTTGGCGCCGTACCTCTTCGATACGCCCTTGTTGTAGAACGCGCCCTGCTTGCCGCACACGGGCTTGCCGCGCAAATCTTCCCACTTCTTCAATCCGGCCTTCTTGCTCGCCAGCACGTTGGTGCCCGACGTGTAGTAGTTCGGATCGATGATGCCGACGATCTTGCGGCGATCCGCCTTGTCCGACATGGTGGCGATCATCATGTCGATCTTGCCCTGCTGCAGGAACTGCATGCGGTTGGAGGACTGCACGGGCACCAGCTCGAGCTCGACGCCGAGCGCATCGGCGACATCCTGGGCCATATCGATCTCCATGCCGACGAGCTTGCCCGAGCTGTCACGGAAACCCCACGGCTTGTAGTCGGCTTTGACGCCGATGACGATCTTGCCGCGCTCGAGGACTTTCATGAGCCGATCGTTGCCACCCGCAGACGCCGCCTGGATCCCGAAGGCCAGAGCGAGCGCAAGGGTGGAGACGAGGGCTGTGAGCTTTCTAATCATTTCGACCTCCTGGTTATCGTTGTATTTTCCGGGGCCCACTTCGGCCTGACCCCTCCGCTGTGCATGATGCCAGCCGTGATTTTCCACATCAACCGGGGGCGGCGTGAGATGCTACTCGATGCTGTAGCCGAACTCCTCGGCGCCGCCACGCAGCCACTCCCACAGGCTCGCGCCGAAGCTGCGAAAGACATAGACATCGGCACAGTCATCGGCGACACAGTGGATGAGCACGGTGAAATGACTCAAGAGACTCGCGATGCAGTCCCCCGGCGCCATCGCCTCGACGTCGGCCGGACAGCCCTTTGCAATGAGCTCACGCCACGCCGGGCCGCCGATGCGCACGACGGTGCGCGCATGGCTGAGGTCGCTCACCGTGGCATCGCTCGAGGAAAGCCGTTCCTCGAGATCGGCGACGAGCGCCTCGGCTGCGCGATTTTCGCAGACCACGAACCACTGGCCCGGACCTGTCCAGAGCGCGGTCGCGTCGCCGACGCTCG
>JAABYT010000039.1:177175-187032 GCA_011775625.1 Gammaproteobacteria bacterium | reverse complement strand
GGGCGCCGGCGCCGAAGCGTCCGCGCTCGTAATGCCGCTCGAGAGCCGAGCGCCTTTTAATCTCAGCCACGGGCACGCTCCCCCTCGGGATCGATGAAAACGCTGTGCCCCACGCGCACCGGCACGTGGCTGTCGGTGAGCGGCGAGGAGGCATAGAGCAGCTTGCCCTGGTAGCCGTCGGCGTCCTCGAGCAGCGCCAGCGCGATGTAATTGCCGAGATTCGGGCTGTAGCAGGTCGAGCTCACGTGCCCGAGCATCGGCACGGGCTTCGGTGCCGTCGGATTCCAGACCAGCTGCGCCCCCCGTGGGATCTTGCGCCCGTCCTCGGAGATGAGCCCGACGAAGCGCTTGCGCGGACCATACGCCAACGCCGGACGCTCGAGGGATCGTTTGCCGATGAAATCCCTGTCCTTCTTCTGCATGCGCTCGAATCCGAAATCTGCTGGAATCGTGCGGCCATCGAGCTCTGCGCCGACCACGTGACCCTTCTCGATGCGCAGCACCGACATGGCCTCGGTGCCGTAGGGCGTGATTGCGAAGTCTTTTCCCGCCGCCATCAGCGCTTCCCAAACCCGTATGCCGTAATCCGATGGCGTGTGCACCTCGTAGGCCATCTCGCCGGAGAACGTCATGCGGAACAAGCGCACCGGTACGCCCGCGATGCGGCTTTCCAGATAACCCATGAAGGGCAGCGACTCGTCACCGACATCGCCGCCTTCGCATGCAGCGGCCAGCACCTCGCGCGACCTTGGCCCGGCGATGGCCATGCCCGCCCATTGATCCGTCACCGACGTGAGATGCACGTGCAGCTCCGGCCACACGGTCTGCGCGTAGTACTCGAGATGCGCCATTACCGGTCCGGCCTGCGCGGTCGTGGTGGTCATGTAAAAGTTGTTATCGGCGACCCGTGTCGTCGTGCCGTCATCGAGGATGAACCCATCCTCGCGCAGCATGAATCCGTAACGGCAGCGCCCTACCTGCAGGTTCGTCCATCGATTGATGTAGACGCGTTCGAGGAACTCGGCGGCGTCGCGGCCCTGGATCTCAATCTTGCCGAGCGTCGACACGTCGACCATTCCAACCGCGTTTCGCACCGCCAGCACCTCGCGGTTGATCGCCTCCATCATGGCTTCCCCGGGGCGCGCATAGAACTGGGTGCGCAGCCACAGGCCGACGGTGACGAAGTTCGCGCCGACGCCCGCATGCCAGTCGTGCATCGGGCTCAGGCGCAGCGGCGCCAGATCCGCGCCTACCTCCCGGGCGGTGATCGTGCCCAACGTGACCGGATTAAAAGGCGGTCTGAAGGTCGTGGTGCCGACGCTGGGGATGTCACTGTCGCGCAGACCCGCCAGAATCGCCAGGCCGTTGACGTTGCTCGTGCGCCCCTGATCGGTGCCCATGCCGAGCGTGGTGTAACGCTTGAGGTGCTCGACCGACTGGTATCCCTCGCGATCGGCGAGCGCAACGTCCTCTGCAGTGACATCGTTTTGCAGATCGACGAAGCGCTTCCCATGGCGTCTCGCCGGCAGCGGTACCGCCCACAGCGCCTCGACGGGCGCCTCGTCGACATGGTCGCATCGCGCGGCTTCGACGTCCTCGGTCGGCGTGAACCCCGCCAGGCGCGCCGCCTCCGCCCCGGCCTCGATGCCCCCGCGCAGACACGCGTCGAGGCCGAGCTCGCCGCGCGCGGCGCCGGCGGAGCTTTCCGCCTGGCTCGACGCATCCGGCACGAAGCTCGTCAGGCCCTCGTCGTAACGCAGCTTTCCCTGGGATTGGGAGAACAGATGCACGGTAGGATTCCAGCCTCCCGAGACGCACAGGAGGTCGCAGTCGATGACCCGCGAGCGACCGGTGACGCGGCTGCCGCCATCTGCAAGCGCCATGACCTCGACGGAGGTGACGCGCTGCCTGCCCAATGCGCCCACCACGGCGTGACCGAAGAGACACTCGACCCCCGAGGAATCGACGATCTTTCTCGCTGCATCGCCGGGCCCCGAGGCGCGCGTGTCCACCACCGCGGATACCGGCACACCGCCGCCCATCAGCGCCGACACACAGCTGTACGCGCTGTCATTGTTGGTGAACACCACCGCGCGACGACCGCACTTGACGGCGTACTGAAGCTGATAGGTGCGCACCGCCGAGGCCAGCATGACACCCGGCAGATCGTTATTGGCAAACACCAGGGGACGCTCGATAGCGCCGGTGGCAAGCACCACGCGCTTTGCGCGTACCCACCAGAGACGTTGGCGCGGCTGGTGCGGATCGGGTCTCGCCAGGTGATCGGCGACCCGCTCACAAACGGTAATCAGATTCTGATCGTAATAACCGACGGCCGTGGCGCGCGTCAGTATGCGCACGTTCTCCAGCGCCTCGAGCGTTCCACCGACCTCGTCGACCCAGGCGAGCGCGGGCACCTCGTTGATGGTGGCAGTGTCGCCGCGAAGACTGCCACCGAGCGCCGCATTGTCGTCGACGAGAATCACGCGCGCGCCGCTTCGCCCGGCGGCGAGCGCGGCGCTCAGCCCTGCAGGACCGGCGCCCACCACCAGCACGTCACAGTGCGCGTGGCGGCGCTCGTAGTAGTCCGGATCGCCGAGCAATGGCGCCTTACCGAGACCCGCGGCGGCGCGGATGAATCGCTCGTAGAACATCCACGCGCCTGCCGGCCACATGAACGTCTTGTAGTAAAAGCCCGCGGGAAGAAAACGCGAGAGAATGTTGTTGATGCCGCCGACATCGAAATCCAGCGACGGCCAGCGATTCTGACTGGAGGCCGTGAGACCATCGAAGAGCTCGACCTGCGTGGCGCGCAGATTCGGCTCCTGGCGATTGCCCTCGCGCAGCGTGGCGAGCGCGTTGGGCTCTTCGACGCCGGCAGCGACGATGCCTCGCCGCCGGTGGTACTTGAAGCTGCGTCCCACCAGGGTGACGCCGTTGGCGAGCAGGGCCGATGCAAGCGTATCCCCGGCGTAGCCCGTGAAGGTGCTGCCGTCGAACCGGAACGTGAGCGGCCGATCGCGATCGATGAGCCCGCCCTCGAGCCTGCGAAAGGGTTGGCTGGTCACGGCGAGCCGTCCTCGATGGCCTCGCCCGGCGGCGCCGATACCAGAACCTCATGCGTGAGCGTGTCGCGCCGCACGCGAAACCACCGCCGGCAGCCGGCGGCGTGATACCACCACTCGAGATGCGGCCCGCGCGGATTATCACGCAGGTACACGTAGTCGAGCCACGCTTCCCGGGACAGCTGCTGCGGATCCGGGGGACGACCCACGCTGGCATCACCGCCGTAGCCGAACTCGGTTTGCGCGCGCGCGCCGCACCAGGGACAGGGGATGAGTAGCATCTCGACCTCGCTCAGTGGGCGCCCGGCGTTGCTCCGGCGCCCTTCTCGTCGAGAAGGTAGCCGGTGTTGAAACGCTCCAGGGTGAAAGACTCGTTGAGTGGATGGGGACGATCGTGCGCGATGGTGTCGGCAAACACCCACCCCGAGCCCGGTGTCGCCTTGAAGCCGCCGTAGCACCAGCCACCGTTCATGTACAGCCCCTCGACCGGCAGCTTGCCGATGATGGGGCTGCCGTCCATGGTCATGTCCATCACGCCACCCCAGGTGCGCATCATGCGCAGCCTGCTCAGGAAAGGGAAAAGGCTCACCGCGCCGGCGACCACGTGCTCGATGAGCGGCAGGTTGCCGCGCTGTGCGTAGGAGTTGTAGCCGTCGAGATCGCCTCCCATGAGAATCTCGCCCTTGTCCGTCTGGCTGATGTAGAGATGCGTCGCGCCGGATGTGACCACCGTGTCGAGAACCGGCTTCAACGGCTCGGTGACCATGGCCTGGAGCACGTGGGACTCGATGGGCAAGCGCACGTCCGCCATGGCCGCGAGCCGGCTCGAGTTTCCGGCCACGACGATTCCGATCTTGCCGGCCCCGATGACGCCGCGCGTGGTCTCGACGCCGACCACACGAGCGCCCTCGCGGCGAATACCGGTGACCTCGCAATTCTGGATGATGTCGACACCGTGCGCATCGGCTGCGCGGGCAAAGCCCCAGGCCACGGCATCGTGGCGCGCTACCCCGCCCCGCGGCTGCAGCAGCCCGCCCATGATGGGAAAACGCGCCGTCGGCGAGCAGTCGAGCAGAGGCACCCGGCGCGCCACATCCTCGCGACTGAGAAGCACCGCGTCGATGCCGTTCAGGCGCATGGCATTGCCGCGCCTGTTGAACGCATCCAGCTGCGGATCGCTGTGGGCGAGGTTGATGACGCCACGCTGGCTGAACATGACGTTGAAGTTGAGATCCTGGGACAGGCCTTCCCAGAGCTTCAGCGAGTGCTCATAGAAATGCGCATTTGCCTCCAGCATGTAGTTGGAGCGCACGATGGTGGTGTTGCGTCCGGTGTTGCCGCCGCCGAGCCAGCCCTTCTCGACAACAGCGACGTTGGTGATACCGTGATTCTTCGCCAGGTAGTAGGCGGTCGCGAGCCCGTGGCCGCCGCCGCCGATGATGATGACGTCGTATCTCGGACGTGGCTCCGGGCTGCGCCAGGCCCGTGACCAGCCGCGATGATAGCCCAAGGCATTACGAGCCAGACTGAAAACCGAGTAGCGCACCCTCACCCCCGCGGCGCAGAACAGCCGGAATATATACAGGACAATTCTCGATCGCCAGACACGCCGGTACCCGGCGACCACGGGACAGGCGACCCGGGCAAAATGCCGGACCGGGGATTCTCCGCCGCTCGTTTTATGGAAGGGGTGGAAGCAAAGCGTTGGGGATGTAAACGAGGCGCGCTCGTGACCGGTCGAACGCCGATCCTCTCCCGCGCAGGGGGAAAGGCCGGCAAATCGTCAATATGAATGAGTGCGCCGCTCGCCTTCGGGCAGCGCCACGCCGCCCTGTCCCGCCTTCGGCGGGACAGGGCGGCGCCCCGTACCAGCCACACCCCGGCACTCGCTTCCACCACTACCGCTGCTCCCTTCCGGGCCTGACGGGGTTTGCAGCTTCGCGATGCGAGGGGACCGATACGGGTCGCCATGAACCGGCGCGGCGCAGTTGGGCCGCGTCGAGACCATACAGGGAAATCAAGTCCTTGTCAGTCGGGGACGGGTATGCGGGCTCTTCGGGTTCCGCCGAGGCCGGTGGCCCCCTCGTCGGGGCGACTCCCCGACGCGGCGAGACTGCAGCCGTCTCCCGCTGCGAACCGCCTCGACGGCGACGATTCTCACTCGGAAGGCTGCCCGACGGCGTCTTCCGCGTGCATCCGCATCGGGCGCAAGGTAGACGCCAGCACCAGGCCGGTCAGCGCCATGCCCATCAATATCAGGAAGCCCATCTGGTAAGACCCGGTGTTGTCGTAGAGTGCCCCCGCGAGAAGCGGGCCTGCCGCACCGCCCATCATGCCGCTGAACAGCACGATGCCGAAGATCACGCCGTGGGAGCCGGTGCCGAAGAACTCCGCGAGCGCCGGAGACATCACGGTGAAGAAACCGCCGTGGGCAAAACCGTAGACGGCCGCGAAAACGAACAGCATCCACCCGATCTGAAACGACTGCAGCAGCGCGAGGCTCGTGAGCAGAACGACGAAACAGATCATGAGCGACCGGCGTCCGCCGAGACGATCGACCAGCGTGCCGACCGTCAAGCGCCCGGCGATGCTGACGGCGCCAACGGTGGAGAGAATCGTCGCCGCCACCGCCGGCGCGACCCCGATATCGGTGGCATGGGGAACGATGTGGATCATGACGGTCATCAGACAGAACATGACCGTGAGCTGCACGATGCAAAGCGTCCAGAACTGCCGCGTCGCAACCGCTTCGCCGAGAGTCAGTCCAATCTCACGCGAACTTGCGTGCGAGCCGCCGCGGGCGCCGCCGCCAGCCTCGATGCCGTCGGGATGCTGACCGAGGCCGTGCGGGTCGCGGCGCATCACCTGGGCGGCGGCGACCAGCACGAGCAACGCCACCGATCCCATGACGAGCGCTGCGTGTCGCCAACCGAAGGCCGCGACCAGCGATGCGGCCGCCAGCGGCACGAGAAGCTGGCCGGTGCCGGTCCCCACCTTCGCGATGCCGGTCATCATGCCGCGGCGGCGTGTGAACCAACGCGTGATCGTGGACAACGTCACCACGTCGTGGGTGCTGTAGCCGATGCCCGCGAGCACGCCATAGAAGAGAAACAGCTCCCACGCGACATCGATGCGCGACAGCAGTCCATAGCCGACGCCGAAGCACACCGCGGAGAAGGTGATGAGCACCCGCGGACCGATGAGGTCGTTCAGTCGGCCCGCGACGATGCCGAGCGTGCCCATGACCACGAAGGCGAGGGACGAGGCGCCGGAGATGGTCGCCCGCGACCAGCCGAACTCGCTCTCGAGCTCGCGGAAGAAGATGCCGTAGGCGAACATGGAGCCGATCATGACGCCCTGGATGACGAAGCATGCAGCTACGATCCTGTAGCCATGAAAGGGTTTGCGCGCCACGGCGACGAATCAGTAGATGGTTTCTTTGAGATGCTCGGAATAGCGGCGATCGTATTCCTCGCCGTCGAAGTCGCCGTCGGACAGAGCCTCGAGCATGGTGCCGGTGCTCGGCAGCTCGGATCGCGGGATCTGCGCGTCGGCATCCCATAGACGGGCACGAACCAACGCCTTCTGGCATTGAAAGTAGATTCGCTCGACGGCCACGACGACAACGCTTCTCGGAAGCTTTTCCTCGACCGCGAACGAAGCGCAGAGCTCCGGGTCGATGGAGATCTCGGCGCGACCGTTGATGCGCAGCGTCTCGTTGACGCCGGGTATGAGGAAAAGCAGCGAAATGCGCGGGTCGCGGATCAGGTTGCGCAGCGTGTCGACGCGATTGTTGCCGCGTCGGTCGGGTAGCGCCAGCGTTCGCTCGTCAACGACGCGCACGAACCCCGGGGCATCGCCTCTCGGCGAGCAGTCGAGCCCCTCGGGGCCGCATGTGGCAACGGCCACGAACGGCGCCTTCTCGATGAATGCGCGGTAGTGCTCGGAGATGCGGTCGATCTCCTTGACCAGCGACCTCGGGGAAGGCTCTCCGTAAACGGTCTCCAGCTCCTCGATGCTGGTGATGCGCCGTGATGGAGCGGCTCCCGAAGCGGTCTTGCTCATCGGCCTGTTATCCCGGTTACGGTTGCGGACACGAGCCGGGACCATAGCACATCCCCTGCTCGCCTGCGCCCGCGGCCATGTTGTCGAGAAAGTATCTCGCGAGCGCCCGCCAGATGTCGTGCGGCTGTGTTTCGGCCAGCATCGAGAGGTCGTCGAAGCCCTTGGAGGCGATGGTGAGCCAGATCGCCAGCATCACGGCGATGCCGAGCGCCTGCTGGAGTCTCGCGGTTCTCGTCAGCTTGGACATGGCGACCCGGCTGCCTAGGCGAACGCCGGCATTACCTCGTCGATGAAGCGTGCGAGAGACCTCCGCTTTGCCTCGAAGGACATGCCGTTGTCGATCCAGAGGCTGAACTGATCGTAGCCCAGCGACTCGAAGCGCTTGAGCCGCGCGACCACCGTCTCGGGTGTGCCGATGACCAGCGTCTCGCGCAGCGTCTGCGGCGCGTACATCGGCGTGGCCGCCAGCTCCTCGTCGCTCGGTGGCTCGATGAATCCCCGATGCACCGGCTTGTCGTTTTTGAACCACGTGGCAAAGAGCCCGTAGTAGCGACTCAGAGCCCGGCTGGCCTCCTCCACCTCGGCATCGCTGCCGGCGACGTAGGTGTGCATGAGCAGCATGATGCGGGGACGCGGGACGCGCGGGCTGGCCTCACACGCTTCATTGAAACGCGCCACCAGGCTCTCCACCTCCGGGTCCCCGCTCCACAGCGGCGTCACCTGGACGTTACAGCCATTGGACACGGCGAAGGCGTGGGAGTTGGGATCCCGAGCGGCGATCCACAGCGGCGGGTGCGGCTTCTGCAGCGGCTGCGGCGTGCACGTGGTGGCTGGAAACGACCAGTGCTCGCCATCGTGGGCGTAGTCGCCCTGCCAGAGCATTTTCACCGCCGGCACGAGCTCGCGCAGCCGCGCACCGGCGGCCATCGGGTCGATGCCGTCGGCGAGGCGCGCGTACTCGAAGCTGTAGGCGCCGCGGGCGATGCCGACGTCGAGCCGCCCGCCGGTGACGATATCCGTCATGGCCGCCTCTCCGGCGAGCTTGATGGGATGCCAGAAGGGCGCCACGACGGTGCCGGTGCCGAGCCGTATACGCTCGGTCTTCGCCGCCAGGTAGGCGATGTTGATGAAAGGATTCGGTGCGATGGTGAACTCCATGCCGTGGTGCTCACCGATCCAGACGGCCTCGAAGCCACCCGCCTCCGCCATCTGAACGAGCGCGGTCAGCTCGTCGAAGATCCGGGCGTGCGCAACGCTCGCGTCCTGGCGCTCCATGTGGGCAAAGAGCGAAAACTTCATGGCCTCACGACAAAGACAGCCCGGCATCGACGCCGGTAGCAGAGGTGCCGAGCGCCCGCCGCGGATCCAGGGAATCGCTGCGCTTTTCCATCACGGGCTCTGCTCCTCGATAAAGGCACGGATCTCGGCATTGACGCGTGCGGGCGATAAGAACGGTACCATGTGGCGCGCCTCGGGCAAGACCACCGCGCGCCCGCGCGGCGCCTCGGCGGCCATGCGCCGGGCCATCTGCGGGGTCGAGTTGGGATCGTCCGACGCCGCCAGGAACAGGGCCGGCACCCGGAGCCCGCCGAGCCGTCCGACGATCGCCCGGTCGGCGACCACGAACACCGCATAGGCGCGCGCATAGCCGACCGGGTCGGCGCTGGTGAGCCAGCCGCGGAGGGTCCTCGCCTCGTCACGCTCGGCGGCGTCCTCTGCGAACCAGCGCCGCAGCGTCGGCTCGACGCTCTGCGCCGGTCCGCATTCGGCGAGCGTGCGCGCGCGCGCCTGCGCCGCCTCGCGACTGGCGGCATCGCGGTCGTAGACGGGGCAGAGGGCAGCCAGCGCTTTCACCCGGGCGGGATGCTCGATGGCGAAGGCAGTGGCGATGATGGCGCCCATGGAGTGTCCGACGACGACGGCGGCGCCGATATCGAGGGCGTCGAGAACGCCTTCGAGCTGTGCGACGTAGTCCTGCAGCGACGCCGCCGGCGGCGGCAGGTCGCTCGACCCGTGACCCAGCGTATCGTAGACGATGACCTGGTGGTCGCTCGCGAAGTCCGTGACCTGCGGCTCCCAGACCTCGCCTCTCAGCCCGACCCCGTGGACGAGCACCATCGGCGCACCGCTTCCCTGGCTGCGGTACGCCGTCCGAAGTCCGCCAGTGCGCACGATTGACACGGTTTTAAGCGAGCCGCCGGCAGGGCGACCGCCGCGACCCCATCATCGTCCCCAACGCAGCGCCACGGGCTCGAGCGCACGCGAAAGCTCCAGCAATCCGGTGCGCGTCGATGCCGGCAAGGGTGGCAGCGGATGACGCACGGCGTCGCTGGCGATGACGCCGCCCTCTTTCAGAATGACCTTGCAGGCGCGCAGCCCGCACTGGCGATTCTCGTAGTTGATGAGAGGCAGAATGCGGTTGTACTGCGCGGCGGCCTGGTCGCGGTGCCCCGCCAGGTAATCATCGACGACGGGCTTGATCAGATCGGGGAGCAGCGCGCTGCACATGGTGCCGGTGGCGCCGGCATCGAGATCCGCCATCAGGGTGATCGACTCCTCGCCGTCAAAGGGCCCCGCGATCGCATCGCCGGCGGCCTCGATGAGCGCGCGCAGCTTGTCGGCGGTCGCGGGCATCTCGATCTTGAAATAGTCCACCTGCGGAATCTCGCGGGCCATCCGTGCCAGAAACGGCACCGACAGGTGGACACCGGAGAGCGGCGCGTCCTG
>JAABYT010000039.1:164213-177153 GCA_011775625.1 Gammaproteobacteria bacterium | reverse complement strand
AGCAAAGCCCCGTGGTACGGCGGCATGAGCATGAGCATGTCGGCGCCCGCCGCCTCGGCGCGCCGGCCGCGCTCGACGGCGATGCGGGTGCTGAAGTGGCTGCAGGTGACGATGACCGGCAGACGNNAACGCGAACTGCTCGGAGTAGTTGGCGAGAAGGCAGATGCCGTCGTTGCCCTGATCGACCATGCAGTCGATCACGCGTCGCTGACTCTCCAGGTCGAGCTCGCCCGACTCGGTGAACGGCGTGGGAACGATGGGGAAGACGCCCCGGTAGCCATTCTGCTTCACCGAATCACCCACGCAGTTGAATCCCCGGTCACTTTAGCGTTGAATCGAAATCCATGAAAGCAACCATCGCCCTCGTGCAGGGAGACGCGGCCGGGATCGGACCGGAGCTGCTGGCCAAGCTGCTCGACGACGAGCAGGTGCGCACGCGCGCAAATATTCTGATCCTCTCCGACGAGCGGGTGTTTCGCGCAGGCTGCGCGATCGCGGGAAAGAGCCCGGCGGTGCGGCCGATCGCGGGCATCGAGGCGATGGATTTCGACGACGGCCTGCCCAACCTCAGCGACGTGCCGGGCCTCGATCCGAGCGAGGCACCCCCCGGCAGGGTTTGCGTGGCCGCGGGCGGCGCGGTGCTCGAGTGCTTCGGTCGGGCGCTGGATCTGGCCAATGAGGGCCGGGTCGATGGCGTGTGTTTCATGCCCTTTAATAAGGAGGCGATGCACCGGGCAGGGCTCGATGCCGAGGATGAGCTGCAGTGGGCGAAAAAGCGCCTCGGCAGCCGAGGCCGTGCGAGCGAGTTCAACGTCATCGACGGCATGTGGAATGCGCGGGTCACGTCCCACGTGCCGTTGCGCGCGGTGGCCGATCTGTTGAGCGTCGAGCGCATCGTCGAGGCGATTACGCTCGCAGACCGCACCCTCAAAGAGGCCGGCTTTCAGGCGCCGCGAATCGCAGTCGCGGCGATCAATCCCCACGCCGGCGACGGCGGCCAGATCGGGCGCGAAGAAATCGAGGTCATTGCGCCGGCCGTCGAGCAGGCGCGTGCCCTCGGTATTCAGGCCGACGGCCCGTTCCCCTCCGATACCCTCTACATCCGCGTGCGCGACAAGCAGTACGACTGCGCCGTCAGCATGTACCACGACCAGGGCCAGATCGCCATCAAGCTGCTGGGATTCCACATGGGCGTCTCGGTCCTCGGCGGCCTGCCCTTCCCCGTCGCGACCCCCGCCCACGGCACCGCCTTCGACATCGCCGGAGCCAACAAGGCCCGCCTCGAGCCGTCGCGGCGCGCGTTTCTGATGGTCTGCGACATGGCCGAGAACCGACGCACGACGCAGGTGCTGGCCGACGCCTAGCACGAACCTGCCGCCGGCCGGATGGTCTAAAATTCTATAAACACAATCGCCCCATGGCATGGATGGCGATCATGAAGCACGAAATCATCGAGATGATGGCGTTCCCGCGCGAGATGATCCGCGGCAACGTTCCGTTGGAAACCTGCGGGCATACCGGCCACTACGCGCACCACGACCCGGAGTGCGGGGTATGCGAGGCGCGCATCGAGTGCGAGTGGCTCTATCACAACGACGAGCTGAGCGGCTTGGGCGAGAAGCCGCTGGCAGATCTGCTCGAGGCGCTGCAGTCCGCTCTCCTGTACATCGATGCCTGCGTGGCCCGCGCCGGACACACCCCGAGCAAGTGCCGCTGCCGGGCCTGCACCTGGCTCAGGCGCGCCGAATCCCTTCAGGCCGCCGCGAGCCGCTGATCGCCGCCCGATACCAGGGGCGCACCTCGTCGGCGGGAGCGGGATCGACCGGCCAAACGAATCAGGCGCCCGGGCGCAGGCCAGGGCATCCGAGCTGCCTCACTTGCGGGCGCTGACGCGATAGGTAAAGCGCTCACAGCTCGGCGTCGCATCGATCAGGCTGTCCATCTGCACTCGCACCTGGGACTGCGTCTCGAGACACTTCACGATGAGCACGCCCCCCTCCTGGTAGGTGCCCGGCAGTGCCGCCAGGGTGGACGCCTTCTCGTCAGCGCCGAAAAAAGGCATGGCCAGCGCCGGCCGCGCCGCGTCTGGATTGCTCTCATGCTTGAGGGGCCTCAGGTTGACGCTGTCGGCGCGCTTGCCGATGATCTCGATGCCGGCCCGGTGGACGCCGGCCTCGTCCACGGTGAACCAGCGCACGAGCCCGATCGCCGAAGCGCCTTTATTCGTTGCAATGGAAACGATTTCGCCGACACACAGCGGCGTGCGTGGCGGATCGCGCCGCACGATGCCGACTCCCCGACGGCTTTTGTTGGTCACATCCCAGGGCTCGCTGCCATAGATCGCCATGACGCCCGCCTCGTCGGCGCCGCCTTCTCTCCCGTCAGTGCGCCGCCTGCCTTTGTTGACATCCACGTCGACGGTGCCTCCCGATCGTGGATCGATCATCTTCATGACGGCGTCCTCATCGTCTTCGGATACAGCGCCTCGCGCGCCGGACTCCTTACCCGGACCAAAAGTCGCCTGGGTACCGGCGACCGTGCCGCCGATGAGATGTTGAGTGGCAGAAATTCCGACGGCCAGCTGCACGGGGGCCTCGATGGGAGTGCGATCGTTCGACCGCTGCGCGGGCTCTCTCAGGCTTCGAACGATACGACTCAGAATCGCCGATGCCTGTCTCCTGGCGCGCGCCGTGGGAAACGCGTCCCGGCGGCCCTGCTCCACCTCTTCACGAATATTCTCGAGCAGCGAAGAGGTGGCATTGGTCTCGAGGTAGTAGCTTTTCGCCGCCTCACCGGCGGCCTTGTGCGACAACGGCCAGGCGCGTTCGACGCCGCGCGCATCGATCACGAAAACCCCTTCGGGCCCGGCGGCTGGTCGCTGCGCGTCGAGCTCGGCAGCATCGGCACATTCACCGAGAAATTCGAACATTTTCCAGACCTCCCCCGGACCATGATGGTAGGGGTCGGCGACCGCGGTCAGCAGCGTGAGCTTGTACAGATGTGATATGGGCCTGGCGAATTCCTGCCTGTGTTCGCTGTGCGAGCCCGGGCGATCGAGCGCGCCGCGCTCGCGCGCCAATCCGTGCAGTCCCGCAAGCTCTATCCACACGCGAGGTTCGGTGGGCAGGTATTGCTCGTAGGAGTGATTGAGCGAATAGCACAGGAACAGGAAGGCGCGCTGGATAGCGGCGACATCGAACCGGCGGCTTGCGAACAACGAGGCTTTCTTCGACCCTGTTGCGTCCACGACCTGCTTGTAGCCATCCGCCACCTGCAGAGTGAGTGTACGCGCCATGTCGGCGAGACGGCGTTGCTGCTGCAAGGCGCTCACGCCGCTATTACCCTGGCGCTGGATGAGGGAATTCAAGAGCCGCACATAGGCTCCCGCGTGCAGCTCGAGCAGCTCGAAGCGCACGGAGGGCTTCACCGAGGCGGCATTCAGCAGCGACAGCTCCTCGTTCAGACTGCCCAGCACCGCCTCGCGGTTGGCATAGGGTAATTCGTCGACCCAGCGCCTCAGATCGGCCGGGCGGACGGTCGCCGCACCGGCCTCTGTGCCGGGCGCCTCACGTGGTCGGGTTCTCGCACTCAATGGATAGGACTCCTCGGTCGCGCTCCCGGCTCCGAGCACGCGCTCGGGGGCCCGCTGGGAGCAGTTCGGAGGCGATCCCCGTCGGCGACGCGGATCTCGTAGCTGGTTATCGGCCAGATCGCGGCCGAGGTTGAGTCCCCGGTCCCGGCACTGGCCGGCCATCGCGCAATCCCTGGGATCCCGGCCATATCGGGCTCTCGCGGCAATCGGCCGCGAAGGGCCCGGCGGGCCGGCCGCGCGCGTGCGCCGAGGGCGCCCGGCGACCCTGGCCGAGGAAGCTGACCGGGCATGGGCCGGGCGCCGGAACCCGCTGCAAACCGCGCCGCATCCGACGTGTGCAAGGCGCCGCAGAGCGGCATTCGACCGGGTTCAAACCAACCCCTGGTTCGGAAACTGGCGGAGAGGGAGGGATTCGAACCCTCGGTACGCTATTAACGTACACACACTTTCCAGGCGTGCTCCTTCAACCGCTCGGACACCTCTCCGGGGCCGCCGAGTTTATATGAGAAGCCCGGGACAGACCATCACAGGGCACCGTGGTCCATGAGCAACGCCTCGACGGCCTCGGCGAGACGCGCGTAGCCGGCGGCGTTGGGATGGACGTGGTCGGACTTGAAACGATTGTCGCCGAGAACGTCCGCGAGTATGTCGTCCTGCGTGGGCACGCGCAGATCCTCGGCGATGTTCTCGTAGAGGTCCGCCGCGCTCAGGAAAAACCCGATGTTCGGCACCGCGATCATGACCACCGGAATGGAACGCTGCCGCGCGAGCGCGATCATCTCGCGAAGGTTCGCCTCGGTCGCCGCCGGATCGCGTTTGCGCAGGATGTCGTTGCCACCGTGGCAGAGCACCAGCAGATCCGGCTGGTGGCGATCCAGCTCGCGCGCCAGTCGGCGAAGACCGTGCACGGTTTCCTCGCCCGGCTTGCCGGCGTTGATGACGGTGCGCCCGGTGCGGGTCGCAAGCAGCGCCGGATAGCTCTGATAGTCGCGCGCGCCGGTACCGAAGGTGAGGCTGTCGCCGAAGGCGAGAATCACGGCGTCGGGCGCGAGCCGAGGCAGCGGGTCCGCCGCGTCACCGCAGGCGGCGAGTGACACGGCACCGAAAAGCAACGCCGCACGAGCGAGCGTGCCCGCAAGTGAGCCCAATCGGCGCGTCAGCGTGACGCTCAGATCAGGTCCTTGACCGCATCGCGCTCTTCCTCGAGCTCGGCGCGGGTGGCGTCCATCTTCTCTCGGCTGAACGCGTCGATGGCAAGCCCCTGCACGATCTCGTAACGTCCATCGCGAATCGTGACCGGGAAGGAATACATGAGACCCTCCGCAATCCCGTAGCTGCCATCGCTCGGCACCACCATGCTGACCCAGTCTCCTTCCGGCGTGCCATTCACCCAGTCGCGCATGTGGCTCAACCCCGCATACGCCGCCGACGCGGCGCTCGAGTGCCCGCGCGCCTCGATAACCTCGGCGCCGCGCTTCTGCACGCGCGGAATGAACGTATCGCTCACCCAGGCAGGGTCGACCATCTCCATGGCAGGCTTGCCCGCGATCGTCGCGTGGTTGATATCCGGGTACTGGGTCGCCGAGTGATTCCCCCATATGGCGACCCGCTCGATGTCGGCCACCGCCGCGCCGGTCTTCTCCGCGAGCTGACTCTTGGCACGATTGTGATCGAGACGCGTCATCGCGGAGAACTGACGGCGATCCAGATCCGGCGCGTTGCGCATGGCGATGAGCGCATTCGTGTTGGCCGGATTGCCGATTACCAGCACCTTGACGTCGCGCCGTGCGCCCTCATTGAGCGCCCGCCCCTGCGGCTTGAAGATCTTTCCATTTTCTTTCAGAAGATCGCCGCGCTCCATGCCCTTGCCACGGGGCTTCGAACCGACCAGCAGCGCGTAGGCAACCCCGTCGAAGGCGACGCCCGCATCGTCGGTGATGACGACGTCGCTGACGAGGGGATAAGCACAGTCGTTGATCTCCATGACCACACCCTCGAGTGCCTTCATCGCCGGCGTGATCTCCAGCAGCTGCAGCACCACCGGTTGATCCGCGCCGAGCATCTCCCCGGATGCGATTCGGAACAGCAGCGAATAGGCGATCTGGCCCGCGGCACCCGTGACGGCAACACGTACCGGGTCTTTCATTGAAGTGTCTCCCTAACGGAATTCGAACTGGCAGCTTCTCAGCCGCGATCCACCATCGCCAGGTAGTCCCGGCGCGCGGCGCCGATATAGACCTGCTGCGGCCGACCGATACGCTGGTCCTCATCCACCATCATTTCCAGCCACTGGGATATCCAGCCAACCGTGCGCGCCATGGCGAAGATAGCGGTAAACATGTTGAGCGGAATACCAAGCGCGCTGAGAATGATACCGCTGTAGAAATCGACATTGGGATAGAGCTTGCGCTCGATGAAGTAATCATCCTTGAGCGCAATCTCCTCGAGCTGACGCGCGATTTCGAAAAGTGGCTCGTTCTTCGAATCGAGATCGGCGAGCAGATCGTGGCACGCCTGCCGGATAATCGTGGCCCGCGGGTCGAAGTTTTTGTAGACGCGGTGACCGAAGCCCATGAGCCTGAACGGATCGTTCTTGTCTTTGGCGCGCTCCACGTACTTCGGTATGTCGTTGGGATCGCTTATGGCCTCGAGCATGTTGATGACGGCCTCGTTGGCACCGCCGTGCGCCGGACCCCAGAGCGTTGCGATGCCCGCGGCAACGGCCGCGAACGGATTGGTCCCGGAGCTGCCGGCGAGTCTCACGGTGGAGGTGCTCGCGTTCTGCTCGTGATCGGCGTGCAGAATGAGCATCAGCTCGAGAGCGCGCACGGCAACCGGGTTCGGCACGTAGGGCTCGGCACGAACGGCAAACATCATCTGCAGAAAATTTTCCACGTAGCCGAGCGAGTTGACGGGATACATGTAGGGCTGGCCGATGGTGTACTTGTAGGCATCGGCGGCGATAGTCGGCATCTTTGCGATGAGCCGCACGGCCGACAGCTCCCGGTTGGCGGGATCGTTGATGTCCAGCGAGTCATGGTAAAAGGTCGAGAGCGCGCCGATGATTCCGACCAGCATGCCCATGGGATGGGCATCGGCACGGTACCCGTTCATGAACCGCCGGATACCCTCGTGCACCATGGTGTGACGGCGCACCAGGATGTTGAACTCCTCCCACTGCTCGGGCGTCGGCAGCTCGCCGAACATGAGCAGGTAGCAGACTTCCAGATAGTTGCTGCGCTCGGCCAGCTGCTCGATGGGGTAACCCCGATACAGCAGCACCCCCTGCTCGCCGTCGATGTAGGTGACCGCGCTGCGGCAACTCGAGGTGAAGGCGTATCCCGGATCGTGAACGAAGTAGCCGAGCTCCTGACTGATGCCCTTGATGTCGATGACAGGCCTGCCGTGGGTGCCCTCGATCACCGGGGCCTCGAAACTCTTTCCGGTGGCGTTATCGGTCACGGTTACCGTGCGTGTCTTGGCCATGTGTCTGTCCCCTAGTTCAAACCGCAGGAGCGTCTTGGAGGACCGCCGGCAAGGGGCCTTCCGTGTACGTGGGAGGCGATTGAGCCGGAGTCTAGTCGACCCCGGCGAGCAGGGTCCGGATTCTGCCGCCGGTGGCCCCCGCCGGGCATCCGGTCGCACCGCCGACGCTCTCCGGGCGGCCGCGGCTCGGCGAATTCACCCGTTATCGCGATGCGATTATTCTGCCAACGGTGGCGCACTATGATCGCACAGGAACGGGGCGTTTTGTACCCATGTCATGGGCTGATCGGCTAAACTAACGGGCGTTGCCCAATTCTTGAACAAATCTTGCCGTGACGACGCTGAACGGGGCCAGTCGCCCCCATCCGATGAGGCGTGGGCCCAAGGCACAGTCAGGATAACGTCATGCCGAATGGCAGTGCGCTCTTCTCCGGGAACGCAGAGTTCCTCGATTCGCTTTACAAACGCTACCTGGAAAACCCCGAGAGCGTCGACCCGAGCTGGCGGGCCTACTTCGCCGCTCTCGGCGCTGCCGAGCAGGGGCCGGCGCCGAGCGGCACGGCCGCCCTGGACATCGAGTCACGCTCCGTGCTCGCCGAGAAGCAGGTAAAGGTTCTCGAGTTCATCAGCGCCAATCGTTATCGTGGTCACCGCGAGGCGGATCTGGATCCGCTCAAGCTTCTCGAACGTCCGGAAGTGCCCGAGCTGCACCTGGAGCATTACGGATTTACGGCAGAGGATCTCGATCGCCGTTTCAACACGGCGTCATTGTTCATGGAATCCGAAGCGACCCTTCGCGAGATTCGCGACCTTCTCAAGGCGACCTACTGCAACACCATCGGCGTCGAGCTCACCCACATCACTGCCACCCACGAGAAGCGCTGGATTCAAGAGCGCCTGGAGCGGGTGCACGGACGATTCGACTTCTCCAACGAGAAAAAGCGCGACATTCTCAAATGGGTGACCGCGTCCCGCAAGCTCGAGGACTATTTGCATCGGCGCTACGTAGGCCAGAAACGATTCTCTCTCGAAGGCGGCGACGCGCTGATTCCCATGCTCGATGAAATTGTTCAGAGCGCCGGCGAGAAACACGTCAAGGAGATCGTCATCGGCATGGCCCATCGCGGCCGTCTCAACGTGCTGGTGAACATATTCGGCAAGCACCCGAAGGTTCTGTTCGGCGAGTTCGAGGGCAAGATCGATGTCGGGCGTGGGTCAGGAGACGTCAAGTACCACCTGGGGTTCTCATCAGACGTCCAGACCTCTGCCGGCCCCGTGCACCTGGTGCTCGCGTTCAACCCATCGCACCTCGAGATCATCAACCCCGTGGTCGAGGGATCGGTGCGCGCCCGCCAGGAGCGGCGCGGCGATAACGCACGCGAGCAGGTACTGCCGCTGCTGGTGCACGGCGACGCCGCCTTTGCCGGCCAGGGGGTCGTTACCGAGACATTGAATCTCTCTGAAACGCGCGGCTACGGAACCGGAGGAACGGTTCACCTGGTCGTGAACAACCAGATCGGATTCACAACGAGCGATCCGCGTGATGCACGCTCGACCCTCTACTGCACGGACGTCGCGAAGCTCGTTCAGGCACCCATTTTCCACGTCAACGGCAACGACGTGGAAGCCACGATTTTCGTGTCACAGCTGGCGCTCGAATACCGCATGCAGTTCAAGAAGGACGTGGTCATCGATCTGGTCTGTTTCCGCCGCTATGGCCACAACGAGGCCGATGAGCCGCTCGCCACCCAGCCGATGATGTACAAGAAGATAAAGGATCAGCTCGGGCCCCGTCGCGTCTACGCAGCGCAGCTCGTGGCCGAGGGTGTCATGAACAAGGGCGAGCCCGAGGCCGTGGCCGATGCCTATCTGAGTGCCCTCGAGGGCGACACGACGATGTCCCGGCCGCTGGTCCGGGCCTCGGGAATTGACTACCTGGCCGACTGGACGCCGTATCTCAATGCCTCCTGGCAGGATCCTGCCGATACCTCTCTCCCGATCGCGAAGATCGAGGAGCTGGGTCAGAAAATGTGCGCAAGCCCCGAGGATTTCGAGCTGCACCGAAGCGTGCAACGGATCATTGAGGGCCGCCTCGAGATGTCCCGCGGAGAGCGGCCCATGGACTGGGGATTCGCCGAGAACCTCGCCTACGCGTCACTGCTCGAGAACGGCTTCTCGGTGCGGCTCTCCGGGCAGGACAGCCAGCGCGGGACTTTCTTCCACCGACACGCGGTGCTTCACAATCAGAAGCGCAGTGGCACCTACACGCCGCTTCAGCACCTGTTCGAGGGCCAGCCACGGTTCGCGGTCATCAACTCGCTCCTCTCAGAGGAAGCCGTGCTCGGCTTCGAATTCGGCTTCAGCACCGCGGAGCCCGAATGCCTGGTTATCTGGGAAGCTCAGTTCGGCGACTTTGCCAACGGTGCCCAGGTGGTTATCGATCAGTTCCTGAGCTCGTCGGAAGCCAAGTGGGGACGTTTCTGCGGACTCGTGATGATGCTGCCCCACGGCTACGACGGCCAGGGCCCTGAACACTCCTCGGCAAGACTCGAGCGTTATCTTCAGCTCTGCGCCGAGGAGAACATGCAGGTATGCATCCCCAGCACGCCGGCGCAGATGTTTCACCTGCTCAGGCGCCAGATGCTGCGCCCGTACCGCAAGCCGCTCATTATCATGAGCCCGAAGAGCCTGCTGCGAAACCGCCTGTCGACGTCGTCACGCGAGGAGCTGGCCGAGGGCGCCTTCAACCTGACCATCGACGAGGTCGATCCCATCAACCCCTCGGAAGTGACCCGTCTGGTGCTCTGCAGCGGCAAAGTGTACTACGACATCCTGGAGAAACGTCGCGAGCACGAGCTGCGCCAGGTTGCGATAGCGCGTGTGGAACAGCTCTATCCGTTCCCAGAGAAGGAGATCGTAGCGCTGCTCAAACGCTATCCGAAAGCGAATGACATCTGCTGGGCGCAGGAAGAGCCGCGCAACCAGGGCTCCTGGTTCTTCATGCTCTCGAGGCGCCATCTCGCGGGCTGCGTGCACAAGCGTCACAAGCTCACATATGCCGGGAGGGACTACTCGGCATCACCCGCCGCTGGATATCTGAACGTGCACCTGGAAGAGCAGCGGATGCTCGTAGAGAGCGCCCTCGGGCTCGATGTCGTAGAAGCTACGCGCAAAAAAAGCGCATGACCGCACACCGATTCGCGAACCGAATCATCGAACGCAAATAGGAACTCATCAGTGCTCGTAGACGTAAAGGTGCCCGTGCTGGCCGAATCGATTCCCGACGCCACCCTGCTCGAATGGAAAAAGAGCCCCGGTGAGGCAGTAACGCGGGACGAAATTCTCCTCGAGCTCGAGACCGACAAGGTCGTTCTCGAGGTGCCGGCGCCGCAAGACGGCGTGCTCAGCGAGGTGCTGAAAGAGACCGGTGATATCGCCTTGAGCGAGGAGGTCCTGGCGCGCATCGACACCGACGCCGCGCCGAGCGCGGACGCCCGCCCCGGCGACGGTAAAAGGCAGCCGGCCGGGGAAGCGGCACCTGCGCCGGGCGGCGGCGCCGCCCTCAGCCCGGCCGTGCAGCGCCTGGTCAGCGAGCACGACCTCGACCCATCGCTCATCGAGGGCACGGGAAAGGGTGGCCGCCTCACCAAGGGCGACGTGCTGGCTTATTTGGACAAGCGAGCCGCCGTGACGCCCGCGCCCGCGCCGCGCGCAGAGCCGGCGACGGCGCCGCTGGGTACCCGTGGCGAGCGCCGCGAGCCAATGTCGCGTCTGCGCATGCGTATCGCCGAGCGACTCGTCGAAGCACAGCATACGGCGGCGATCCTCACGACCTTCAACGAGGTAGACATGCAGCCGGTGATGGCGCTGCGCCAACGCTACAGGGATCAGTTCGAGAAAACCTACGGCGTTCGCCTGGGATTCATGTCGTTCTTCGTCAAGGCCGCAGTGCAGGCGCTCGAGCGGTTCCCGGCGGTCAACGCCTACATCGAGGGCAGTGAGATCGTCTATCACGACTACCAGGACATCGGTGTAGCCGTGGGCTCGCCGCGAGGCCTGGTCGTGCCCGTGCTGCGGGACGTGGCGCAGATGTCGTTCGCCGACATCGAGACGAAGATCGCCGAGTTCGGCACAAAAGCGCGCGACGGCACGCTCACCGTGGAAGAGATGAGCGGCGGCACGTTCACCATCTCCAACGGCGGCGTGTTCGGATCGCTGCTGTCCACGCCCATTCTGAACCCGCCGCAGAGCGCGATTCTCGGTATGCA
Organism: Gammaproteobacteria bacterium; assembly: GCA_011775625.1. Lineage (GTDB taxonomy): Bacteria > Pseudomonadota > Gammaproteobacteria > HK1 > HK1 > JAABYT01. Next base: position 165,807 of record JAABYT010000039.1, on the reverse strand, counting down.
CAAGACCCAGGAACGGCCCATGGTCGTCGACGGTGAAGTCGTCGTCCGCCCGATGATGTATCTCGCGCTCTCGTACGATCACCGCATCATCGACGGTCGCGAGGCCGTCCTGTTCCTGGTCACCATCAAGGAAGCCATAGAGGATCCGGCGCGCCTGCTACTCGGCGTGTGACGGCGCGGGGAGAGCGGCCATCATGAAGCGTTACGATGTCGTCGTCATCGGCGGCGGGCCGGGAGGTTACGTCGCCGCCATCCGCTGCGGCCAGCTCGGACTCGCGACCGCGCTCGTCGACGAGTGGCTCGGCGCGGACGGTAAACCGGCGCTCGGCGGCACCTGCCTCAACGTCGGCTGCATCCCTTCCAAGGCGCTGCTGGATTCCTCGCACCACTACCACAACCTCGCGCACCTGCTTCCGGCCCACGGCATCACCGTCGAGGGCGCGAGCATGGACGTCGCCGCCATGCTCGCGCGCAAGGACAAGGTCGTGCAGACCATGAATCGCGGTGTGGCAGCGCTTCTCAAGAAGAACAAGGTGAATGCGTACTCCGGTCACGGCCGGCTCGAAACCGACAACCGGGTCAGCGTGGCACGCCACGGTAACGGTGGCGAGGAGACGCTTGCGGCGAAGAACGTCGTCATCGCGAGCGGCTCCGTTCCGGTGAGCATCCCGGTGGCGCCCGTCGATGGCGATCGCATCGTCGACAACGCAGGCGCCCTCGCCTTTCAGAAGGTGCCGGCGCGACTCGGTATCATCGGCGCCGGTGTCATCGGTCTCGAGCTCGGCAGCGTGTGGAAGCGGCTCGGGTCCGAGGTCATCATCCTCGAGGCGCTGGATGATTTTCTCGCCGCCGCCGACCGGCAGATCGCCGGCGACGCGCTCAAGTCGCTCACCAAGCAGGGGCTGGACATCCGCCTCGGTGCCCGCGTCACCGGCGCCAAGGCCGGCAAAAAGGGCGTCGCGGTCAAGTACGAGGACAAGGCGGGGCCCAAGGCCCTGGAGGTCGACCGCCTGGTGGTGGCGGTCGGGCGACGCGCCTACACCGAGGGGCTCGTGGGCGCCGACGTGGCGCTCGCCATGGACAACGGCGGTCGCATCCAGGTGGATGACGTGTGCCGCACGTCCGTCGACGGCGTCTACGCCATCGGTGACGCGGTGAAGGGCCCGATGCTCGCGCACAAGGCGTCCGAGGAAGGCGTCGCCGTCGCCGAGCACATTGCCGGCGGTGCGGTGCACATCGATCACCGCATCGTGCCCTGGGTGATCTACACCCATCCCGAGATCGCCTGGGTGGGCGAGACGGAGCAGCAGCTCAAGGAAGCGGGCAGCGACTACCGCGCCGGCAGCTTTCCTTATCGTGCGCTGGGCCGCGCCCACGGCGCCGGGGACGTCGAGGGCTTCGTCAAGGTGCTCGCCGATGCGAAAAGCGACGAAATTCTCGGCGTGCACATCTTCGGCGCACAGGCCTCGGAGCTCATCGCCGAGGCCGTCACCGCCATGGCGTTTCGCTCGAGCAGCGAGGACCTGGCCCGCACGATTCACGCGCATCCGACGCTTTCGGAGGCCGTGCACGAGGCGGCGCTGGCGGTGGACGG
>JAABYT010000039.1:163921-164198 GCA_011775625.1 Gammaproteobacteria bacterium | reverse complement strand
AACTCAGGCAACTGGTTGCCATACGTCCACCCGGTCCCCGCTCCCGTCGAGGCAGACGATCGCTGCTGCGTGAGGACCCTGCGTCATCGGCGCTCGGCGCGTGACTACACGCCGGGTATGGGATCGGGGATAATTCTGGTTTTGGTTCGCTCGACTGCACAGGAAGCACCTACATGGCCGATACGTTCAATGCCCGCTCGACCCTCGACGTGGGTGGCAAGAAGTACGAAATCTTCCGACTCGACGCGCTGAGCCCGAAGTTCGACCTGTCGCGTCT
>JAABYT010000039.1:146301-163905 GCA_011775625.1 Gammaproteobacteria bacterium | reverse complement strand
GACATCGAGGCCCTTGCCGGCTGGGACGCCAAGGCGCAGCCGTCGGTGGAGATCGCCTTCACCCCTGCGCGCGTGCTGCTACAGGATTTCACCGGCGTACCCGCGGTGGTGGATCTGGCCGCCATGCGCGATGCCATGCGCGCGCTCGGCGACGACCCGAAAAAGATTAATCCCCTTTCGCCGGCCGAGCTGGTCATCGATCACTCGCTGCAGGTCGACGCCTTCGCCAAGGCCGGCGCCATGGAGCTCAACGCCGAACTCGAGTTCTCGCGTAACAAGGAGCGCTACGCGTTCCTGCGCTGGGGCCAGAACGCGTTCGCCGACTTCAAGGTCGTGCCGCCGGACACCGGCATCGTGCATCAGGTCAATCTCGAGTACCTGTCACGAGTGGTTTTCGCCAAAGAGCACGACGGGGTGACGCGCGCGTTCCCCGACACCGTCGTCGGCACCGACTCGCACACCACCATGGTCAACGGTCTCGGCATTCTCGGCTGGGGCGTTGGCGGTATCGAGGCCGAGGCGGCCATGCTCGGCCAGCCGATCACCATGCTGATCCCCCAGGTCGTCGGCTTCGAGCTCACGGGCAGGTTGCCCGAGGGCTCCACCGCCACGGATCTGGTCCTGACCGTGGTTCAGATGCTGCGCGAGCGCGGTGTGGTGGGCAAATTCGTGGAGTTCTACGGCGACGGTCTCGATCAGCTGCCGCTCGCCGATCGCGCTACCATTGCCAACATGGCGCCCGAGTACGGCGCAACCTGCGGCATTTTCCCTGTCGACGAGGAGTCCCTGCGCTACCTCACCCTGAGCGGACGAAGCGCGGAGAACGTCGCGCTGGTCGAGGCCTACGCCCGCGCTCAGGGCATGTTCCGCGATCGCGGCGCGAAACCGGCCGAATATACCGACACCCTGCACCTGAATCTGGGCGACGTCGTGCCGAGCATCGCCGGTCCGAAACGTCCCCAGGATCGCATCACGCTCGACCGCGCCAAGGCGACCATCAGCGAGGCCGTGCAGAAGATGCGCGCGGAGAGCACGAGCGGCTCCACCGGCAGCGCCACGGTCAGCGACGCGGGTGAGACCTATGAGCTCAGAGACGGCGCGGTGGTGATCGCCGCCATCACGTCCTGCACCAACACCTCGAATCCCGCGGTGATGGTCGGAGCCGGGCTGCTCGCGCGCAATGCGCACGCAAAGGGGCTGCGTGTGAAGCCGTGGGTAAAGACCAGTCTGGCGCCGGGATCGCTGGTGGTNNCTGGTCGGCTACGGATGCACGACCTGCATTGGCAACTCCGGACCGCTACCGGAGGCGGTCGGTAACGCGGTGCGGGCCTCCGACATCATTGCCTGCTCGGTGCTCTCGGGTAATCGTAACTTCGAGGGCCGCATTCACGCCGACGTGCGCATGAATTTCCTCGCCTCTCCACCGCTGGTCGTTGCCTACGCCATCGCGGGCAACATGACTCTCGACCTGGTCAACGATGCGCTCGGCGAGGACGCCGACGGCAAGCCCGTCTACCTGCGCGACATCTGGCCGAGCAGCAGGGAGATCCAGGACACCATCGGCGCCACCATCGACTCGGACATGTTTCGCGCGAGCTACGCCAACGTGTTTGCCGGCGATCGGCGCTGGAGAGAGATGACGGTGCCGGCGGCGGGTCAGTTCGAATGGCAGGACGATTCCACCTACGTGCGCCACCCGCCTTACTTCGACGGCATGAGCCACGAGACGCCGGGGTTCTCCGACATCCGCGGTGCCCGGATTCTTGCCTTGCTCGGCGACAGCATCACCACCGATCACATCTCGCCCGCAGGCGCAATCAAGCCCGACAGCCCGGCCGGGCGTTACCTCATCGAGCACGGCGTCGAGCCGGCGGATTTCAACTCCTACGGCGCGCGCCGCGGCAATCACGAGGTGATGGTGCGGGGAACCTTCGCAAACGTGCGATTGAGGAATCTTCTCGCGCCCGGGACAGAGGGCGGGTGGACGCTGCATCAGCCGTCCCAGGAAAAGATGACCATCTACGACGCCGCCATGCGCTATCAGGCCGACGGCGTGCCGAGCATCGTCATCGGCGGCGCCAACTACGGCTCGGGCTCGTCGCGCGACTGGGCCGCCAAGGGTCCTCTGTTGCTCGGCGTCAGGGCCGTGATCGTCAAGAGCTTCGAGCGTATCCACCGCTCGAATCTGATCGGCATGGGCGTGCTGCCACTCGAGTTCCAGGGTAACGACAACGCCGCGAGCCTCGGATTGACGGGACAGGAGGTGTTCGACATCGAGGGCAGTCGCCATGGGCGCACGCGAGGTTCAAGTGAGCGCGCACCGCGAGGGTGGCGAAAGCATCCTGTTCAAGGCGCGGATCTGCATCGATACTCCCAAGGAATGGCAGTATTACAACCACGGCGGCATTCTGCAGTACGTCATCCGACAGCTGGCCGCATGAGGCGCGCTCGCTGCTGCCCGGCCGCGGCCGACGGCTGCGGCCCGGCGTCCGGCACGGATGTGCCCGTCATGTTAAATTACCGTCACCGGTAAATAATTGAGAGGGAACGTGTAATGGACGAAAAGACCCGCACCGAGCTCGAGGCGGCCGCGTTCCGGCGCCTCGTCGAGCATTTGCGCACGCGCACCGATGTGCAGAACATCGATCTGATGAATCTCTCCGGATTCTGCCGTAATTGCCTCTCGAAGTGGTACCGCGCGGCGGCCGAGGATCGCGGTATCGAGTTGTCCTACGACGAGGCACGGGAGATGGTCTACGGCATGCCCTACGACGAGTGGAAGACCCGCCATCAGACCGAAGCGACGCCAGAGCAACGCGCTGCCTACGAAGCCAGCCACGGCAAGAGCCCCTGAAGGGTCGCGGCACCGCGAAATGGATCTGGAGCCGCTCACGGCGATATCTCCCATCGACGGACGTTACGCGGACAAGGCCCGCGAACTGCGCGCCGTTTTCAGCGAGTACGGCCTGATTCGTCATCGCGTGCTGGTGGAGGTGCGCTGGCTGCAGGCGCTCGCCGCACACGCCGACATTACCGAGGTCCCGGCGTTCAGCTCCGAAGCCAATCACCGGCTCAATGACATAGTAGACAGTTTCGATCTCGAGAGCGCGGCACGCGTGAAAGAGATCGAACGCACCACGAATCACGACGTCAAGGCCGTCGAGTACTATCTCAAGGAGCAAATCGCGCAAACGCCGGAGCTCGCCGCCGTACAGGAGTTTATTCACTTCGCCTGTACCTCCGAGGACATCAATAACCTCGCCTACGGCTTGATGCTCGTCGATTCGCGGACCCGATGCATCCTCCCGGTGATGGACGAGCTCATCGAATCCATTCGTAGCCTTGCTCACAGGTACGCCGACCGACCGATGCTGTCCCACACCCATGGCCAGCCCGCCTCTCCGACGACGCTTGGAAAGGAGATGGCGGTTTTCGCAGCGCGATTGAAAAAGCACCGCGCCGGCTTTGCCGATGTCGCCATCTGCGGAAAAATGAACGGTGCTGTCGGCAACTACAACGCGCATCTGGTCGCCTATCCCAATATCGACTGGCCGACCATGGCCAACGAGTTCGTGACCGCGCTCGGACTGCAGTGGATTCCGCTGACGACACAGATCGAGCCGCATGACTACATCGCCGAGCTGTTTCATGCGCAGAAACGATTCAACACGGCTTTGCTGGATTTCTGTCGCGACGTGTGGGCCTATGTATCGCGTGGCTATTTCAAGCAGAAGACCATCGAAGGCGAGGTCGGCTCGTCGACCATGCCGAACAAGGTCAATCCAATCGATTTCGAGAACGCCGAAGGCAACCTGGGGCTCGCCAATGCTCTTCTCGATCACATGGCGAGCAAGCTGCCGGTGTCGCGCCTGCAGCGCGACCTGAGCGACTCGACGGTGCTGCGCAATCTCGGTGTCGGCGCCGCGCATTCCCTCGTCGCTTACCAATCCTGTCTCAAGGGTATCGCCAAGCTCGAGGTGAACGCCGCGGCGCTCGATGCGGATCTCGATCAGGCCTGGGAGGTTCTCGCCGAGCCCATTCAGACGGTCATGCGACGCTACGGAATCGACAAGCCCTATGAGCGTCTGAAGGCTTTGACGCGTGGTCGCACCATCGACCGCGAGACCCTGCACGAGTTCATCGAGTCGCTCGAGCTGCCTGAAGACGTAAAGGCGCGGCTGCTCGAGCTGACCCCCGCGAGCTATACCGGCGACGGAGAAAATCTCGCCAACGACGTGTAGGAGAACGATGCACTACTCACGCCCCTCGGATTTCGAACGTTTCGTGCTCAAGGAAGACTCCGATTCGGTCGAAGTCGATACCAGCGAGGCCTGCCGGCTCGCTGCGTTTTCCATGCTCCGCCAGGCGGCGCGCAGCGTCGAGATCGTCAGCCGAGGCCTCGACCCTCAGATCTATGACAACGCCGAATTCTGCGATGCGGTGAGCCAGCTCGTCGTGGGCTCGCGGCGTGCACGGGTGCGGGTCCTGATCCGCGATGTCGAGCCGGTGGTCAAGAGCGGCCATCGCCTGGTCCCCATCGCCCAGCGCCTGCCAACCTTCATCGAGCTGCGCGTGCCGGCGCGGGAGTACGACGAGTACAATTCAGCGTTCCTGGTCGTCGACGGCGCCGGCGTCATCTACCGCCGTCTCTCGGATCGCTTCGAGGCCACCGTCAACTTCAACAACCCGCACATGGCGCGCGATCTCGTCCGCCAGTTCGAGGAGATGTGGCAGACGGCGGTGCCGGACATCAATCTGCGCCGCAGCCATCTTTGAGCAAAGGAACCTTGATTCGCCGCAGGCCCATGCTCATCGCCCTGCTCAGCGGCGCGCTGCCGCTCGCACGCGCCCATGGCGCGAGCGGCATGGTGACCGAGGTCATCGCCGTTGGTAACCGGCCGGTCGACGAGATGATCGCGATACTGAGACCAATGGTGCCGAGACCGGGGAGTGTTTCCGGCGCCTATGGCAAAATAATCATCCGCACGACGCCGGAGAACATGCGCGAGATAAGAACCATTCTCGCCACGCTCGACCGCCCACCGGCAAATCTACTCATCAGCGTACGCCACTCTCTGACCGACGAGGTGCGCCGCGATCTTTACGAGGCATTCGGCGAGGTGCGCAGTGGCGACGTCGGCGTCTCCACCGGACGCGACGCGGGAAGCGGACGCGGTCTCGTCATAAGCCATGAGGAGGGTGAACAGACGGCGGGCGTGCGCGTCGACAAGGCGCGAAACGTTGGCGCGGAGGACGTCACCCAGCGCGTGCGCGTGCTCGAGGGCAAGGAAGCCTTCATTCAGTCGGGTCAGTCGGTGCCGGTGACCGAGACGCAGCGGGTGGTGTCGGGCACCGGTGCGACGACGGTGCGCAGGAGCACGTCATACCGAAACGTCGATAGCGGATTCCACGTGCGCGCACGCTTGAGCGGCGACGACCGCGTGACGGTGGATATCTTTCCGCAACGCAACCGCATCGACGCCCAATCCGGCGTCATCGACGTACGCGAGGCGAGCACCGTGCTCAGCGGCCGCCTCGGCCGCTGGATGCAGGTGGCCGGCGTCGGCGGCACCGCCGACGAAAGCCGGCGCGAGATCGGCGCCTCCTCCGGCACGAGCACGCGCAGCGACTTCAACGTCTATCTCAAGGTCGAGCGCCTCGACTGAGGCGTCCGCGTCCGAGCGGCGCCTCGCCCGTCTGCGCATGGACCCGGCCGCCATAATCTGCTCTCATTCGGGGGCCACGCACGTCACACAGGTGTCACCATGAGCGAACTGAATGCGCAGCAGCGCAAGCTACGCGATCGGGCGCGCGAGGTGGCCGAGGCCAGCATCGCGCCGCGCGCCGCCGAGGTCGATCGCAGCGAAGAGTACCCCTGGGACAACGTCCGCGCCCTGACCGAAGCGGGCTTCATGGGCATGACCATTCCACCCGAATTCGGCGGACCCGGGCTCAGCTACATGGATGCGGTGCTGGTAGTCGAGGAGATGGCGCGGGTGTGCGGCGTCACCGGGCGTATCGTCGTCGAAGGCAACATGGGCGCCATCGGCGCGATTATGGCCTACGGCAGTGATGCGCAAAAACGCCTCGCCGCCGAGCTGGTGCTGGCCGGCGATAAGCCTGCTATTTGCATCACCGAGCCCGAGGCCGGCAGCGCCGCCACCGAGATGACGACCCGTGCGGAGCGCCGTGGCGATACCTATGTCATCAACGGTCGCAAGCACTGGATCACCGGCGGCGGCGTTTCCAAGCTGCACCTGATTTTTGCCCGCGTTTTCGCGCGCGGCGTCGAGCAGGGCATCGGCGGCTTCATCGCCGTGCGTGGCGAGTCCGAGGGCCTGGTGGTCGGGCGCCGCGAGCCGGCCATGGGACTGCGCGGCATTCCGGAGACCGAGATGCATTTCGAGGATCTCGAGCTGCCCGCCGATCGCCTCATCGAGCCACCCAGGGGTCTCGCGCGCGGCTTCGCCGGCCTCATGAACGCTTACAACGCCCAACGCGTGGGCGCCGCGACGGTGGCCCTCGGCATCGCCCAGGGCGCCTACGAGCTGGCGCTCGACTACAGCCAGCGGCGCGAGCAGTTCGGGCGGCCCATCTGCGAGTTTCAGGGCCTTCAGTGGATGCTGGTGGACATGAATATCCAGCTCGAGGCCGCGCGCGCACTGGTGCACAAGGCCGCACGCGGCGGCGACGGTGGCTTTCCGGATATCGGCGATGCGGCGCGTGCCAAGATCCTCGCCTCGGAATCGGCGATCCGCGTCACCAACGACGCGCTGCAGGTGTTCGGTGCCGCCGGCTACTCGCGCAATCTGCCGCTGGAGCGCATGGCGCGGGACGCCCGCATGTTCACCATCGGTGGCGGCACCGCCCAGATTCTGCGCACAGTGGTTGCCTCGCGCATTCTCGCGCGCAAGCTTCCTCAGACCCGCGACGGATATCTCGAGACGGACACGGGCGAGGCCGATCGGCGCGCCGCACGTGGCTAACACCGCCGACGTCATCGCCCGGCGTCTCTACGAAGCGGGCTGCCGGCACGCTTTCGGCATACCCGGCGGCGAGGTGCTCACGCTCATCAAGGCTCTGCACGAGGCCGGCATCGCCTTCGGCCTCGCCAAGCACGAGAACGCCGCCGGCTTCATGGCCGAGGGCACCTATCACGCGAGCGGCGCACCCGGGGTGCTGGTGGCAACGCTGGGGCCCGGCGTTGCCAACGCCGTCAACGTCGTCGCCAACGCGTGGCAGGATCGCGTGCCGATGATTTTTCTCACCGGCTGCATCGACGCCGCCGACGCCCTCACCTACACCCATCAGATCTTCGATCACCGCGCCCTGCTCGCGCCGGTCACCAAGGCCACCTTCACGGTCGGTCAAGACGCGGCCGACGTGCTCATCGACAAGGCGGTTGCCATCGCCACCGACGATCAGCCGGGCCCTGTGATGGTCGACGTGCCCATCGCCGTGGCGGCGGCGGAGCAACCCGACAACGCCGCCACCCGGCGCATGACGCCGACCCGGGGCGCGCCGCCCGCCGGGCCTGTGCTCGACGAGGCACGGCGCTGGCTGCGCGACGCCGAGCGCCCGCTGCTGGTCGCCGGCCTCGACGCCCTTTGCCAGGGCGCCGAAGCTGGCGTTGCCGCGTTTGCGCGCGATCAGGAAATCCCGCTGCTCACCACCTACAAGGCCAAGGGCATCGTTGCCGAGGACGCGCCGCTCAGCCTGGGTGCTGCGGGGCTCTCGCCGAAGGCTGACGCGCTGCTCCTGGCGCTGGTCGAGAAAAGCGATCTCGTGATCCTCGCCGGCTACGACCCCATCGAGATGCGCGCCGGCTGGCGCGACCCGTGGCCGGGCGCCGCGCGCGTGCTCGAACTCTCGAGTGTCGCCAACACCCACTACATGCACCAGGCGACGCGCAGCTTCATCGGTGACGTGGCGGCCGGCCTCGCGGCGCTCGGCAACGATTGCCCGCACGGCAAGCGCTGGCCGGGGGGTGAGCCAGCGGCCACCCGCGCGGCCCTGCGCGAGGCGTTTCGCGCCGGACAAACGTGGGGGCCCGCCGCGGTCATCGAGGTGGCCAGGCGCGTGCTGCCGAGAGACGTCGTGGCCAGCATCGACACGGGCGCGCACCGCATTGTTTTCAATCAGATGTGGGAGTGTTACGCGCCGCGCACCCTGCTGCAGTCGACGGGGCTGTGCACCATGGGCTGCGCGCTACCGCTGGCCATGGGCTACAAGCAGGCGCAGCCGCAGCGCCACGTGGTGGCTTTCACCGGCGATGCCGGTCTGGAAATGGTGCTCGGAGAGCTTGCAACGCTGCGCGATCTGGATCTGCCTGTCATCGTCGTGGTATTCGTCGACGATTCACTGGCGCTCATCGAGCTCAAGCAGCGCAGCGTCGGTCATGGCAACCTCGGCGTCGACTTCGGCGCATCGGACTTCCCCGCGCTGGCAAACGCATTCGGTCTGCACGGCGCCTGGGTAGACGATCGGGCGTCCCTAGAATGCGAGCTCGAGGATGCGCTCGCACGTTCGCGGTCGAGCGTCATCGCCTGCCGGATCGGCGCCAGGGCATACGACGGAATGATCTGATTCTTACCACGGCGGCACGCGCCCGGGCAGCAGCGCTTGTTCGAATCAATCGGCGGCGTCGCCGACGACGGCTTCCTCGATACCTATCTGCAGTGCGTCGTTGACGCGGTTGAAAAATCCACAAAGCGCGATGCGCACGGTGAGCTCGACGATCTGCGCCTCGCTGAAGTGGCGGCGAAGCGCCTCGAACATGGCGTCGCCGATGCGCTGGGGTGTCTGCGTGACGGCGACGGCATAGTCGCGCACCAACCGATCGACCGCGTCGAGACCGGGACAGTCGTCGTCGAGAATCGCCGTCACCGTGTCGGCGTCGAGCCCTTGGGCGAGAAGGCGCGGCTCGTGGTGCGCGACACAGTAGCTGCAGGCGTTCAGCTTCGACACCACCACCAGGGCAATCTCCAGATAGCGCTTATCGAGCAGCGCCTCGTCGCTGAGATCGAGCAGCAGCCCTTGAATATGCTTGAGCACCGGTGCTCGGTGCGCGAACACCTTGACCTGATTCAGGAACGGGCCGTACTCCTCGGTGAAGCGTCGGTAGACGGGCTGCACGTCCTCGGGAACTTCATCGATATCGATGTCGCGCACACGGGCCACGCGCGTCGCCCCTCACTGCGCCGGGGGGTAGTAGCCGGGAGGATACGCGGGCGGCGCGGCATAGGGCTGCGGTGGATACGCATAGCCCGGCGGCGGGCCCCAGCCCGGCGGAGCGGCGTATCCGGGCGGCGGCGCGCCCCAGGCCTGCTGCGGCGGCGGGTACGTCGGCGCGCGGCCGCCGTATGCCGGCGGCGCCTCACCCCCGTATCCCGGCGGCATGGGCGGATAAGCCTGTGGGGGCGGCGGGTAAGCGCCGGGCCCCGCGGGCTCTGCCGGGTAGCCTCCCGGATAGCCGTAGGCGGGTGCCGGAGCGGGAGCCGCGCCCGCGGGTGGGTAGCTCTCCCCGGGAGGCGCCGCCGTGCGCGTGTCCACCGGCGCCCAGGGGTTGTCGGGTTGCGGCGGCAGCGATGCCGGCGGGGCCGGCTCGAGCCAGGGCGCCGCGCCCTCGGCCGGTGGTGGCGGCAGCGGCGCGGCGCGCGAGGCAACGCCGGCGTCCTGAAACGCCGCCGCCAGGTCCCCCTCGGAGCTGCCCCGACCGCCCGCGCCGAGGGCCGCCGCGGTCTGCGGATCGCCGCCCGTCAAGGCGTCCTGCACGTCCTGGACGACGTCCCGCGTGGCGTTTTCGACCCGGTCCAGCGACGAGGAGATCCCCTCCGCCGCCCGATCGGCCACCGTCGCCGGGTCTTCGTCGCCGAGACGCGCGACGACGATCAGCAGCACGATGATGGCCAGTGGCCCCCACAGGGCGACGATGCCGCGCATCGAGCTGCCCTCGCGCGCTTCTTCGGTGGGGCGCGCAAAGGTCGGCTCGGCGTGGCGCGCAGCGGGTGCCGGCGACTCAGCGGTCCTGCTCACAGCGGGCGTCCCGGGCGCGCTCTCGGGCTTTGCCGCCCCGCTCTTCTTTCTGACGGCCTTTTTCTTCGATGTCTTCTTGGCCGCTTTCTTGGCGGTGGCTTTCTTCTCCGCGGCCTTCACGCTGTGCTCGCTTTGCGTTTGCTCCACGTTCTGCTCGCCGGTCGTGGTCTCTTTGGCCATCTCCGCCTTCTCCCGAAATGTTTTCGCGCCCGAACGCGCGGTCACTGGCGACAATGGTAGCACGATCCCTTCGCGCTAAAGTATCATGCGCTGCCTTACCATGGGTGATCGCGAACCAGGTATTGCATCTCTCTCGCACCTGCGCGGACGCTCAGCGCTGACACCCTTTCGCGCGCAACGCCTGCAGGAGAGCCTCACCGAAGCGTTCCCGCGCCTGCGTCGCGTCGACGCCGAATACCTCTATTTCATCGAACGGCGTGAAACGCTCGACGCTGAGGAACAAAAGCTGCTCGAGAGACTGCTCGATGCACGGTCGCCGTCTGCGCGTGACTACGCTTTCATCGTCGTGCCGCGTCCGGGCACCATCTCTCCCTGGTCCAGCAAGGCCACGGACATCGTGCACAACTGCGGCCTGGGCAAGGTAACCCGCATCGAACGGGGCACCGCCTGGACGGTGCACAGCGATTCCGAAAGCGACAGCGACGCGGCTTTCGCGAGCGCGCTCGCCGCACGCGTTCACGATCGCATGACCCAGGCGGTCATCGCCGACGCAGACCAGGCCCGCGCGCTTTTTGATCACACCGCTGCGCGAGCGCTGCGCAGCGTCGATATCATGGCGGGAGGACGCGAGGCGCTCGAGGAGGCCAACCGCGACATGGGCCTCGCGCTCAGCGACGACGAGATCGACTACCTGCTCGAGCGTTTTTTGAGCCTTGCACGCAATCCCAACGACATCGAGCTGATGATGTTCGCCCAGGCCAACTCCGAGCATTGTCGGCACAAGATTTTCAACTGCCGCTGGACCATCGACGGCGAGGAGCAACCGGCGAGCCTGTTCGAAATGATCCGCCACACGCATGCGCGCCATCCGGGGCGCGTGCTGTCGGCCTACGAAGACAATGCCGCCGTCATGTCGGGCAGCGCCGCCGGCTGGCTCTTTCCCGACGCCGAGAGCCGCATCTACCGCGTGCACGAGGAGCGCGCCGACATTCTCATGAAGGTGGAGACCCACAACCACCCCACCGCCATCTCGCCGTACCCGGGCGCGGCCACCGGCTCCGGCGGCGAGATCCGCGACGAGGCCGCCACTGGACGCGGCGCGCGCTTCAAGGCGGGGCTCACGGGATTCTCCGTCTCGAACCTGCGCATCCCGGGCTTCGAGCAGCCCTGGGAGTGCGACCACGGGCGTCCCGGGCGCATCGCCTCGGCGCTCGACATCATGCTGGAAGGACCCATCGGCGCGGCATCGTTCAACAACGAGTTCGGGCGCCCGGCGCTCAACGGATACTTTCGCACTCTGGAGCTGGCCGTCACCTCGAACGCCGGCACCGAGGTCCGCGGCTACCACAAGCCCATCATGGTCGCCGGCGGCGTCGGCAACATACGCTCGCAGCAGATTCGCAAGCGCGGCTTCGCAGCGGGCACGCGCATCGTCGTGCTCGGCGGCCCGGCGATGCTCATCGGCCTCGGCGGCGGCGCCGCCTCTTCCATGGCATCGGGCGAGGGCGAGGAAGCCCTCGACTTCGCCTCCGTGCAGCGCGACAACCCGGAGATGCAGCGCCGCTGTCAGGAGGTCATCGACCATTGCTGGCGGCTCGGTGACGCCAACCCCATCCAATCGCTGCATGACGTCGGCGCCGGCGGCCTCTGCAACGCCATTCCCGAGCTCATCGACGGGGCCGGACGCGGCGGCAGCTTCGCCCTGCGCGCCATTCCCAACGACGACCCCGGCATGTCGCCCATGGAGATCTGGTGCAACGAGGCGCAGGAGCGCTTCGTGCTCGCCATCGCGCCCGCCGATATGGATCGCTTCGCCGCCATCTGCGTGCGCGAGCGCTGCCCGTTCGCCGATCTCGGCGAAGCCACCGAGGCGCGTCATCTGCTCGTCAGCGACGCGGCCGACGGCAGCCGGCCAATCGACCTGCCGATGGCGTTGCTGCTCGGTAATCCACCCGGTATGCACCGACGCATCGAGCGGCAGCCGGACGCGTCGACCCCGCTGGCGCTCGCCGGGCTGGATCTCGAGGACGCCGCCCGGCGCGTGCTGCGTCTTCCCGGTGTCGCCGACAAGACATTTCTGATCACCATCGGCGATCGCACCGTGGGCGGACTGTCGGCGCGGGACCAGATGGTCGGTCCCTGGCAGGTACCGGTCGCGGACTGCGCGGTGACCGCCAGCGGCTTTCGCGAGTACACCGGCGAGGCCATGGCCATGGGCGAGCGGGCGCCCATCGCGCTCATCGATGCGCCGGCCTCGGGGCGCATGGCGGTGGCCGAGGCGCTCATGAACATCGCCGCTGCGCCCATCGAGGCGCTCGGCGACGTGGTGCTGTCGGCCAACTGGATGGCCGCCTGCGGCCATCCGGGCGAAGATGCGAAGCTCTACGACACGGTGCGCGCGGTGGCCATGGATCTGTGCCCGGCGCTCGGTATCGCCATCCCGGTCGGTAAGGATTCCCTGTCGATGAAGACCGTGTGGCACCAGCAGGGCGAGGAGCGCGCCGTGACCGCACCGCTGTCGCTGGTGGTGAGCGCGTTTGCAGCCGTCACCGATATCCGCCGCACGCTCACGCCGATGCTGTGCAGCGACGCGGGTCCGACCGAGCTGTGGCTGCTGGACCTGGCCGGCGGACGCCTGCGCCTCGGCGGCTCGGCCCTCGCGCAAGTGCACGGCCAGCTCGGCACCGCGTGCCCCGACGTGGACGAGCCCGCCGCGCTCGCCGAATTCTTCGCCGCCCTGCAGGGGTTGAATAACGAGGGGCTGGTGCTCGCCTACCACGACCGCTCCGACGGCGGACTGTTCGTCACCCTGTGCGAGATGGCATTCGCAGGTCACACGGGCATCGACGTGGACGTCCGCGCCGTGGGTGGCGATGCGCCGGCGGCGCTGTTCGCCGAGGAGCTCGGTGCGGTCATCCAGATCCGCAGCACCGATCGGCAGCGAATGCTGGCACGCTTTGCCGAGGCGCCTGCGCTCACCGGCCGCGTACACCGCCTGGGCGCGCCGCGCGACGACCAGCGGATTCGTTTCACCGACGCTGGCGTCACGCTGCTCGACGCGCCGCGCGCGGCCCTCGAGCGCGAGTGGCGCGAGACCAGCTATCGCCTGCAGGCGCTGCGCGACGATCCCGTGTGCGCGCGCGAGGCGTTCGAGCGGCTGGACGACCCCGCTGCCCGACCCCTGCACGCGAGTCTCGGCTTCGATCCACAGGACGACATCTGCGCGCCGCTGGTGGGCGGGCGGCGCCCGCGAGTGGCGATACTGCGCGAGCAGGGCGTGAACGGTCACGTGGAAATGGCGGCGGCCTTCGACCGCGCCGGATTCGATGCGGTCGACGTCCACATGACCGACATCCTGGACGCGGGCATGACGCTCGCCGATTTTCAAGGCCTGGTCGCCTGCGGTGGATTCTCCTACGGCGACGTGCTGGGCGCCGGCGGCGGCTGGGCGAGCTCGATTCGCTTCAACGCGCGCAGTCGAAGCGCGTTCAGCGCGTTTTTCTCGCGTGCCGACACCTTCGCGCTCGGCGTGTGCAACGGCTGTCAGATGCTCGCGCATCTCGCCGAGCTCGTCGACGGCGCCGAGCACTGGCCCGAGTTCCTGCGTAATCGCTCCGAGCAGTTCGAGGCACGCCTGGTGCTGGTCGAGATCTGCGACTCACCGTCGCTGTTCTTCGCCGGTATGCAAGGCTCGGTGCTGCCGGTGCCGGTGGCCCACGGCGAGGGCCGCGCCGCGTTCCGCGACCACGCCGATCTGGCGGCGGTCAAGGCCGGGCGGCTGGTCTGCCTTCGCTACGTGGAGGCCGCCGGGGAAGCGGCGCGCTCCTATCCCGCAAACCCCAACGGCTCCAGCGAAGGCATCACCGGGCTGACCACCCCCGACGGCCGCGTGACCATTCTCATGCCCCACCCGGAGCGGGTGTTCCGCAGCGTGCAGCACTCCTGGCACCCGCGCGAATGGGGCGAGGACGGGCCGTGGCTGCGCATGTTCCGCAACGCCCGCGTGTGGCTCGGCTGATGCCCTTCACGCCCCGACGCCGGTGGGGTCGGGCGCACGTGAGACTTGCGTGAGAAATTTGCCCTAGACTTGGTTCAAAATGGTAACGGCCCGCTCCGGGCCCAACGTGACCAGGTGCCGATATGCTGATCAGGCGACGCGAGGACATCAAGAGCCGCGAAATCACCGACGAGTCCGTGTACCTCAACCGGCGCCGTTTCATGCGCGAGGCCGCGGGCATCACCACCGCCTCGGCCCTGGCCGCGGCCGCGCCGGGATTGCTGCTGCCGCGCCCGGCAGCGGCGCTGGCCACGGATCCCGACGCCAAGGGCCGCATTCTCGAAGGCGTCGTCGAGAGCCCCTACTCGACCGACGAGAAGCTCAACCGGTACAAGGACATCACGCGCTACAATAATTTCTACGAGTTCGGCACCGGCAAGCGCGATCCGGCGAACCGGTCCGGCCGATTCCAGCCGCTGCCGTGGAAGGTGCAGGTGCTGGGCGAGTGTGCCAAGCCCGGTCATTACGACCTCGACGACATCATCAAGCCCCACGCGCTCGAGGAGCGCATCTACCGTCTGCGCTGTGTCGAGGCCTGGTCGATGGTGGTGCCGTGGGTGGGCGTGCCGCTCGGCCCGGTGCTGAAACGCTTCGAGCCCACCTCGAAGGCCAAGTACGTGGCGTTCCGGACCGTGTTCCGTCCCGAGCAGATGCCGGGGCAGAGGCGCAGCATCCTCGACTGGCCCTACGTGGAGGGACTGCGCATCGACGAGGCCATGCACCCGCTCACGCTGCTCGCGGTCGGGCTCTACGGCCGCGCGCTGCCGAATCAGAACGGTGCGCCCATTCGTCTGGTGGTGCCGTGGAAGTACGGCTTCAAGAGCATCAAGTCCGTGGTCACCATTCGCTTCACCGACACGCAGCCGCCGACGACGTGGAGCATGCAGCTGCCGGATGAGTACGGCTTCTACTCCAATGTCAATCCTGAGGTCGATCATCCACGCTGGTCCCAGAGCAAAGAGCGCCGCATCGGCGAAATCCGCAAGCGCGATACGCTGATGCTCAACGGCTACGCGGACCAGGTCGCGAGCCTGTACAGCGGCATGGATCTGGGCGTGTTCTTCTGACGCAGAGCGGCGCCAGTGTGAACCGCCAGCCGCTCACGAGCCGCGCACTGAAGCCGACGATTTTCTTCGCCGCGCTCGTACCGCTCGCCCTGCTCGTGTGGAACGCGTTTCACGACGGCCTCGGCGCAAACCCGGTAGAGACCATCACCCACGAGACCGGAAGCTGGGGGCTGCGATTTCTGCTGCTGACGCTGTTGGTGACACCGCTGCGGCGCGCGAGCGGCTGGCAGGCGCTCGCGCGTGTGCGCCGCATGCTGGGTTTGTTCGCGTTCTTCTACATCTGCCTGCACTTCCTCACCTACGTGGTGCTCGACGCGTACTTCGATCTGCACTACATCCTCGAAGACATCACCGATCGCACCTACATCACGCTCGGGTTCACCTCCTTCGTGCTGCTCGTGCCGCTGGCGCTGACCTCGACAAACGCCATGGTGCGACGCCTGGGCGGGCGAAACTGGCGCCGCCTGCACCGGCTCGCATACGTCGCCGCCACGGGCGGTGTGCTACATTTCATCTGGCTGGTGAAGGCGGACCTGCGCGAGCCGCTGATTTACCTGGGACTGTTGCTGTTGCTGTTTCTCGCCCGCGTGCCCGCGATCGCCGACCGGCTCGCGAGGATCAGGGGAAGCAGCCCTGGCGAGAGCGCCTCATCCGCTCGACAGATCGCCACCTGAGACATTCGTCACGAGGACTGCTAATGAGCAGGAAGCGTCCCGTATCGAAGGAGGATGCGGAGCTGTTTCGCAGCGCCGTCGGCACGGTGCGCGCCATCGACGACGAGCGGGCATCGCCCCATCGGCGCAGCCGCAAGGCGCAGCCGACACCTGCTTCGGGGGAAGATTCGCTGCCCGACGAGGCGCGCTCGCAGCCGGACGCCGGCGTCGAGCGCGACCCGGCGCAGCTGTTCGTGCGCACCGGTCTGCAGCACAAGCACCTGCGTCGCCTGCGCCGTGGCCAGATCCCCATCGAGGCCGAGACCGACCTGCACGGCATGCGCGCGCGCGAGGCGCGCAGGCTGCTGGAGGCGTTTCTGTGCGAGTGTCGCGACCAGGGGCTGCGCTGCGTGCGCGTCATTCACGGCAAGGGGCGCGGCTCGCGCGGCGGGCAGGCGGTGCTCAAATGGGAGGTGGATCGATGGCTGCGCGCCGACGACGGCGTCCTCGCCTTCTGCAGCGCGCAGCCCCGGCACGGCGGCAGCGGGGCGCTCTATGTGCTGCTGAGACGCTGACGAGCGGCTTCACCCGCGCGCCGCGAGCGGCGATGGGTCAGGCCGAGTCGATATCCACCAGCTCGCGAACGGCCATGGTGGCATAGGCGCCGGCGGGCAGCGCAAAGGCGAGCAGCAGCCTGTCCGGTGCTTCGAAGGTCGCCTCGAGTCCGGCGAGGGGCACGCGCAGCGCGCGGCGTGCGTGCTCGAGGCCCGCGGCGAGCAGCGCATCACACCAGGGCGCGCAGGGCGCCAGCGCGGCGCGCTCCACGGCGAGCGCCTCACCGCCGGCGAGTGCGTCGCCACTGCCCCACAGCGGCCCGCTCGGATGCACGTCGAGCGCGGCCAGGCGTGCCTCGATACCGGCATCCGGCTCGGCGATGCCGAACACGCTGCGACTTCCATCGAGCATCAGCGCTTCGCCGGGAAGCGCCCGCCACCAGCTGTCGTCGCGCACCCGCTGCGCGAGCACCCGGTTGAACAGCATGGCCCGCGCCGCCGACAGATAGATGCCGCGCAGACCGCGGTCGCGGACCCGGCGGCCCTCGCCGAGCATCTGCCAAGCGCGTGCGATATTGTCTCCGTCGCGGCCGAAGCGCTGCGCGCCGAAGTAGTTGGGCACGCCGCGCCCAGCCACCTCGGCCGCGCGCGCCTCGAGCCCGTGCGGGTCGCCCGCGACGCCCCGCACGCGCAGACGGAACCGATTGCCCGTCTGCACGCCACGGCGCAGCTTCCTGCGATGCCGCGTGACCTCGAGCACTTCCACCTGGGTGGAGCCGAGAGCGTCCCAGTCGGGCTCGGCAGCGCCGTCGACGGCGACGCTGAACCACTGGGTGGCCACGGCGGCGCGATCCTTGAGCCCCGCATAGCCCACGTCCCGCCGGCGCACGCCCGCGAGACGCGCGATGGCATCCGCCAGCCAGCGGGTGTTGGCGCCGCGCTTGCGGATGCGTAACCAGGCGTGGGCGCCCGCGCCGTCGGGCTCGAAGCCGAGGATCTCTTCCACCTGAAAGTCCTCGAGCTGCTGCTTGATGAGACCCTGCACCGGCGCAGGCTGA
>JAABYT010000039.1:142008-146289 GCA_011775625.1 Gammaproteobacteria bacterium | reverse complement strand
GCGTTTCGCCGCAAACGCATTCGGCTTATTCGTCACTCCTCCAGCAAAACGACCGCGTGGGCGGCGATGCCTTCGGCCCGGCCGATGAAGCCCATCTTCTCGGTGGTGGTTGCCTTGACGTTGACGCGCGCAGCATCGACGCCGAGGTCGGCGGCGATGTTGGTGCGCATCTGCGTGATATAACCGCTCAAGCGCGGCTCCTCGGCGATCACGGTCACATCCGCATTGCCGACCGTGAGCCCCGCCTCACCGAGATCCGCCACCACCTTGCGCAGCAGAATTCTGCTGTCGATGTTTGCGTAGCTCGGGTCATGATCGGGAAAGTGCTGGCCGATGTCGCCGCGCCCGGAAGCGCCGATGAGCGCATCGCAGAGCGCGTGCAGCACGACGTCGCCGTCGGAGTGCGCCGCGAGACCCTTGTCATGGGCTATCTCGACGCCGCCGAGCACCAGACGCTCACCGGCGGCGAAGCGATGCGCATCGTATCCGTGGCCGATTCTCATGGGTTGTCCTCGCGATTCATGAGGATGAACTCCGCGAGCTTCAGATCCTCGGGACGCGTGATCTTGATGTTATCCTCCTGACCCGGTACGAGGCGCGGCCTGGCACCGGTGAGCTCCATGGCCTGAGCCTCGTCGGTCACGTCGCGGTCCTCATCGGTGCTGAGCAGCATGGCATCGCGCAGCCGACCCAGCCGAAACATCTGCGGGGTCTGCGCGTGCCAGAGGGATTCCCGGCTGACGGTCTCGCGCACGCGATTGTCGCTGCTGGCGCGCTTGATGGTGTCCTTCACGGGGATCGCGAGCAGCCCGCCCACCTCGTCGTCGACGAGCGCGTCGATGAGCCGGTCGACGTCCTCCTCGCGCAGGCACGGACGCACCGCGTCGTGCACCAGCACCCAATCGGCCGGATCGGCGCGATCGGCCAACGCCTCGAGAGCGCGCAGCACCGAGTCCCGGCGTTGCCGGCCGCCGATCACGGTCATCGGTGGCCGCGCGAAGGTCGCTTCCACCCCACTCCACCAGCGGTCATCCGCGGCGAGCGCCACGACCACACCGGCGATACGCGCGTGATCGCAAAAGCGTGCCAGCGTATGCGCAATGATGGGGCGCCCCAGCAACGGCATGTACTGCTTCGGCGTCTCGCCGCCCATGCGCTGGCCGACGCCCGCGGCGGGCACTACGGCCCAGCACCTGGGACTGAATTGCGGCTCGTCTGCCATGAACCTGATGGCTACCTGTAGGTTGGAGTGGGTCTGCGGGATCCGGGGCGGCGGTAGCCCGGTTTCCAGCCGGCGCGTCAGTCCTCGACGATCTGGAAGTAGATCTCGCCCCTGCGAATCATACCGAGCTCGAGCCGCGCACGCTCCTCGACGGCCTCGATTCCGTTTTTCAGATCGCGCACCTCCGCCTCGAGTCGCTGGTTGCGGCTCGCGAGCAGCGCATTCTCCGAGGTCTGGGACGCGATGGCCTGGCGCAGACGCCATACCTCGGCGAGACTCTCGTCTCCGACCCAGAGGCGGAACTGCACGAGCGCCAGCAGTGAGATCAACACTACGGTGAGAGCTTTCACGTCAACTCTACATTGTAGAAGGCTTTTCGCCCCGGATAGACGCAGCCGTCCCGGTCCGCGAGCTTTTCCTCGATGCGCAGCAGGCGATTGTACTTGGCAACGCGATCGGAGCGCGAAAGCGAGCCGGTCTTGATCTGCCCGGCCCCGGTGGCCACCGCCAGGTCCGCGATGGTCGTATCCTCGGTCTCTCCGGAGCGATGGGAGATGACCGCCGTGTACTCGGCCTTCATGGCCGTGTCGATGGCATCGAGGGTTTCCGAGAGCGTGCCGATCTGATTGAGCTTGATGAGCACGGAGTTGGCTACGCCGCGCTCGACGCCCTTTCGAATCGTCTCCGGATCGGTGACGAAGAGGTCGTCGCCGACGAGCTGGACCCGATCGCCGATGCGCTTGGTGAGCATCGACCAGCCGTCCCAGTCGTCCTCCGCCATGCCGTCCTCGATGGAAACAATCGGGTACTGATCCACCCAGTCGACCAGGTAGTCGGCGAACCCCTCGGCATCGAGCGACTTGTTCTCCGACTGCAGATGGTAGCGACCGTCGCGATAGAACTCGGAGCTCGCCGCGTCCAGCGCCAGACACACGTCGCCACCCGCGCCATACCCAGCGCGCTCGATGGCTTCGAGAATGACCTCCACCGCCTCGCGGTTGGATCGCAGATCCGGCGCGAAGCCGCCCTCGTCACCCACCGCCGTGGCAAGACGGCGCCCCGCAAGCACCGACTTCAGCGCGTGAAACACCTCCGCACCCGCACGCACGGCTTCTGCCAGCGTAGCCGCTCCGAGCGGCACGATCATGAATTCCTGGAGATCGACATTGTTGTCGGCGTGGGCGCCACCGTTGATGATATTCATCATCGGCACCGGCATACGCCACGCACCGTCGCCTTTTCGATGCGCGCCGAGGTAGCGAAAAAGCGCCTCGCCGCGGCTCTCGGCGGCGGCCTTGGCACAGGCCAGCGACACGGCGAGGATGGCGTTGGCGCCGAGCCCGCCTTTGTTGGCACTGCCATCGAGCCGGATCATGCGATCGTCGATGTCCCTTTGCGCGCTGGCGTCCATACCGACCAGGGCATCACGAATGGGACCGCCGACGTTGGCAACCGCCTTTCTCACGCCTTTGCCGAGATAGCGCGCCGGATCGCCGTCCCTGAGCTCGAGCGCCTCGCGCCGTCCGGTCGAGGCGCCCGAGGGCACCGCCGCACGTCCGCGCGCGCCGTCCTCGCACAGCACGTCCGCCTCCACGGTAGGATTGCCGCGCGAATCGAGGATCTCGCGGCCACGAATGTCGCGTATGCGGCTCATTCCCGCGCCATGCGACGCTCGGGCAAGCCCAGCTCGGCCTCCTCGAGGACGCGGCTTTTCACCACCCGGTCCAACGCCACGAGCGTCTCCAGCAGCCTGGCCATGCGATCCAGCGGCCAGGCGTTGGGACCGTCGCTGAGGGCCTTGTCGGGATCCGGGTGGGTTTCCATGAACACGCCGGCGATACCCGCCGCCACCGCGGCACGTGCCAGCACCGGCACGAACTCCCGCTGCCCGCCCGAGGAGGTGCCGAGACCGCCGGGCTGCTGCACCGAGTGGGTCGCGTCGAACACGACCGGGCAGCCGGTCTCGCGCATGACCGCGAGGGCGCGCATGTCCGAGACCAGCGTGTTGTATCCGAACGAGGCGCCGCGCTCGCACACCATGATCTGCCGGTTGCCCGAGGCGCGCGCCTTCTCCACCACGTTGCGCATCTCCCACGGAGACAGGAACTGGCCCTTCTTGATGTTCACCGGCCGGCCGCAGGCGGCCACGCGCTGGATGAAATTCGTCTGCCGGCAGAGGAACGCGGGCGTCTGCAGCACGTCCACGACGGCCGCGACCTCGTCGAGCGGCGTGTCCTCGTGCACGTCGGTCAGAACCGGCACGCCGATGGAGGCGCGCACATGCTCGAGGATCTTGAGCCCCTGCTGAATGCCCGGCCCGCGGTAGCTCTCGTGGGAGCTGCGATTGGCCTTGTCGAAGGAGGACTTGTAAACGAAAGGCATACCCACTTCGGCGGCGATGGCCTTGAGGCGCGCGGCGGTATCCTCGGCGAGCGCCGCGGACTCGATCACGCACGGGCCCGCAATCAGAAACAGCGGCCGGTCGAGACCGACCTCGAAATCACAGAGCTTCATGCGTCGGCGATGGCCACCTCGGCGACCTTCCTGGCGCGCTCCAATTCCTCGTGATGGGCGTTCGCCGCTTCGATGAAGCCGCGGAAAAGCGGGTGACCGTCCCGCGGCGTCGAGGTGAACTCCGGATGAAACTGGCAGCCGATGAACCAGGGATGATCCGGAATCTCGACGACCTCGACCAGATTGCCGTCGATGGTCTTTCCAGCGATCAGCAAACCGGCATCCTGGAGCGGATCCATGTAGGTGTTGTTGAACTCGTACCGGTGCCGGTGGCGCTCGTTGATGATGTCGTTGCCGTAGACCGATCGGCTCAACGACTCGCGGCGCAGCCGGCACTTCTGCGCGCCGAGACGCATGGTGCCGCCCAGATCCGAACTCTCATCGCGATACTCGAGCACGCCGCCCTTGCCGATCCACTCGGTAATCAGCGCGATGACCGGGTGTGGCGTGTCACGATTGAATTCCGTGCTGTCGGCATCCTTGAGTGCCGCCTTGTGGCGCGCGTACTCGATCACGGCGACCTGCATGCCGAGACAGATGCCGAG
>JAABYT010000039.1:125900-141998 GCA_011775625.1 Gammaproteobacteria bacterium | reverse complement strand
CCGAATCCTCCCGGCACCAGAATGGCATCCATGCCGTCCAGGCACTCGGTGCCGCTCTGCTCGATGTCCTCGGAGTCCACGTAGCAGATATCTACCCGGGTGCGCGTGTGGATACCGGCATGGACGAGCGCTTCGCTCAATGACTTGTAGGATTCCGTCAGCTCGACGTACTTGCCGACCATGGCCACCTTGACCGCCCGGGTCGGGTTCTCCAATCCCTCGACCACCGCATCCCATTCCGAGAGATCGATGTCGCGGGCGTCCAGACCGAGCTTGTTAACCACCAGATCGTCGAGTCCCTGCTCGTGATACAGGCGCGGAATCTTGTAGATGCTGTCGGAGTCCACCGCGGAGATCACCGCGCGCTCGGCAACGTTCGTGAACAGCGCGATTTTGCGCCGCTCGTTCTCCGGCAGCGGGCGCTCGCAGCGGCACAGCAGGACATCCGGCTGGATACCGATGGATCGCAGCTCTTTCACGGAATGCTGGGTCGGCTTGGTCTTGATCTCACCGGCCGCCGGCAGGTATGGCACCAGGGTGAGATGGATGAACAGCGACTCGTGCTCGCCGAGCTCGATGCGCATCTGACGGATGGTCTCGAGAAAGGGAAGCGACTCGATATCGCCGACGGTGCCGCCGATCTCCACCAGCGTCACCTCGGCATCGTCGGCCGCCTCGTGGATGCTGGCCTTGATCTCGTCGGTGATGTGCGGGATCACCTGAACGGTGCCGCCCAGATACTCGCCGCGGCGCTCCTTGCGAATCACGCGCTCGTAGATCTGGCCGGCGGTGAAATTATTCGACTTACCCATGGTGACACGGGCAAAGCGCTCGTAATGGCCCAGATCGAGATCGGTTTCCGCCCCGTCTTCGGTAACGAAGACCTCGCCGTGCTGAAACGGATTCATGGTGCCCGGATCGACGTTGATGTACGGATCGAGCTTGACCAGGGTGACCCGGATACCCCGGGCTTCGAGAATGGCGGC
Source organism: Gammaproteobacteria bacterium (assembly GCA_011775625.1). GTDB lineage: Bacteria > Pseudomonadota > Gammaproteobacteria > HK1 > HK1 > JAABYT01. The sequence continues at coordinate 141,012 of JAABYT010000039.1, read as the reverse complement.
GAGAGAGGCGGAGGCGATGCCCTTGCCCAATGAGGACACGACACCGCCCGTGATGAAGATGAATCGAGACATTCGGCTCCGTGCATGAGGCCGGGTGCCGGCCTTCGCACGGGAGGACACGCTAGCAAATTCGGCGCCGTTAAACAATCGACCGCGGCACACTTTTGCCGACTTATCGGCCGATCTCCGCTGCGGCGGGCGCGTATCCGGTCAGCTCCACGTGACCGTGGCCGGTGACCCGTGCCGATCCCGAGGTGCCGGTCACCCGCGAGGCGCCTTCGAAGTAACGAAAAGTGAGATCCAGCTCCTGGTCGGGCATTTCCGGCGTGATTTCCACATCGATGGCGGCGCTCGGCACCCGAAGTCGCCAGCGCGACGGATAACGCGCGCCGTCACGCGGGCTCGACCAGTGATCGAGCACTTCCAGAGCGAATCCGTCGGCCGCCAGGGGGCGCGCGCGGCCGTCGGCCTCGACCAGCGTGCCGGCGCTCGCCGGATCGGTCCCGCCGTCGCGATTGCGCAGACGATAGACCATCAGGTCGCGGCCGTCGGAGAGCTGCAGGGCGAACCAGTCCCAGCCGACCTGATCGGCGCCGAGCGCGCTCGTGCTCCATTCGCGGTCGAACCATGCCGAGCCCTGCACCTGCCACGTGCCGGCAGGCGTCGCGATGCGGCCGCTCGCGGGGATGCGCGGTATCGAGTAGTAATACGAGGCGTTGCCCGGCTCGGCGCTCTTGCGGCTGAGACCGGACTCACCGTTCAGAATCACCGGCTTACCCGCCTCGAGACGCAGATCGATGGCGTAGCCAGCGTCTTCGGCAGTCAGCCTGAGGGGAAAGAATTCGCCATCGGCGTGCGCCTGCCAGCTCCCCAGCCAGACGCGAAACGGCGCGGCGCGGGCGCCGGCGAGGTCCAGCGCCTCGCGGCTGAACGCTTCAGCGGCGTGGAAGCGGCCGGCGGCGACGTCGCTCACCGCGAAATGCGCCATGTAGACTTGATTGGTCGCCCACGCCGAGGCGCGCGCCGGCACCTGTGGGCTCAGCGCAAAGCGGAAAAAGGTCAGCTGAAAGCCGAAACGGCGCCCGCCCGTGGCGACCACGTTGCCGGTGAAGTACCACCATTCCGCGCGGAATTCCGCATGCGGTCCGTGGTCCTCGGGGAAGCGAAAAGCGCGCACCGCCGTCGCCCGCGCGAATCCTTCCGGCGATGCGCCGAGCACCTCCGTGACGGCATCGCGTGGCGCCTGTGGCGCTGACGGGGCGTCGGCGGGGATCGCCGGCGCAGCGAGCGCCGCCACGAGCGCAAGCCCGCACGCACGTCGGCACGCCGCTGCCAGCGTCACCCTAGAGCGCCCTCAGGAGACGAAAAAGCGCGCGCTGATGTCGCGGTGGCCGGCCCGCCGCCCGCTCCTCGAGGGCCTTGCGCAGGAGCTGGCGCAGCTGCTGAGCATCGGCCTGCGGATACTCCTCGAGCAGCGCAGTGACCGCCGCGTCGCCATCCGCCATCAGCCGTTCGCGCCAGCGTTCCAGGCGTTTGAAACGCGCCTTGTCCGCGTGGCTGGCGCTTCTCAGATCGTCGACGGCACGCCTCACCGGGTCCGCGTCGGTGTCACGCAGCAGCCGCGCGATGTAGCGCACATGCCGGCGATAGGCACCGCGGCTGAGCTCGCGACCTTGCGCCACCGCATCGCGCAGCTCGTCGGACAACGGCATCCTGTCGAGCTCGGACGGCGACAGTCGCACCAGCTCCTCGGCAAGCACCTGCAGGGCCAGCGCATCGCGTTTGCGCTGAGATTTCGAAAGCGGCTCATGCATGGATTCAGGTCCGGGAATATAACATCGCCGCTGCTCGTGCGGCGCATACCGTCAGTAATGAGACGGCGATGGTATATTGCACAGCCCCGACCCACAGTGAGCCGATTCCAAGGACGCCATGAGCACCCATACGCCGAAGACGATTCGCCTCGAGGACTACCGGCCGCCGCCCTTCCTCATCGACGAGGTGGACCTCGAGCTTCGGCTCGACGAGGACACCACGGTGGTGACGTCGACGCTGTCGATAGCGCGCAACCCGGCATCCGATTCGCCACCCGATGACCTCGTGCTCGACGGCCAGGAGCTGGAGCTGGTCGAGCTCGCCATCGATGGCACACCGATCGGCGGCGATCGGTATCGGCTCGACGAGCATGCGCTCATCGTGCGCAACGTGCCCGGCGCCTTCACGCTTAGGACAGTGGCGCGTATCCATCCGGGTAAAAACACGTCTCTCGAGGGACTGTACACGTCGAGCGGAAATTTCTGCACCCAGTGCGAGGCGGAAGGTTTCCGCAAGATCACCTGGTTTCTCGACCGTCCGGACGTGATGTCCCGCTACACCACGACCATCGTCGCCGACAGGCACCGCTATCCCGTGCTTCTCTCCAATGGCAACCCCGTCGATCGGGGCACACTCGACGACGACCGCCATTGGGTCAAATGGCAGGATCCTTTCCGCAAGCCCTGCTACCTGTTCGCACTGGTCGCCGGCAATCTCGCCTGCGTCGAAGATCGTTTCACCACGCGCTCGGGGCGTGAGGTGGCGCTTCGCATCTATATCGAGCCGCACAATGCGGACAAGTGCGAACACGCCATGATCTCTCTCAAGAAAGCCATGCGCTGGGACGAGGAGGTATACGGGCTCGAATACGATCTGGACATTTACATGATCGTCGCCGTCGACGATTTCAACATGGGTGCCATGGAGAACAAGGGACTCAACGTCTTCAACTCGAAATACGTGCTGGCAAAGCCCGAGACTGCGACCGACGCCGACTTCGCCGGTATCGAGGGCGTCATCGCCCACGAGTACTTTCACAACTGGACCGGCAACCGGGTCACCTGCCGCGACTGGTTTCAGCTCAGCCTCAAGGAAGGACTCACGGTGTTCCGCGACCAGCAATTCTCCGCCGACATGACCTCGCCGGCGGTCAAACGCATTCAAGACGTGCGGGTGCTGCGCACGCACCAGTTCGCCGAAGACGCGGGACCAATGGCTCACCCGGTGCGCCCGGACTCCTACATCGAGATCAGCAACTTCTATACCGTGACGGTGTACAACAAGGGCGCCGAGGTGATCCGCATGATGCACAGCCTGCTCGGTGCGGCCGGTTTCCGAAACGGCATGGATCTCTACTTCCGGCGCCACGACGGCGAGGCGGTCACCACCGAGGATTTCGTCAAGGCCATGGAGGACGCCAACGGCGCAGATCTCTCACAGTTCCGCTTGTGGTACAGCCAGGCGGGCACGCCGATGGTCCGCGTGAGCGGCACCTACGACGCCGATGCGAAAGTCTACACCCTGACCCTGTCCCAGAGCTGTCCGGCGACCCCGGGTCAGGCGGAGAAAGAACCGTTTCACATCCCGCTTCGCGTGGGTCTGCTCGACGACGCCGGCGGCGACATGGCGCTGGAGATGGAGAATCTGCCCGGGTCGCAGACCGACGAGGTGGTGCTGAGTCTCACCGAGCCCGAGCAGCGCTTCCGGTTCGTCAACGTCGCCAAGGCCCCCATGGTCTCCGTCGCGCGCGACTTTTCCGCACCGGTCATCGTGGAAGCGCTGCGCAGCGACACGGACCTCGCATTTCTCGCCGCCCACGACCGCGATCCCTTCAATCGATGGGACGCGGCCCAGGAGTTCGCTACGAGCGTGATTCTGCGTCATATCGGCGAGTACGATGCCGCCAGCGAGGCCATTCCGGACGCGGCCTTCGTGCAATCTTTCGCGCGCACACTGAACGACCAGCGTCTCGACCGGGCGCTCGTGGCCGAGGCGCTGACTCTGCCCGGTGAATCCTACCTCGCCGATCGCATGCACCTCATCGACGTTGATGCCATCCACAGGGTGCGCCAGAGCATACGCCGCCACCTCGCCTCGACCCTCGAGGAAGACTTTCGTGCCGTCTACCGGGCGAACTTCAGCAACGAAGCCTACCGCTACGATGCGCAGTCGGCGGGTCGAAGGAGCTTGAAGAACCTGTGCCTGTCCTATCTGATGGTGCTGGAAGATTCGCAGCTGCGCGGTTGGTGTCTTTCGCAGTTCCACCAAGCCGACAACATGACAGACGTCCTCGCGGCACTCGCCTGCTTCACGCAAACGGACTGCCCGGAACGCAGCCAGGCCGTCGCCGAGTTCCATGACCGCTGGAAGCACGACACCCTGGTGCTCGACAAGTGGTTCACCCTCCAGGCCATGTCACACCTGCCCGACACCCTCAAGACCGTCGAGAAGCTGATGCAGCATCCTGCATTCGACCTCAAGAATCCCAATAAGGTGCGCTCGCTCATCGGCGCGTTCTGTCACGGCAATCAGATACGATTCCACGACGCGAAAGGGGCCGGCTATCGCTTTCTGGCCGACCGCGTGCTGGAGCTCGACTCTATCAATGCGCAGGTGGCGGCGCGTCTGATGGGGGCATTCAGCCGCTGGCGCAAGTTCGACGACGCGCGTCAGGGTCTCATGAAGACAGAGCTGGAACGGATCCTCGCAACCAGTCGGTTGTCCAAGGACGTTTACGAGATTACGTCTAAGACGCTGGCTTGATTTGGAGACGGAAACGGAAAGGTCGCAGTGCTCCGCTGATGGCGGATGGAGGGCAGAGCGAAGATTGCAGAGTGCGCGTCAGCCGGTGCCAATCTTGAGGATGGCATCCTTCATGGCCGAGCGGTGCGGCTCGCTGAGCCTCGACCATGCGCGCGCCAGCTCGATGGCTTCCTCGTTGAGCTCGCCGACTTCCTCGACGCCGAACATCAACCAGGCAGGCTTCACCGCGAGGGCATCCGCGATCTGCTCGAGAATCCGCGGGCGCAGGCTCTTGCCGTTCTCGATCTTCTGGATCACGGCCTGGGACGTACCCACCTGCTCAGCCAGGTACATCTGGGTCCAGCCGAGCTCCTTTCTCCGCCGGCGCAGGCGTCCCCCGAGAGACTCGAGATCCTCGTGGTTCCTGCTGCGCTTCGACATGTCTAGCTTGTCCAGCTTGCTCACAAAATCTAAATCCACAACCGGCCTCTCATAACTGGTATCGGCAGAACGAAAGTTATCTTGATCACACTAGTCACGCTTTGTCAGATTCGCGACATGACAATTTAGCTTCCTGAACCGTCCGCTGACCGGCCGCGTGGTTCTCTGATTCCAGCACAGCAGTCGCGCATTTTCGGTGACCCGGGTCACAGAAGACGCGCTACTGCTAAGCCTTTGTCCCACAACGACAAACGGCTCACCTGCGCGGCGTGGCGGAAGCCACGGGAGCGTCCTTCGGCCGCCGGCGGCGCGGCACAGGGGCCTTTCCCATCCCGGAGTATCGGGCCAGCCCGGTTAAACTTGATAGGCCGGATCGCGTTGTGTGGACCAGGTCCGGGTCGTGGCGACGACAACCGGCGTTCCTATTTCCGCCCGCTACAGGAGTTGGCTTCGTGGCAACGGGGAAAAAGCCCGGAAAATCAGTGGCAAAGCAGCCCCAGCCGGTGGCGTTGACCGCCGAGTCCCTGGCCGGCGTGGAGGCCTTCGGCGGCCTCGGCGTCGCCGACAGAGGCCGTATCGCGTCGCTCTGCCAGGGCCGCCGCTACGACGCCGGGCAGCGCATCCTGTCCCAGGAGGACGAGGCCCGCGACGTTCATTTCATTGTGAGCGGCCGGATCCGTGTCACCATCTACTCTGTCAACGGCCGCGAGATCACCTTCCGTGACCAGGGCGCGGGCGAGATGTTCGGGGAGCTCGGCGCCATCGATGGCGCGCCGCGCTCCGCCCACGTGGTGGCGCTGGAGGACTCGCTTCTCGCCTGCATGCCGCGGGAGCGCTTCTGGGAAGTGCTGCGGGGCTATCCCCGGGTCGCCGAGTTCACCTTCGTGCGGCTCGTCAAGCTGGTGCGCCTGCTCTCAGAGAGGGTTTTCGAGTTCAGCTCGCTGGCGGTGCGTAACCGTATTCATGCCGAGCTCCTGCGGCTCGCGCGCGAGAACATGCACGACGACAACGTCGCCATCATCGCACCAGCGCCGACCCATGCCGATATCGCGAGCCGCATCAGCACCCACCGCGAGGCGGTGACGAGGGAGTACCAATTGCTCTCCGAAGCCGGCGTGATCGAGCCGGGTCGCGGACGCGTCGTCATCCGTGACGTCGCCCGGCTGGAGAGCATGGTACGGGAGGTCACCGGCAGATAGACGGGCGCCGAGGTGCGTCCTCGCTGCGCTCGCGCCGGGCCGGCGCGAACAGCTCCAGCTGCTCGGGCCCTCCGGGCTGCGTGGGCGCTCCCCGCGGCGCCGCCTCCGGGGAGTGCGGGTAGGCGAGGATGCGCTCCGGATCCCAGTAAAGCCAATCGTCGCTGAGAGCAGCGGCCGGCATCATCGCGGCACACCGCCCAGGGTGAAGCTCACCAGCACGCGCCGATCGAACGCGTAGCCGCCGCGGTCGCCTCTGGGGTACATGGCGGCGCGGTCGCCGTGGGCCCTGAGACGCATGCGCTCCACCGGCAGGCCGGCGCGGGCGAGCGCCGACCATACCGCGTACACCCGGCGCATGGAGAGCTTGCGGTTCGAGCGCCGCGAGCCGCGCGTATCGGCGAAGCCCTCGAGCTTGACCTGCAGGCAGGGAATGTCGATGAGCGCCTCGGACAGCTCGGCGAGATGCCGCTCCAGGTGCGGCTCGAGGCACCAGCTTCCGGCTCGGAACGGAATGCTGACCTTGAGGCCGTCGGTGATCGCATGCATCGAGCGCCGTAACGCCTGCGCCTGATAGCTTTCCCGGACCGCGCGCCAGCGGGTCACATAGCGAAGCGCCTCGTTGCGCTCGCGCAGCTCTTGCACGAGCTCGGCGAGATCGCGGCCCTTGGGCGCGTGAGGCGTTTGCTCGATCTGAAGCATGCCCTTCTCCCGGTGACGGAATGCGATCGAGTAAAGCGCCACGGGCAGGCCGCCAGGCGGCGTCGCGCAGGCGAACAGGCGATCAATTCTGGCAATCCCGTGGCGTTGACGCGGGCGCGAAACCCGTCCATATAGAGACCGTATGGCCAGCCGGGACCCAGCCAATCTTTCGCGCCGCCTGGAAAGCTACGCGCCGGCGTCGCTCCTCGCGCTCGGCGCGGGCGCCGACGCGCTGCTCGCCGACTACCGCAGCGCCCATCCGGAGTGCCGCATCACCGAGCTGGATCCCCGTGGCACGCTGCAAGGACCGGCCCTGCTCGAAGCGCTGGCAGACAAAGGCCGATTCGATTTCGTCGTCGTCGGTGCCGGCGTACTCGAGCATCTCGACGCGAACACGGGCGCCAACCTGCTGGCACGGCTTCGCGACCTGCACACGAGCCGATTCTGCGTGGCCCTGCGCCGGCACGACGGCGCAGGATGCTGGCAGTCTGCGGAGCTGATCGCCATGGGCCTCGCCCACTGGTCGAGCGAGGACGTCGACGGCAGCGCGCTGGAAATCTACGGGTTCGACCTCGGCACTTACAAGGCCACCCCTGACTGGCTCAACGCGCGCCACTGGGCACATCCCGAGCACTGGGGAAAATATCGCTGGTAGGCCGCGCGCCGGCTCACGACCCGCTCAGCAGGAATGCATGCTCCTCGAGGCGCGTCACGCCGCGCTCGGCCAGATTCGTCTCGTTGGCAAGGCGATCGAGACTCTCCATGCGCGTCACCCGCCGTCGTCCAGCGAACAGCCGCCGGACCTCGGCCTCGCCAACCGAGAACGGCGGACCGTCGATGTCGTGGGCAGGGTACTCGAAGGTCAACAGCAGGATCGGCGTGTCGGCCGCCAGCAGCGAGAGCAGGTGCTCGGCGTAGCGCATCCGCATCTCAGCCGGCAGCGCGATCAGCGCGGCGCGATCGTAAGCCGCGGCCACGCGCGCCGTGCGCGCGCTGCTCAGGGAGAAAAAATCCCCGCACAGCAGCGTGACGCCGCCGCCCTCCAGGACCAGAAATGCGCCCTCTCGCCGCTCGGCTGCCTGGATGCCCTGCTCCTCGAAAAAATCGCGCGCCGCGATCTCGCTCAGCTCGACGCCGGTCACGCAGCAGCCTCGCCGCGCGAGCCAGCGCATGTCGACGCTCTTACCGCAGAGCGGCACCAGCACCTCGTCGCCGGCGGCGAGCCCCAGGCGCCCGAAATACTTCCGCAGATAGTGGTTCGGCTCCGCCTTGTGGAAAGGGATGGCGCTGTCCTGCCAGCGCTTCAGCCAGAATGCCTCGTCCACGGGATCCCCTATCGTTGCTCGGCGGCGATGCGCACAATGGCATCGATGCTCTTATCGACGTCCTCATCGGTTGTCGCCCACGAGCAGACGCTGATGCGCATGGCCGCGCGCCCCTTCCACACCGTCGGCCCGCACCAGCAGGTGCCGTCTTGCTGAACCGCCGCCACGACCCGTCGCGTGGTATCCGCGTCACCAAAGGCAACCAGGACCTGATTGAGCACCACCTCGTTGAGGATCTCATAGCCGGCGCCTCGCAGTGCATCGGCAAAGCGCACCGCCATGCGGCAGTTGCGCGCAACGAGATCCGCGAGTCCGCTCCGCCCGAGGCTCAACAGCGCAGCCCAGATCTCGACACCGCGCGCCCGGCGGCTCGACTCCGGCGTGTAGTGGAACGGCTCTCGGACGCCGCCCGTCGGCAGGTAGGCGGCGGCGTAGGACATGGCGGCGCGCAGGGTTTCGGCGTCGCGCACCAGGGCAATACCGCTGTCGTAGGTGACGTTCAGCCACTTGTGCGCGTCGGTTGCCCAGGAATCGGCGTCGGCAACCCCCTCGAGCAGGCCGGCATAGCCCGGCGCGGCTGCCGCCCACATTCCGAAGGCACCGTCCACGTGCACCCACGCCCCCTGCGTGCGGGCGCGCGCGCAGATGGCCGCCATGGGATCGACCGCCCCGGTGTTCACGTTGCCCGCCTGAACGCAGACGATGGCCGGCCCGTCGAGCGCCGGGATGGCATCGGCGCGCATGCGGCCCTGGTCGTCGGCAGGCACCGTCACGACCCGTTCCCGGCCGAGCCCCAGCAAAGCGATCACCTTGTAAAGAGTCCCGTGCGCCTCTTCACCCACGACCAGGGTGACCGGCGGCGCGCCGAACAGCCCCTCGGCCTCGACATCCCATCCCGCGCGCGCCAGCACCGCGTGCCTTGCGGCAGCGAGCGCCGTGAAATTGGCCATGGTCGCACCGGTCACGAAGGCACCGCCGCAGTCGCCCGGCAGCGCCAGCACGTCACGCAGCCAGCCGAGTGCGACCGACTCGACGGCAGCGCCGAGCGCCGAGTGCACGCTGGTGAAGGCATTCTGATCCCAGGCGTCCGCCAACCAGTTGGCGGCCAGCGCCGCCGGCAGCACGCCGCCGGTGACGAATCCGAAATAGCGCCCGCCCGCCGAAGCGACGGTGGCAGGCGAGCCGATCTCGTCGAGGCGTGCGAGCACCTCGCCCGGCGCCAGGCCTTCGTCGGGCAACGCGCCGCCGAGCAATTCCAGTCTCGCGACGTCGGCGGCCGCGGGCGCCACCGGGCGCGACTCGAGCTCCGCGATGTAACGGCAGGCGCGCCGCGCCGCATCGTGGAGCAGCGCCTCGTATCGGCGATCGCTCATTGCCTCGCGCTACCGGCTCCAATCCGCATTGGCCATTCGCGTCGCATCAGTCGCGGAAGTTGATGTATTGCAGGGGCATGTCGAACTTCGCCTCCCGGAGACTCTCGATCACTTTCTGGAGATCGTCGCGCTTCTTGCCCGTGACGCGTACCTTGTCACCCTGGATTGCGCCCTGCACCTTGAGCTTCGAGTCCTTGATCAGCTTCACAATCCTGCGGCTGAGGTCCGTCTCGAGCCCTTGACGTACCGTGACGACCTGGCGTGCTTCCTTACCGACGAGCTCAGGCGCAGCGATGGCGAGGCAGGCGATGTCGACGCCGCGCCGGCTCAGCTTGCTCTGCAGGATGTCGAGCATCTGCTTCAATTGAAAATCCGATTCGGACTTGAGCGTGATCGCGGCGCCCTCGCGCAAGAAGCTCGAATCGGTGCCCTTGAAGTCGAAGCGCGTGCGCACCTCGCGATTTGCCTGGTCCACCGCATTGGTGACCTCCTGCATATCGACCTCCGACACGACATCAAATGACGGCATATCGTATGCTCCTCGTGGCGTGAGCTACCGATGGTAGATAGGTCGATTCGCCGGTTCAACCACGTCCCCCGAGCGCGTGTTAGACTGTCGTATGGCGTCGATTCGAGAATCCGCCGGTAGCCATGATCCACGCCTCAGCGTCGCGCCGATGATGCAGCGCACAGATCGTTTCTGCCGCTATTTCTTGCGCCTCATCACGCGCCGCACTCTTCTCTATACCGAGATGCTGACGAGCGCCGCCGTGCTCCACGGCGATCGCGATCGACTTCTGGCATTCGACGACGTCGAGCACCCGGTGGCGATACAGCTCGGTGGCAGCGATCCCGAGGAGATGGCGGCCGCGGCGCGCATCGCCGCTGCGCGAGGCTACGACGAGGTGAACATGAACGTCGGCTGCCCGAGCAGCCGTGTGCGCGCGGGGCGATTCGGCGCCTGCCTGATGGCCGAGCCGCAGCGGGTCGCCGACTGCGTCGCGGCGATGATCGACGCTGTAGATATCCCCGTTACGATCAAGACGCGCATCGGTATCGACCACCAGGACTCCTACGAGGCCCTCGCCGCCTTCGTCCATGGCGTCGCCGAGCGTGGCTGCAAGACTTTCATCGTGCACGCGCGCAAGGCCTGGCTGAACGGATTGAGCCCGCGGCAGAACCGGGAGGTGCCGCCGTTGCGCTACGAGCTCGTGCATCGACTGAAGCAGGATTTCCCCGGTCTACGCATCGTCGTGAACGGCGGCATTGCTGATCTCGACCAGGCGTGTCGTCATCTCGCATGTCTCGACGGCGTCATGATCGGTCGCGCGGCGTATCGCGATCCGTTCGGGCTCGCGCGGGCCGACGGGGCCATTTTCGGCGAGCATCGCCCGGCGCCGACCCGGCGCGCGGTGCTCGAAGCGTACGCGCCTTACTTCGCCCGGGAGCGCGCGCAAGGCGCGCGGCTCGTGCCGCTGATTCGGCACCTGAGCGGACTGTACCTGGGTCAGCCCGGCGCGCGCGCCTGGCGCCGCGCCTTGTCGGCGCTCGCCGCGACCCGCGATGCCGACGAGCGCGATCTGCTGCGCGCGATCCCAGGACCTGCCGATGAGACAACCGGCGCAGCGGCAGCCTGAGCAATCCGGCAGGCCCGGTGAAGCCGGCCGGCGCAACCGCGATTGCCGCACGGCCGAACCGAGAGCAAGATGACCACCTAGAGCACGGACGGAGAGGAGAATATTCAATGGGCACCAGGATCATCCATCTGATCAACCCCAAGACAAACTCTTTCACCACGCGACCGAGCTACCTGAATCGCGCGCTTTATTCTCCGTTGGCGGGTCTGCTCGCGGTTGCGGCCTGCATACCGCAGGATCAGTATGAGGTCATATTGACCGACGAGAATATCGAGGAGATCGATTTCGACCTGAAAGTCGATATGGTCGGAATTTCGGCCATGACCAGTTACGTGAAGCGCGGTTACGAGATTGCCGATCAATTCAGGCGCCGCGGAATTCCCGTCATCATGGGCGGCGTACACCCGAGCTTCATGCGCGAGGAAGCGCTGACCCATGCCGACGCGGTAGTCGTCGGCGAGGCGGAGCTGGTCATGCCCAAGGTGCTCGACGATCTCAAATCCGGCAACCTGAAAGGCGTTTACAAGTCGGACACGCTGCATCCCATGGTCAACCTCAACATGCCGCGCTACGACCTGGTGAAAGCGAACCGCTATGTGAATCGTACCTTCATTCAAACTTCCCGAGGCTGCCATCACGCGTGCACTTTCTGCGCGGAGCCTTTGATGAACGGTCTTCGCTTCCGCTATCGGCCCATCGACGAGGTGATGCGTGAGATCGACGAGTGCGGCGCGCGCTACATCGCTCTCAATGATGCGGATTTCTTCGGCACGCCGAAGCGACCCAAGGAGGTCATGAAGGCATTGAAGGGACGAGGCATTCGCTGGCAGGCGGGCGTCACGAGCCGCCTTTCCATGAATGACGAGATGCTCGAGCTCGCGGCGGAGAGCGGTTGCTACATGTTGAGCATCGGTTTCGAGTCAATATCGGCGAAAACGCTGAGAAGCGTTCACAAGATGGTCAACCAGCCCGACAAGTTCCGCGAGCTGGTCGACAAGATTCACAGCTACGGCATCCTCGTGTTCGGGCTGTTCATGTTCGGTTTCGACACCGATGACGAAAGCGTTTTCGACGAAACCGTGAAGTTCAATATCGATGCCAACTACGACATGTGCGCGTACTCGGTACTAACGCCTTACCCGGGCACGCTCACCTGGTACGAGATGCAGAAAGACAGGCGCATGGTGTCCTATGACTGGGACAAGTACGACCAGGGACACATCGTCTACAAGCCGGCCACACTCACGCCCGCTGAGCTTCGAGAAGGGCACATGCGAGCCTACCGGAACTTCTACTCCATGCCCTCGATTGCCCGACGATTTCCTTTGTCCGGCACCCGCAGTCGAACCCAGTACGGGATTTACAATATGTTCTTCCGACGCGGCGAGGTGACGGGCCGATTCATCGAGGACGCGGTCGCCGAGCCGACCGAGATCCCGAAGTTTCTGCCGGAGCCGCCGCTCATGCCGAAGCGCCAGCAGTGGGTGAATCTCGTATTGGAGAACAATCACTACTAGCCGATGCCGCGCCTCGGATGGCGCTTTGCTCCAGCCGAGGCATGGCCTGCGCCGTCAGGCGATACACTCGCTCAGCGGCGCACGCGTATCGTGGAGCCCCTCGGTGAACGGGTCGACCGGTGTCGACGCGTTACCGCCGAGCCCTCCGACAAGGGCACCTGGTGCGCCCATGTCAACGGACCCGGGGAACCCTTGCACCCATGGAACTCGATCTGAAGCCCGGTGAAAGCGCCACCGAGACCGTGCTCGTCGATCGCGAGCGCACCATCGGCTTCATGGGTGAGGCGGGTCGGGTCTACAGCACGCCGTCGATGGTGAGCGACGTGGAGTACGCCTGCCTGCGGCTCATCCAGAAGCACCTGCCCGAGGGACAGAGCTCGGTGGGCGGGCACGTCGCCGTCGATCATCTGGCGCCGACGCCGCTCGGCGCCCGGGTGCGTATCAGCGTCACCGTTACCGCCGTCGACGGCCGCAGGGTAACCCTGGATGCGCGCGTGCACGACGCCATCGAGCTGGTCGGCAGTGGGACTCATGTACGCCACGTCGTCGACATAGCGCGTCAGATACGCCGTATCGAGGACAAAAGCAGGCGCCTCGCCGAGGGAGACGTCTGAGGTGCGCGACCTGGCCTGATTTCGCGCGCACCGGGTAGCAATTTTCGCGGCTCCGGGACGCGCGCAATGCGCCGCTCACGAATCCCAAACCAGGTGCCTGATGGGAAACTCGCGCATACCCAACAGGGTCGCAGGGCTGGCGTTGGCCAGTCGCAAGATGTACACGGGCACGGCTTCCGGCAGCTCGTAGGCTTCGTGCACGAGCACCGGCGGGCCGACGCCGCACAACGCTTTGAGTCCCTCGTAGAGGGAATAGTACTCCTGCAGCCGATGCGTCGTGCGGAACGTCTCGTCGTAGACGTGAACCGTGGGCGAGTTCCATTTGACCTTTGAAAGCAGGACCGGCAGGACATTCGCGACACCGGTTTGCGCCTCGTAATGACCTTCTTCGTCCCGCCCCAGGCAGTGCTCGAACGCAGTAATGTCGACGTCACCGGAGACGAACTTGGAAAAGCCCGAGATTTGATCGTTGCAGGTCATCATTCCGAGATGATTCGTGAGTGGATTTAGCCACAGGCAATTCACCAGATAATCCTCGACCATTCCGCGGCGCAGCTCTTTCGCGAGCGTTGCAATCTTGTACTCGAGCCGTGCCTCCTTGTTGCCGCCATGCTCGGCATTGGTCACGAACACCTCTGTCAGGGCATCGCGAAGTACTCGGGGCAGACCCGGGCGGAGCTGCAGAAAACGGATGCGGATCGAAACCGGGGATTGATTGCGGCGGCTCGTCATGACGGCGTTCTGAAGCTCGCCGAAGTGAATGACAGGGAACTTCTCCGAGGCAATCGCGTCGTCGATTATCTCGGAAGACTCCTGAAACACCTTGATGGTTTTCCTGGCCGGGCCCGACTTGATATCGACGAGAAAGTACGCGTGCGCCTGCTGCGTGGGGTGCAGCACGAGATTGATGTTCGACTCGGTCATGCGCGAGAAAAAGGGATAGACCACTCGGAAGTTGGCGGACGCGACCTGGGGAACGATCCTGCTGAAATCCCGGCTCACCACGAAGCGATTGAGCGCAAAAAGCTGTCCCTTCGGGCTCCAGAACAGAAACCCGCCGACGGTGTCGGAATAGTCGAGCAGCCCGGGCTCGAGCGGCATATCCTGTGGAGTAGACAGATCCATGCGCAATCTCTGCCGGCCCGCGCGTTTGCGGACTCCGACGCACCACCCGCCCGGTGGCCGGAATGAGTTGGACGGGCTGATAGAAAAGTATCGGATGATTAAAATGTCAGGGCAATAGCGCCTGGCCCGACCAGGGAGATTCAGGAACAAACCCGATGACCAGGACACGCAGACGCTTCGCCACGGTGCTGGCCGCCGTTGCGCTCGTCCTCGGCGGCTGCGACGGTGGGGGCCTGAGCGGCGTCCAGGACCTGGAGGGCCGGCCAGCCAATCCGATTGAAGATTCGACGTCCGCCATCACTGTGACGCTTTTCGTCGACAGTGATTGCCCCGTTTCCAACCGCTACGCACCGGAGCTGCGCAGACTGCAGCAGCGCTATGGCCCGAAAGGCGTGAGCTTCTGGCTCGTGTACCCGAATCCCGACATCAGCGCGCAGGCAATCCGCACCCACATGCGCGAGTTCGGTTACGCATTCCCGGCTCTGCGCGACCCCGAGCACAGCCTGGTCCGGCGCGCCAAGGCGCTGGTGACGCCCGAGGCCGGCATCTTCCTGGCCGACGGCACGCTCGTGTACCACGGGCGGATCGACAACCGCTATGTCGACCTGACACGCCGGCGTCCGCG
>JAABYT010000039.1:31559-125746 GCA_011775625.1 Gammaproteobacteria bacterium | reverse complement strand
GTCTACCGCAACTGCGTCGTCTGCCACCGGCCGGGCGAGTCTGCTCCGTTCAGTCTGCTCAGCTATGCGGAGGCGAAAAAGCGCGCGGGGTTAATCGCCGCGGTCACGGCATCGCGCTACATGCCGCCGTGGCTGCCGGCGGGCGGCGGCGCGTCGTTTCTGGGCGAGCGCGGCCTCAGCGAGGAGGAGATCGCGCGCATTCGCGCCTGGGTCGAGCAGGGCGCCGTGGAGGGCGATGCCGCGGATCTGCCGCCGCCGCCGCGCTTCACCGAGGGCTGGCAGCTCGGAGAGCCGGACATGGTCGTCACCATGGACACGCCTTTCACGGTGCCCGCCGACGGTGTCGACGTGTTTCGCAATTTCGTGCTGCCGATTCCGGTCTCGACGCCGCGCTGGGTCGCGGCGGTGGAGCTGCGGCCCGGAAACCCGCGGGTGGTGCATCACGCCGTCATGCAGGTGGACCCCTCGCGCTCTTCGCGACGCCGCGACGAGGAGGACGCGGCGCCGGGTTTCTCCGGCATGGACATGGCCGGCTCCGAGCCCCCGGGAGGGCAGCTCATCGGCTGGACCCCCGGCAAGATTCCCGTTGTCGACGAGCGTCTCGCCTGGCGCTTGGAGCCGGGCAGCGATCTGGTGCTGCAGCTGCACATGGTGCCGACCGGCAAGCCCGAATCGGTGGCGCCCCGGGTCGGGCTGCACTTCGCCGACTCGCCGCCCCCTGAGGAGGCGTTTTCCCTGCTCATGCGCAACGACAACATCGACATTCCTGCGGGAGACAGTCATTACGTCATCGAAGATTCGCTCACGCTGCCCACCGCCGTGCGCGCCGTGGGCATCTACCCCCACGCCCACTACCTGGGCAAGAGCATCGAGGCCCGCGCGCGACTGCCCGACGGCAGCACCCGAACGCTGATCGACATTCCGAAATGGGATTTCAACTGGCAGGACGACTACCGTTTCGCCGAGCCGCTGGTGCTTCCGGCCGGCACCACCATTTCCATGCGCTTCGTCTACGACAATTCCTCGGGCAACGCTTTGAATCCCCACGATCCACCCGAGCGCGTGCGCTTCGGTAACCGATCCAGCGACGAGATGGCGACTCTGACGATCCAGGTGCTTGCCGAGCGCGAACGGGACCAGCCGCTGTTGCGCGAGGCATTGATGCGCGGCCGCTTGGAGAAGAATCCGGACAACTGGTTTGCCCACAACGCGCTCGGCAGCGCGCTGCGAGCCCAGGGCCGTCTCGACGAGGCGCTGTCGCACATCGACGCCGCCATCCGGCTGCATCCGCGACACCCGCAGCTGCGCTACAACCTGGGCAACGCGCTGCTCGACGGCGGCAGGGTCGCGGAGGCCATCACCAGCTACCAGCAGGCGCTCACCATCGAGCCCGATCACCCCAAGGCGCACAACAATCTGGCCGTGGCATTCCAGCAATCGGGCCAGCTCGAGCGCGCGGTTCATCACTACCGGCAGCAGCTCACCGTAACGCCCTTCGACGTCCGTGCCCACGCCAATCTGGGCACGGCGCTCTACGACCAGGGTAACCTGCAGGCCGCGGACGCCGCTTTCACGCGCGCCCTCGAGCTCGACCCCGAGTGGCTGGCGGCGCTCGAAGGCCGCGGCGACGTGGCGCGCAGCGAGGGGCGCCTCGGCGACGCCGAGCGTTACTACCGCGAGGCGCTCGCCAACAATGCGGCGAGCCCGGGCGCCCACTACGGTATCGGCGCCGTGCAGCTGATCCGCGGCGAGGAGGCGGCGGCCATCACGCATCTGCGCGCGGCCGTCGAAGGCAACGGTGCCTACCTCGGCGTGCTCAACGACGATGCCTGGCGGCTTGCGACGCACCCGGACCCGGCGGTGCGCGCACCGGCGCGGGCGCTCGCGCTCGCCACGCTCGCCGCCGGGCTGTCCGAGTATCGCGTGCCGGAGCTGCTCGACACCCTGGCCGCCGCGCAGGCTGCGACGGGCGCGTTTCCCGACGCCGTGGAAACCCTGCAACGCGCCCTCGCGCTCGCCCCCGGCAGCAGCGCTGCCGGCTACATTCCGGAGTTCCGCGAGCGTCTGGCGCTGTATCGCGCGGGCAAGGAATTCATCGAAGAAGCCGACATGTAGGCGCCGCCGCGAACAACATGACCTGGCCGGGGCCCCCGGCTGCCCTGCATTGCTGGCGCCGCCCACTGGCTCGCCCCGCAAGCCGCCATTCCTTATACTGTCGCGTGCCCGCGCCCGCGGGCCTATACGACTGTGCTCCAGGGGGAAATGGAAATGGTCACAACGAGAAAACCTTTTTTCACGCTTCGCGCGCTCACAGCGCTGCTCGCGGTTGTCGCCGCCTTCGGGCTCGGCAGCGGCAAAGCCAACGCCGACACGCTCAAGGTCGCGGCCGTGTTCGAAACACCCATCGAGGAGCCCTGGGTGAATCAGATACACGTGGCGCTGCTGCAGGCGAAGAAAGAGCTCGGAATCGAGTACACCTGGGCAGAGAGCGTCAAATCCGCCGATTTCGCCAGGGTCATGCGCGAGTACGCCGAGGGCGGCAACAAGCTCGTCATGGGTGACGCGTTCGGCGCCGAGCGCATCGCGCGTCGGGTCGCCAAGGACTATCCCGACGTGGCCTTCACGTTCGGTTCCGGCATAGGCCCTGCCGAGCCGAACTTTGCGGTATTCGACAACTGGATCCACGAGCCGGCCTATCTCGCCGGAATGATTGCGGGCAAGCTGACCAAGAGCAATACCGTCGGCGCCGTCGCGGCGATGACTATTCCCGAGGTCAACCGCCTCTGCAACGCCTTCTGCGCCGGGGCCAAGGAGGTCAACAACAAGGTCAAATGCAAGTTCTCCTTCATCGGCTCGTTCTTCGATCCGCCCAAGGCGAAGGAAGCCGCACTGGCGCAGATCGAGCAGGGCGTCGACGTCATTTACGCGGAACGTTTCGGCGTCATCGAGGCGGCCGCGGAGCGCAACATCGTCGCAATCGGCAACATGTCCGATCAATCGGAGCTCTCGCCCGAGCACGTGGTCACCAGCGTCGTCTGGGACATGTGGCCGACCGTCAAGCAGGTGGTGAGCCTGGTCAAGGCCGGTGTGTTCAGCTCCCAGGATTTCGGTCAGTTCTCGTTCATGGGCAAGGGTGGCTCGTTCCTCGCGCCTTACCACGCCTGGGACAAGAAGCTTTCGCCCGAGATCAAGAAGATGGTCGACGAGCGCAAGTCGGCGATTCTCGACGGCACCTTCCGTGTCGACATCGACGAAAGCGCGCCCAAATCCGAATAGCCCCACGGGGGACAGCTTACCTATCTCTGCATGGCGCCGCCGACGGGCGGCGCCGCGGTGAAATGAGCAGGCTGTCCCCTTCTCTTTCCAGGGAAACCGGCACCGTACCGACTCCGGCGAAAGCCCCGACACCGTGACTCAGCCAGCGTTGCTCGAGATGCGCGCCATCGACAAGCGTTTCGGCGGCGTCGATGCCAATCGCGCGGTGGATTTGACCCTGCACGCGGGCGAGGTGCTCGGCTTGCTCGGTGAGAACGGCGCTGGAAAGACGACCCTGATGAACGTACTGTTCGGCCTGTACGCGGCCGACGCAGGGCAGATACGCATCGACGGCCGCCCCATCAGCATCCATTCACCCGCCGATTCGCTCGCCGCCGGCGTCGGCATGGTGCACCAGCACTTTCATCTCGTGCCCCGACACACGGTGCTCGAGAACCTCATGGTCGGCGAGCCCGGCCGCCGGGGTGTGCTCGACAGCGACGGCGTGCGCGCGCGCATCGACGCCATCGGCACGCGCTACGGCCTCGCCCTGCCGTGCGATGCGCGCGTTTCGGATCTGAGCATCGGCGAGCAGCAGCGCGTGGAGATCGTCAAGGCGCTGATTCGCGGCGCGCGCATTCTGATCCTGGACGAGCCGACCTCGGTGCTCACGCCGCAGCAGACCGAGGGCCTGTTCGACGCGCTGCGCGCGCTGGCCGCGGGGGGTGTCGGAATCATCTTCATCAGTCACAAGCTGCAGGAAGTGCTCGCCATCACCGATCGGCTCGCGATCATGCGCCGCGGCCGCATGGTGGCGAATCTCGTCAATGACGGCAGCCTCGCGCCGCGCACCCTCGCCGAGCTCATGTGCGGCCACGAGCTCGAGCCGCCGGCGAAAGCGCCGGCGCACGCCGGGCGGGTGTTGCTGCAGCTCTCCAACGTACGCGTCGAGGGCGAGCGCGGTCGGCCGCCGCTGCTCGACGCCGTCACGCTCTCCCTGCTGAGCGGTGAGATCGTCGGGGTCGCCGGCGTCTCGGGGAACGGCCAGCGGCAGCTCGCAGAGGTCATAGCCGGACTGATTCGGCCCAGCCATGGCCACGTCAGCGTCGACGGCGAGCCCGTCGAGCGACCGACGCCGCGGCGCATGCAGGCGCTCGGAATTTCCTCGGTGCCCGAGGATCGCATCGGCGTAGGCATGCTGGGCGGCGCACCGCTCGCCGACAGCATGCTGCTCGAGCGCATCGGCGAGGCGCCCTTCAGTCGATTCGGATTTCTCTCCTTCGCGGCCATGCGCCGCTGGGTGAGCGAGCAGATGCAACGCTACGACATCCGCGCGCCCGGCCCCGACGCGCGCACCGGCGCGCTCTCGGGCGGTAACCTGCAGAAGGCCCTGCTCGCCCGCGCGCTGGCATTCGATCCCGTGGTCCTGGTGGCTGCCCAGCCGACCCGCGGACTCGACGTGGCGGCGCGCGACTTCGTGCACGAACGCTTTCTCGAGCTTCGCGGCCGCGGACGCGCCGTGCTCGTCATCAGTGAGGATCTCGAAGAGCTGTTCGCGGTGAGCGATCGCATCGTCGTCATGTACGAAGGCCGACTGGTCGGCGACGTCGCCGCAGGCGACACGAGCATCGCCGAGATCGGACTGCTGATGACGGGCGGGAAGCAGGCGGCATGATGCGATTTCGCCTCGAGCCGCGGGAGCGCACCCCGGTGTGGCTCAATCTGCTGCTGCCGGTCCTCGCCATCCTCGCGACCCTGGTGCTCTCGAGCGGGCTCATCGTGGCCGCCGGCGCGGACACGCTGCCCGCCTACAGCGCCCTTTTCGCAGGCGCCTTCGGCAGCCGGTTCAACGCCGTCGAGACCGTGGTCAAGGCAGCACCCATGGTGTTCACGGGCCTCGCCGTGGCGGTCGCCTTCCGTGCCAAGTTCTGGAACATCGGCGCGGAGGGCCAGCTGCTCGCCGGCGCCATGGCCGCGGCGTTCATCGGCGGCCTCGAGGGCCTTGCGCCGTGGACGCTGGCGCCACTGATGATCCTCTGCGGGGCCATCGCCGGGGGCCTGTGGGCCGGCATCCCGGCCACGCTCAAGGTGCGCTATCAGGTCGACGACGTGGTCGCCACGCTGATGCTCAACTTCGTCATGTTCTACGCCATGATGGCGTTGCTCGACGGCCCGTGGAAGGATCCCCTGAGCGGTTATCCGGATTCACCCGACATCCGCATGGACGCGGAGTTTCCCATCCTGCTCGAACGCACACGGCTGCACCTGGGTGTCGCCATCGCGCTGGTTTGCACCGCGCTGGTGTGGCTGCTCATGAGCCGCACCACGCTCGGCTTCGCCATCCGCGCCGTCGGTGAGAACGCGCGCGCCGCCGCCCACGCCGGTATGCCGGTCGCACGCGTGGTGTTCGTCACGGCGCTCATATCCGGAGGCCTCGCCGGACTTGCCGGAGTCGGCGAGGTTGCAGGCATGCATTATCAGGTGATGGCCAATCTCTCACCGGGTTACGGCTACACCGGTATCGTCATTGCCATGCTGGCGCGGCTGAATCCGCTCGGCGTGGTGCCCTCGGCGCTGTTCTTCGCCGCCGTCGCCACCGGAGCGGAAACCATGTCGCGCAAGACCGGCGTGCCGGTATTTCTTGCCGACATCATCCAGGGCGCATCGCTCGTGTGCATGCTGGTGGCGCTGCTGTTCGCCAACTTCCGCGTGCGCCTGCAGCGCGCCGCCGCGGTCTGAGGCGCGCGCCGGGTGGAGGTTTTCGATCAAATTCTGCAGACGGGGTTCTTCGCCGCCCTGATTCGCGTCGCCACACCGCTCGCCTGCGCAACCATCGGCGAGATGTTCAGCGAGCGGGCCGGCGTGCTGAATCTCGGCATCGAGGGCATCATGCTGCTCGGCGCCATGAGCGGCTTCACCGTGGCTTACTTCAGCGGCAGCCTGTGGCTCGGCATGGCCGCCGCCGCCGCATCCGGCATCGTCTTCGCGGCACTGATGGGTCTGCTCACGGTGACCCTCGGCTTGAGCCAGCACGTCTCGGGCCTCGGCGTCACCATGCTCTGCTCGGGGATCAGCTTTTACTGCTACCGGCTCATCTTCGGCCAGCCGTCCCAGCCGCCCAACGTGCAGCCGTTCGAATCGGTGGCGCTGCCCGGGCTCGCCGCGATCCCGTTTCTCGGGCCGGTGCTGTTCAACCACGTGGTGCTCGTCTACCTGGTCTTCGCCCTCGTGCCGCTGGCGGCGTGGCTCCTTTACCGCACCCCCTGGGGCCTCGCGCTTCGCACCGTCGGTGAAAATCCCCAAGCCGCCGCCAGCGCCGGTGTCCCGGTTGCCTGGATGCGCTATCAGGCGCTGATGATCTCGGGCGCACTTTTCGGCATCGGCGGCGCCTACTTCTCACTCGCCCAGTTCAACGCCTTCACCTTCGGTGTCATCTCGGGGCGTGGCTGGGTATGCATCGCGCTGGTGGTGCTGGGGCGCTGGGATCCGTGGCGCTGTGCGCTCGCCGCCCTGCTCTTCGGCGCCGTCGATGCCCTGCAGCTGCGGCTTCAGTCGAGCGGCGCCATCGACCTGCCCTATCAGCTGTTCCTCATGCTGCCTTTTCTGCTCACGGTGGTGGCGATGGCGATGCTCTCGCGCAACGCACGCGCCCCTGCGTCGCTGCTGGTGCCGTACCGCCGCGAGGAGCGTTGAGGCGGGTCGTTCGGCGCGAGCCTCGGAGGCCCGCCGGGGCGATGCGCGCGTCGCCGTCGCAGCTTGGGTTTATCCGCCGTATTGGCGTAGACTGATGGTTTTCCCGCGATTAACGTCGCCGCCCATGGGTAACAGCAACCAGCCCGACAAACCGGTCCGCCCCCCCAGCAAGGGACACATCAAGCTTACCTCGCATCCGAGCCAGCGCGACGCCGCATCGCTGGTGGTGTGGGGTGGCGCGACGGCGCAGGCGCGCGGTCCGGTGGTGGGCGCGATCGGCGACGGCGCGCGTCGCAACGTCATCGGCGCACACTCGGGATCTTACGCGCTATATCGGGCGCTGGCGGTGGCCGCGGGCACACTGGACCCCGTGCACGTGCCGGATCTCACCGATACGGCGCCGGCGGCGCGTATCGGACCCCACCCCCAGTGGGCCGATGCCGCGAAGATCGTTTCCCTGGATCCCTACGGCCACATGGTGAGCGAGGTCTTTTCCGAGCAGCTCGCCGCAGGCCTCGACATCCGCCCGACCATCGCCGTCACGAAGGCGCGCGTCAACATGCCCGAAATCAAGGACGCTATCGCAAGGGGGCGTCTGGTGCCCGATGGCGAGGTGCTGAAGGAGAACGGCGACGTGCGCGTGACCAAGGCGGCCATCGAGCCGGTGTGGTATCTGCCCGGTATCGCCGAGCGCTTCGGTGTCTCGGAGAACGAGCTGCGCCGGTCGCTGTTCGAGCACTCGGGCGGCATGTACACGGAGCTCGTCACGCGCAACGATCTCAAGCTGTTTCTTCCGCCCATCGGCGGCATGACCGTATACGGTATCGGCGATGTCTCGGCGGTCGGCCAGTTCGGTCGCGAGATCGCCTGCCGGGTGCACGACGAGTGCAACGGCTCGGACGTGTTCGGCTCCGACATCTGCACCTGCCGCCCGTATCTCGCCCACGGCATCGAGGTCTGCATCGAGACGGCGCAGCGCGGCGGCATCGGCTTCATCGTCTACAACCGCAAGGAAGGCCGGGCGCTCGGCGAAGTGACCAAGTTTCTGGTCTACAACGCCCGCAAGCGCCAGCCGGGCGGCGATCGCGCCGAGACCTATTTCGAACGCACCGAGTGCGTCGCCGGCGTCCAGGACATGCGCTTCCAGGAGCTGATGCCCGACGCCCTGCACTGGCTGGGCATCAAGCGCATCGATCGTTTCGTCTCCATGAGCAACATGAAGCACGATGCCCTCACCCGCCAGGGGATCGAGATCGTCGAGCGCGTGCCGATCCCGGACGAGCTCATCCCCGGCGACGCGAGCGTGGAGATGACCGCCAAGAGGGCCGCCGGCTATTTCAGCGCAGATCCGCAGCCGGACGCCGATCAGCTGAGGGTGGCGAGGGGCCGCGGGCTCGACGACTAGCGTGGTGCCGCCCTCGGCCGAGAGTGCCGCCATTGAACGGCTGCAGAATCCCGACACCATCCGCGAGCGCTGCCGGGAGCTGCTCGATCGCGCCGACGCCGACGAGCTGCCTCATTTCCGCCTGCACCGCGAGCGGCTGGATGCGACCGCCGACTACGTGGTCGCGACCATTCTGGAACGTTATCCCAATCTGGAAATCCCCTTTCACAGCCGCTGGCGGCACTTCGAGGTCGGCGGCACGGATCGCTGGGCGGCGCTCGCCGAGAAGCACGCCGAGAGCCATCGTGACGCCGTCGCGCGCGCGCGCATCGACCTCGCGGTCACGAGCGTGCTGCTCGACGCCGGCGCCGGCGATGCCTGGCGCTACGTGGAGCACGCCGGCGCAACACCGCTGGCCCGATCGGAAGGCCTCGCCGTCGCCAGCTTGCACATGTTCGCGACCGGAGCGTTTTCCGCGCACCTGGAGCAGCCCCTGCGCGCTGACGCCGGCGCGCTGCTGCGCATCGTTCCCGAGGATCTGAGCGCGGCATTCCAGGTTTCGGCGGACAATCCGCTGGTCGGCGTGCAGGGGCGCGCGACGCTGCTCCGCCATCTGGGCGAGGCGCTCGGCGCGCACCCGCAGCTGTTCGGCCGCGACGAGCCCCGCGTCGGCAACCTTTACGACTATCTCGTCTCGCGCGCCGCGGGCGGCGAGCTGTCGGCGAGGGAGATATTGCGAGCCGTGCTCGTGGGGCTCGGGTCAATCTGGCCCGGTCGCGTCACCATCGGCGAGCACAATCTCGGTGACGTCTGGCGCCACTCCTGCATCCGCCGCGACGACCCGAGCAATGCTCTGGTACCGTTTCACAAGCTTTCCCAGTGGCTCACCTACTCGCTGGTGGAGCCGATCGAGGAGGCGGGGCTTCGCGTGGGCGACCTCGATGCGCTCACGGGCCTCGCCGAGTACCGCAACGGCGGTCTGTTTCTGGACCTGGGGGTGCTCACCTGGAGAGCGGCGGAGAATGCCGGCCGGCGCCACGACGTGGGCGCCGAGCCGGTGGTGGAATGGCGCGCGCTCACGGTCGCGCTGCTCGACGAGCTGGCCGGGCGGCTGCGCGCGCGACTCGGCATGAGCGCGGCGCAGCTGCCGCTGGTGAAGCTTCTCGAGGGCGGCACCTGGGCCGCCGGGCGCCGAGCGGCCCGGGAGCGTCGCGCGGGCGGTGGCCCGCCGTTCGCCATCGCCAGTGACGCCACGGTATTCTAATCGAGGCACGAGAGAGTGAGGCTCACGATGAAAAACGTCACCGTCGTCGACCATCCGCTGGTTCAGCACAAGCTGTCGCTGATGCGGCGCAAGGACACGCCGACAGCGCTGTTCCGTCAGCTCATCCGCGAGGTCACCATGCTGCTCGGCTACGAGGTCACGCGGGATCTTCCCATGACCAGCGAGCCCATCGATACGCCGTTGAAGCAGATGGACGCCCCGGTGCTGACCGGCAAGAAGCTGGTCTTCATCTCGGTGCTGAGAGCCGGCAACGGCCTGCTGGAGGGCATGCTCGACCTCATCCCCTCGGCGCGCGTCGGGCATGTGGGAATTTACCGGGATCCGGACACGCTGGTGGCAGTCGAGTACTACTTCAAGGTCCCCGAGGAGCTCGACGAGCGCAAGGTGATTGTGGTCGATCCCATGCTCGCCACCGGCAACTCCGCCATCGCCGCCGTTCAGCGCATCAAGGAAGCGGGGGCGAAAGACATCAAGTTCGTCTGTCTGCTGGCAGCCCCCGAAGGCATCGAGAGGTTCCAGGAGGCGCACCCGGACGTGCCCATCATCACGGCCGCCATCGACGAGAAGCTGAACGACCACGGTTACATCGTGCCCGGGCTCGGCGACGCGGGGGACCGCATCTACGGCACCAAGTGACGTGGGCGCCGCGCCGCGTGGGCGCGCCAGCGTCTGGAAAGGTGACACTGCGGCACGCGGCTGTTACCGATCGCTACCGGCGCGGCGCGCGCCCGTACGCGCCGCGCGCGGCCGCCGCGCTTCGCGCCCGCCGCCACCGCAAGCCGGACCGGCACGCGGCGGAGCGCAGTCGACGGGAAAATTTTCCGCTTTTGACGCCGGCGTCCCGGCGACCGGCCGTGCTCGAGCGGCGTCGCTGACCCCCGTGGCGGCGGCGAATGGAGGCCGCCGCGCCGCATGGCACGCGAGTTGCATCGGCTCACGCACGCGTGCGCCCGGCGCGGCTGCGTGGCGCTGAACGCGCGTGGGACGAACGACAACAGACCCGATGGCCCGAGGCCCGGGATATACGAAAACAACAGGGAGCACTCTCAGATGTCGCAGCAGAGCGAGCCCGGCACCGATGCGAAGAGCAGGAGCTGGATGTTCCTGGTCGCGGCCTTCGTCGTCCTGGTGCTGATCGGCATCCTCAACAGCTGACGCCAACCAGCGGGCAGGCCGATCCGGTCGCGCGCCCGGCCGCGCGTGACGGCTCGCTCGTGCACTACCCCGTGCCCCGGCGCGCGCACCAGAACTGGTAGAGCGCGGGCAACGCCTCGGGAAGCGCCTCCTCCAGCGCTTGCCAGCGCGACAGATCGCGCATGGACCGGTCCTCCGGGTAGCGGCGCCGATAAGCCTCGTTCAATGTCGCATCCGCGGATTCGAAACCGATGAAGTCGAGCTGCGCGCCCGCCAGCAGATCGCGAACATCCGAAAGACTCATGTTCTGCTCGTGCACGTGGAAGAGCAGGTCGCGGCAGTTGCTGAGGGTGTAGAAGTCCCCGAAGGCCAGGATGCGACGCAGCGGATCGTGCGCAGGCGCCGACAGCGCCAGCTGGCGAAAACGGCGCAGGTCGTCGGGCACCGCGCGCAAACCGAGCTCGGCGATTCTCTCGCGTGCCGCGACCACGGGCGCCCGCGCCCGCTCGCTGTACAGGCCGAGCTTGAGCAGGCCGTCCTCGTGAAGCTTGTCCAGCAGCATGCGCAATCCCTGCGCGATGGAGCGCATGTGGTGCAGCACGCCGACACATTCGACGATATGGAATCGACCGTCGATGGCGGAAACATTCAGCAGATCGTTCTCGACGAAACGCACATTATCCACGCCGAGCTGACGGGCCATTCTCAGCGCGAAGGCAAGGCTGCGGCGACTGAGATCGGTCGCCAGCACCTCGGCGTCGGCATAGCGCAGCGCAATGCTGATCGCATGACGGCCGGTGCCGCACCCCACTACCAGGACACGCACCGGTGCGTTGAGAACCGCCGGCGGCGTGAAGCCTGGAAACATGCCCTGGACGATGCGATAGACGCTGGCGGGATTGCGGTAAGCGGGCTCCAGCCAGCGGGGATAGGGGTTGGCCTCGTACTGATCGCGCACGGCCCGTGACACCGGATCTTCGACGCTGCCGAGCACCTCAATCTCCGCCTCGAGAGCGCGCTCCTCGAGAGGCTCGAGCAACGAGCGCCGCACCACCGGTTGCAGCGCCTGGTGCCAATCCTCCAGGGCGATATCGGCGAGCTCGGCCGCCGTCGGCAGCGCGCTCAACGGCCCGTACATGCCGAGAAGCAGAACGGATCGCTGCACGTCGCCCGGCGGCGGCGAGCCCGGGTGGCCGCGCGATGCAAGGGCTGCACCGAGCGCATCGAGCCGCGCGCTCTCCTGCTCGGAGACGGCGAACACGTACTCGTTGTTGAAACACTGCTCGGCGAGCACCGACATCGCCGCCATGCCGCTCGCGTCGATCTCGACGTCACCGAGCAAAAGCGCGCGGCGCGCATCGGTCAGCAGGCGTTCCAGATCCTCGTCGGCGTTCACCGAGCGGGTGAGCACGGCGCACGCGAGCGGATCCACGAGCAGCGTGTCGAACACGAAGCCATGCCCCGAATCCGAGTGAAGGCGAGGGTCATCGGCGTACTTGAGCTTGAGCAGCGCGGTGGCGAACTCGGCCACGTCACCGTGGTCGACGGCGGCTGTCTCGTAAAACGCGAGCAATCGCTGCTCGAGATCCGGGTCATACGCGGACGGTGCCGCAAGCCTGAGCAGCGAGCCGAGCAGTCTGTGCGCCCTCAGGTCGTCGTCGCCGAGCTCGATTGCCGCCCAAAGCTGCTCCGCGGCCTGCGCCGGGTGACCCTGCTCCCGGAGCAGCACGGCGAGCTTGATGCGCAGCTCCGCTGCACCTGGCTCGGCGGCGATGGCCTTTCGGTAGGCGTGCGCCGCAGCGTCGAGATCGCCCTTGTCCGCGAGCACGTCGCCGAGGTTGTGGAGCGCAAAAAAGTCCTCGGGCGACGCGCGCAGCGCTTCGTTCAGGCACTCGAGAGCCTCGTCGGATCGGCCGAGCCGGGCAAGCACGAAGCCGAGACCGGTGAGCGCTTCGGGATAGTGCGGCTGCAACGCCAGCGCCTCGCGGTAGGCGATGGCGGCCTCGCTGAAGTCGCCGCCAGCCTGCAGCGCGTTTCCGAGATGGCAGTGAAATTGCGGCACTTCCCCGCGCACCGATACCGCGCGGCGCAGGAGATCCACCGCCGCCCGGTGACGCCCACCCTCCATCTCCACCAGCGCCAGCAGATTCAGCGCATCCGGCTGCTGCGGGTGGGACTCGAGGATCTCCCGGTAGGCACGCGCGGCGCCCTGCATATCACCTGCGCGGTGAAGCGCGAGTGCGGTGTCGAAGCGCTGCTGAAGTTCCGCCGCCAAAGCGATCACCCTGGATGGACAAAGCGGCGACACGATAACCGATCCGTGAGCACTGCGCCGCTCATTTCGTTACCATGCCCCGGCAAAGTCGCGGAATCGACGAGGGTAACCGCAATTGCAAATTGAAATAACCGGTCTCGACGTGCTCACCGTGAGCATCGCGGTGATCTTCCTCGGCCGCCTCGTCACCACCAAGATCGGCGCTCTGCAGCGCTACAACATTCCGCCGGCGGTCACCGGCGGCCTGATGTGCAGCCTGCTGCTGGCCCTGGCATTCATCGTCTGGGATACCAAAATCACCTTCGACCTGGAGCTGCGCGACCTGCTGCTGCTGTTTTTTTTCAGCACCATCGGCTTGACCGCCAGGATGCGGCTGCTCGTCGAGGGCGGTAAAACGCTGGCCATACTCATCGTCGTGGCGGCCGGGCTGCTGGTGCTGCAGAACAGCGTCGGCGTGGTGCTCGCTCGGCTTTTCAGCAGCCATCCCGGCTACGGCCTGTTCGCCGGCAGCGTCTCCTTCGCCGGCGGTCACGGAACCGCCATCGCCTGGGGCGCCGAGGCGAGCGCGGCGGGCCTGGTCGGCGCCGCCGAGCTCGGCATCGCTTGCGCCACCTTCGGGCTGGTGGCGGGCGGCATCATCGGCGGCCCCATCGGCGGATGGCTGATCGAGAAGCACGCACTCGAGCCGGACAGCAAAAAAGGCGACGACGCTTTCGTCGAAGCCGCGCCCGACGCACGGCCGGTCACCATCTGGAGTGTGCTCACAACGCTGCTGATGCTTTCGGTGTGCGTCGAGATGGGCGATCTGGTGAATCGCTTTCTGTCGCTGCGTGGACTCAAGCTTCCCGGTTTTCTGACAGCCATGGTCGTCGGCATCATCATCTGCAACGCTTCGGATGCGCTCGGCAGGCAGCTGCACAAGCCCACCATCGCCGCCACCGGCGAGCTCAGCCTTCAGCTGTTCCTCAGCATGAGCCTGATGAGCATGCAGCTGTGGATTATGGCGAGCGCTGCGACGGCCATCATGCTGGCGGTCATGGCGCAGGCGCTGCTGATGACGCTGGTGGCGGTCTACCTGGTGTTCCGGTTGACCGGCAGAACCTACGATTCGGCGGTCATGGCCTCGGGTTTTGCCGGTCTGGGCATGGGCGCGACGCCGGTCGCATTCGCCAACATGAACGCCATCACCACCCGTTACGGTCCATCGCCGAAGGCGTTTATCGTCATACCCCTGATCGGCGCATTCTTCGTCGATATCATCAACGCGCTGGTGATCAAATTCTTCCTCGGCCTGCCGATGATGCAGCAGGCGGCCGCCTGAGTCAGGCGGGGCCGAGCTTCGACCAGAGCTCGAGGCGCGACGGCAGCCTGTCGGGTCGGCTGGCGGCACGCCGCACATCGAGGGCGCGCTTTCCGCCGCCCGCCGCCTTGCCGCGCCCGCGCGTGAACTCCTGCTTGATGCCGGCAACGTCGGTGTAGTAACCCTCGATGCAGTCGATGAAGGCATCGACATCGTGGTCGGAGAGCGTCAGGCGCTCCTGCTCGCCGGACATGACGTTCCAGTTGCCGAGGATCTTGTGGATCGCATTCCTGGAGAGCTCCCGGTCGGCGCCGCCGTTGATAAAGCCGATGGCAGCCATGCCCATGAAGGTGAACACCTCGGTGAGCGGCGGCAGGAAGGGCTTCAGTCTGCCCTCGTCGCCGCTCTGGGATCCCGGCTCGCTGTGGCTGCGATACTGGTAGCCGAAACGCACCGCGTAGAAGGCGTGCCGGAACCACTCCTCGTAGGTCCGCTCGGAGAGCTCCTCGCCACAGTCGGGACATGGGTCCTGCCCCGACTCACCGCTGACGAAAAAAGTGCCGCACTGCAGGCAGAGCGTAGGAGCCAGAGACAGCTGCTCTTCGTACAGCATGGTGCCGACCCTCGAGGAGATTAACGCCCGGCAGTCTCGACCCCCCGCGTCGTCCCGCCGGTCGGCGTGCGCGCCGACCACCTTATTGTAGACTGCCGGCGCCGCGGCGGGGAAAGGGGATTTTTGCGCCGCAACCCGCCGCTCAGCGCTCTCAGGCCGCCTCGCTGTTGATCACGTGCACGTCGCGCTGCGGGAAGGGAATGCTCAGGCCCTCCTCGTCGAAGCGCTGCTTGACTGCCTCCGTAATCTGGAAGTGCGCAGTCCAGTAATCGGCGGTCTTGACCCACGGGCGCACGGCGAAGTCGACGCTCGACTCACCGAGCGCGAGCACGCCGATGGTGGGCTCCGGATCCGAGAGCACGAGCGGATTTTCCCTGACGATCGCTTCGAGCAAAGCCTTGGCCTTCTTGATGTCGTCGCCGTAACCACAGCCGAACACCAGGTCGACGCGCCGCTCGTTCTTGGCCGAGTAGTTGACAATGGTGCCGGAGAGGATACTGCCGTTCGGCACATACAGCTCCTTGTTGTCCGGGCTCCTCAGCTTGGTGCTGAAAATCATGATCTCCTCGACCGAGCCTGCCGTGCCTGCGGCCTCGATGTAATCACCGACCTTGAAGGGCCGGAAGACAATCAGCATGACGCCGGCGGCGAAATTCGACAGCGACCCCTGCAGGGCGAGACCGACGGCAAGACCGGCGGCACCAAGGACGGCGATGAACGAAGTGGTCTGGATGCCGAGCTGCGCCAGCGCGGCGAGAACGACGAACGCGAGCATCGCCACGTGGGCGATGCTGACGACGAACTTGACCAGCATCTCGTCGGTCCCGGTCCGGCGCATGGCCTTGCCGACGGCCCGGGAGAGAAGCCCCGAAAGCCATTTGCCGATAATGAAGATCGCGATGGCGGCGATGACCTTGAGACCGTAGGCCGCGATGACCTGTTGCGCCATGCTGATGAAATCACCTGCGCTATCCATGATGAGCTCCCCCTTTCAATGGTGTCGATCGTGCGTGCTCTGCCCCGCCCCCCCCGGCGCGGAAGGCGCGAAGTTAGCCCAAGTGCGCGATTCCGGTAAAGTCTGCCAGGCGCCGGTACCAATCGGTGATGACCGCCTGCGAGTAGGCGGCATTGGCGGGGCTCGGGTTCGGCGTGACGAAAACCCGACAACCGGCGATGGGCGGCTGCTCGCCCCAGCCCCGACAGGTTTCGCGCCGTTGCGCGTAACGCAGGTAGCCGTCGAAAGCCTGCTTGCCGTGAAACCACGCTACCTGCGGCCGATACCGGACGAGCTTGTCGCGCAGCAGCGGCGCAAAACGCTTGAAGTCCGCGGCGCGCAGCGACGCGCTGCCCGTGCTCGGGCGTTTGACGACGTCGGTGAAACCGATACCGTGCTCTTCGAACAGCACGCGCACGGCCTCGGCACCGGGCTCGAGATGCGCCGGCGCCAGCCCCGATTCCAGCAGCGCCGGCCAGAAGCGATTGCGCGGGTTGGCGAAATAAAAACCCGCCTCGACGGAGCGAAGGGAGGGATTGAGTCCGATGGAAAGTACCCGCAGTCCGGGCCTCAGGTAATCCGGCAGCGTTTTCACGGGCACGGTCGCGCGACGCTCAGATGGCCTTGACGATATCCTCGACCATCTTCTTGGCGTCGGCGAACAGCATCATGGTGTTGTCGCGGAAGAACAGCTCGTTCTCGATGCCGGCATAGCCGCTGGCAAGGCTGCGTTTGACGAACAGCACGGTGCGCGATTTCTCCACATCGAGCACGGGCATTCCGTAGATGGGGCTCGACGGATCGGTCTTGGCGGCGGGATTGGTGACGTCGTTGGCGCCGATGACGAAGGCGACGTCGGTCTGTGAGAACTCGCTGTTGATGTCCTCCAGCTCGAACACCTCGTCGTAAGGCACATCCGCCTCGGCGAGCAGCACGTTCATATGCCCCGGCATGCGTCCGGCGACGGGATGAATGGCGTACTTGATACGCACGCCGTGCTCCTTGAGCGCATCGACCATCTCGCGCAATGCGTGCTGCGCCTGGGCGACGGCCATGCCATAGCCGGGAACGATGATGACGGAGCCCGCGTTCTTCATGATGAAGGCGGCGTCCTCGGCGCTGCCCTGCTTGACCGGTCGGGTCTCCGCCTGCGCGCCCGCCGCGGCGCTGACCTCACCCCCGAAGCCGCCGAGGATGACGCTGAAGAACGAGCGGTTCATGCCCTTGCACATGATGTAGGAAAGGATTGCGCCGGAAGAGCCCACCAGGGCGCCGGTGATGATGAGCGCGGTGTTCTCCAGCGTGAAGCCGATGCCCGCGGCCGCCCAGCCGGAATAGGAGTTGAGCATCGAGATCACCACCGGCATGTCGGCGCCGCCGATGGGGATGATGATGAGCACGCCGATCGCGAAGGCGAGGATGGTGAGCGCCCAGAATGCCGTATGCGATTCCGTGGCGCAGAGCCACACGATGAGCGCCACCATGACGATCCCGAGCAGGGCGTTGAGCGGGTGCTGGCCCGGGAACACCACCGGCGCACCGGATACCAGCCCTTGAAGCTTGGTGAACGCCACCACCGATCCCGTGAACGTGATGGCACCGATGGCGACGCCGAGGGACATCTCGACCAGACTCGCCACCCTGATGCTGCCGACCGTGCCGATGCCGTAGGCCTCCGGCGTGTACAGGGCAGAGGCCGCCACCAGCACCGCCGCCATGCCCACCAGGCTGTGGAAAGCCGCCACCAGCTGCGGCATTGCGGTCATCGGGATACGCCGCGCGATGACTGCGCCGATACCGCCTCCGATGCCGACCGCAACGATAATCAGACCCCAGGTGAGCGCATCGCGGATACCGGCCAGATACAGCGTCACCGCCACCGCGAGTGCCATGCCAATCATGCCGAACACGTTCCCGCGCCGCGAGGTCTCCGGGGACGACAGCCCGCGCAGCGCCAGGATGAACAGGACCCCGGCGATCAGGTATGCCAGCGCAGCGAGGTTAACCGTCACGCGTCTTGCCTCTTGGTTTCCTTCTTCTTGTACATGCCGAGCATGCGCTGAGTGACGAGAAAGCCGCCGAAGATGTTCACAGAGGCGAGCACGAGCGCGAGGAAACCCAGAATTTTCGACACCAGCGCGGCGTCATCGTCCGCCCCGGTGCCGAACTCGACCGCAACGGCGAGCAGCGCGCCGACGACGATCACCGAGGAGATGGCGTTGGTCACCGACATGAGCGGCGTGTGCAGCGCCGGCGTCACGCTCCACACCACGTAGTAGCCCACGAAGATGGCGAGCACGAAAATGGACAGACGAAATACGAAGGGATCGATCTGAGCCGCTTCCACTAGTTGCCTCCTTGTGCTTCGCTCTCGCCGCCGAGCAGCGGGTGGACGAGGGCGCCGTCGTGCGTGAGCCCGGTGCCGGTCACGAGCTCGTCCTGCCAATCCATTGTGATGGTGCCGCTGTCGGTGTCCACGAACGGAGCGATGAAGTTGAACAGGTTGCGCGCGTAAAGCGCCGAAGCGTCCGTCGGCAGCCGGCCAGGGACGTTGTAATGGGCGACAATGCTCACGCCCTGGTGATCGACGATCTCCCCGGGGCGCGAAAGCTCGCAGTTACCACCCTGCTCCGCCGCCAGGTCGACGATGACCGAACCCGGGCGCATGCTCTCGACCATTTCGCGCGTCACCAGACGCGGGGCCGGACGTCCGGGTATGAGTGCCGTGCAGATGACGATGTCCTGCTTCTTCAGCGTATCCGCCACGAGCTGCGCCTGACGGCGCTTGTAGTCCTCGCTCATTTCCTTGGCGTAGCCGGCGGCGGTCTCGGCTTCGGCGGTCTCCTCGCTCTCTACCATGACGAAGCTGCCGCCGAGACTCTCGACCTGCTCCTTGGCCGCCGGTCGCACGTCGGTCGCACTGACGATGGCGCCGAGGCGCTTGGCCGTGGCGATGGCCTGAAGGCCGGCGACACCCGCCCCGAGCACCATGATCCGCGCCGGCGGTATCGTGCCGGCGGCGGTCATCATCATCGGCACGGCGCGCTCGAAGACCCCCACCGCATCCATCACCGCCTTGTACCCCGCCAGGTTCGCCTGCGAAGAGAGCACGTCCATGTACTGCGCGCGGCTGATACGCGGCATCAGCTCCATGGCAAACGCGTCGATGCCGCACTCGGCATAGTGCTCGATGTCGGCGCGCCCCGAGTAGGGCGCCAGCTGGCCGACCAGGATCGCGCCGCGGCGCAGCCGCGACACACACTCGCGCGACGGGCGCTCGACGCTCAGCAGCACGTCGGCATCGGCGAGCACGCTGTCGGCATCGGCGCCGATCTCGGCGCCGGCCCCGCGGTACTCGTCATCGGAGAAGCGCGCGCGCGCGCCGGCGCCGGACTCGACGTGCACGGAGACGCCGAGACCCACGAGCTTCTTCACCGACTCCGGCGATGCCGCCACGCGCGTCTCGCGTGCGCCGCGCTCCTTGAGAACTGCGACCTTCATGCCGACAGAAAGAACTCCCCCGCGAATCAGCGGCGTATTATGTCACAGAACGACTCGTGACGAGGAGCGCCCCGCGCGAGGCGCCGCAACGCCCGGGGGCGACGCGTCCGGTCTACGTGTCGGCCATCACCAGGGGCACGTACATCTCGCTGCTGCTCGTGCCGCCGTGCGCACCCACGTGCACAGGTCGCTCGCCTTCACCCATGAGACGATCCCTGAGGACGAAGTTGTCCTTCATCAGCAGCGCGTAGTGCCCGATGCGATCGGCGAGACGGGGATGCGGCTCGCCGAGACCGAAGTATTCGCCGGCCAGCAGCTCGCGGCTGTCGACGGCAACGCACTGCTCGCCGAGCTCTTCGGCCACGTAGCTCTCGAACAGACCGCGTTTGGCCGGATCCACATAGCAGAAGGGCACGCGGCCTTCCCCGCAAAGCGGCAGCACCAGGGTGTCGGCGAGGCGCGGGTGGTCCTCGAGGGCGAGGCGCGTATCCGCGCGGGTGTCCACGAAGCCGTGGTCCGCCGTCAGCAGCACCTTGGCGCCGCTGCCGCGCACCGCATCGAGAAACCCGCCGAAGTGCGCATCGATCTGGCGCAGGTGCTGGCGGGCGCGATCGTGATCGGAGCCGTAGCCGTGGCACAGCGCGTCCAGCTGCGGCCAGTACGCGTACACGAAGCATCGGTCGCTGCTGTTGACGATGTCCCGCGCCACGTCGAAGAATCCCGCCAAAGAGCGATAGCCGCGCACCTCGGCCTTGCCCCGGAAGGCGTTGGTGTAATGGCTCTCCACCAGGTCACGCCGCTGCACGATGAAGCAGCGCGTGTCCAGCGTCTCGCTGATCGGCCGAGCCGCGAACAGGCGGCGTGCCTCGACGCCGGTGCCGGCCAGCGAAATCCCGCCGACGCGGGTCGTGAAGGGCAGCGGCGCAGCCACCACACCGATCTCACGGAACCACATGTACCAGCCGGTCAGCGCATGCTGCTGTGGCGCGCCACCGGTCATGAAAGTGGTGATGGCGGTGGCGGTGGTCGATGGGAAGACCGACGTCATGCGTGCGCGCAGATGCTCCGCGAGAGGGCCATCCGCGGCCGCGTCCCGCAGGTACTCGTAGCCGAGACCGTCGATTACGAACAGAACGACCTTGCCGGCGTCGCGAAGCGCCTGCGCGCAGACCAGCGGGTGCGGCGCGTAGGGCTCGCTGCACACACCGCTGCCGAGGCCGACCGCGATCGATTGCATCAGGTTGACGATGCTTCCCTGGTGATAGTCGGGCAGAATCATGTTTTTGCCGGTGCGCGGCGCCCTGGTTTACAGTGTTGGGTATCGATGTGCCGGACGAGGGTATTGGCCCGATGGTCTCGACGACTCTGCGTGCAGCGTCTGGAAACGCCTCGCGATGGCGCATGTTGGCCTGCGTCGTCGCACTGCTCGCCCTGGTCTCTGCCCAGGCCAATCCCGAGCAGGGTCAGACGTTCGAGAACTGGACGGCGCGTTGCGAGCTCGCGC
The DNA here is from genome assembly GCA_011775625.1 of Gammaproteobacteria bacterium. Classification (GTDB taxonomy): domain Bacteria; phylum Pseudomonadota; class Gammaproteobacteria; order HK1; family HK1; genus JAABYT01. Next base: position 104,808 of record JAABYT010000039.1, on the reverse strand, counting down.
CCGCCGCCGAGGTCGAGCGATGCTTCATTTTCCAGAACCTGGTGCTCAAGGAAAGCGGCCAGCGTCTGGTGCACATGGCGGTCGGTTACCTGGCCGCGAACGGCCAGGCGGCTGCCGTCATCACCCTGCCCCTCGGGATCTCGCTGCCCCCGGGTGCCAGCATCAGTGTCGATGGCGGCGAGCCGACCGAGATCACCATCGAGCGCTGCGACACCAAGGGCTGTGTCGGCGCGCTGGCGCTCGACGAGGCGTTGATTGCCAGCCTGAAACGCGGGCGCGAGGCGCGCGTGATATTTCACGACGGTTCGCGCCGGCGCATTGCGGTGCCGGTCTCGCTGCTGGGTTTCACGGCAGGGTTCAACTCACTCGATCCATGAGAACACCGCAGCCCCCCGGCGCTTACACGATCGAGCGCGAGATCTCCACTGGCGGCGGATTGCGCAGCGTCTGGTAGATGACGCAGTAACGCTCGGTCAGCCTCTGCAGGGTGGCGAGCTGCTCCTCGTCGGCGTCTGTGTCGAGGCGGAAGCTGAGACGAATGTTTTTGAACCCCACCGGGGCCTGCTTGTCGACGCCGAGGGTGCCGCTGAAATCCAGATCCCCCTCGGCGCGAACCCTGCCGCCGCGCAGCGTGATCCCGAGCGCCGTGGCGACGGCTTTCATGGTCACGCCGGCGCACGCCACCAGCGCCTCGAGCAGCATGTCGCCGGAGCAGGCCGACAGGCCGTCGCCGCCCGTTGCGGGATGCAGGCCGGCTTCCAGCATGGTCTTTCCGGTGCTCACCTTGCAGGTGATGGTCTCGTCAGCGAGCTGCCCCTCGGCTTCGAGAGTGATGAGCGCGCTCGCGGGATCCGAGCGGTAGCGATCCTTGAACGGCGCCTGCAGCTTCCTCAGTTGCTCGCCATCCATCAACGACGCTCCCCTTCCCTTACTTTCGCTCCAGCAGCACGCCGTACTTTCTCTGCAGGCTGCCGTTGCGCCAGGTGACCTCGATGATGAATTCGAGCGCCGGCTCGCGCACGCTCTCGCGACTGGTGATATGGACGTAACCCGAATCATCCCCGGTGGGCACGACGGAGAACCTCAACCTGGTCAGAGAGTAGGGGCGCGCGATGCCGGCGCGCGCGAAGGCCTCCGCTTCGGCGAGGCGCGCATCGACGTCGGCGATCTCCCCCTGCTTCGCGCCGACGATGGCAATTTTCCCGTCGAACGGCTGATTGAGTCCCGAAGACACTTCGAGGCCGCCGAGCCCCAGCGCGGCGGCGACGCCCGGGAGCGCGGCGAACAACAGCGTGGCGACGACTCGTTGTGGTGCAGACATGGTGACGTTACCCCCGATGTGTTCGGCGCGTGGGCGTGGGACGGTTTTTCAACTATAGCGTGCCGGGATAGTTGCCGCCGTCGATAACGATGTTCTGCCCGTTTATATAGCCGGCATGGGCGCTGCACAGGAATGCGCACAGGGCACCGAACTCCTCTGGGCTCCCGTAACGACCCGCCGGATTCGTTTTCTTGCGCTCCTCGAACTCGGTGTCGAAATCGCGTCCCGCCTGCTCGGCGATATACCGGATCCCCTGGCGCAGACGATCCGTATCGAACGGCCCCGGCAGAATGCCGTTGATGGTGACGCCCCTGTTTGCCACCTGCCGGGCGACGCCGGCTACGAAGCCGGTGAGCCCCGCGCGCGCGCCGTTGGACAGACCGAGCGTCGGGATCGGAGACTTCACCGAGCTCGAGGTGATATTGACGATGCGCCCGAAGCCGCGCGCGCACATGCCGTCCACGCTTGCCCTGATGAGCTCGATGGGCGTGAGCATGTTGGCGTTGAGTGCCGCCAGCCACTCCTCCCGGCCCCACTCGCGAAAGTCGCCGGGTGGCGGGCCGCCGGCGTTGTTGACGAGGATGTCTATCTCACCGGCGACCGAGAGCGCCTCGGCCCGACCGGCCTCGGTGGTGATGTCGCAGCACACCGTGCGCACCTCACCGGATGCGAGCGCACGCGCCTCCGCCGCCGCCGCCTCGAGAGTCCCGGCGGTGCGCCCGTTCATGGTCACGTGCACGCCCTCCGCGGCAAGCGCCAGCGCGCAGCCCTTGCCGAGCCCCTTGCTCGACGCACACACCAATGCCCGTCTGCCTGCAATTCCCAGTTCCACGCCCTTGTCCCCCGTGTTGCTCAGACTCTCGCGGTGGCGGCCATTCTAACCGACGGCCGCACCACGGCCCGCATCACCGACGACCGCGCCAACCGAGCGCAAATGCGCGTTCGCATGGAGCACAGGACGCTGACCCGTGCAGCCGCCGAGCACGACGACGGTGAGCCCGATGCCGAAGAGCTTAACGCGACGCGCGACGCGCGTAGTGGGATGCCACATAGTCGTCGACAATCTGCTGGAACTCCGCGGCGATATTGTCGCCGCGCAGGGTTACCGTCTTCTTGCCGTCGATGAACACCGGTGCCGCCGGCGACTCGCCGGTTCCCGGCAGACTGATGCCGATGTTGGCATGCTTGCTCTCACCCGGGCCGTTGACCACGCAGCCCATGACCGCCACCGACATCTCTTCGACGCCGGCGTAGCGCTCACGCCACTCGGGCATGCTCTCGCGCAGATGGCTCTGGATGGCGTTGGCGAGCTCCTGGAAGAAGGTGCTGGTGGTGCGCCCGCAACCGGGGCACGCCGTCACCAGCGGCGTGAAGGAACGAAGCCCCATGGTCTGCAGGATCTCCTGCGCAACGATGACCTCGCGGGTGCGATCCCCGCCGGGCTCCGGTGTCAGAGACACGCGGATGGTGTCGCCGATGCCCTGCTGCAAAAGGATAGCCATGCCGGCGGTGGAGGCGACGATGCCCTTCGATCCCATACCCGCCTCGGTCAGCCCCAGGTGCAGTGCATGGTCGCTGCGCCTCGCGAGCTCGGCGTAGACCGCGACGAGATCCTGCACGCCGCTCACCTTGCAGGACAGCACGATGCGATCGCGTCCGAGTCCCTGGGTCTCGGCGGCCTCGGCACTGGAAAGCGCAGACACCACCAGTGCCTCGCGGGTCACCATACGCGCGTCCAGAGGATCAGGGCGGCGCGCATTCTCGTCCATCATGCGGGTCAGCAGATCCGAGTCGAGGCTGCCCCAGTTGACGCCGATGCGCACCGGCTTGTCGTAGTCCATGGCGATGGACACCATGGTCGCGAACTGCGCGTCGCGTTTCTTTCCGAAGCCGACGTTACCCGGGTTGATGCGGTACTTGGCGAGCGAGCGGGCGCAGTCCGGGTAGTCGCTGAGCAGCCGGTGACCGTTGTAGTGGAAATCCCCGACCAGCGGCACCCGACAACCCACGTCATCGAGGCGCGCGCGGATCTCGCCGACGGCAGCCGCCGCCTGCGGCGTGTTCACGGTAATGCGCACGAGCTCCGAGCCTGCGCGCGCCAGCGCCTCGACCTGATCGGCGGTCGCCGCCGCGTCGGCCGTGTCGGTATTGGTCATCGATTGCACGACGATAGGCGCGCCGCCGCCGATGGTGACCGCGCCGACTTTGACGCCGACGCTTTCGCGGCGCTCGAAAGGCAATGGGACAGACATGGATCGTGGATGCTCCGGCCTCAGCCGGTTGAGAGTCTAACCGGCACCCGTTGGCTGTCAAGGACAGCCCCGGCGTTTCTGTCATGCGCTCTCAGCACTCGCAGCATGCTGAGCGCGTCGCGGCGCACGCCGAGGCCATTGCCCAGTCCTCGCCACGCGAGCAGGGCTGAGCAGGCGCGCTCGATGGGCTGGCGAGGATACACGCGCTCGCTCGCATAATGGATGAATTTGAGCGCCCGAAAGGCGTCGAACCACTGGAAGAAGCGCTTTCTGAACGTTTCAGCGCTGGCGCAGTTGGCGCGAATCTCGGCGTGCCGGGCGTCGATGCCGTGCTCGAGCAGAAAATCACCGATACAGGCCGGCAGTGATTCCCGTCCCCGCCATTCGCCGGGCGGCATGGCGTAGTAGCCGTCGACCGCCGCGACCAGCGCGCCGATCTCGCCGAACACGCGAGGATCGTAGACCGGCCAAGGCCGCTGTGAATCCATGAGGCGATCGTGCAGGGCACGGCCGGTACCAAAAGGTGTGCGCGTCGATGCGCGCACCGCCGGCCTGACCCGGGTTGCATTGTTCTCGCTGACGCCGCCGACGCACATCAGCTTGTTCATGAAGTAGAAGTCCTCGCCGGCCTTGCGGCGATTCATACCGCCATGACGCGCGTAGGCGTCGCCGCGCACCGCCAGGCACGAGCCGATGGTGTAGAACGCATGAGGAAAGGCCGCGTGTTGCAGCCCCTGGCGGTAGTAACGCAGAAACAGCTCGTAGTGCACAATCGCGCCGTAGAGCTCATCGGCCAGCGGCCCGTCGACGTCGTGCTCGAAATAGACGCTGCACGCGAGCGTTTCGCGATCCGCCTCGAAGTGCGCTTCGAGCGCNNCCGCGCGGATTTTCGACTGCGACGAGGCGCGCCAGGGCCGCATCCATGCCGATCCTGCGCGCCAACCCCACACCCGCATCGCGCGCCGGCAGCGTGGGAAAATCGAGCACGTGAACGCGAAAGCGCGGCTCGTCGAGCCCCGCTCTCCACGCCAGCACCGCATCGATGGTCGCCCGGTTTCGCGCCTGCAGCCGCGCGTGGTCGCGTTCCGACGCGTTGACCACCAGCAGCACCTCCACCGCCCGGCGCGGGCGCGCGCAGCGGCGCAGGCATTCGAGCGTTGCGAGCGCATCCGGCTCGTCGTGGCAGGGAATGACGACCACCATCCCCAGTTGCGGATGTGCGCGCTCGCGCACGGTTACCGGGAAATGTTGATGTTTGCCCAGGTATTCATTAGCGTGTCGCAGCCTCATCGGCATTTCGCTCACCGGCCCGTCGCGCTCATGACCCGTAAATCCATCGATCTCCTCCTCGCCACCCCTCCCGAGTGGGTCGACGTGGTGCTCGCCGACTTCGACGCCTTCATCCAGGACCACGCCAACTGCGAGCGCAAAGCCTCGGCGCTCGCCATGAGCCTGGTGGTCAAACACCCGGATCGCACGCGCATCGTACCGACCTTGATCGCGCTCGCCCAGGAGGAGCTCGAGCATTTCCGAGAGGTCTACGTGCTCATGCAGTCCCGCGGCCTGGCCCTCGTCAAGGATACCCAGGACCCCTATGTCAATCAGCTCATGGCATGCATGCGCCACGGCCGCGAGGCGCGCTTTCTCGACCGGCTGCTGGTGGCGTCGCTGGTCGAGTGCCGCGGCGCCGAGCGCTTCCGTCTCATCGCCGATGCCCTGGAGGACCCGCCGCTGAAGGCCTTCTACACCTCGCTCACGAAGGCCGAGACCAAGCACGGTCACCAGTTCGTCGACATGGCGCTCGCATACGTGGATCCGGCGCAGACCTACGCGCGCCTGCAGGCACTCGCCGAGCGCGAGGCCGAGATCGTCCAGGGGCTCACCTGGCGGGCCTCCCTGCACTGAGCGCGGCGCTGCGGCCACGGCCGGCCGAATTCGGACTTTACCTGGCCCGCCCATTGAATTAGTGTAGCCGCGACACTATGTTGGTGTAACGTATACACTAACTGCCAGAGAGGCCGAGTCCGCGAGCATGCCTTTTCCGACCGAGACCGGACGCGCCGTGCTGACCACCAACATCGTGGTCTTCAGCCTGCGCGACGAGCAGCTCAAGCTGCTGCTCGTGCGGCGCCGCAACCCGCCCTTCCAGGGCTGCTGGGCGCTGCCGGGCGGCGTGGTCGGTGAGGACGAGGACATCGAAGCCAACGCCACGCGCAAGCTCGAGGAAGGCACCGGCGTTTCCGGAGTCTACCTGGAGCAGCTCTGCACCTTCGGCGACCCGGGCCGCGATCCGCGCGAGCGGGTGATCTCGGTGGCCTACTACGCGCTGGTGGCGTCGGAACGCCTGCAGGTGCGCAGCGACGCGCACGGCGAGGACGTCGGCTGGTTCGCACTGGCCGAGCTGCCGCCGCTCGCCTTCGATCACGCGAAGATGGTCCAGGTGGCCCGCCAGCGGCTGGCGGCCAAGCTCGATTATTCCACCATCGCTTTCCAGTTCATGCCGGAACGCTTCACTCTGAGCGACCTGCAGAAGGTCTACCAGATGATCCTCGATCGCGACCTCGACAAGCGTAACTTCCGTAAGCGGATGCTCGCCATGGATCAGATTCGCGAGACCGACGAGGTGCGCAGAAACGGCAGTCACCGCCCGGCGCGCCTGTATCGCGTCGCGAACCCCCAGGAAGTGCAGATTATCAAATGAGGGAACAGACGATGAACGCGCCTCTCTCCTTCCCGGTGCAGATTCCCGATGCAGCCACGGTCGCTCGCATCAACCCGCCTCTCGACGCCGACGCGCGCAAGGCGCTGCGCGAGCGCGCCAAGAGGCTGCTGCGAGAGCGGGACGCCGTGCTGGTCGCCCACTACTACACCGATCCGGATTTGCAGACGCTCGCCGACGAGACCGGCGGACACGTGGCGGATTCGCTCGACATGGCGCGGTTCAGCCACGAGCACGACGCGTCGACGGTGGTGGTGTGCGGGGTGCGCTTCATGGGCGAGACGGCAAAGATTCTCAATCCGGAGAAGCGCGTGCTGGTCCCCGAGATGCAGGCGAACTGCTCGCTCGACCTGGGTTGTCCGGCCGATGCCTTCTCCGAGCTGTGCGACGAGTATCCGGATCGCACCGTGGTCGTCTACGCCAACACCAGCGCTGCGGTGAAGGCGCGCGCCGACTGGATGGTGACCTCGGGCATCGCGCTGGACATCGTCGGGCACCTCAAAGATCGCGGCGAGAAGATCCTGTGGGCACCGGATCGCTTTCTCGGCGACTACATCCAGCGCATGACCGGCGCGGACATGCTCATGTGGCAGGCATCGTGCGTGGTGCACGAAGCTTTCAAGGCCGATGCGCTCGAGCGGTTGCGCGAGAAGCTGCCCCACGCTGCGGTGCTGGTGCACCCCGAATCGCCGCCGGCGGTGATCGCGCTCGCCGACGTGGTCGGCTCCACCAGCACGCTCATCGAGGCGGTGCAGAGCATGCCCAACGACACGTTCATCGTCGCCACCGATCGCGGCATCTTTCACAAGATGCGCGAGCTGGCGCCGGGCAAGAAGCTCATCGAAGCGCCCACCGCCGGTGAGGGCGCGACCTGCGAGAGCTGCGCGCACTGCCCCTGGATGGCCATGAACGGCCTGGCCAACCTGGTCGAGGTGCTGGAGACCGGCAACAACGAAATCCTCATCGAGGAGTCCATTCGCGCCCGCGCCGCGATTCCGGTGCAGCGCATGATGGACTTCGCCGCGGCTCGCAAGGTCGCCATCCTCGGCAACGCGTAGACCTCGATGCGCGGCCATCGCAGCTCTCGATGGGCGCTTCGCCTGTGCAGCGGTTGTGCGCGCCGCGCCGGCTAATCCTCTCGCAGCGCACCGGCGGGTGAGACCCGCGCCATGCGGTAGGCGGGGTAGACGCCGGCAATCAGCGCTGCCGCCACCGCCAGAGCCACGGCCTGCAGCAGAATCGCGGGATCCACGTGCACGTCCATGCTCCAGCCGAACGAGCGCAGATTGATGACCAGGATCAGAATCAGCGCCATGGCCACGCCCACCGGCAGCGACAGCACGCCGGCGATGAGGCCCATGACGCCGGTCTGGGTCTGAACGAGCTGCCAGACCTCCGCCGGGGTCAGCCCCTGGGCGCGCAGCACCGCGATCTCCTTGGCGCGCTCGAGCTGCAGCGCCATCAACGCGCTCAAGATGCCGACGAACGCGATGATGGTAGCGAGCGCTCTGAGCACCGAGGTGATCGTGAAGGTGCGATCGAACACCGCCATGGACGCTTTCTTGATGGCGCGCGTATCACGCACCTCCAGGTGCTGATCGCCGCCGATGGCCTCGGCAACGGCGCCACGCAGGATGCCGGTGTCGACGCCCTCGCCCGCGTAGACGCCGAGGGTCGACACCGCCGGGTCGTTCCAGTGGCGATCGTAGCTCGCCCGCGACATGACGATGGTGCCGTGCTCGGAGCCGTAATCGCGATACACCGCCGCCAGCGGAAACGCATGCACGCCGTGGTCGGTGTGCAGGCTGACCCGATCGCCAGGCGCTAGGCGTTCGCGACGCGCGAACGATTCGCTCACCAGCACCGCACCGCCGCTGTCGAAAGCCGGCCAGACGCGAGCCGCGTCGCCGGCGAGAAGCTTGAAACCCGCATAGCTTGCGCGCGCCATGGCGATCGCCACCAGCTCCACCGATCGCGGCTCGTCGCCGAGCTCGGCCGCCACCGTGACGCCGCGCCCGGCGCTCACCTCGGCGACTCCGGGCAGCGCGGCAACGCGCGCGATCACCGGCGGATCGATGGCCCGCTCACCGGTCGTGCCCGGCAGGCCGACGTACATGTCGGCGCGCATGGTCAGATCGAGCCAGCTCGAGACGCTGCGCCGGAAGCTGTCCACCATCACGCCGACGCCGACGGTCGCCGACAGGGCCACCATGAGCGCCGCCACCGCCACCGCGGTGCGGCTCAGATTGGCCGCGACGCCGCGCAGCGCCAGCCGTCCGAGCCAGCCGCCCGACCACTGCGAAAAGGGGCGCAGCACCCGCAGCAGCACCACCGTGGCGCCCGGCGCCAGCAGCGCGCAGCCGAACACCAGCACGAACAGGGCCGCGAAGCCGACGGCCGGCGAATCGCCGGGCAGCCACACCAGCACTGCGGCGAGCAGCAGCCCGGCAGCCCCTGCCAGGCTCGCCATGGGCAGGCGCCGGCGCAGGCGGCCCTCGAGCAGAGAGCGCGCCATGGCCGCGCGCGGCGCGACCCGCGTCGCCTCGAGCGCCGGCACCGCGGCTGCCGCGAGCGCCGCCGCCAGTCCGACGACGGCGCCCTTGGCGAGCACCCACGGCGTGATCGTCAGGGTGCTGACGTTGACACGGAAATACAGGTCGTTGATGGTGCGGCTGACGAGCCCCACCAGCTGCTCGGCGAGGCCCACGCCGAGAGCGAGCCCGAGGGCCACGGCGAGCAGCGCGACGAGCGCCGCCTCGGCCAGGACCAGCGTGAAGATCTCGCCGCGGGTCACGCCGGTGGCGCGCAGCTGGCCAATCAGCTCGCGCCGCTGCACGACCGAGAACGTGACCGTGTTGTAGACCAGAAACATCCCCACCATCAGCGCCAGCAGGCCGAGCATCACCAGATTGAGATTGAACGCTCCGGTCATGCGCTCGGCGAAGCGCGAGCCGCTGGCCGTGCGCACGAGCCGCACGCCGGCGGGCAGCTGCGCGCGAACGCGGCGCTGCTCCCCGGCATCGGCGATCAGGTCCACGTGGCTGAGGCGCCCGAGGCGCTCGAGCAGCTCCTGGGCGGTGGCGATGTCGGTGACGACGAGGTCCGAGAGAGAGGCTCTGTCGAGCACGTCAGCGACGTCGAGCAAGGCGATCAGCACGAGCGCGCGGCGCCGGCCATTCACGACCACGCTGAAGGTATCGCCGACATCCACGCCGAGCCGCGCCGCGGTGTCGCCGGAAACGAGCGCGCTGCCCGGCTCGCCGAGCAGCCGCACCAGCACCTCGCGTTGCCCGCTGGCCGAGCGCTCGAGGCGCGGACGAAACGGCCTCTCGGCGAACACGTCGATACCCAGTATCCGCAACGCCACGCCGTCCTCGCCGGCGGCATAGCCTTCCACCACCGGCGCCGCGCGCAGGCCGGGAAGATCGCTGCGCAGGCGCGCGTAGACGCGCTCGTCGATGCCCAGCGATCCACCCTCGAGACGGTGGGTGCTGGCACCGAGCACCGCCTGGTTGGACAGCACGAAGGCACGACGGGCGCTGTCGATGCAGAGATCGATGGACACGACCACGGCGACACCGAGCGCAATGCCGAGCAGCGACAGACCGGCCTGCCACGGATGCCGAAGCCCGTAGCGCAGGCTCGCACGCCACAGCGTCGCGGTCACCGCGGCGCGCGACCTATTGAACCGGAAGCCGGTGGCGCCTCGCGCACGGCGCCCCCCTCGAGGCGCAGAACGCGATCGGCCCGCGCCGCCGCTTCCTCGCTGTGGGTCACGACGATGAGCGTCTTCGCCGCGTCGCGAATCATGTCCGAGAGCAGGCCGAGCACGATGCGCCCCGTCTCGGCGTCGAGATTGCCGGTCGGCTCGTCGGCGAGCACCAGCCGCGGCTCGTGAACCAGCGCGCGGGCCACCGCGACCCGCTGCTGCTCGCCGCCGGAGAGGCGGTCGGGAAAGCTCTCGGCGCGCGACGCGAGCTCGACGCGCTCGAGCAGCTCAGTGACGCGCGCGCGCGCAGCGTCGGCCGGGCAACCGATGAGCTCGAGCGGCAGCAGCAGATTCTCCGCAACGCTCAGCGTCGGGATGAGATTGAAGAACTGGAACACGAAGCCGACCGCATGCCGCCTCTTCAGGGTGCGCTCGCGCTCGCCGAGGGCGGTGAGATCGACCCCGTCGAGCCAGATGGTGCCGCTGTCCGGCACATCGATGCCGCTGATCAGATTGAGAAGCGTCGACTTGCCCGTCCCGCTGCGGCCGGTGACGGCGACGAACTCGCCGTCCCCGACGGATAAATCCACATCGGTGAGCACCGCGCGTCGCGTGTGCGCCTCGCGGTAGGATTTGCTGACGTGGCGTAATTCGAGCACCGGGCCTTACCGCGCGCCATCCCGCTGCCACACGAGCGTGCGGTTGTTGGCCGGCATGGCGTGGTCCGCGATCAGCGTCATCGCGACACGGGCGCCGAGCGCCGTCACGGCCTCGACGTCGCGAATGCCCATATGGGCATCGCGCGCACGCAGCACTCGGTCGAAACGGGCGTTGCCCTCGCTGGTGTACGCGCCGCCGTAGTTGAAAGGCCCGTAGAGGGCGAACACGCCGCCGGCGACGAGGAGCCGCGAGACGCCCTCGAACATCCTCACCACCGTCGCCCACGGCATGATGTGCGCGGTGTTGGCGCTGAACGCGGCATCGTAACGCCGCGCAGGCCAGTCATCGCGGTCGACGTCGAGCAGCAGCGGCGCGGGCGCGTTCTCGATGCCTTCGATCCAGGCCTCGATACCGGCGTGATTGTCAGCGACATCGCTGCTCTGCCATACGACGTCGGGCAGCTCGGCAGCGAAAAACGCGGCATGCTGGCCGGTGCCGCTGCCGATCTCCAGCACGTTGCGCCTGCCGGCGAGCAGGGGGCGCAGAACATCGAGAATCGGGCCTTTGTTGTTCTCGCACGCCTGGCAGAAAGACCTCACACCCGATGCTTCGCGACCCGCATGAACGAGCCGCTATTGTCGAGAGCCACCTGCGGGGAAGTCAACCGGGATACGGCGCCCGGCGTCGGGCCGTCAGGGAGACCCGGGCAGCAACACTTCCATGGCGATGGGCAGATGATCGGAATACCGCCAGCGCGGCACGAAGCTGCGCTCGATGCGGATCTCCGGGGTGACGAGTATGTGATCGATGCGCCGCCGCGGACGCCAGCTCGGGTAGGTGCCGTGATGGCGCACCGGCACCGCCAGGCGCGTGTTGCGGGTGAGCATCTGCATCTCGGGGCTCGATGGATCGCAGTTGAGATCACCCATGAAAATCACGTGCGGGAACTGGTTGACGAGCTCGGCGAGGTAGCCGATCTGGCGAACACGCGTGCCGCGCCCGAGCGCCAGATGCAGCACGAACACGGCGACCGGGGCGCCCTCGGCGCCGATCTGCGCCACCAGCGCGCCGCGCCCGGGCAGACCGGGAAGGCGGTGACGCGAGACATCCACCGGCGGCCAGCGACTGAGAAGACCATTGCTGTGCCTCGCGAAGCGTCCCAGGTGCCGGTTGGTCTGATCGATCCAGTAGGGAAAGTTCGAGACCCGCGCGAGATACTCCGTCTGATTGGTGTAACCGGTGCGCAGGCTGCCGGCGTCGGTCTCCTGCAGGGCGACGACGTCGTAACCGCCGAGGCAGCCGGCGATGTCGTCGAGATTTTCGCGTTGCATGCGATGCGGGACGACGTGCCGCCAGCTGCGGGTGAGATAATGCCCATAATGGTGGTAGGCAATGCCGGCCTGGATGTTGTAGCTCAGCAGGCGCAGGCGGCGGCCGCGATGACAGCCGTGGGGAGAGATTGGATTGGAAGCTGCGCTGCCGGAGCTGGTGGTGGACATCTGGTCGCGTTACCAGCGGGAGTTCTGGATACTGGGCATCGCCTCGGCCGTCATGCTGGTGATATCGGCCGCGCTGATCCCCTACTTGATAGTGAGGCTGCCCGCCGACTTCTACGCCGAAGAGAATCACCGCCGGCGGCTGTTCGAGAGCCGGCCTGTGCTGCGAATTATTTTCCTCGTCGTGAAGAACGCCATCGGCGGCGTTTTGCTCCTCGCCGGGATCGCCATGCTGCTGTTTCCCGGACAGGGCATTCTGACCATCCTGGCGGCACTCGCGCTGCTGAACTTTCCCGGAAAGCGTTCGCTCGAGATGCGCATCCTGCACCGGCCTGCAATATTGCGAACCATCAACTGGCTGCGGCTGCGCGCCGGGCGTGACCCGCTGACGTTGTGACATCCGAGACAAAGCCCGTGCCCCGTCGCAATCCCGTGTGCGTCTACATCGGTGAGGATCTGCGCCGCTATGCATTCGGCAACGGCCATCCTTTCGGCCCCGACCGCATGGATGCCTTCTGGCACGAAGCCTGCCGTCAGGGGCTCGATGCCGCGGTCTGCGTGCGCCACCCCGTTACCGCCGGCCGCGACGATCTGACGCGCTTTCACGACCCGCGCTACATCGACCGGCTGGTGGCCATGTCCAGCCACGGCAACGGCTATCTCGACAGCGGTGACACGCCCGCTTTCCAGGGCGTCTACGAGGCGGCCGCGTTCGTGGTCGGCACGACCCTCGATGCCTGCCGGCGTCTCATGGACGGCGAGTGCCGGCGTGCGTTCATTCCAATCGCAGGCCTGCACCACGCGCGACGCGCCGCGGCCGCCGGTTTCTGCGCGGTAAACGACTGCGGCGTCGCCATCGAGTATCTGAAAAGCGAATGCGCCCTGAGCCGCATCGCTTACGTCGACATCGACGCCCATCACGGCGACGGGGTGTATTACGGCTTCGAAAGCGACGCCGCCGTGGTTTTTGCCGACGTGCACGAGGACGGACGTTTTCTCTACCCCGGCACCGGGCACGCGCACGAGCGCGGCCGTGACGAAGCCGCCGGCAGCAAGCTCAACATGCCGATGCCGCCGGACGCCGACGACGCGCAGTTCCTCGCCGCCTGGCAACGGGTCGAGGCGTTCGTCGACGCCGCCCGCCCCGAGTTCATCCTGTTTCAGTGCGGCGCCGACAGCCTCGCCGGCGACCCCATCACCCACCTGCGCTACTCGAGCGCGGCGCACGCTCACGCGGCCGAGCGCCTGTGCGCGATCGCCGACAGGCACGCCGGCGGGCGCCTTCTCGCCATGGGGGGCGGTGGCTACAATCGCCGCAACCTCGCGCTCGCGTGGACCGCGGTGCTCGATAGACTGGTAGCATGCACCTGAACGAGCCCTACGAGAGCCCCTGAACGATGCGATGCCCCTTCTGCGCCGAGAAAGACACCCGGGTGGTGGACTCGCGCCTTGCCGGCGAGGGCGACGAGGTGCGGCGCCGGCGCGAGTGCAGCGCCTGCAAGGAGCGCTTCACCACCTACGAGACGGTCGAGCTGACCCTGCCGCGGGTGGTCAAGCGCGACGGCAGCCGCGTGCCCTTCGACGAGGCCCGGCTGCGCGCCGGGATGCTGCGCGCGCTGGAGAAGCGCCCCGTGGACAGCGAGCGCATCGAGCAGGCCATCGGTCACATCAAGCGCGCGCTCACCGCCGGCGGCGAGCGCGAGGTGGCGAGCCGCGTCATCGGCGAGCGCGTGATGGCGGCGCTCGGCGAGCTCGATCAGGTCGCCTACGTGCGTTTCGCCTCCGTCTATCGAAGCTTTCAGGACGTCGCCGCTTTTCGCGAAGAGGCCGAGCGTCTCGAGAACGAGCCCTCGCCGGAGGCGAGACGCAGCCAAATACCGCTGCTGCCGAACGAGTAATCGGCTCCGCCGCCGGCCCCGCCATGCACAGCGACGACCCGCGCTTCATGTCCCGCGCCCTCGAGCTCGCGGCACGCGGCCTTTACTCCGCCGATCCGAACCCGCGCGTCGGCTGCGTGCTGGTGCAGGCCGGCGAGATCGTCGGCGAGGGCTGGCACGCGCGTGCCGGCGAAGCCCATGCCGAGGTCAACGCCCTGCGCGCCGCGGGCGAGCGGGCGCGCGGCGCCACCGTGTACGTGACGCTCGAGCCGTGCTGCCATCACGGCCGCACCGGGCCGTGCACCGAGGCCCTGCTGGCAGCCGGCGTGTCACGGGTGGTGGCGGCCACCATCGATCCGGATCCGCGCACCGCCGGGAGCGGCCTCGAGGCGCTGCGCGCACGCGGCGTCGAGGTCAGCAGCGGCGTGCTCGAGGACCAGGCGCGGGCGCTCAACGTCGGCTTCCTCACGCGCCACACGCGCGGGCGGCCGTTCGTGCGCATCAAGATGGCGGCCAGCCTCGACGGACGCACGGCCATGGCCGACGGCGAAAGCAAGTGGATCACCGGCCCCGCGGCGCGCCGCGACGCGCAGCATCTGCGCGCGCGCAGCTCCGCCATCGTCACCGGAATCGGCACCGTTCTCGCCGACGATCCGGCGCTGACGGTGCGCGATGTGGCGCCCGAGGACGGCGGCCCGGTGCGTCAGCCCCTGCGCGTGGTGCTCGACCGGCGCCTGCGCACGCCGGCCGACGCTTCGCTGCTGCACCAGCCCGGCGCGACCCTGATCGCCACCAGCAGCCGGGACGCCGCCTCGCGCCGGCGGCTCGCGGATGCCGGCGCCGAGATCCTCACGCTCGCCGACGACGGTCGCGCCGGTCTCGAGGCGCTCATGACGTCGCTGGCCGCGCGCGAGTGCAACGAGGTCCTGGTGGAAGCCGGGGCGACCCTGGCCGGGGCGGTGCTCGAGGCCGGGCTCGCCGACGAGATCGTCGTTTACACCGCGCCGCTGCTGCTCGGCGATTCCGGACGCGGACTCTTCCATCTGCCCGGCATCCGGCGTCTCGCCCAGGGCCTCGCGCTCGACGTGGTCGACGTGCAACCCGTCGGCCGCGACTGGCGCACGACCGCCCGAGTGCGCTCGAGGTAGGAGCGCGACAAATGCGGGCATAATCCGGCACATGTTCACGGGCATCATTGAAGCCGTCGGGGTGGTCGGCGCCGTCGAGGCGCACGGCGCCGACCGGCGCCTGCGCATCGACGCGCCGCTGCTTGCCGAGACGCCCCCCGCCATCGGCGACTCGGTGTGCGTCAACGGCGTCTGCCTGACCGCCACCGAGCTCGCCCCGTCGGGCTTTCACGCCGACGTCTCGGTGGAGACGCTCGCCTGCACGACGCTCGCCGATCTCGGCGCGGGCGATCGGGTCAATCTCGAGCGCGCCCTGACGCCTTCGACACCGCTCGGCGGGCATCTCGTGAGCGGCCACGTGGACGGCACCGGTCGTGTTCTCACCCGCCACGACGAGGCGCGCTCGGTGCGCTTCACGTTCAGCGCGCCGGCGACGCTCGCCCGCTACATCGCCGTCAAGGGCTCCATCTGCGTCGACGGGGTGAGCCTCACGGTCAACGCGGTGCAAGCGGATGGCTTCGCCGTCAATATCGTCCCGCACACCCTCGAGGCGACCACCTTCGGCGAGTTCGCCCCGGGGCGCCGCGTGAACCTGGAGGTGGATCTGATTGCGCGCTATCTGGAGCGCCTGCTGGACGCCCGCGGATTGGATGGAGCCTGAAGGAAACGGTTACAATGCGTTGTTTTTGCGGCGAAATGTCCCATGGCGAAATTCGACTTCCAGGTCACCGAGTACGCGATTGACGGCGCGCGCTTCGCCGTCGTGGCGTCGCGCTTCAACGCCGCCATCAGCAACGCGCTGCTCGAAGGCGCCGTGACGACGCTCGCCGAGCACGGCGTGCCCGAGGATCACGTCACCGTGGTGCAGGTGCCCGGGGCGTTCGAGATTCCCATCACCGCCAAGCGCCTGGCGGCCTCCGGGCGCTACGAGGCGATCATCGCGCTCGGCGCGGTGGTGCGCGGCGAGACGCCGCATTTCGACTACGTGGCCGGCGAGTGCGCCGGCGGCGTACGCCGGGTCGCGCTGGCCGAGGACGTGCCTGTGATCTTCGGCGTGCTCACCACCGACACCGAGGAGCAGGCCCGCGCGCGCGCCGGCGGAAGCGAGGGCAACAAGGGACGCGAGGCGGCGCTCGCCGGCCTGGAGATGGTGACGCTGCTGCGTCGCCTCGAGGACTGATGGCCGCATCGTCGCGCAGTCCGCGCAGCCGCGCCCGCCGCAGCGCCCTGCAGGCGCTCTATCAGTGGCAGATGACGGGGCAGTCGCCGGACAGCATCGCCGAGCAGTTTCACGACGCGCGACCGCGCAGGCACATGGACGAGGAAACCTTCTCCGAGCTGCTGCAGGGCGTGCCGGCGCGCGTCGAGCAACTCGATGCACGTCTCGCGCCGTTTCTCGATCGACCCATCGCGCAGGTCGACGCCGTCGAGCGGGCCATTCTGCGCATGGGTGCATTCGAGCTCACCGAGCGCAAGGACGTTCCCTGGCGTGTGGTCATCAACGAGTACGTCGAGCTCGCCCGCGAGTTCGGCGCCGAGCAGAGTCACCGGTACGTGAACGGCATTCTCGACAGCCTCGCCCACAGCGTCCGTGACGCGTCGAGGCGAACCGGCTGATGCGTGCGCCGTCCGCAAACGTGAAGTTTCTCGACCTGGTCCTGGTGATCTTCGTCGCGGCGGCGTTCCTGTTCGCCTCCCCCGTCCATCTGCTGTGGATGACTCCCGAGGCGCCCTGGTACGTGCCGTACCTCATCTGGCTCGGCGTCATCGTGGTCACCGGCGTCGTTCATCATCGGCGGCATCGTGATGAGCTTTGAGCTTGGTCATCTGTTCTTTGCCGCGGTCATTTACCTGCTGGTGCTGTTCTTCATCGCCTACGCCACCGAGCAGGGCTGGATCCCTCAGCGGGTCGCGCGCCATCCGGTCACCTACGCGCTATCGCTCGGCGTCTACGCGACATCCTGGACCTTCTACGGCAGCGTCGGCTTCGCCCAGACCCAGGGCTTCAATTTCCTGAGCATCTACATCGGCGTCACCCTCGCGTTCATGCTGGCGCCGGTGCTGCTCGCGCCGATCCTGCGCATCGCCCGCGACTACCAGCTCACGTCTCTGGCCGACGTGCTGTCGTTCCGCTACCGCAGCCAGGCGGCCGGTGTGCTGGTGACGCTGTTCATGCTTTTCGGTGCGTTTCCCTACATCGCGCTGCAGATTCTCGCGGTGACCGAGTCGATCCAGATCCTCACCCAGGAGGCGCCGCCGCAGGTGCTGGCCCTGGGCTTCTGCGTGACGCTGACGCTGTTCGCCATCCTTTTCGGCGCGCGCCACATCTCGCCGCGGGAAAAACACGAGGGACTGGTGGTCGCCATCGCCTTCGAATCCATGGTCAAGCTGGTGGCGCTCGCCGCGGTCGGCGTGTTCGCCGTTTTCGGCGTGTTCGGCGGCTTCGGCGGCCTGGACGATTGGTTGTCGGTGCACCCCGAGGCGCTCGAGGCACTCTACCGGCCGGTGCGCGAAGGCCCGTGGACGACGCTGCTGCTTCTGTCTTTCTGTGCAGCCTTCCTGCTGCCGCGCCAGTTCCACATGACGTTCACCGAGAACATCGAAGAACGTACGCTTTGGTCGGCATCGTGGATGTTCCCGCTTTTCCTGTTGCTGCTGAATCTGTTCATCCCGGCCATCCTGTGGGCCGGGACCGAGCTCGGCGCCACCACCAGCGCCGACTTCTACGTGCTCGGCATCACCTTGAGCAGCGATTTCGGTGGACTCACCGCGCTCGCTTTCATCGGTGGCATCTCGGCGGCCAGCGCCATGATGATCGTGACCTCGCTGGCGCTCGCTTCCATGTGCCTGAATCACCTGCTGCTGCCGGCGAGTTACCCGGACCCGGACGTCAACCTGTACAAGTGGCTGCTGTGGGGTCGGCGCACCCTCATCGCCGTCATTATCCTGGCCGGCTACGGCTTCTACCTGGTGCTCGAGCGCAACCAGGGACTGGTGCAGCTGGGGCTCATCTCATTCGTCGCCGTGGCGCAGTTTCTGCCCGGCGTGTTCGGCCTGCTGTTCTGGCCGCGCGCGACCCGCTCGGGCTTCATCGCCGGGCTCGTCGGCGGCGGCGCCGTATGGACCGTGACGCTGCTGTTCCCGCTGCTTGCGGGCTCGGGCATCGGCGGCGAAACCCTCGTCGCGCTGTCGCTGCCACCCACCGCCGGGCGCGATCCCTGGTCGTACGCAACGGTCTTTTCCCTGGCTGTCAACGGCGTGCTGTTTTTCGCGGTCTCGCTGCTCACCCGGCCCAGCGACGAGGAGCAGCAGGCCGCCGACGCCTGCTGCCGCACGACCTACACGCTGCCGCTCGGAGCCACACCCACCGCATCTTCGCCGGGCGAGTTCAAGGAGCATCTGGCGCGCATCCTCGGCGACCAGGCGGCCGGTTTCGAGGTCGACCAGGCGCTCAAGGATCTCGGCATGAGCTACGACGAGCGCGGCAGCCGTGCCCTTCGACAGCTGCGCGAACGCATCGAGCGTAACCTGTCGGGCCTCATGGGGCCGATGCTGGCGCGCATGATCGTCGACGAGCGCCTGCAGACTGACTCCGGCGCGCGCACCGCGCTCGCCGACAACATCCGCTTCATCGAGGAACGCATCGAGCACTCGCAGATGCGCTTCGAGGGCGCGGCGGCGGAGCTCGACCGGCTGCGCCGATATCACCAGCAGACGCTGCGCGACCTGCCGCTGGGCGTCTGCGGGCTGGGCCCGGATCGGCAGGTGCTGACCTGGAATCTCGCCATGGAGGTGATCTCCGGGGTCGCGCGCGGTCAGGCCCTGGGCAGCACCGTCGAGCGTCTGCCCGCGCCCTGGTCGGCGCTGATGCTGAACTGTGTGCAGGGAAGCGAGCAGCACCTGCACAAGGTCGAGACCTCCATCAGCGGCCGGCGGCGCTGGTTCAACCTGCACAAGGCGGCCATCGAGGACCCCGCGGCGCCCGGCGAGGCCGGCGGCGTGGTCATCCTGGTCGAGGATCTCACCGACCTGCAGAACCTCGAGAGCGAGCTGGCCCACAGCGAGCGGCTCGCCTCCATCGGCCGACTCGCCGCCGGCGTCGCCCACGAGATCGGCAATCCGGTCACCGGCATCGCCTGCCTCGCCCAGAACCTGGAGAGCGAGTCCGAGGATGCCGAGGTGCGCACCACCACCCGGCAAATCGTCGAGCAGACCAGGCGCATCTCCGAGATCGTGCAGACCCTGGTCGGATTCAGCCACGGCGGATCGTTCGCCAGCGAGCCGTTCCGCAGAGTGACCCTGAGCGAGTGCATCGGCGAGGCAGCCGATCTGGTGCGCCTGAGCCACGGCGCGCGCGAGGTGCGCATGCGCATCGACTGCCCGCCGGATATCGTGCTCGACGCAAACCGCACCCGCCTGATCCAGGTGTTCGTGAACCTGCTCACCAACGCCTGCGACGCCTCCGAGCCCGACGGCGCGGTCGTCGTCGCGGCGCGCATCGAGGGCACCAGCGCCCTCATCGAGGTCCGCGACAACGGCGCCGGCATCCCCGAGGATCTGCTCGAACAGGTCTTCGAGCCGTTCGTGACCACCAAGGGGCCGCGCCAGGGCACCGGCCTCGGGCTCTCGGTGGTCTACCGCATCGTCCAGGATCACGGCGGCCAGATCGCCATCGACAGCCAGCCGGGGCGAGGCACGCGGGTGACCATCACCCTGCCGGGGGCGATGCGGAGCGAGGCGCCGCTCAGCGAAGCCGGCGCCGCGTCGCCGGGGGCCCTGTCGTGAGCCGCATCCTGATTGTGGAGGACGAGGCCGTCATCCGCTCGGCCCTGCGCCGGCTGCTCGAACGTCATGACTACGAGGTCGTCGAGGCCGCCTCCATGGAGGAGGCGCGTGATTTGAACGACCTTCCCGGCACGGATCTGGTCATCGCCGATCTGCGCCTGCCCGGCGACCCGGGCACCGATGCCATCGGCATGCTCGAGGGCGTGCCGGTGCTCATCATGACCAGCTTCGCGAGCGTGCGATCGGCGGTGGAGTCCATGAAGCAGGGCGCGGTGGACTACATCGCCAAGCCCTTCAACCACGACGAGATGCTCCTGAGCGTGGAGCGCATCCTCGAGGAGAACCGCATCCGGCGCCAGAATCGCGCGCTCAAATCCGATATCGCCCGCGCCTACCCCGTTGCCGGCATGGTCGGCAGCTCGCGTGCCATGCAGGAGGTCTTTGCGCGCATCGACAAGGTCGCACCCACCGATGCCACGGTGCTCATCGCCGGCGAGTCCGGCACCGGCAAGGAGCTGGTGGCCCGGGCACTGCACGAGCGCAGCGAACGCCGCAGCGCGCCCATGATCACCATGAACTGCGCCGCCATCCCCGCCAACCTGGTGGAGAGCGAGCTGTTCGGTCACGAGAAGGGCTCGTTCACCGGCGCCGTGGGCGCCCAGGAAGGCGTCATCGAGGCCGCCGACGGCGGCACCCTGTTTCTCGACGAGATCGGTGAGCTGCCTCTGGAGGCCCAGGCGCGCCTGCTGCGGGTCCTTCAGGACGGCGAGATCCGCCGCGTCGGCGCGGCGCGAACCAAGCGCGTCGACGTGCGCCTGGTGGCGGCGACGCACCGGGACCTGCCGAAGATGGTGGCCGAAGGCGACTTCCGCGAGGACCTGTACTTCCGCCTGCGCGTGATGGAGATCCCGCTGCCGCCCCTGCGCGAGCGTGACGACGACATCCGCGAGCTCGCCGCGGTGCTGCTCGAGCGCAGCTGCGAGCGCCTGCACAAGCCGCGCCTCGAGCTGCAGGCCGACGCGCTCGAGGCGATGCAGGCGTATGCCTGGCCCGGTAACGTGCGCGAGCTCGAGCACGCCATCGAGCGCGCCGTCATTCTCTGCGAAGGCCACACCATCGGCCGCGAGCTGCTGGCCCTCGAGGCGCCGGGCAACGGCGCCCCGGGCCCGGCGGCCGAAGCCGCGACGGGCGCGCAGCGCGCCGGCCGCGGACGCACGGATCTTTCCCTGGAGGAGTACTTCAGGGCCTTCGTCGAGGCCCATCAAAGCGAGATGACCGAGACCGAGCTCGCCGAGCGCCTCGGCATCAGCCGCAAGGCCCTGTGGGAGCGCCGCCAGCGCCTGGGCATCCCGCGGCCCCGCTAGGCACCCGCGTTTCCAATCACCCCACGGATCCCGTTACCTCCTGTAACAGGTTATCCACATCTACTCCGGTACAACACAGAAAATTCGTATTAAGCCTCTGAAACGTAAAGCGTTCGTAAAGAGGCACAATTGTTGCACAGCCCCTCTGACGGGGTGGTTGGCGCGAGCCGAGGGGGTTCGACCTGCCGCAGCCGCAAGGGGTCCGGGGGAAGCGCGTCGATGCAGGAGCACTCGCCAACGGGCCACTCGACCAATTGGCCATTATTGGGGGGACGACAATGAGCGCATCAGTCGTTTGGTTGTTCATATTCGTCGTGCTGTATTGGGCGTATTGCATCTTCTGGGGAGTACGGGGTGCGATGCAGGCCAAGACAGCCAGTGACTATTTCATCGCCGGGCGACGCCTGTCGCTGTGGGTATTCGTGCTCGCGGCAACGGCCACGTCGTTCTCCGGCTGGACCTTCATGGGGCATCCAGGGCTGCTGTACCGCGACGGCTTCCAGTACGCCTACGCCTCGTTCTACGCCATCACCATCCCGTTCACCGGGGTCATGTTCCTGAAACGCCAGTGGATGCTGGGCAAACGCTTCGGCTTCGTGACGCCGGGCGAGATGCTCTCGCACTACTTCAAGTCGGATGTCATCCGCATTCTGGTGGTGCTGGTGGCGCTGGTGTTCTCGGTGCCCTATCTCGGCCTGCAGCTGCGCGCCTCGGGCTTCCTGTTCAACGTGCTCACTGACGGCCTGTTCTCGGTCGACGTCGGCATGTGGTTGCTCTCGGCGGTGGTGTTCATCTATGTCGCATCGGGCGGACTGCGCGCCGTGGCCTACGTGGACACCCTGCAGTGCGTCCTGCTGATGCTCGGCATCACGCTGATCGGCATCATCGCCCTTTCCTACGTCGGCGGCTGGACCAAGCTCAACGAGGGCATCTTCGCGCTCGCAGAGTTCGACAGGGCGACGGCCGCGGCGGGGCAGAAGCTCGGCACCAACGGCAAGGTGACGCTCGACGGCTACAGCCACTACATCGCCATACCCGGCGTCATCCAGTTCGTCTCCGCGGGGCCCAAGGCCGCCGGCGGCGCCTGGACCGGCATCATGATCCTGACCTACATGTTCGCGCTCATGGGCATCCATTCCTCTCCGGCGTTCTCCATGTGGGCGTTCTCCAACACCAACCCGCGGCCCTTCGCGCCGCAGCAGGTGTGGGCGTCTTCCTTCGGTATCGGCCTGATCCTGTTCTTCTTCACGGCCATGCAGGCGCTCGGCGGACACCTCCTGGGTGCCGACACCTCGTTCGCGGCGGCGCATCCCGAGCACGTCAACGACGTTCTCAGCGCCGGCCTCGGAGGCAAGGATCTGATGGAGTCGGCCGGCAAGCAGGGCATGCTGGTGCCACAGCTCATTGGACTGATGAGCGACGCGGCACCGTGGCTGGTGGGCCTGCTCGCGGTATGCGCCCTGGCTGCCATGCAGTCCACCGGCGCCGCCTACATGTCCACCGCCGGCGGCATGTTGACCCGCGATCTGCTCAAGCACTTCATGATGCCCAACGCCTCCCACGGTGCCCAGAAATTCTGGGGCCGCGTCGGCGTCGGCGTCATCGTGCTGGCTGCTCTGGTGGTTGCCACCACGTCGCGGGACGCGCTGGTGCTGCTGGGTGGTCTCGCGGTGGCCTACGGCTTCCAGATGTGGCCGTCCCTGATGGCTGTGTGCTGGTTCCCGTGGCTCACCCGCCAGGGCTGCACCATCGGTCTCATCGCTGGTCTCATCGCGGTCACCTGCACCGAGACCATCGGGCAGAACCTTGGCATCACCGCCTGGGGCCGCTGGCCGCTGACCATCCACTCGGCCGGCTGGGGCATCCTCTTCAATCTGGGATTGGCCATCATCATCTCGGCCATGACCCAGAATCAGGCTGAGACCCAGCACCGCATGAAGTTCCACAGCTTCCTGCGTGAGCACGCCTCGCTGCCAGCGGCCAAGAAGGGCCTGGTGCCGATCGCGTGGATCATCACGCTGGTCTGGTTCTTCTTCGGTATCGGTCCGGGCGCCGTCATCGGTAACACGATTTTCGGCAACCCGAACGATATGGCCACCTGGACCTTCGGCATGCCCTCCATCTGGGCCTGGCAGATCCTCTGGTGGGCACTGGGTGTGTTCATGATGTGGTTCCTGGCCTACAAGATGGAGCTCTCGACGGTTCCGGAGACGGAGATCCAGTCGCTCTACGAGGACATCGGTGATGTCCACGAGGCGTCCAAGGAGCTGTGAGGACCCGTTGACCCGCGCAGGGGGAGGCCCCGGCCTCCCCCTCGCACCAGCGCGGGTGGTCTATACTGTCAATCAACAATTTCAAATGGCGCGCCGTATCGCGCGATGGTCAGTGCCACAGGGCACACAGGTGACGTGATCTCACGAGGAACACGCACCAAAAAGCCAGCGCGGCCTCCGGTGGATACCAACAGCTAACAAATTGCGCCATTTCGAGGAGTAGGGGAGGGGCGACCCTCCTCTTTTTTTTTCTGCCATGCTGAATTTCATCGTCTGGGTCGTGATCCTGGCGGCGCTGCTGTTCTGGCCCATGAGCAAGCTCATCTGGGTCCTGAGCGTGCGCCGGCTGCAACGCAAGCTCGCACGCGAGCTCGACGAGCAGGAGGTCGCGGGTCAGATGAATCGCGCCCGCATCATCAGTGCGTTCGTTTCCATCGTGTTCTCTTTCCTCTACAACCTGTCGACCATAGGAATGCCGGGCGGTGAGTAACGCCATGTACCGGTTCCTCAAGTGGACCGCCATCACGCTTACCATCGCGTGGGTGGGATGGACGATTTACGATTCCATGATCTCGCCGCGCAATCCCGGCGACCTCCCCTACCTGGATGCGAACACGCTGTTCGAGGACGGCGAGTACGAGCGCGCGCTGGCCAAGTACGACGAAGCGCTCGCCATCGATGGCAACCACCTTCACGCGCTGCGCGGGCGCGCCCGTACCCTGATGCAGCTCGAACGCTTCGACGAGTCCCTGGCAGTATTCGACGCGGCCATCGCACGCCAGCCCGATTTCGGCGCGAGCTACGCCAACCGCGGCATCCTGCGCGATCGCATGGGCCACTACGAGAAAGCTATCGCCGACTACGAGCAGGCCCTGGCGCTCGATCCCGAGCTCGCGGAAGGGCCGCACTGGTTGACGCGATTCCTCAGAAAGCAGGCGCAGAAACCGCCGGGTATCGCCGAGCGGGCGGCCTACCTTCGCAGCGAGCTCGCCAAGCCGGAGAAGGAACGTCTGTTGCGGGTACCGGAGCTGGATGATGAGCAGCGAAGCTACAAGCAGTAGCGACCGTTATCTTGGTGGCGGCTTGGCGTAATTGAGTAAACTCTGCCCTAACCCCACAGCTTCAAGACATCGGCCAGCAGCACGCGAAAGAAGAACAGCAGCGCGATGGCTCCGAACAGGAGTCGCACGAAGTCCGACTCGCCCTCCTCGTCCCGCCAGGTAAGACCGTGGTAGGCGACGATGGCGGTGACGATGAGAAACAAGATGTTCAGAGCCATGTTCGGGATTCGCGCTCAAGGAGCCGCATCGTTGCGCGCTGCCAGTTATAACACAAATGCCAAGCGCCCCTGATACGTTGACGCCGACGATCCCCGTCACCGAAGTGCATGCCTTCGGCGCCGACGAGGATGTCGTCGTCGCCATCGATACGCTGGTCGAAGGCGTGCACTTTGCCATCGAGACGGCGCCGGCCGACGTGGGCTTCAAGGCCCTGGCGGTCAACCTGAGCGATCTCGCCGCCATGGGCGCCACGCCCCGGGCCGTGCGATCGAGCCTCACCCACCCCGACGGCGACGACGCGCGCTGCTGGCAGCGCGCCTTCGAGCAGGGCCTGTTGGCCCTCGCCGAACGCTACCGGCTCGACGTCGCGCCCCCGGTGACGGCCCGCGGCAGATTGAGCGTGACGGTGGAGGCGCTCGGCAGCGTGCCCCGCGGCGCGGCGTTGCGCCGCGCCGGCGCCGCGGCCGGGGATCGCATCCTGGTGACCGGCACCCTCGGCGACGCGGGTCTGGCACTGGCCGACGAGGGCGCCGCGCTGTCGACGGCCGCCCGCGCGTGGGTGCGGGCACGCCTGCATCGGCCCGAGCCGCGGGTGCAGGCCGGCATCGCGCTGCGCGGGCTGGCTTCCGCCGCCATCGACGTGTCCGACGGCCTGGCCGCGGACCTGGGTCACGTGCTGGCGGCGAGCGCCTGCGGCGCGCGCATCGAGCTCGAGCGCCTGCCGCTGTCGTCGGTGCTCGCCGAGGCGCTGCCCCGCGAGCGCGCCTGGACGCTGGCGCTCGCGTCGGGGGACGACTACGAGCTGTGCTTCACCGTCTCCCCCGGGGACCTGGACGAAGCCGAGCACCGCCTGCAGGCCGTGGGCTGCCCGGTGAGCGCCATCGGCACCGTGACCGCGGCACCGGGCCTGCACATCCAGCGCGCCGACGGAACGCCCTTCACGCCCGCGCCCGGCTACCGGCATTTCCCGTGAAGCGCCCTTCCCCGCCGCCGCGCATCCCCGTCGCGGCCCTGCGCGAGCCCCCCGTGCTGCTCGCCAGCGGCTTCGGCGCGGGCCTCGCGCCCGTGGCCCCCGGAACCGCCGGCAGCCTGGTGGGGGTGCTCATCTATATCCCCATGGCGGATCTGCCGATTCCGCTCTACCTGGCGGTGGTGCTGGTGCTCGCCATCGCCGGCGTGTGGCTCTGCGATCGGGCCGGCCGGCGCCTGGGTGTCACGGACCATCCGGGCATCGTCTGGGACGAGATCGTCGGCCTGCTCATCGCCCTCACCGGCAGCCCCTGGAGCTGGCAGGGCACGCTGCTCGGATTCGTGCTGTTCCGCCTCTTCGACATTCTCAAGCCCTGGCCCATCGGGCGCATCGACCGCGGCGTGGCCGGCGGCCTCGGGGTCATGCTCGACGACGTGGTCGCCGGCCTGTACGCGCTGGCGAGTCTGCAGATTTTGCGAAACGCGTTCGGGATCCCCTGAATTGGACCGCTATAATTCCGGTATTCGCGCACCCCGGGGGACTGTCGCGTCATGCATCGACCACCGACGGCAAGCATCGTCACCGGCGCCACGGCCGTGGTCGCCGTCCTGTGCCTGGTGCTCGCTGCGCCCCGCGCCGCCGCGGACGTGTGGCGGTTCGTCGATCGCGACGGCGTCGTGCATCTGTCCGACCGGCCCATGGGACCCGGCTCCGAGCTGCTGGTGCGCGGCAAGCGGGGCTACGAGCGCCGCGGCAGCGCGCACAGGCCCCCGAGCCAGCACATGGAGGAGAACCAGCGTCGCTACACGCATCTCATCGACCGGGTGGCCCGGGAGCTGAGCCTGGATCGCAACCTCGTCCACGCGGTGGTGCGTGTCGAGTCCGCCTACGATCCCAGCGCCGTGTCGCGCGCCGGCGCCGTCGGCCTCATGCAGCTGATGCCGGAGACGGCAAAACGCTACGGCGTGCGCGACTCGCGCAATCCCACCCAGAACCTGTACGCCGGGGTGCTTCACCTGCGCAATCTCATCCAGCAGTTCAACGACGTGGTGCTGGCGCTGGCCGCGTACAACGCGGGCGAGAACGCCGTCATCGGCTACGGCTACAAGGTCCCGCCCTATCCCGAGACCCAGGACTACGTGCGCAAGGTGCTGATCTTCTACCGCAGGTTCAGCGGCGCGTACAAAGCCTCCTGATCGCCATCGTCGACGTCGCCGCCCGCCGGCTGTCGAGCGCCGGGGGCCGGCGCGCGTACAATGGGGCGGTCGCGGCCGCAGCGGGTTGCCCCGCACTACCAGCATGTCCCTCGGCGAGTTCGCCCTCATCGATCGCTTCTTCACCCGCCCGCTGCCCGTGCGCGACGACGTGCTGGTGGGCATCGGCGACGACGGCGCGGTGCTGCGGCTCGGCGCCGGCGAACTCCTGGTGACCGGCGTCGCCGTCTACGCCGGCGCCGCCCAGCAGGCGCGCGCGCACGACCCGGCGCGTCTCGGCAACGACGTCATGGCAACGGCCCTCAACCGGCTGGCGGCGGCCGGTGCGCAGCCGGCCTGGGCGACGCTGGCGCTCACGGTTCCCGAGGCCGACGAGGCCTGGCTGGGCGCGTTCAGCGACGCGCTGTTCGCGGTCGCCGTGCCCTGCTCGGTGGCCTTGGTCGGCGGCGACACCACGCGTGGCCCGTTCGCCGCCACGGTGATCGGCCACGGACGGCTCGCCGGGGCCGCCGCCGCGCGCGCACCGCGTATCGGCGCCGGCGACGGCATCTACGTGAGCGGCTGCCTGCAGGTGGACGTGGCCGCGGCGCGGCCCCTGCCATCGATGGTTCGCGTCGCCCTCGGACGTCGCGTGCGCGCCTGTAACGGTGCCGCTGCCGATTTGAGCGAGGGGCTGGAGGCGGCGCTCGCCGCGCTGCTCGCGCCCCTGGGACTGGGCGCACGCATGGATCTGGCGGCGCTGCCGCTGGCGGCGGCGGCGCGCCGGCGACTGGACGCCGATGGCGACTGGTCGGCGCTGCCGCGGGCGTGCGGTGACCTGGAGCTCTGCTTCAGCGTGCCGGCGCACGCGCACACCGACCTCATGGCCTGGGCCGGCGAGTCCGGCACAGCGGTGACGCGCGTGGCGACGGTGGCCGACTCGCCGGCCGTGACGTTCATCGACGGCCATGGCCGGCCGCTGCCCGAGCCCGACGGCCTGCCGTGAGCGACGCGCGCCGCTGGCATCCGAATCCGCCGCCGCGCAGCGAGGACGAGCTGCTCGCCCGGGCGGTCGGCATGGCGGGCGCGCCGCTGGCCGCGCTCGCCGCCGGTCAGCGGCGCCCGGTGCCGAGCGACAGCCGCCGCGCCAAGGGCTGGGCGGGGCAGCTCATCGAGACCTATCTGGGCGCTACCGCCGGCTCGCGATCGGAGCCGGATTTCCAGCTCATCGGCGTGGAGCTCAAGACCATCCCGGTGAGCCGCGAGGGCGAGCCGAGGGAGTCCACCTACGTCTGCACGGTGCCCCTGACGGGCGCGTCTTCCGGGCACTGGCGTGGCTCGAACGTGTACGCCAAGCTCGCCCGGGTCCTGTGGGTGCCGGTGGTGAGCGACGCCGACACCGCCCCCGGCGATCGCGTGCTCGGCTGGCCGCTGCTGTGGAGCCCGTCCGCGCAGGAGGAGGCAGCGCTCGCCGCGGACTGGCACGAGCTCATGGACATGGTGTGCCTGGGCGAGCTCGAGCACATCAGCGCCCACCACGGCGCCTGCCTGCAGATTCGACCCAAGGCCGCCGACTCGCGCGCGCGCCGCTGGGGCATCGGCGAGAGCGGCGAGCACGTGCGCACTCTGCCGCGGGGATTCTACCTGCGCCCGAGCTTCACCCGCGCCATTCTCGAGAAGCACTACGCGCTTTGAGCCGTGAAAGGCGCGCACGCCTCTCGGCCGGCCGGGAGAGCATTGCGCTCGGCGCCCCTTCTCGATGCGCTGCGCTGCGCGGCCCGGGTGTCATGGGTCCCGCTCGACGAGCTCGATGGCGAACAGGCTCGGCCAGCGCTTGCCCGTGACCAGCACCCGCCCGCTTCCCGGAATGTAGGCAATGCCGTTGAGCACGTCGGTGCCCGGCTCACCGCGCATGCGATCGGTGAGCGCCGAGAGATCGACGAACCCGGTGACGCGGCCGGACGCCGGATCGATGCGCACGATGCGCGACGACTGCCAGACGTTGGCGAAAACGCTGCCGCCGATGTACTCGAGCTCGTTGAGCGATCGAACCGGGCCGCTCGCGTCGTGCACCTTCACCCGTCGCACCTCGGTGAAGCGGTCGGCGTCGAGAAAGTACAGCGTGTCGCTGCCGTCGCTCATGATCAGGTGCCTGCCGTCGTGGGTGAGCCCCCAGCCCTCGGTGGCGTAGCGGAACTGCCCGAGCGGGCGCAGGTTGGCGCGCGAGTAGACGATGGCGGTGCCCGAGCGCCAGGTGAGCTGGATGAGACGCTCGCCGATGGCCGTCAGCCCTTCGCCGAAGTGCTGCGGCGCGAGCGGCCTTGCCGCCAGAATCCGACCGCTTGCCAGATCCACCCGGCGCACGCTCGAGCGCCCGTAGAGTCCGGTGCTCTCGTACAGCGCGCCGCCGGCGTAGACGAGACCCTGCGTGTAGGCCTGCGGATCATGGGGATAGGTGGCGACGACGCGATAACCGATGGACACCGGCACCTCGGCGCGCACACCCGCGAGACCGAGCAGCCCGGCGAGCGCGAGCGCCCAGGCTGCCGCGGCCGCTCGCGCACGCAGGATCAACCCCGCCCTACCCGCCCGAGGTCCAGCTCGCCGCGCACCACCGTCACCGCCTCGCCGCCGACCTTGACGGTCTCGATGGCATCGCGCGGTCCGACGACCTCGACGAACGCCTTGCCCGGGCGCCCCATCCAATGACCCTGCTCGGCGACGAACGCGGGCGTGTCGATGACACCGTAGTGCCACAGGTACGCGGCCATGCCGCCGGTGGCGGAGCCCGTGAACGGATCCTCCGCGCCCCCCGGCAGCGCGCCGACGTGACGGGCGAAGGTCGCACCCGCCTCGGTGACGCCGCCGAGCGCGAACACGTGGGGGCTGAAGAAGTCGCCCCCGGCGGCGAGCGCCGCGTAGGCATCGGCATCGATCCGCACGCGGCGCAGCGCGTCGTGGCTCGCCACCGGGATCATCAGCTGCGGCGTGCCGGTGCTGACGGTCTGCGGCGTGAGCCCCGGCATGGCGTCCTCGGCCGACAGGCCGAACACCGGTAGCAGGTCGCGCGCCTCGTAGCGCGCCATGAACGCGGGCCGCATCTGCGACATGACGACGCGTCCCGGGCGCCCGTCCCGTGCGTGCACCTCCACGTCGATGATGCCCGCCTTGAGCTCGAGTGAGATGCGCGTCAGCGCGCCGTCGAGGCTGCGTCGCCCGGACTCGAAGAGGGCGAACACGGTGGCAATGGTGGGGTGCCCGGCCAGCGGGATCTCGCGGTTCGGAGTGAAGTAGCGCGCGCCGACGTCGGCGCTGCGTGCGCGCTCGACGAAAGCCGTCTCCGACAGGTTCATCTCCCGGGCGATGCGCAGGCGCAGATGGTCATCGAGATCGTCGGCGTCGAAGACCACCGCGCAGGGGTTACCGCCGAGCGCGCGATCGGTGAACGCATCCACCTGCATGAAAGGATACGTGCTCATGGTGCGTGCGCCATGTTACCCGTTTCGAGACTGCCTGCGGACGCCTACGGCGTGACGTTGATGCCGACGCGCCTCTGCGGCTCGCTCGCATGGCAGTCCATGAACCAGTGAATGCTCTCGCGCCCGCTCACCGTCGTCGCGCTCACGGTGTTTCCATGCGCGTCCATGAGCAGACAGTTCATGGCGCCATAGCTCGACAGCGCGTGGACGTCCTTCATCGCGCGCCTGGCGGCGGCCTCGACGCCGAGGCCCTCGGCGAGAAAGTGGATGAGCGATCTCGCCGTGCTCGCACGCATGGAGAGCTCGCCCCGGCCGGTGCAGGCGGCCGCCCCGTAACGGTTATCGCAGTAGTTTCCAGCGCCGATGATGGGACTGTCGCCGAGCCTGCCGGGAAACTTGAGCGCCGTGCCGCTGGTGGAAACGGCGCAGGCGACATTGCCGTCGGCGTCCATCGCCTGGACGTTGACCGTGCCGTGGTGGTCGTCGGCAAGGCGCGCGTACCACTCGCGCAGCCCCTGGCTGCGAACGTATTCGACGACCCAGGCCTGAGACTCGTCGATGCCCTCGTGCTCGAAGGCGTCGGCAACGAACGAGCGGTAGACCCTTCTGCTCGTCTCGGTTTCCAGATCGCCGGCCTCACAGCCCATCATACGCGCGAAGCGCTCCGCGCCCTCGGCCACCAGCAGCACGTGCGGGCACTCCTCGAGCACCCGCCGGGCGACGCTGATGGGGTGCTTGAAACCCTTGATGGCACCCACCGCCCCGCTTCTCAACGTCCTTCCGCACATGATGCTGGCATCGAGCTCAGGCACGCCGAGGAGATTGGGGATACCGCCCGTGCCGACCGAGGTGTCCTCGGGGTTGTCTTCCACGAGCCGCGTGGTCGCTTCCACGGCGTCGAGCGCCGAGCCGCCCTGCCCGAGTATCGCCGCGCCCGCGTGCAGGAACGCACCCGCGTTTCGCGTGCCGATGATGAATGGCTGAATCACGCGATGCCCGCGCCGGGGCGCCGCTCAGATGCTGCGCACATGGGCGGACCCGCCGAGCGCGCGCATCTGGCGCTGAATCCACCGCGCCCGCTGGCGCACATAGGCCGACGGGCTCTCGACCCGCAGGCGCACCGGGTTGGGCAGCACCGCGGCCAGCAGCGCCGCCTCGTAGGCGCTGAGCTGCGATGCGCGCTTGCCGAAAAAACGTTCGCTGGCGGCGCCGACGCCGAAGGTCTTGTCGCCGAACTGGGCGACGTTGAGATAGACCTCGAGGATGCGGCGCTTCGACCAGCAGAGCTCGATGAGGACGGTGAAGTAAGCTTCCAGGCCCTTGCGCAGCCAGCTGCGGCCGGGCCAGAGAAACAGATTCTTCGCCACCTGCTGACTGATGGTGCTGGCTCCGCGCATGCGTCCGCCCCGCTGCCGCTCCTCGATGGCGTCCTGGATGGATTCCACGTCGAATCCCCAGTGCTCGGCGAAACGCTGATCCTCCGAGGCGATGACCGCCAGACCGGCATTCTCGGAGATCGCCTGCCAGGCGACCCAACGGTGCTCGACGTCACGGGCGCGGCCCCCTGCGAGCAGCTCCGAAGCCTTGCGCTGGAGGATGAACGAGGTGGTGAGCGGATCCATCCATCGCCACGCGAGCACCGCGCCGGCGCTGCCCACCATCAGCAGCGCGACGCTGACGAGTAAGATAAAAATCAGCCGGCGAATGCGACGGCGCCGGCGTCGAGCCCTCAGCACGGGCGCCTCCGCACGCCGCGAACCTCGGAATGACTTTAGTCAAACCGCGACTACTCGTCCGTGACACAGCCCTCGGAAGCGTTCTTGACCGTCTTGATGTACCGGCCGAGGGTGCCGCGGGTCTCCTTGTAGGCGGGCATGGTCCAGGCGGCGCGCCTCGCCTCCATCTCGGCGTCGTCGACATCGACGCTCAAGAGGTTGCGCTCGGCATCGATGGTGACGCGATCGCCGCTGTTGACGAGTCCGATGGGACCACCCTCCTGGGCCTCGGGCACCACGTGCCCGATGAGGAAGCCATGCGACCCGCCGGAGAAGCGGCCGTCGGTGATGAGCGCCACGTCGTTGCCGAGACCCGCGCCCATGATCGCCGAGGTGGGCGTCAGCATCTCCGGCATGCCCGGACCGCCCTTGGGGCCCTCGTAGCGGATGACGATGACGTCACCTTTGTTGATCCTGCCCTCCTCGAGGGCCCTGAGCATGTCTTCCTCGGCATCGAAGACGTTGGCCGGTCCCGAGAAGACGAGTCCCTCCTTGCCGGTGATCTTGGCGACCGCGCCGCCCGGGGCGAGATTGCCCTTGAGGATCTGAATGTGTCCGCTCGGCTTGATGGGGCGATCGAGCGGATGGATGATCGCCTGCCCTTCGCTGAGCCCCGGCAGGTCGGCGAGATTCTCGGCGACGGTCCGTCCGGTGACCGTCATGCAATCACCGCGCAGCAGATCGTTCTCCAGCAGATATTTCATGACCGCCGGCGTGCCACCGACCTGGTGCAGGTCCTCCATCACGTAACGCCCGCTCGGCTTGAGATCCGCGATGAACGGAATGCGATCGCTGATGGCCTGAAAGTCGTCGATGGTGAGATTGACCCCGACCGCGCGCGAGATGGCGATCAGGTGCAGCACGGCATTGGTGGATCCGCCCAGCGCCATCACCATGACCATGGCGTTCTCGAACGCGTCGCGGGTCATGATGTCCCTCGGCTTGAGATCGTTCTCGAGCAGCCCGCGAACCACCTCTCCCACGCGCAGACACTCCTCGAGCTTTGCCGGGCTGGTCGCCGGCGTCGACGAGCTGTAGGGCAACGACATGCCCATGGCCTCGATAGCCGTCGCCATGGTGTTGGCGGTGTACATGCCGCCGCAGGCGCCGGCGCCGGGACAGGCATTTCTGACGATGTTCTGGCGCTGGCCGTCGTCGATGTGTCCGGCGAGAAACTCACCGTAGCTCTGAAACGCGGAGACGATGTCCACGGGCTTGCCCTCGGCGCGCCCTGCGCGAATCGTGCCGCCGTAGACCATCAACGCAGGGCGATTGATGCGCCCCATGGCCATCATGCAGCCGGGCATGTTCTTGTCGCATCCGGGAATGGAGACGTTGGCGTCGTACCACTGACCGCGCGTCACCGTCTCTATGGAATCCGCGATCAGATCCCGTGATTGCAGCGAGAACGACATGCCCTCGGTGCCCATGGAGATACCGTCGCTCACGCCGACGGTGTTGAAACGCATGCCCATCATGCCGGCGGCCTCGACGCCTTCCTTGACCTTCTCGGCGAGCCCCAGCAGGTGCATGTTGCAGGGATTGCCTTCGTACCAGACGCTGGCGATGCCGACCTGGGCCTTGTCCATGTCCTTCTCGGTCATGCCGGTCGCATAGAGCATGGCCTGAGAGGCACCCTGGGATTTCGGTTGTGTGATTCGGGCGCTGTAGCGGTTTATTTCACGTGCCATGCCTGTCTCCGTTCGAGTGGGGTGTGCCAGCCGCCGGCGGCGCCCCCTGGAACACCGCCGCGGCAGCCATTCTGACAAAAAACCGCAAGCCTCAAAAGGCGCTTGCATATCGCCGGTAAGCGACTGGAAATACTGGAAAACCCGCCTTCGACACGCTATCGTCCAAAGACCCGTCGAGCGTGCCTCGAGAGGCCGGCGAGACGGGTCATTGCGTTATGAAGGACCGTTTTTCACCGCTCCAGGGCCCATGAGCACCAGCAAGCCCGTCATCGGCATTCCCGCCTGCCGAAAGCGCATCGAGCCGCACATGTTTCACGCCGTCGGCGAGAAATACGTCGCCGCCGTCGCCACCGCCGCGGGCGGCTTGCCGCTGCTCATCCCGGCACTCGGCGGCCGGCTCGCGCTGGCCGAGCTGCTCGGCATGCTCGACGGCCTGCTGATCACCGGCAGCCCTTCCAACGTGGAGCCCCATCACTACGGTGGCGAGCCGAGCGAGCAAGGCACCCTGCACGATCCGCACCGCGACGCCACCACTCTGCCGCTGATTCGCGCGGCCATCGACGCCGGGCTGCCCGTGTTCGCCATATGCCGTGGATTCCAGGAGATGAACGTGGCCTTCGGCGGCAGCCTGCATCAGAAAATTCACGTGGTTCCGGGCCGCATGGACCACAGGGAGGATTCCGCGCAGGCAATCGATCTGCAGTACGCGCCGGTTCACGAGGTGCAGCTGGCCGACGGCGGGATGCTGCATCGACTGCTCGGCACCCGCGTCATCGAGGTGAACTCGCTGCACGCCCAGG
The DNA here is from genome assembly GCA_011775625.1 of Gammaproteobacteria bacterium. Lineage (GTDB taxonomy): Bacteria > Pseudomonadota > Gammaproteobacteria > HK1 > HK1 > JAABYT01. The sequence continues at coordinate 70,037 of JAABYT010000039.1, read as the reverse complement.
GTATCGACCGGCTGGGCGAAGGGCTCGTCATCGAGGCCACCGCGTCCGACGGCACGCTGGAGGCGCTCAGAGTCGCCGACGCACGCTCCTTCGCGCTCGCGGTGCAATGGCATCCCGAATGGCAGGTAATGAAAAATCCGCACTCGCTCGCGCTGTTCGAAGCCTTCGGCGATGCTTGCCGCGCCCACGCCCGAGAGACCAGGAGTCATGACGTCGATTCCGAAGTGGTGTGAGCAGCGCGCCATTACCGAGGTCGAGGCGTTGATGCCCGACATGTCCGGCGTTGCGCGCGGCAAGATCATGCCCGCCGACAAGTACTGCGAGGACGAGGGCATGAATCTGCCCGAGGCCTTGCTGCTGCTGACGGTGACCGGCGACTATCCCGAGGACGTGCGCGCCATCAATCCTTCCGATGGCGACATGCTATGCCGCGGTGACGCTTCCTCCATCCGGCTGGTGCCGTGGGCCGAGGAGCCCACTGCGCAGGTCATCCACGACTGCTTCTATCCCGACGGCGAGGCGGTCGAGGCCGCACCACGACACGTCCTGAGGCGCGTGCTCGATCTCTACGAGGCCCGCGGCTGGAGGCCAGTCGTCGCTCCCGAGCTCGAGTTCTACGTGGTCAAGCCGAATACCGATCCGGACTATCCCCTCGAGCCGCCGGTCGGGCGCTCCGGACGCGCCGAGAGCGGCCGTCAGTCCTACAGCATCGACGCCATCAACGAGCACGAGCCGCTCATCGAGAACATCTACAACTACTGCGAGGCGCAGGACATACAGCTCGATACGCTGATCCACGAATCCGGCGCCGCGCAAATGGAGATCAACCTCAATCACGGCGATGCGCTCGACCTCGCCGACCAGGCGTTTCTGTTCAAGCGCACCGTGCGCGAGGCGGCGCTGCGCCTCGATATGTACGCGACGTTCATGGCCAAGCCCATGGAGCGGGAGCCCGGCAGCGCGATGCATATTCATCAAAGCGTCGTCGATATAGAGACCGGCAGAAACATCTTCAGCGACGGCAATGGCGCAGAGACCCCGCTGTTCTACGCCCATATCGCCGGACTGCAGAAGTATCTGCCAGCCGCCATGTCCATCTTCGCACCCAACGTCAACTCTTATCGACGCATCACGCGCTGGTATGCCGCACCCATCAATGTGCAGTGGGGTTACGACAATCGCACCACCGGGCTGCGCGTGCCGATGTCTGAGGCGCAGGCGAGGCGCATCGAGAATCGCGTCGGCGGCGCCGACGCCAATCCGTATCTGGCCATTGCGGCGTCGCTCGCCTGCGGGTATCTCGGCATGATCGAGAAGCTCGAACCCAGCGAGCCGTTGAACGGCAGCGCCTACGAGCTGCCGTTCTCGCTGCCTTTCGGACTGCAGGAATCGCTGCGACTGCTGCGCGAGTGCACACCTCTCATCGAGATACTCGGTGAGCATTTCGTCCTCGCCTACACGGCGGTCAAGGACGGCGAGCTCAATCACTACCACAAGGTGATCAGCTCCTGGGAGCGGGAATTCCTTCTTCTGAACGTATGAACATGACAATACCCGGCAGAAATCTCGACACCGCGCAATGGCAGGAGCTCGATCGGCTCCACCACGTGCACCCTTTCACCGACTCGAAAGCCCTGAACCGCAAGGGCAGCCGCATCATCACGCGCGCCGACGGCGTCTACGTGTGGGATTCGGACGGTCGGCGCATTCTCGACGGCATGGCGGGCTTGTGGTGCGTGAACATCGGTTACGGGCGCAAGGAGCTCGCGCGGGTTGCCTACGAGCAGATGCAGGAGCTGCCCTACTACAACATCTTCTTTCAAACCAGCCATCCACCCGCAACCGATCTGGCGGCGCTGCTCTCGGAGGTAACGCCCGCGCATCTCAATCACGTGTTTTTTACCAACTCGGGCTCCGAGGCCAACGACACCGTGGTGCGCCTGGTGCGTCGTTACTGGGATATCAAGGGCAAGCCCGCACGCACCGTTATCATCAGCCGCGAGAATGCCTACCACGGCAGCACCATGGCCGGCGCCAGCCTCGGCGGCATGAAGCCCATGCACCGCCAGGGCGGATTGCCGATACCGGACATCGAGCACATCATGCAGCCGTACTGGTACGCGCTCGGCGAGGGGCTCACGCCGGAGGAATTCGGATTGCGCGCGGCGCGCGCGCTCGAGGAACGTATCGAGCACCTCGGTCCCGAGCGTGTCGCGGCGTTCATCGGCGAGCCCATCCAGGGCGCCGGCGGCGTCATCGTCCCCCCCGAGACCTACTGGCCCGAGATCGTGCGCATCTGCAGAAAATACGACATTCTGCTGGTAGTCGACGAAGTCATCTGTGGATTCGGCCGCACGGGCAAATGGTTCGGCAGCGATTACTACGGCCTCGAGCCGGATCTCATGAGCATCGCCAAAGGGCTTTCGTCGGGCTACCTGCCGATCGGAGGTGTCATGCTCAGCGACGCCGTAGCCGACGTACTCATCGAGAAAGGCGGTGAATTCCAGCACGGGTTCACGTATTCGGGCCATCCCGCCTGCTGCGCGGTCGCCGCGGCCAACGTGCGCATACTGCGCGACGAGCGCATCATCGAGCGGGCCGAGCAGGAAACCGTTCCCTACCTGCAGTCGCGGATTCGCGAGTTCGAGACCCACCCACTGGTGGGAGAGGTGCGGGGAGTCGGAATGCTCGGCGCGCTGCAGCTCGCCAAAAACAAGGACACGCGCTTGATGTTCGATCCGCCCGGTGACGTGGGCAGCCTGTGCCGTGACCACTGCACCGCCAACGACCTGATCATGCGCGCCGTCGGCGACTCGATGATCGTCTCGCCGCCGCTCGTCATCAGCCGCTCCGAGATCGACGAGCTGATTGACAAGGCTGCCCGTGCGCTCGATCTGACCGCCCGCGACCTGGGCATCTCCTGAAGCAAAGCCGTGGACGACCCTACCAGCTTCGTGCGCAGCTTTCGCGGCTCCGCGCCGTACATTCACGCGCACCGCGGGCGCATTTTCGTCGTCCAATTCGAGGGCGATGCGCTGTCGCTTGGCGAGTTCCCTGCGCTGGTCCACGACATGGCGCTGCTGCAAAGCCTCGGCATAAAGCTGGTCGTGGTGCTCGGCGTCCGCCCGCAGATTGACGAGCGCCTGCGCCTTCGCGGCCTCGAGACCCCTTTCGTGGACGGCGTGCGCGTCACCTCGCCCGAAGCGCTCGACGCCGTCGTCGATGCCACAGGCTCGGTCCGCGCGCACGTCGAGGCGCTGCTCTCCATGGGACTCGCCAACTCGCCGATGCACGGCGCGCGTGTTCGCGTCGCGTCCGGCAATTTCGTCACGGCGCGCCCTATGGGTATTCGCGACGGGGTCGATTTCGCCTTCACCGGGGAGGTTCGCCGCGTCGACACCGCGGCCATCGGTCGGCACCTCGACGACGGCAGCATCGTGCTCGTGGCGCCGCTCGGCTACTCGCCCTCCGGAGAGGTGTTCAACATGCGCGCGGAGGACGTGGCCACGGAGATCGCCATCGAGCTCAAGGCCCACAAGCTGCTGCTGCTGCGCCGCGAGCAGCTGCTCGAAGGTCCGAGCGGGGCGATCAACCGTCAGCTGACGCTCTCCGACGCACGCCAGGCGCTGGGCGCGCTGCCGCGATCGGGTAGCGCATCGGCGGACATCGCGCGCGAGTTCCTGACCCACGCGGTACGCGCCTGCGTGAACGGCGTCGCGCGCACTCATCTGCTCGACTATCGCATCGACGGCGCGCTGCTGCTGGAGCTTTTCACCCGCGACGGTATCGGCACCATGGTCACCGCGGAGGCTTACGACACCATTCGGCGGGCGACGGTGGAGGACATCGGAGGCATTCTCGAGCTGATCGCGCCGCTCGAGGCCCAGGGCGCGTTGGTGCGCCGCTCCCGGGACAAGATCGAAACCGCCATCCACGACTTTCTGGTGCTCGAGCGCGATGGCGCCATCATCGCCTGCGCGGCGGTGCACCCCTTTGCCGAGGACCGCGTAGCGGAGCTCGCCTGCCTGGCCGTGCTCGACAGCTACCGAAAGAGCGGTCGCGGCGATCTGCTGCTCTCGGAGGTCGAAAAGGAGGTGCGCGCCAACGGCGTCGATCGTCTCTTCGTGCTGACCACCCAGGCCACCCACTGGTTCAAGGAACGTGCCTTCGAGGAGGCCAGCATCGGCGATCTGCCGGTGCAGCGCCAGGCGCTTTACAACTACGAGCGTGGCTCGAAGGTCCTGATCAAGAACCTCGCGTGCGCCTAGCGCGGCGCTCCCGTGTTCGCCTTTGCCAAGGCGACTTGGAGCATAACGGGACTTGGGGTATGGTGTGCGCGTCGGTGCCGCGCAATCGCCGCGTTGGTGCCTCACGGGAGAGAATTCCGATGAACCGGGATCAATTCGAGCAACGCATGCAGGAAAAGGGTTACGGGAACGCCGAGGTCAAGACGTATCCGCCAAACACCGATGGGCCGATGCACACCCACGACGTTTCGGTGATGGCATTGGTGTTGAGCGGTGAGATCACGCTCGCCCTCGAAGAAAGCTCGACGACCTACGCGGTGGGCGAGTGGTGCGAGCTTGCCGCCGGAACGCTGCACACGGAACGAACCGGGGCAAGCGGCGCAAGCATTCTACTCGCCTACAAGTAACCGGAGCTCGGCGCGGCGGCGTCGACTCAGGCGGACGCGCCCCGCGCCCCCGCCAACTGCGTCTCGATGGCCCGCAGGGCGGCCGCCGGATCCGCTGCCGCCGTGATCGGCCGGCCGACAACCAGATAGTGGGCGCCATCGGCGATGGCGTCGGCCGGGGTCGCCACGCGGGCCTGATCGTCCGCGTCCGCGCCCGCCGGGCGCACACCCGGCGTGACCCTCAGGAACGCCGGCGGCAGCGCTGCCGCCAGCGCACGCAGCTCCTTCGGCGAGCAGACGACGCCGTCGAGGCCGCATGCGTGGGCGAGCGTCGCGAGCCGCGCCACCAACTCCTGGGCCTCTGCGACGACCCCGATCTCGCGCAGATCCTCGCGCGCAAGGCTCGTGAGCACGGTCACGGCAATCAGCAGCGGCGGCTCGGCCACGGCTGCCACGGCTTCCCGCGCCGCTTCCATCATTCGTCGCCCGCCGCTGGCGTGCACGTTGACCATCCACACGCCGAGCTCGGCGGCAGCGCGGCAGGCGCCGGCGACGGTGTTGGGGATGTCGTGGAATTTGAGATCGAGAAACACCGTGAAGCCGCGCGCCTGGAGCCGTTCGACGATATCCGGACCGGCGCGGGTGAACAGCTGCTTGCCGACCTTCACACGGCAGTGCGCCGGATCGAGGCGCGTCGCCAGATCGAGCGCCGGCGCCGCATCGGCGTAGTCGAGCGCCACGATGATGCGCGGACCGACCTCACTCACCTTCGATGCCCTGAATCGGTTTGATGGAATTCCAGTGCTTGCAGCTCGGGCACTGCCAGTGCAGCAGCTTGGCGGGAAATCCGCAGTGCCGGCATTTGTAGACCGGCCGGTCGGCGAGCAGCTCACCGGTGAGGTCCTTGAGGATGGCCACGTGGGCGCCTTTGTCCGCGTCGCCGCTCTGCATCTCGAGCTCCAGCAGACGATCCAGGCCGCGTACCGAGGGGCGACGGCGCAGCTGACCGGAGATGAACTCGATGGCTTTGTCGGCCCCGTCCCGGTCGCGCTTGAGATCCGCGAGCGCCAGCATCGGCGTAATCCACCCATAGCGCTGCATCAACCCGTTGAGATACGCGTCCATTTCCTGCGGGCGCTGCAGCGCCCGGTAGCAGTACTGGATACGTCCGATGGTCTCGGGCACGTAGTCGGCGTCCTGCTCCTCCACCCTCTGGTAGGCACGAATCGCGCTCTCGTGCTCATCGAGGTCGGTGAGGATATCGCCTTCGAGGATGCTCGCCCGCACGCATCGATCGTGAGTGCCGAGGGCCTTCCTGGCGAGCTCGAGGGCGTCGTCCCGATCGCCGGACTCGCGAAAACGCTCGGCGAGCTCGCACTGATAATGGGCGACAACCGGGCTCAAGTGGTTGCCGGTGGCCTTCTCCAGCAGCCGCGCCGAGTCGATGGCCTTGTCCCAGTCCTTTTCCTGTTCGTAGATGTCGATGAGCTGACGCAGCGCCTGCACGCGGTAATCCCCGCCGTCGGCAAGCTCGCGAAGAAGATTCTCGGCGCGATCGAGAAGCCCGGCGCTCAGGTAGTCATGTCCGAGCTCGAGCAGCGCCTCGCTGCGCTGCCCGCTCTCCAGGTTCGGCCGCGCAATCAGGTTCTGGTGAATGCGGATGGCGCGATCGACCTCGCCGCGGCGACGATAGAGATTTCCGAGCGCGAGATGGGTCTCGACGGTCTCGCTGTCGACCTCGAGAACCTTGATGAAGGCCTCGATGGCCTTGTCGGGCTGCTCGTTGAGAAGGTAGTTGATGCCCTTGAAATAGTTCGAACGCAGATCGTCTTCCGTAGCCGCCGATTCCCGTCGGCGTTTTCCGTAGCGCCCGACCAGCCAGCCTGATGCGGCCGCCAACGGCAGCAGGAACCAGAGGAAATCAAATGGCGCCAATGCCGACCTCGAAAGGCATCCGGGGGGCTCGCGTCAGCCCGAGCAGCCGAGAGTATATGCGAACTATCCGGATGGCTTCACGCGGGGATGGCTTCACGCGGCGCCGGCCGCGGCGGAGAGGTTCTCAGCCGGCTTTTTCCGTTTCGTCCATCGGCTCGCTGGCGACACGGCTCTTCACCGCCTTGCCGCGTCCGTCGACCCGCTCGCGCAGCTCCTTTCCCGGCTTGAAGTGCGGCACGTACTTGGCCGGCAGCGACACCGGTGCTCCGGTCTTCGGGTTTCGCCCCACCCGGCCCGGGCGGAAGTGCAGAGAAAAGCTGCCGAACCCGCGTATCTCGATTCGCTCTCCGGCTGCCAATCGATCCGCCATGTGCTCGAGCAGCGTCTTGACGGCAAGCTCGACGTCGCGATAGGCCAGCTGCGATTGCTTCTGCGCAATGCGTTCGATCAGTTCCGATTTAGTCATGGTGCCTTTACCACGCTGGCCCCCCCCGCAGGGTGTGGTGATGCCACCGCCACCCTGTCTGCCGGATGGGCAATCCTGCACTCGACGGCTGTCCCACGAGGCTGAGCCTGGGCCACGAAAGGTAGGTGCGGCGCCGCGTCGTGACGGTTGTTGTTATCTCTCTCGGTTGGCCTGTGTTACCCCGAACGGCCGATTTCGAATCGTCTTACTTGTCGCTGTCCCGCGCTGGCTCCTCATCCTCACCGTGATCCATCTGCGCCTTCATGATATCGCCGAGGGTCGCGCCGACGTCGGACGCGCTGGCCGAGTATTCCTCCATGGCCGCCGCCTCCTCGTCGCTGTCCTTGGCTTTCACGGAAAGCGAGATGGTGCGCTTCTTGCGATCCACACCCACGAACTTCGCCTCGAGGGTATCACCCACCTTGACCGCGGTGCGCGCATCCTCGACCCGCTCGCGACCGAGCTCCGAGGCGCGGATGTGACCCTCGACGCCCTCGGCGAGCGCCACCACGGCGCCGCGGGCATCGACCTCGGTGACTTCACCGGAGACGATGCTGCCCTTGGGATGATCGGCGAGAAAAGCCGAGAAAGGATCGCGATCGAGCTGCTTGATGCCGAGCGAAATGCGCTCGCGCTCGGCGTCCACGGACAGCACGATGGTCTCGATCTCGTCGCCCTTCTTGAAATTGTGTATGGCATCCTCGCCCGCCTGATTCCAGGAAATATCCGACAGGTGCACGAGGCCGTCGATGCCTCCCTCGAGGCCGACGAACACGCCGAAATCCGTGATCGACTTGATGTTGCCGATCACTTGATCGCCCTTCTTGTGGGTCGCGGCGAACTCTTCCCAGGGGTTGGGCTTGCACTGCTTGATGCCCAGGGAAATGCGGCGGCGCTCCTCGTCGATGTCGAGCACCATCACCTCGATCTCGTCGCCGAGCTGGACGATCTTGGTGGGATGAATGTTCTTGTTGGTCCAGTCCATCTCGGAGACATGCACCAGCCCCTCGACCCCCTCCTCGATCTCGGCGAAACAGCCGTAGTCGGCGATATTGGTCACCTTGCCGACGAGGCGCGTACCCTCGGGGTAGCGCCGCGCGATGTCGACCCACGGGTCGGCGCCGAGCTGCTTGAGTCCGAGCGAAACGCGGTTGCGCTCGCGGTCGAACTTCAGCACCTTGACGTCGATCTCGTCGCCGACGTTGACGATCTCGGTCGGATGCTTGACGCGTTTCCAGGCCATGTCGGTGATGTGCAGCAGACCGTCGATACCGCCCAGATCGACGAAGGCGCCGTAATCGGTCAGATTCTTGACCACCCCCTTGATGACCGCGCCCTCCTGCAGACTGGACAGAAGCTGGTCGCGCTCCACCGAGCTCTCTTCCTCGACCACCGCGCGGCGTGACACGACGACGTTGTTGCGCCGCCGGTCGAGCTTGATGACCTTGAACTCGAGCGGCTTGCCCTCCAGGTACGAGGTATCGCGCACCGGGCGCACGTCCACCAGCGAGCCCGGCAGGAAGGCGCGGATATCCTCGATATCCACCGTGAAGCCACCCTTCACCTTGCCGTTGATAAACCCGATGATGGTTTCCGAATCCTCGAACGCCTTCTCGAGACGCGTCCAGGCCTGGGCCCGCTTGGCTTTTTCCCGGGACAGCTTGGTCGCCCCGAAGCCGTCCTCGACCGTGTCCAGAGCGACCTCGACGTGGTCGCCCACGCTGACCTCGATCTCTCCCGCCTCGTTTTTGAACTGTTCCACGGGGATCGTGGATTCGGACTTCAGTCCGGCGGTGACGGTTACGTACTCGCCACCGACCGCCACCACCGTTCCGGTGAGGATGGCGCCGGGGCGCATTTTCTTGTCAACTTCGCTCTGCGCGAGTAGGTCTGCGAAACTTTCCATACCTTCCGGGCCCCTGGGGCCCTGCTGGGACTGCCCGCCTGTCCCCCAATGGTGTACCAACCGGAATCCTCGGCTCCACGGGCCTGCGCCGAAATCCGGACTCGTGTGTGGGGCCCGCTCAGGACCCTGAAATACCGCGCGTGCTCACGATTTTCATCACCTGCTCGAACACCTCATCGATATCGATCGCTGTCGTATCGATGACCACGGCGTCCGATGCCGGCTTCATGGGAGCGACGCTGCGCTCTCGATCGCGTTTGTCACGCGCGGCGATCTCCCCAAGAAGGGGCGCGAGACTAGCACCAATTCCTTTAGCTATCAACTGTTTATAGCGTCTCTGTGCGCGCTCCTCAACGCTCGCGGTGAGGAAAATCTTGAGCTCGGCGTCGGGAAAAACCACGCTGCCCATATCGCGGCCGTCCGCCACCAGCCCGGGAGGCCGGCGGAAGGCCCGCTGGCGGGCGAGCAGCGCCGTGCGCACCTGTGCATAACCGGCGATGCGCGAGGCGATTTCACCGCAGCGCTCGCTGCGCAGCGCCTCGCCGACCGGCTGGCCGCCGAGCAACGGCTCGGCCAGCTCCTCGCCGGCGTCGAGTCGGAATTCCACGTCGAGCTCGGCGGCCACCCGGGCGAGGGCCTCGGCGTCATCGAGAGGCACCGAGCGCGCCTCGGCGCCGAGGGCGACCAGCCGATACAGGGCGCCGCTGTCGAGTAAATGAAAGCCCAGGTGCGCGGCGACCCTGCGCCCGAGCGTGCCCTTGCCGACCCCGCTCGGACCGTCGATGGCGATGACCGGCACCCGCGCCGCGGCGCTGCCCCGCGCGCCGCTCACCGACCCACACCGACGTCGATGGCGAGCCCGGCGCTGCGTGCCAGCGCGGCGAATCCGGGGAAAGAAGTGGCGACGTTGGCGCAGTCGTCGACGATCACCGGGGCGCTGGCGCGCAGCCCGGCCATTGCCAGCGACATGGCGATGCGGTGGTCGCCGTGGCTCGCCACGCGTCCGCCGCCGAGCGCACCGCCGCGGATGCGCATGCCGTCCTCGCGGGGCTCGGCGTCGACGCCGAGCGCGGCGAGCCCTGCCGCCATGGCGGCGATGCGGTCGCTCTCCTTCACGCGCAGCTCCCCGGCGCCCTCGAGGATCGTCTCGCCCTCGGCGCAGGCGGCGGCGACGAACAGCGCCGGAAACTCGTCGATGGCGAGCGGCACCAGCGCGCGCGGGATGGTCACGCCGTGCAGATCGGCGGCGCGCACGCGCACATCCGCGATCGGCTCCCCACCGACGCTGCGCTCGTCGAGGACATCGATGCGCGCACCCATGGCGCGCAACACCTCGATGACGCCGACGCGCGTCGGATTCATGCCCACCGCCTCGATGCGCAGGTCCGATCCCGGTGCGATGCTTGCTCCCACCAGGAAGAAGGCCGCCGACGAGATATCGCCGGGCACCTCCACCTTCGTAGCGCGCAGCTCGGTGCCGCCCTCGATGCCGATCGCGTCGTCGGCGCGTTGCACCCCATGGCCGAACGCGCTCAGCATGCGCTCGGTGTGATCGCGGCTCGGCGCCGGCTCGTGGATACGGGTGACGCCATCGGCGTACAGGCCGGCGAGCAGCAGGCAGGATTTGACCTGGGCGCTCGCCACCGGCATGCGGTACTCGATGGCGGTGAGCGGCGCGCCGCGGCCGCGGATCGCGAGCGGCGGCGTCATCCCGGCGCTCGCCTCGATACGAGCGCCCATGGACGTGAGCGGCGTGATGATGCGACCCATGGGCCTCGCGTTGAGCGATGCGTCGCCGCGCAGACGCGCGTCGAAGGCTTGAGCGGCGAGAACCCCGGGCAGCAGACGCATGGCGGTGCCCGAGTTGCCCAGATCGAGATCCGCATCGGGCGCCCGCAGGCCGCGCAGGCCGACGCCGCGCACCCGCAGGCTGCCGTCGCGGGGACCGTCGATGTCGACGCCCATGGCGCGGAAGGCCGCTGCCGTGGCCAGCGTGTCGGCCGCTTCCAGGAAGCCGTGGACCTCGGTATCGCCCTCGGCGATGGCGCCGAAGATGACCGCGCGATGCGAGATGGACTTGTCTCCGGGCACGCCGATGGCGCCGCGCAGGCACCCCCCGGGTTCAATGGTGAATGTCACGGGAGCCGGCATGGCGTGACACCGTCAGCCGACGTCGGACTCGCGGGCGTAGCGATCGCGCAGCCGCTTGGCGCGCGTGAACAGCTCCTTGATGGTCTTGCCGTCACCCGCGCGTATGGCCTCGACGGCGGCGCCCAGATCCGCCTGGAAGTGATCCAGCGCGTTGACCAGAGCATCGCGATTGGCGACGCAGATGTCGTGCCACATCTGCGGATCGCTCGAGGCGATGCGGGTGAAATCGCGAAATCCGCCGGCCGCATAGCGGAACATCTCGACCCGCTCCTCCATGGTCCCCAGCATATCGACCAGGGTGTACGCGAGCATGTGCGGCAGGTGACTGGTGGCGGCCAGCACCTCGTCGTGATGGCTGGGGTCCATCTCCAGAACCTCGGCGCCGACGGCCTGCCACATGGCGCGTACGCGGCCCGTGGCCTCGGTCCGTGTCCGCGCAACCGGCGTGAGAATCACGCGCTTGCCCTGGAAAAGCCCGTCGACGGCCGCCTCGACGCCGCTGTGCTCGGTGCCGGCGATGGGATGCGCCGGCACGAAGCTGCCGGGCACCTCGCCGAAGACGCTCTCGAGGGCCGCTAACACGCTGCGCTTGGCGCTGCCCACATCGGTCATCACCGCGTGCTCGTCCAGACCGGAGCGCATGGCGCGCATCACTTCAGCCATGGCGCCGAGCGGCACCGCCAGCACCACCATGTCGGCGCCCTTCACCGCCCTGGCCGGATCCTGCTCGTAGCTGTCGATGATGCCGAGCTCGCGCGCGCGCTCGAGATGCGCGCGCTGGCGGCTGCAGCCGATGATGTGGGTGACAAGGCCCCTGCTTCTCAGGTCCTTTGCAAGCGAGCCGCCGATGAGACCGACGCCGAACACGCACAAACGCTCGATCATGGCTGCGACACCACTTTGGCGAGCGCCTCGAGAAAGCGCGCATTCTCGTCCTCGAGCCCCACGGTCACGCGCAGGTGACCCGGCAGGCCGTAATTCGCCACCGGTCGCACGATGATGCCCTCGTGGAGCAGCCGCGAGTAAACCTCGCTCGCCGCACCCCCTGGCACTGCGAAAGACAGGAAATTGGCAACCGAAGGAATGACCTCGATGCCCATGGCATCGAATCCGGCGCGCAGCTGACGCAGGCCGCTGCGATTGACTTGCACGCTGCGCGCCAGGTGCTCGTCGTCCTCGAGCGCGGCCGCCGCGGCGGCCAGGGCCACGCTGTTGACGTTGAAAGGCTGGCGCACGCGATTGAGAAGCTCGGCGATCTCCGCGCTCGAGACACCGTAACCGACACGCAGGCCGGCGAGTCCGTGGGCCTTGGAGAACGTGCGCGTGACGACCAGATTGGGGTAGCGCGATATCCAGGGGATGCAGTCGGGATACCCGGATTCGTCGACATACTCGGCGTAGGCCTGATCGATGACCACGATGACATGCTCGGGAAGCCCATCGAGAAAGCGCTCGAGCGCGGCGCCATCGTTCCAGGTGCCGGTCGGGTTGTTCGGATTGGCGATGAACACGAGCCGCGTGTGCTCGCCGACCGCTCCGGCCATGGCGCCGAGATCGTGTCCCCAATCGCGCGCCGGGATCTCGACCCCGCGCGCGCCGATGGCGCGTGTCACCAGCGGGTAGACGGCAAAAGCGTGCTCGGAGTAGACGACCTCGTGCTCGGCGGACACGAACACCCGGGCGACGAGCTCGAGCACGTCGTTGGAGCCGTTGCCGAGGGTGAAGCACTGCTCGGGCACGCCATGAGCGCTCGAGAGCACCGCGCGCAGCTCGGCACCCGCGCCGTCGGGGTAACGCGAGAGCTCGTCGAGCTCGACCAGCGCCATGGCGCGCGCCATCGGGCTCGGGCCCAGGGGGCTCTCGTTGGAGGCCAGCTTGATAATGTGGGTGAGGCCCAGCTCGCGCTCGAGTGCCTCGGTGGATTTGCCGGGCTGATAGGGGGTCAGCCCGCGGATACCCTCATTGACAAGAGAAAGCGGCTCACAGCTCATCACGCGGACCATGCGCTCGATTGCGGGTATGAGCCGAGGAACTTGTAGAACGGCGCCCGCTCCTCGAGCTCCGCGAGCGCCTCGGTCACGTTGGCATCATCGGCGTGGCCCTCGAAATCGACGTAGAAAACGTAGCTCCACTTGCCGCGGTGGGACGGCCGCGATTCGATGCGTGTCATATTGATGTCACGTTCCTTGAACGCCCGCAGGAGCTCGTAGAGTGCGCCCGGCCGATCCTTTGTCGAGAACAGCACCGAGGTCTTGTCGCTGCCGGTCGCACCCACCGCCTGGCGCCCCAGGATCACGAACCGTGTAGTGTTCTCGGGCTCGTCCTCGATGTTGCGCACGAGCACGCGCAAGCCGTGATCGGCCGCTGCGCGCTCCCCGGCAATGGCCGCCGAGCCCTTTTCACCGGATGCGCGGCGCGCCGCCTCGCCGTTACTGGCAACCGTCTCGCGCGGCACTTTCGGCAGATTGGCATCGAGCCAGCGACGGCACTGGCCGAATGACTGCTGGTGAGAGTAAATCCTGGCGATGTCTTCGAGGTCGCCCGCGCTGCCGAGAAGACAGTGGTGTACGGCGAGCTCCACCTCACCGCAGATCGAGACACCGGAAGAGACGAACATGTCGAGCGTGTGGCCGACGACGCCCTCGGTGGAGTTCTCGATGGGCACCACGCCGTAATCGCTGCCACCCGACTCCACGCGTCGAAACACGCTGCCGATGTCTTCCACGGGAACCGCATCGATGGCGTGCCCGAAGTGCTTGAACGCGGCGCTTTCTGTAAACGTGCCCTCGGGCCCGAGGTACGCGACGGCGAGCGACTTCTGCAGTGCCCGGCAGGCAGAGACGATCTCCTGGAAAATTCGCGCCACATGCGCGCCCGAAAGCGGGCCGTTGTTCGCAGCCGCCAGAGCTCGCAGCACCTGCGCCTCCCGTTCGGGCCGGTAGTAATGGCTGCTGCCCTCGCCATCCTTGACCTCTGCGACTTTCTTCGCAAGCTGCGCGCGGCGGTTCATCATCGCCAGCAGCTCGGCGTCGAGGGCGTCGATCTCGCGACGAATGGCTTCGAGCTTCTTGTTTGACCCGCTCATTGTCTGCTTCGCTCAGTTGCCGCGTTCTAAATCGATCGCGCCACGATCACGCCTTCGATGTCTGCGAGCTCGCGCATCACCGATACCGGTATCGGATCCTCCACATCGGCGATCGTGTAGGCGATTTCGCCGCGCGATTTGTTGAGCATGTCGATGATGTTGAGGCCCGCATTCGCCAGCGTCGTCGAGATCTGTCCGAGCATGTTGGGCACGTTGGCATTCACGAGCGCGACCCTGCTGCCCTCGTTCCGGGGAATGACGACCTCCGGAAAGTTCACCGAGTTACGAACGTTCCCGTCCTCGAAATAGTCCCGCAACTGCTCGGCGACCATCACGGCGCAGTTGTCCTCGGCTTCACCCGTGGATGCGCCGATATGAGGCAGGGCGATGACACCGGCGTGTCCGGCCAGCCGAGCGCTCGGGAAGTCGCAGACGTACGCGTGCAGCTTTCCAGCTTCGATGGCCGCGACAATCGCCTCGTCGTTCACGATGCCCTCCCGTGAGAAATTGAGCACCGTGGCATCGTCGCGCATGATACCCAATCTGCCCGAGTCTATCAGGTCGCGGGTTCGGTCGTTGAGCGGCACGTGCACGCTGACCACATCGGAGCCCCTGAGCAGGTCGTCTATGCTGCTCGCCTGGCGAACGTCTGATGAAAGCTGCCAGGCACGGCCGACGGTGATGTCCGGATCGTAGCCGAGCACATGCATGCCGAGCCCGAGCGCCGCGTTGGCCACTTTGACGCCCACCGCACCGAGACCGATGACACCCAGAGTGCGGCCGGGAAGCTCGAATCCAACGAACCTTTTCTTGCCGGCCTCGATGAGCCGGCGCAGCGTCTCGTCGTCGCCTTCGAGACCACGGGCAAAGTCGCGCGCCGCCACGACATTGCGCGCCGCCATCAGCATGCCGGTGATGGTCAGCTCCATGACCGCGTTGGCGTTGGCCCCGGGCGCATTGAATACCGGAATGCCCTTTGTTGCGAGCGCCTTGTAGGGGATGTTGTTGACCCCTGCTCCGGCTCGCCCGACGGCCTTCAGGGAAGCCGGTATCGGGTAACCGTGCATGTCGAAAGAGCGCAACAGGATCGCGTCGGGATCGGAGACGCTGTCCGAGACCTGGTACCTGTCCGCCGGCAGGCGTCGCAGCCCCGCGGGCGATATTTCGTTCAGGGTGAGGATCTTGAACATGTCGACGCCGTCCTAGGCGTGGCGCTGCATGAAATCGCCCATGAACTCGATCAGTCGATCCACCCCCTCCTCGGGCATGGCGTTGTAGATACTCGCCCGCATGCCGCCGACGAATCTGTGCCCCTTCAGGCCGACCAGACCCTGCTCGGCCGACTCGCGCAGGAAGATCTCGTCGAGTCCCTCACTCGGCAGCGTGAAGGGGACGTTCATCCACGAGCGGCAGTCCGCCGCAACGGGATTGTGATAAAAATTCGAGCTATCGATGCACGCGTAGAGCTTCTCCGCCTTGCGCTTGTTGACAACCGCAATGGCTTCGAGCCCGCCCTGCGCGTCGATCCAATCGAGCACCAGGGAAGCCAGATACCATGCGAAGGTGGGTGCCGTGCAGGCAAGAGAATCGGCTTCGGCGTGCACCTGATAGTCGAGCATGCTGGGGATGTCCGGGCGTGCCCGACCGAGAAGGTCCTCGCGCACGATCACCACGGCGAGTCCGGCGATGCCCATGTTCTTCTGCGCTCCGGCGTAGATAATTCCAAACCTGCCAACATCGATGGGCCGCGAGAGAATGTTCGATGACATGTCCGCGACCAGTACGCGATCGTCTACCTCCGGGACAGCGTGAAACTCGACACCGCCGATGGTTTCATTCGGCGTATAGTGCAGGTACGAGCAGCGCTCCGCGAGCCGCCACTCGCCGAGAGGTGGTATGTGCGTGTAATTGCCCTCCCGGCTGCTCGCGACCACGTTGACTTCGACCAGACGCTCGGCTTCCTCGATCGCCATCTTCGACCACAAGCCGGTGTCGACGTATTCGGCGGGACCATCGCCCGCGAGGTTCAGCGGCACGGCGGCGAAGTGAATTCTCGCCGGACCGTGTAGAAAAAGGATTCGATAGTTGTCGGGGATCGCCATCAGGCTCCTCAGACGATCCCGCGAATGCTCGGCAACCTCGGCAAAATTCTTACCGCGGTGGTTGACTTCCATCACCGACATGCCGCTCGACCCGTACTCGAGCAGCTCGTCGCGGGCGTGCTCGAGAACCGCCTGTGGAAGCATCGCCGGGCCTGCGGCGAAGTTGTATACCCTGGTCATTTGTTCATCTCTTATCGAGGGCTTCAAACTCCGAGGGGGTCAGACCCACTCGAAACTCTCGTATCCGAGCTCAAGTGGATCTGACCCCCTCGAAATACAGCAACCGCAGCCGGTCGAATGCCCGCGTGAATCAGTCCTCTTCGACGACGCGTTCCAGACCCACCAGGCGCTCGCCCTCGCGCAGGCGGATGAGCCTGACCCCCTGGGTATTGCGCCCGAGCACGCTGACCTCGTCGACGCGGGTGCGCACGAGCTTTCCACCGCTGGTTATGAGCATGAACTCGTCGTTCTCCTCCACCAGCAGCGCGCCGATGACCTGACCGTTGCGCTTAGTGGTCTGAATGGAGATGATTCCCTGGCCTCCACGCCCCTGCAGCCGGTACTCACTGATATTGGTGCACTTCCCGTAACCGTTCTCGGTTGCCGTCAAAACGCGTCCGACGCCTGTGATGATCAGCGATATGACGCGTTGATCCAGGGGGATGCGCATGCCGATCACGCCGCGCGCGTTGCGCCCCATGGGCCGTACTTCTTTCTCGTTGAATCGGATCATCTTGCCGCCGCTGCTGGCCAGCATGATGTCGCGTTCACCGTCGGTGATTGCGACACCGACGAGACGATCGTAGTCGACCAGATCGATGGCGATAATTCCGGCGGTGCGCGGCCGCGAGAAGTCAGCGAGGGGCGTCTTCTTGACCAGACCGCTCGCCGTTGCCATCAGCACGTAACCCTGCTGCTGGAAATCCTTGAGCGGCAACACCGCGCTGATGCGTTCGCCCTCTTCGAGCGGGAGCAGATTGACAATCGGCTTGCCGCGTGCCGCGCGGCTTGCCTGCGGCAGGTTGTAGACGCGCAGCCAGTACACCTTTCCGCGGCTCGAGAAGCAAAGAATCGTGTCGTGGGTGTTGGCAATGAAGAGCCGATCGACGAAGTCCTCCTCCTTCATGCTGGTCGCCGACTTGCCCATGCCGCCGCGCTTCTGCGCGGAATACACGTCGATCGGCTGCCACTTGACGTAGCCGCTGTGTGACATGGTCACCACGACGTCCTCGGGGACGATGAGATCCTCGGGATCGAGTCCCTGGTGATCGACGATGATCTCGGTGCGGCGTGCATCGGCGAACTTGTCCTTGAGCTCATTCATCTCGTCGCGGATGACGCCGCGCAGGCGCTCCGGGTTCTGCAGTATCTCGAGCAAATCCTCGATGCGACCGAGAATCTCGTCGTACTCCTTGAGGATCTTCTCCTGCTCGAGCCCCGTGAGGCGATGCAGGCGCAGATCCAGGATCGCCTGCGCCTGCTCCGGGGACAGCCTGTAGCCGGCATCGCCCAGGCCGAACTGCTCGTCGAGCCCCTCGGGACGCGAGCTGTCGGCACCGCCACGCTCGAGCATCTTGGAGACGACGCCCGGCGGCCAGGGCTTTTCCATCAGCCCCTGCTTGGCGTCGGCAGGACTGGCCGCGGCCTTGATGAGCGCAATGACCGGATCGATATTCGCCAGCGCTACCGCCAGGCCTTCCAGCACATGAGCCCGCTCGCGCGCCTTTCTGAGCTCGAACAGCGTGCGCCGGGTCACCACCTCGCGACGATGGCGCACGAAGTTCTCGATGAGGCGCTTGAGATTCAGAAGCCGCGGCTGGCCGTCGACGAGCGCGACCAGGTTGATGCCGAAAACGGTCTGCAGATGCGTGTGCTGGTAGAGGTTGTTGAGCACCACGTCGGCGATCTCGCCACGCCTGAGCTCGATCACCAGACGCATGCCGTCCTTGTCGGACTCGTCGCGCAGCCCGCTGATCCCCTCGATGCGCTTGTCCTTGACGAGCTCGGCAATTTTCTCCACCAGGCGCGCCTTGTTCACCTGATAGGGCAGCTCGGTGACGACGATGCTCTGGCGCGCGCCGTTATCGGCGCCCTCGAAATGCGCCCGGGCGCGCACGTGGATGCGGCCACGGCCCGTATGATAGGCCTCGCGAATCCCGCGGTTGCCGTTGATCAGCCCGGCGGTGGGAAAGTCCGGCCCCGGCAGAAGCTTCATCAGGCCGTCGATGTCGATGTCCGGATTTTCCAGGTAGGCGAGACAGGCGTCGATCACCTCGCCGAGGTTGTGCGGCGGGATGTTGGTGGCCATGCCGACGGCGATGCCCGCGGAGCCGTTGACGAGCAGATTCGGCACGCGTGTGGGGAACACGGCGGGCTCGCGCTCGGAGCCGTCGTAATTGGGGACGAAGTCGACGGTATCCTTGTCGAGATCGGCGATGAGCTCGTGGGCGATGCGCGCCAGGCGCACCTCGGTGTATCGCATGGCCGCCGCCGAGTCGCCGTCCACCGAGCCGAAGTTGCCCTGGCCGTCCACCAGCATGGCGCGCATGGAGAACGGCTGCGCCATGCGCACCAGCGCATCGTAGACCGCCTGCTCGCCGTGGGGGTGGAACTTACCGGTGGTGTCGCCGCACACGCGGGCGGACTTTTTGAAGGCCTTGTTCCAGTCGAGCCCCAGCTCGCTCATGGCGTAGAGCACGCGCCGGTGCACCGGTTTCAGACCGTCCCTGGCATCCGGCAGCGCACGCCCGACGATGACGCTCATGGCGTAGTCGAGGTACGACTGCTTCATCTCCTCCTCGATATTTACGGGGAGGATTTCCTTGGCAAATTCACCCATGCAGTCGTTCCGGGACGGTCGCCGGTAATGACAATTCTGGCCGCTTCAAGAGATGTCGCTACGCCTGCGCGCTTAAACTGCGAAAGCATACCACATTCAGCCGCTTAGAGCATTATACTCAGCACCGTCATGGAGCCGATCGAGACTCTTCTGAGCGCCTCCTGGGTCATACCCGTGGAACCCTCCGGGCAGGTGCTGGCCGAGCACAGCATCGCCGTGCACCGGGGCCGCATCCTGGCGGTGCTGCCGGCCCACGAGGCTCGCGCGCGCTATGCGCCGGAGCGCGAAATCCGCCTCGACGGGCACGTGCTGATCCCCGGGCTCATCAACAGCCACACCCACGCGGCCATGACCCTCTTTCGAGGCATGGCCGACGACCTGCCGCTCATGGAGTGGTTGCACGACCACATCTGGCCCGCCGAGCAACGCTGGGTCAATGACGCGCTCGTGCGTGACGGCACCCGCCTCGCCTGTGCCGAGATGATTCGCGGCGGCGTGACCTGCTTCAACGACATGTATTTCTACCCCGACGAGGCCGGCCGCGTTGCCAGCGAATGCGGCATGCGCGCCACCATCGGGCTCATTGTCGTGGACTTTCCGACCGTGTGGGCGCGCGACACCGACGAGTACCTGGCCAAGGGAACGGAGGTGCACGACCGCTTCCGCGACGATCCTCTGATTCGAACCGCCTTCACGCCCCACGCGCCGTACAGCGTCTCCGACGCCGCCTTCTCGCGCGTGCGCACGCTCGCCGACGAGCTCGACATTCCGGTGCACATCCACGCCCACGAGACCACCCGCGAGATCGAGGACAGCCTGCGCGATCATGGCGAGCGGCCGCTGACGCGCCTCGACAGGCTCGGCCTGCTCAATCACCGGCTGGTGGCGGTGCACATGATCCACCTGCAGGACGCCGAAATCGCCCGGTTGGCCGAGTGCGCCGCAAGCGTCGTGCACTGTCCCGAATCCAACCTCAAGCTCGCCAACGGTTTCTGCCCCGTTCAGCGCCTGCTCGACGCCGGCATCAACGTGGCCATCGGAACCGACGGCGCCGCCAGCAACAACGACCTGGACGTGCACGGCGAGATGCGCACGGCGGCGCTGCTCGCCAAGGCCGTGGCAGGTGACGCCGCGGCCATGCCGGCTGCCCGCGCGCTCGAGATGGCGACGCTCGGCGGTGCCCGCGCGCTCGGTCTCGACGACCAGATCGGATCCCTCGAGGCCGGCAAGGCGGCCGACGTGGTCGCCATCGATCTGCGCGAGCTGGAAAGCCAACCGATTCACGACCCGCTATCGCACGTCGTCTACGCGTGCGCGCGCAGCCAGGTGAGCGACGTCTGGATTGCGGGCCGTCAGGTTTTGAAAAAGCGCCGGCTGCTCACGCTGGACGTCGAAGAACTGGTCGCCAACGCCGAGCAGTGGCGGCAAAGAATGAACGCCGATGACAACCGACGACGTTAATACCGATGTCGAGGAGCTGGCCCGCTTCGAGGCGCTCGCATCGGGCTGGTGGGAGCCGCAGGGCGCGTTCAAGGCGCTGCATGACATCAACCCGCTGCGACTCGCCTTCGTCGAGTCCGGTGGCGACCTGGCGGGCAAGCGCGTGCTCGACGTCGGCTGCGGCGGCGGCATCCTCGCCGAGGCGATGGCCATGCGCGGCGCCCGGGTCACCGCCATCGACGCAAGCGAAGCGGCCCTGACGGCTGCCCGGGCGCATCTCGAGGAGAGCGGCGTCGAGGTCGATTACGTGTGCGCCACCGCCGAGCGGATGGCGCAAGAGCATGCGCAGGCCTTCGATGTCGTCACCTGCATGGAGATGCTCGAGCACGTGCCGGACCCGGCCTCGGTGATGGCATCCTGCGCACGTCTCGCCCGCCCCGGTGCAGAGGTCGTCGTCTCCACCATCAACCGCAACCCCAAGTCCTATCTGCTGGCGATCATCGGCGCCGAATACATCCTCGGTCTGCTGCCCCGCGGCACCCACGACTACGCCAAATTCATCCGGCCCTCAGAGCTCGACGGCTGGGCCCGCAGCGCGGGGCTTCGGCTCGAGGCGCTTCGCGGCATGACCTACAACCCCCTGATGCGGCGATACCGCCTCTGCGACGACATCGACGTCAATTATCTCGCGCGCTTTCACGCCGGGGGACTGCAGCCATGAACGGGGCATGCGCCCCCGGCACCATATTTTTCGATCTCGACGGCACCCTCGCCGACACGCTTCCGGATTTGAGCGCAGCCCTCGGCGAGGCCCTCGCCGAGCACGGCCTCGCGCCCGTGGCGGACGAGATCCTGCGTCCACTGGTGTCGCGCGGCGCCCGCGCCATGGCCGAGATCGCCTGCGACGCGCGTCTCGACGCGCCCACGCTCGACGAGGTGCTGGCGCGCTTCCTCGCCCTCTACGGCGAGAACGTGTGCCGCCACACGACCCTGGTCGAGGGCATGGCGCCGCTTCTCGATGCGCTCGAGGCGCGCAGCATCGTCTGGGGCATCGTCACCAACAAGCGCCGCGCGTACACCGAGCCGCTGATGCGGGCGCTGGATCCACAGGCACGCGCCGCCTGCATCGTCAGCGGCGATTCCACCGCCAACGCCAAGCCGCACCCGCAGCCGCTCCTGCACGCCTGCCGACTGGCCGGCAGCCGGCCCGCCGAGTGCGTGTACGTGGGCGATGCCGAGAAGGACGTGGTCGCCGCCCGGCGGGCGGGCATGCGCTGCGTTGCCGCTACCTGGGGTTACATCGCGGCCGACGACGATCCGCTCGACTGGCACGCCGACGCGACCATCGACGCGCCCGCCGATCTGCTCGACTGGCTCGACCGCTTTTGAGCCATGTCGCCCTACGACTACTGCCGCGAAAAGGTGGCACTGCCCGGATCGTCACTCTACTACAGCCTCCTGTTCGTGAGCCCGGCGCTGCGCGAGGCCCTCACCGCCCTGCACGCCGCCGCCGAAGAGTTCCGCGCTATCGCCGAGCAGGTGCGCGAAGCGGGCGTGGCGCGTACCAAGCTCGGCTGGTGGGCCGAGGAGATTGAGCGTGCCGCGTGCGGTGCGCCGCGCCATCCGATCACCCGGGCACTGGCACAGCCGCTGCGCGAGGCCGGCGTCGACAGCGCGCGCTTCGCCGGCGTGCTGAACGCCTTTGTCGCACACCACGAGCGTGACGCGTACGGCACCTTCGCCGAGCTCGAGGCGCACTTCGATCGGGTCGCCGACCTGACGGGATGCATCGCCGCGCAGCTGTGTGGCTTCGCCTGCACCGAGACCGTCGACGCTTCCCGAAGTCTCGGCGTCGGCCTGGCGCTCGCCGAGCTCGCCCGCAGCCCGTACCGCCCGGACGCGCGGCGTGCGACCGATCTGCCTGCGGACCTGCTCGCCGAATGCGGCGTTTCGCGCGCGGATCTGGGCGCCACGCCCACGACCGAGCCCGTGCGGCGCAGCGTGCGCAAAGTCTGCGAGGCCGCGCGGCTGCGCCTGCGCGACGCTCTCGAGGCGATGCCGGTCGCCGATCGGGGCGCGCAACGCCCCCGGCGCGCCCTCGCCGAGATGATGCTCGCGCAGCTCGATGCCATCGAGCGCGGCGCGTATGCGGTGTCCGAGCGACCAGCGGCGATTACCCCGTTGCGCAAGCTCTGGATTGCATGGAAACATCGCGGATAGCTCCAGCGCGACGCATACCGTGAAGATTCCCGACAGTTATCAACCGCCGCCGCAGCTGCTCGCCGATCGCGTGATTCTCGTCACCGGTGCCGGTGACGGCATCGGTCGCGCAGTTTCGCTGGCATTCGCCGCCCATGGCGCCACCGTCGTGCTCCTCGGGCGAACGGTCGCCAAGCTCGAGCAGGTCTACGACCGCATCAAGCAGGCCGGCGGCGCGGAGCCCGCCATCTATCCCATGGATCTGGAAGGCGCCGTTGCCGACGATTACGCCGACCTCGCCGGGCGCATCGACGGCCAGCTCGGACGGCTCGACGGTCTGCTGCACAACGCGGCCCAGCTCGGCGCCCTGACAGCCATCGAACACTACGATCCGGTCACCTGGCTGCGCGTCATCCAGGTCAACCTGAATGCCCCGTTCATGCTCACGCGGGCCTGCCTGCCTTTGCTCAAGCGCGCCGCCGACGCGTCGGTGCTGTTTACCTCGTCGGGTGTCGGCCGGCGCGGGCGCGCTTACTGGGGCGCTTACGCGGTCAGCAAGTTCGGCCTCGAGGGACTCACCCAGATACTCGCCGACGAGCTCGAGGAAAATTCCAGCGTGCGGGTCAACAGCATCAACCCGGGAGCGGTGCGCACCGCCATGCGCGCCGCCGCCTACCCCGCCGAGAATCGCGCCGCGCTGCCCACGCCGGAGGAAATCGTGCTTCCCTACCTCTACCTCATGGGTCCCGACAGCCGCGAGGTTCGCGGCCAGGCGCTGGACGCGCAGTGAGCCTTCATTAGAATTTGCCGCGAAATCCATGGCCGTGCACCCGCAAATCGACCGAGACAAGCGCCTGCAGCTGATCATGGCTCTGCAGACGACACTCGACGTCGGAACCCTGATAGAAATCTTCAGCCACCATCTTCAGGCGCTGGTGGCACACCGGGCAGTCCGCTACCTCAATGAAGCAGCCGACGTCGACGTCGCGACCGCCGAGCTCGGCGATCGCGGCGAAGAGATCCCGCTTTCGCTGGAAAGCGAGTCTCTCGGAAGCCTGCACCTGTACTGCAACGGCGCATGCTCAGAGGCACAGCTGCGCGTCGCCGAGGCCTTGGCCGCAGCGCTGATTCATCCGCTTCGCAACGCGCTCATGTATCGCGAGGCCCTCAACGCCTCGGCGCGCGATCCGCTGACCGGCGTCAACAATCGCAGCAGCTTCCGCAGCGTGCTCGACCGCGAGGTCGAGCTGTCGCGACGCCATGGCGCACCGCTGTCACTGGTCATGATGGACGTGGACCGCTTCAAGTCCATCAACGACGAGCACGGTCACCTCGCGGGTGACCTCGCATTGCGTTCCATCGCGCAGTGCATGCTCGGGTGTATTCGCGAGAGCGACATTCTGTTTCGCTACGGTGGCGAGGAATTCTGCATCGCGCTGGCGAATACAAACCTGGCGGGGGCGCGCAAGCTCGCCGAGCGGGTGCGCAGAGCGCTGGAGATACTCGTCGTACGCGCCTCGGGCGCACGCGTACACGTGACCGCCAGCTTCGGCGTCGCGACGCTCGGGGCGGGCGAAGACTCGACACGCCTGGTGGAGAAGGCCGACCAGTCTCTCTATCGTGCCAAGGTACTCGGTCGCAACCGCATCGCCACCCAGGACGACACCGACCCGGCGCTCAAACCTCGATGAGCTCGAGGAAGGCGCGCTCGTCGAGGATGTCCACGCCGAGCGCCTCCGCCCTGTCCAGCTTTGAGCCCGGATTGGCGCCCGCCACGACGTAGTCGGTATTTCGCGACACGCTGCCGCTCACCTTGGCGCCCAGCGCTTCGAGACGCTGCTTTGCCTCGCTGCGCGCCATGGATTCGAGGGTACCGGTGAGCACGAAGCGCTTGCCCGCAAGCCGCGCGTCGCCGCGTGCCGGGAGCTCGGGCGCCGGCCAGCGGACGCGCTTCACCAGACCGTCGAGTATCTTCCGGTTGTGCTTCTCGTTGAAAAACGAGTGGATCTGTCTCGCAACGATCGGCCCAACATCCGGCGCCTCCTGCAGACGCTCCTCGTCGGCGGCACGTAACGACTCGAGATCTCCGAAGTGCGTTGCCAGGGTCGCCGCGGTGGCTTCGCCCACGTCGCGGATCCCGAGCGCGAATAGAAAACGCGCGAACGTCGTGTCACGGCTCTTCTCGATGGCCGCCACCAGGTTGGCAGCGGACTTCTCGCCCATTCGATCGAGCGCCGCCAGCTTGTCCTCGCTGAGCGAGTACACATCGAGAATGGAATGCACCAGACCCGCATCCACGAGCTGATCCACCAGCTTGTCACCGAGCCCTTCGATGTCCATGGCGCGGCGGCTCGCGAAGTGGCGCACGGCCTGCTTGCGTTGCGCCGGACAGTACAGTCCGCCGCTGCAGCGTGCCGCCGCCTCGCCTTCGATGCGCACCACGTCGGAGCCGCACACGGGGCACCGGCTCGGAAGACGAAAACGCCGCGTGCGCCGCGGCCGACGCTCCTTGATGACCCGCGCCACCTCCGGGATGACGTCACCCGCGCGGCGCACCACCACGGTGTCGCCGACGCGCACGTCCTTGCGATCGATCTCGTCCTGATTGTGAAGCGTGGCGTTTGTCACGGTCACGCCACCCACGTGCACGGGCTCGAGCCGCGCCACCGGCGTCAGCGTGCCGGTGCGACCCACCTGAACGTCGATGGCGCGCACCGTGGTGAGCTCCTCCTCGGCGGGGAACTTGTAGGCGACGGCCCAACGCGGGGCGCGCGACACGGTGCCGAGGATCTCCTGAAGGGCGACGTCGTTGACCTTGAATACGACGCCGTCGATGGCGTAACCGAGGCTGTTGCGCCGCGCCAGCATCTTTTCGTAATAACGCGCGCAGCCCTGCACACCCTCGACCACGGCTGCCTCCGGTGACACCCGCAGTCCCCAGCCCTTGAGGCTGGCGAGGATTTCCGAATGCGTTCCCGGCAGCTCGCCCCCGCTCACTTCACCAACCCCGTAGCAGTACATGGTCAACGCACGCTCGGCTGTCACCCGCGGGTCGAGCTGACGCAGCCCCCCCGCGGCGGCATTGCGCGGATTTGCGAACGCCTTCTCGCCGCGGGCGAGCTGCGCCGTGTTGAGCTGACGGAACCCTTTCTCGGTCATGAACACCTCGCCGCGCACCTCGAGCACGCGGGGAAAATCGTCACCGCGCAGAGTGAGCGGCACCGCCTTGATGGTGCGCACATTCTGGGTGACGTCCTCGCCGCGGATACCGTCGCCACGGGTTGCAGCGGATGCCAGGATGCCGTCCTCGTAGCGGATGCTCGCGGCGAGGCCGTCGAGCTTGGTCTCGGCGGAGTACTCCACCTGCTCGACCTCGAGGCGTGTACGCACGCGACGATCGAAATCGAGCAGCTCCTGCTCGTCGAATGCGTTGGCCAGGGACAGCATGGGTACCTGATGCACGATCTCGCCGAAGCTCTCCAGCGGCGCGGCTCCCACCCGCTGGGTCGGGGACTGGGGTGTGATCAGGTACGGGTATTGGGTCTCGAGCTCCTCGAGCTCGCGCAGCAGCCGGTCGTACTCGGCATCCGGAATGACCGGGTCGTCGAGCACGTAATAGCGGTAGTTGTGGTAGTCGATCGTGTCGCGCAGCTCCGCGACGCGCAGCGTGATTGCCTTGGGTGCACCCATCTCATGCCTTGAGCATCTGACGGCGACCGAAATCCGCGATTCGCTCGCGCAGGTGATTGATGGATTGCGGAGTCAGGGTGCTGCGCGACTCGTCGCACACGGTGCCGCCGAGATCCTGCGCGACCGTGCGCGCCGCCTCGAGCATTGTCTGAAACGCTTCCGACGGATGCTCGGGCCCCGGCAGACGCATGAACATCGCGATGCCGGGACTGTTCATCTCGTCCATGCGCTCCCGCTCGAAAGAGCCTGGTGAGAGAACGTTGGCGGCACTGAACAGCGTCGGCGTGCTCAGGTCCTTGGGCTGCTCGTGTCGATGAAAGATGTTCATGTCGCCGTGATACAGATCGGCACTCTCGAGCGCATGGCGCAGCGCTTCGCCCGAGAAGCGCTTACCGGAGCGGGCCATCACCGTCATGACGATGTGCAGCTCGCTCTCGTCTAGCGGCTGCGAGGGTCGAGGCGCGTCGCCGACACCGCGCGCCGCGACGCCGGCGCGCCGGTCGCCGCCGGAATCGGCCTCGCGTGCGGGCGCCGCCAGCTCCAGTCCGCCGAGATCGAGCTGCTCCGGCGAATCGCGCCTCGCCGCAAAGCCGCTGAGGCGGGCGACGTGCTCGTCCGAAGCCGCGCGGGGAGCCTCCGCCGCCGGCTCGCGCTCACCCATCCGCGGCGATTCGGTGATGTCCTCGGCAGGCTCGCCGGGAAAGTCCTCGTCGATGTCGTAGCCGTCGAGAGCCACCGGCGGCTCGCCGGCTGAGTCGGCATCCGCTGCGCGATCGGCGCTGCGCCGAGCGTGCGCGTGCTCCACGACTTCGAAGGGATCCGCCTGGCCGATATCACCGAGCAGTGACTCACCGGTAAGCGAAACGCGCTCGTCGGGCTCCAGGTGATCCAACAGCTCAGCGCGGCGCCGCTCCGCGACTCTTTTCTTATGCAGCTCCCAAAGGAAAATGCCGGCGATCAGGGCAACGCCGAGGATGAGTAGTATCAATCGCAGCTGATCCATGGGGCGCCCCCCCGGAATGGTTATACCGCGACCAGCTCCACCGCCTCGTCGACGTCGACCGCCACCAGACGGGATACCCCTGGCTCGTTCATGGTCACGCCGATGAGCTGCTCCGCGATTTCCATGGTGATCTTGTTGTGCGTCACGATCACGAACTGCACGCGCTCGGACATGTCCTTGAGAAGCTCACTGAAACGCACCGCGTTGACATCGTCGAGCGGCGCATCGACCTCATCGAGCAGGCAGAAGGGAGCCGGGTTCAATTCGAAAATGGCGAACACCAGGGCGATGGCCGCCAGCGCCTTCTCGCCACCGGAAAGCAGGTGAATGCTGGTATTGCGCTTGCCGGGCGGCCTCGCCATCACCGACACGCCGGTGCTGAGCAGGTCGTCACCGGTCAGCTGCAGGTACGCGGTTCCGCCGCCGAACAGGCGCGGGAACATGGCGCCGAGACCCTCGTTGACCTTCTCGTAGGTTTCCTTGAAACGCGCGCGGGTCTCGCGATCGATCTTCTGAATCGCGGCGCTGAGCGTCTCGAGCGCTTCCTGGAGGTCCTGATGCTGGGCGTCCAGATACTGCTTGCGCTCGGCGTGCTGCTCGTGCTCCTCGATGGCGGCCAGGTTGATGGGCCCGAGACGGTTGATGCGCCGCTCGATGCCGGCGAGCTTCTCCTCCCACTCGCCGACGGTTGCGCTCTCCTGCAGGCACTCGAGCACCACCGGCAGCTCGTAGCCGAGGCGGGCGAATTGCTCCTCCACCGTCCTGCGGCGCACGCTCACCTCCTGGGCTTCGAGCCGCAGTGATTCCAGGCGTGTGCGCTCGCCGTTGACGCGCTCCTCCTTCTCCAGGCGTGTCTCGTCGAGCGCGCGCACCCGGCCCTCGGCGCTCTCGACCCGCTCGCGCGCGCTGCGCAAGCTCTCGTCGATGAGGCTGCGCGCCTTGAGCTTCTCCTCGAGCGCCGCCTCGGCCTCGGCGAGCGGCGCCGAACCGGCCTCGAGGGCCGCGCGCTGGTCGCGCACGCGCGCCTCGAGCTGAGCGACCATATCGAGATTGCGCGCGCGCCCTTCGTCGAGGGACTGTGCCTGGGCGCGCATGGACTCGGCTTTGAGCCCGAGCTCGTAGGCCTGCTCGCGCGCAGCCTGCCAGGCCTCGCGGCTCTCATCGAGACGCTGGCGGTGCTCTTCGCGGCGCCGCATCCAATCCGCGCGCTCCTCGTTGAGGCGCTCCACGTCGCTGGAGGACTGCTCCCAGCGGCTGCGCGCCCGTGCCAGCACCTCCTGCTCCGCCGCCAGCTGGGTCTCCACGTCCTGGCATTCTGCGCTGATGGTGGCAGCCCGCTCGCGGGCCTGCTCGTGGCGCGCGGTGGCCGCGCCGAGCTCGGACTCGAGCGCCGCGCGCGCCCGCAGCTGCGCCGCCAGATCCGCCTGGACCGCCGCGAGCGCGGCCTCGCAGGCGTCACGCCGCGTGCGGGAATCGGCAAGCTCCGCCTCGCACGCCTCGACGCGCGCCTGCAGACCGGCGAACTCTTCGGCGAGGGCGTGGAGCTCCTGCTCGCGGGCGAGCACGCCGCTGTCCTCGCCCGCCACCCGGTGAACGCGGATCCAGCTCGGCCCGACCCACACGCCCTCGGGCGTCACCACCGATTCGTGCGCGGCCAACGCGGCGCGCACGGCGAGGGCTTCGGACAGGGTCTCGGCGGTGCGCACGCCGGCGAGCACTCCGGCCAGCGACCACGGCGCCTCGACCCTCTCCGCGAGCGAGCCGGCGACACGCGCGTCGAGAGACGCGCCGGCGCGGCCCTCGAACAACGTCAGCGCACCCTCGGAGAATCCCTGCAGCGCGCGCGCGTAATGCTCCAGGCTGTCCACGCAAACGGCCTCGAGACGGAAGTCCAGCACCATCTCCACGGCGCGCGCCCACTTGGAATCCACGTTGAGCTGCTCGGCAAGCCGCGGCTGCTTGGCGAGACCGGTCTCGCGCAGCCACTCCATGACCACCCCCGGGCGCTTGCCGAGCGCGTCCTGCTGCAGCGCTTGCAGCGCAGAGAGTCTTCCGCCGAGGCTCTGCTGACCTTCGCGCGCCTCGTGCAGGGTGTCCGCCGCTGCCCGCTCCACGTCGCGGGCGCGGTTGAGCTCCTCCTGGCGGGCAGCGACGGCGCGCTCGAGCTCTACCAGGTGGCGCTCGGCGCGCTCGATCTCGGTGCGCTGCTCGTGGGTGCTGCGCTCGAGCGCCTCGGAGGGCAGACCGGCCTGCTCGCCGCGCAGCCGATCGCGGCGCTGCTCGAGCTGCGCCACGGCCTGCACCAGGTGCTGGATACGCGCGGCCTCGGCATCGCGCATGCGTGCCGGCTCCGCAGCCTCCTCGCTCCACGACTCCCAGTCCGACTGCCAGGCGTGCATGGCCTCCTCGCTGGCGCGAAACCCGACACGCGCCTCGGCGGCATCGGCGTGCAGCCGCTCGAGCTCCGGCTCGAGCCGCCCGAGCTCGCTGCGCAGCTCGCTCGAGCGCGCCGCCTCCGACTCCAGGTGCATGCGCGCGCTCTCCAGGCGCTGCTCCTCGGCGGACAGGTTCTCCCTCTGCTCCTCGCGCTGGCGGCGCAGGTTCTGGATGGTCTCCTCGCCGCGCGCAATGGCGGACTCGGCGTCGAGCACGCGCCGGTAGACCTCGTTGAACGCCTCGGCAACGGCACTCTGGTCAGAGCGCGCCTTCTCGAGCTCCGCCTCGACGCGCCGCTGCTCCGCGAGGCCGGCCTCTAGGGCCGTCTCCTGATCCGTCACCGCCTCGGTCTTGGCGCGGCTCTCGGCGTCGAGACCGCGCCAGCGAAGCGCCAGCAGCTCGGCCTCGAGATCGCGCTCCTCCTGCTTGAGCACCTTGTACTTCCCGGCCATGGTGGCCTGGCGTTTCAGATGCGCGAGCCGCTTGCCGAGCTCGTCGCGCAAATCGGTGAGGCGCTCGAGGTTTTCCTCGGCGTGGCGCATGCGGTTCTCGGTTTCCCGGCGGCGTTCCTTGTACTTGGAGATACCCGCCGCTTCCTCGAGAAAGTCGCGAAGCTCTTCGGGCCGCGCCTCGATGAGCCGTGAGATCATGCCCTGCTCGATGATGGCGTAGCTGCGGGGACCGAGCCCGGTGCCGAAGAACACGTCGGTCACGTCCCGGCGCCGGCAGCGGGTGCCGTTCAGGAAGTACGCCGACTGGCTGTCCCGGGACACCTGGCGCTTGACCGAGATCTCGCTGTAGCTCGCGTAGCGGCCACCGAGGCGCCCGCCGCTGTTGTCGAATATCAGCTCGACGGAAGCCTGTCCAACGGGTTTGCGGGTATTGGATCCGGTGAAAACCACGTCGGCCATGCTGTCGCCGCGCAGATGCTTGGCCGACAGCTCGCCCATGACCCAGCGGACCGCATCGATGATATTGGACTTGCCGCAGCCGTTCGGGCCGACCACGGCGGTCAGCTCACCGGGGACGTGAATCGTGATGGGATCGACGAAGGACTTGAAACCCGCGAGTCTGATTCGTTTCAGACGCATGTGCGCGAGCTAAGGCGTTCCTTGAGCATCGGGCAATACTTTACACTAAACGATCTCGACAAAACACTCTTATGGACCCCATGTCATCGAATGCCGCCGACAGCCTCGAGCTGTTTGACAACCCGAATCCGGATCGGGACTACACCATCCACATCCGGATTCCCGAGTTCACGTGCCTGTGCCCGAAGACCGGGCAGCCCGACTTCGCGACCCTTTATCTCGATTATGTCCCCGACAAGCGCTGTATCGAGCTCAAGTCCCTGAAGATCTACATCGGCTCCTATCGTGACCAGGGCGCCTTTCACGAGGCCGTGACCAATCGCATCCTGGACGATCTGGCCGGCGCCTGTCAGCCCCGCTACATGCGCCTCACGGCCGAGTTCAACGTCCGCGGAGGCCTTTACACCAGCGTGGTGGCGGAGCACCGCGCGCCGGGCTGGCAAGCGCCCGCACCGGTGCGCCCCGCCGCGCCGCGCTGACGCATGCGCAATAACCCGGTTTCCGGTGCCCTTTACCTGCTGCGCGGCGTGCGTCTGCTCGCGGTGCCCGGCATCCGCGCCTACGTGTTCGTGCCGCTGGCGGTCAACGTCGTGCTGTTCGGCGCCTTCATCTATTTCGGCAGCGGCTGGTTCGGCAGCGTGCTCGAGGGGCTGCTGGAGCGGCTTCCAGGCTGGCTCGACTGGCTGGTGTTCGTGATCTGGCCACTCTTCTTCATCGTCTTGCTGATCATCGTGTTCTTCACCTTTTCGCTGGTGGGAAACCTCATCGCGGCGCCGTTCAACGGGCTGCTGGCCGAGGCCGTGGAGTGCCATCTCACCGGCAGCGCGCTTGCCGGCGGCTGGAAGAAGCTGATCGCGGATCTGGGCCGCACCTTCGCCTCGGAGCTGCGCAAGCTCGCCTACATCGTGCTCTGGGGCATTCCAGCCCTGCTGCTATTTCTGATACCCGGTGTGAACATCGCCGCGCCCGTGGTCTGGATGCTGTTCGGCGCCTGGATGCTGGCCATCAGCTACATCGACTACCCGATGGGCAACCACGGCCTCGGCTTTGCCGAGCAGCGCCGCAGGCTGGGAAAACGACGCTACCTGGCGCTCGGCTTCGGCGGCGCCGTGATGTGCGCCCTGGCCATCCCGGTGGTCAATTTCCTGGTCATCCCGGCGGCCGTCGCCGGCGCGACCGCCCTGTGGGTCGAACGCCTGGCGGCACCCGGCGGGGCCGCGCCCGGGGACGAGCCACCGGCGCCGCGCCCGGCTCCGTGACTGGACACGCAATGTGCGGCGGGCTTTATTGCGCCTTTAAACTGTTTTTGGTAAAACCCCGCGTCTGATTCGGCAACGGCCCCGTCGTGGCGCCGGATCGAGGCGGGAGATTAGGAACAAATGTCAGGTGGCCCGTGGCCGTCGAGCGGCCCGCAGACCACCGCCTCGGAGAACGCATTCACGGCGCCGCCGAGCCGGATCGGCATGACCGAGAGCGCCTGAGCAGGAGCACTGAACATGGCCGAGACATCGACCAGTACCCTCGTCTTCAAGCCCTACAAGGCCAAGCGCGGCGAGGAGTACATGAATGAAAAACAGGTAGAGCACTTTCGCAAGATTCTCGGCGCCTGGAAGCGGCAGCTCATGGAAGAGGTCGACCGCACGCTCCATCACATGCAGGACGAAGCCGCCAACTTTCCCGATCCCAACGACCGCGCCACCCAGGAATCGGAATTCACCTTAGAACTGCGAACCCGTGACCGCGAGCGCAAGCTGATTCGCAAGATCGACGACGCCCTGATCTCCCTCGACAGCGGCGAGTATGGTTATTGCGAGGCCTGCGGTATCGAGATCGGAATTCGCCGCCTGGAAGCTCGCCCCACGGCGACCCTCTGCTATGACTGCAAGGTCCTCGACGAGATCCGGGAAAAGCAGATGGGCTGAGACGCCGATGGCGTCCGACACCTCGCGGCAGCTTGCATCGACGCCGCGCAATCGCGCCGAAAACCCCCGCTTTGCTCAGACAGAGAGTGCGCGCGGCTACCGCGGCCGTTTCGCACCCTCGCCCACCGGCCCTCTGCACTTCGGCTCCATCATTGCGGCGGTCGGCAGCTATCTGCAGGCGCGCCGATGCCGGGGCGAATGGCTGGTGCGGATCGACGACCTCGACGGTCCACGCACTGAGCCCGGCGCCGCCAACGCGATCCTCGCCGAGCTCGAGCGCCTCGGGCTTTATTGGGACGGCGACGTCTGTTATCAGAGCACGCGCACGGAGCGCTACCGCGACGGTCTCGAGCGTCTGCGCGAGGCGGGGTGGACGTTTCCCTGCGGCTGCTCGCGAAAAGACTTCGACGGCGTCTATCCCGGCACCTGCCGCGACGGCCTCGTCCCCGGCAGGCGTGCACGCACCCGGCGCATGCGCGTCTGCGGCATCAGCGTCGAGCTCGACGACGCCGTGCAGGGCCGCTGCAATCAGCGACTGCCCGAATCGGTGGGAGACTTCGTCATACGACGCGCCGACGGCATTTTCGCCTATCACCTCGCGGTGGTGGTCGACGACGCGGAGTTCGGCATTACCGACATCGTGCGCGGCGCCGACCTGCTTGACTCCACACCCCGGCAAATCCACCTGCAGCGCTGTCTCGGCCTGCCCACGCCCGGCTACGCGCATCTGCCGGTCGCCGTCAACGCCGTTGGACAGAAGCTCAGCAAGCAGACCTACGCGGAGCCGGTGACGGGCAATCCTGCCGTGCCACTCGTCATCGATGCGCTCGAGTTCCTCGGTCAGCAACCCGAGCGCGCGCTCAACGATGCGAGTCTCGACGAGCTGTGGTCGTGGGCAATCGCACACTGGCGCATGGAACGCGTGCCGCGGCTGCGCGCGATTCACTGGCCACCCGGCCAGGCCGTGCCTCACGGGTCACCGATCTCCGCCAAGCTCACGGACTGAGCGCGCGTGCCCGGACTGGCCCGCAATCTCGCACTCGCCGTCGTGCTTGCCGTGCTCGTGCGAACGGCCGCCTCGGTCGAGAGCATCACCGTCGTGGGTCTTTTCAAAGACACCGCCATCGTCGTCGTCGACGGTCAGCGCAGGCTTCTGCGCAGCGGCGACACCAGCCCGGAGGGCGTCACCCTGATCTCCGCCACCAGCAGCGAAGCGGTCCTGGAGATCGATGGGGAACGCAAGCGTTACGGCCTCGGCGCCCGCATCGGCGCCAGCTTTGCACCGCCCGAGCAGGCCACCGTGCGTATCTGGCCGACGCCAAACCGAATGTATCTGGTGGTCGGCAGCATCAACGGCTACCCGGTGGACTTCGTCGTCGACACCGGCGCGACGCTGGTGTCGCTCTCCGGGCGCGAGGCGCGCCGCCTCGGCATCGATTATCGCGTCGTCGGAACGCCCGGAAAATCCTCCACCGCTTCCGGAATCGAAGACATCTTTCTCGTCAATCTGAATCGGGTCAGGGTCGGCGAAATTGAGCTCAGGAACGTGCAGGGCGCCGTCCATGACGGGGATTTCCCGCCGGCGACCTTGCTCGGCATGTCATTCCTCGGGCGCGTCAGCATGCGCCAGGACGGTCAGGTGCTGGAGCTGAGGAAAAAATTCTGATGCCCGCCGCGGTCAGGCGCGGCTGCGTTTCGGATTCCAGTACACCTCCGTGCCGTGAGCCCGCGCCAGGGCCCGTGCGATCACGAAGAACAAATCCGAGAGTCGGTTCAGATACACGCGACTGTGAACGTTGACGTCGTCGCGCCGCGCGAGCGTGACCAGTCGGCGCTCGGCGCGCCGGCAAACGGCCCGCGCCACATGGGTGGCGGTCGCGGCTCCGCCCCCGCCCGGCAATATGAACTCCTTGAGCGGGGGTAAGGTCGCGTTGATGTTATCGAGCGAGGACTCGAGCGCCTCGACGTACTCGGCTGTCACGGTGCTCGAACCGGGTATGGCGAGCTCGCCGCCGATGTCGAACAGCGCGTGCTGCACATCGGTGAGACACTCGCGCATCTCCGAGGGAACCTTGTGAGACAGGATGCGGCCGACATAAGCGTTGAGTTCGTCGACCGTACCCATTGCCTCGATGCGCAGGTCGTCCTTGTCCACGCGGCTGCCGTCGGCCAGACCGGTGGTGCCGGAATCACCGGTACGCGTGTAGATCTTGGTCAGTCGATGCCCCACGGCTTTATCTCCTGCGACTAAGCAGACGATGTTAGCCTGTGCCCGGCCCAATGTCGAAGCCATCCGTCGCTTGGCACACCGGTCACAATCTGTTAATCATTCACGCCAGCGACGGTTCCCTCATGGGAAGCAAAAGGGAACGGGGTACGTCGGCGCGCGCCGGCAAAGCCCCGGCTGCCCCCGCAACTGTGAGCGGATAGCGAGCGCCCAACTCGCGGCCACTGGGAAACCGGGAAGGCCGGGCGCGAGCGCCGACGAGGCTTCGCGGAGATCGCGAGCCGACGTCAGCACCCGCGAGCCAGGAGACCTGCCGTTGCAAGCGTCGCCCCAGCCGCCGGACGGGGAGTATTCGGCGGAGCGCAACGCCGTGTCGGCGACGCGGGAAGCTCGGTTGCGCGAGCACGCGGGGCGCCGGCCGGATCCCTTCCAGAGCCGTCCCGTCTCCCGCGCGGTGTATGCGATTGCGACTCGCTACCGCTGCCCGCCAACCCGCTTCCTCGTCATCAGCAAACAACGACACGAGGAGCGCACAGATGGGCGACGAGCGGCGGAGGAGCGGTTATGCGTTTCGGCGAGCGCGCAGGCGCCGGACACTGGTTGCCGCCGCGCTCGGCGGCGTGGCGCTCGCGCTGCCCGATCTCGCCGCCGCCGAGACCCAGATGTTCCCCGACACGGTGGTGTCGGCCAATCGCGTCGCGGTCCCGTCGAGCGAGGTGGGCAGCGCGGTCACGGTAATCACGGCGCAGGAGCTCGAAGCGCGCCAGATCCGCCTGGTGGCCGACGCCCTGCGCGACGTGCCCGGGGTCAGCGTGAACCGAACCGGGCCGCGCGGGCTTTTCACCCAGGTTCGCATTCGCGGCAACGAGGGAAACCACACCAAGGTGTTCATCGACGGCGTCGAGGTCAACGACCCGTCGGGCGACGTCGAGTTCGATTTCTCGCATCTGCTCGCGGCCGACGTCGAACGCGTCGAGATCATACGCGGCCCGCAGAGCGCGCTGTGGGGCAGTGACGCCATCGGCGGAGTCATCAACGTGATTACCAAGCGCGGCGAGCGCGGCCTGCGCACCGGCGGTTATATCGAGGTCGGATCGTTCCAGAGCGTCTCGGGAAACGCGGCGGTGCGTGGCGGCGGCAGAAATTACCGCTACTCGGTGAGCGGCAGCTTTCTCACCACCGAGGGCGTCAACATGTCCCGTTTCGGTTCGGAGAAGGACGGCTACGACAACGGCACTGTCAACCTGTCCGGCGCCATCGAGCCGAGCGAGTCCCTAGAGCTCTCTGCAAACGGCTTCTACACCGCCAACAAGGTGCAGAGCGACCCCCAGGATTTCACATTCGGCGGCCCTTTCGAGGGCCTTTTCATCGACGGCGACGAGGAGCGCAAGGGCGATCAGTTCTACGCTCGCGTGCAGGGCAAGTTGAAAACCTACGAGAGCCGCTGGGAGCACATCTTCGGAGGAAATTACACGCACACCGATTTCGACAACACCAGCGCCGGAGGTTTCACCAGCAACAGCGTCGGTGAAAAGAGCCGGCTCGATTATCAGACCAATCTGTTCTTCTCCACGCCCGACTTCGCGCGCGCCGAGCACACCGCGACCCTTTACGCCGAGTACACGCACGAAGCGTTCAAGAACGTCTCCGCGGCTTTTCCGGGCGCCAATCAGAAGCAGTCGATCGACGCCGCCAGCGTCGCCGGAGAGTACCTCGTCAGCCTGTGGCAACGGCTGTTTCTCACCGCTTCGCTGCGTTACGACGACAACGAGCGTTTCGAGGATGCAACCACCTATCGCGTCACGGCCGCCTACCTGCACCCCGAGAGCGGTTCGCGCCTGCACGCCAGCATCGGCTCCGGGGTGAAGAATCCGGGCTTTTTCGATCTGTTCGGATTCTTTCCAGGCTCGTTCGTCGGCAATCCAAATCTGAGCCCCGAGAAGTCCCGGGGCTGGGACATCGGCCTCGAGCAGAAATTCCTGCGCGAGCGGCTGGTGGTGGACATCACCTACTTCCGATCGATCCTGACCGACGAGATCGTGCCCGATCCCACGTTCACGACCGTCATCAACCAGACCGGTGAGAGTGACCGACAGGGCGTCGAGTTCAGCTTGAAGGCGGCGCTGTCGAGCGAGCTGAGCATGACAGCCGCCTACACGTGGACCGACGCGACCGATCCGGACGGGCGCGTCGAGGCTCGCCGCCCCGAGCACATCGCGAGCCTGGTGCTCGACTATGCGTTGCCGTCACGGCGCGGCAACGTGAATCTGAACATTCAGTACAACGGCCCGATGCAGGACAACGAGTTCGCCTCCTCGACGCCGCGCGATCGTGTCGACCTGCCGGGCTACACGCTCGTCAACCTGGCCGCGGCCTACAACATCTCGAAAAGCGTGCAGCTCATCGGCCGCATCGAGAACCTGCTCGATCAGGACTACGAGGAAGTCTACTCGGCGCAGTCTCCCGGCATCGGTATCTTCGCCGGAGTGCGCGTGGACGCGGATCTGAGATGATGTGGCGCAAGCTGCTGCTCGCCGGCCTGGCGGGGCCCTGGCTGCTCGGCGCAGTCGGCGCAACCAGCGCAGCGCCTCCCGAGCGCATCGTGTCCATCAACATCTGCGGCGATCTCCTCGCCCTCAGCCTCGCCGAGCGTTGGCGGATCGCCTCGGTCACGTTTCTCGCCAGCGATCCGCTCGCCTCGCCCATCGCCGAGCAAGCCGCCGGCATCGCGGCGAACCGCGGCAAGGCCGAAGAGGTGCTGGCGCTCGAGCCGGACCTGGTGATCGCCGGACGCTACACCGCGCGGGCGACGGTGAACCTGCTCAAGCGCCTCGGCTACCCGCTGCTCGAGCTCGACATCGCGGAAAGCCTCGATGACGCGCGCGACCAGATCCGCATCGCTGCCGCGGCCATGGGTGCGCAGCCGGCCGGCGAACGCATGCTCGCCGCGCTCGACGCGCGCATCGAAGCGGCGCGCGTCGCCGGCACCGGCAACCGGCCGCTGGCGGTGGTCTACGGCCCCAACGGTTTCACCTTCGGGCCGCGCAGCCTGAGCGGCGCGCTCGTCGCCGTCACGGGCTTCGACAACCTGGCCGCGCGCGCCGGCATCCCGCGCACGGGCCATCTGCCGCTGGAACACCTGCTGCTGGCCGCGCCCGAGCTGCTCATCGTCGAGGCCGAGCACGCCCAGGCGCCGGCCATGGCCACGCAGATCCTGTCGCATCCGGCGCTCGCCGACCTGCGCGCCCGCGTGGTCGTCGCCGAGGTGCCCCGCTCCCTGTGGAGCTGTCCGGGTCCCTGGCTGGCCGATGCGCTGCAGGCGCTCGCCGCGGCGCGGGCCGCGCTCGCCGGGC
>JAABYT010000039.1:27644-31542 GCA_011775625.1 Gammaproteobacteria bacterium | reverse complement strand
TGGTGCTCGCGTCGCTCGCTGCGCTGACCGCGGCGCTGTTCGTGGTGGCGCTTTTCAGCGGGCGATCGCCGGCGCCGCTGCTGGCCCTTTTCATCGGCACGGGCGTCGACGACGCCGAGACCCTGTGGCTGATCTTCAATGAGATCCGGCTCCCGCGGGCCCTGCTCGCCCTCCTGGTGGGCGCGACCCTGGGACTCGCCGGGGCAGCGCTGCAGGGCTACCTGCGCAATCCGCTCGCCGAGCCGGGGCTGGTCGGCGTCTCCTCCACCGCCGCCCTCGGCGCGGTGCTGATGCTCTACAGCGGCGCATCGGCCTGGTTCCCCATGGCGCTGCCGCTCGGCGGCATCACCGGCGCCGTCGTCGGCCTCGCCCTGGTGACCGTGCTGGCCGGCAGCACCGGCAGCCCTTTGACGCTCATCCTCGCGGGTGTTGCGGTCAACGCTCTGGCGGCAGCGCTCACCTCGCTGGTGCTCAACCTGGCGCCGAGCCCCTTCGCGGCGCTGGAGATTGTCTTCTGGCTGCTCGGCTCGCTGGCCGATCGCAGCTTCGACCACGTGCGCCTGGCGCTGCCGTTCATGCTCGTCGGCTGGCTGCTGCTGCTGCGCCTGGGCCGCGCCCTGGATGCGCTTTCCATCGGCGAGGAAGCCGCCTCGAGCCTCGGCTATCGGCCGGGACCCCTGAGGCTGCTGCTGCTGCTGGGTGTGGGGCTGTCGGTGGGTGCGGCGGTGGCGGTCTCGGGTGCCATCGGCTTCATCGGCCTGGTGGTGCCGCATCTGCTGCGCCCCCTGGTGGGCCACCGGCCCGGCGCCCTGCTGCCGGCGAGTCTGCTCGGCGGCGCGGCCCTGACGCTGGCCGCCGACATCGCCGTGCGCCTGGCGCCGACCGGCACGGAGCTGAAGCTCGGCGTGTTGACGGCGCTCATCGGCAGCCCATTCTTCTTATACCTGCTCGTCAGCCTGCGCCGGTCAGTCCAGTGAGCACCCTGTCGGCAAACGCCATCGGCGTCACGCTCGCCGGGCGAAGGGTCCTCGAGGGGGTCGATGTGCGTGTCTGCGCAGGCGAGCTGTTGGGTCTGCTGGGACCGAACGGCGCCGGCAAGTCGACGCTGCTGCGGGTGATGGCAAGCGTGCTGGCACCGACCAGCGGCGCGCTCGAGCTGGACGGCCGACCCCTCGGCGCCATTGCGCCCAACGAGCGCGCGCGGCGCATCGCCTACCTTCCCCAGAGTGCTGTCTGCCACTGGCCCATGGCGGTGGAAGAGGTCGTGGCGCTCGGACGCCTGCCGCACCGCCGCGCCTGGGCGCCCATGAGCCGGCACGACCGGGAATGCGTGGCGCGCGCCATGCGCGCTACCGACGTGGAGCCGTTCCGCGGCCGCAGCGTCGGCGCGCTCTCCGCGGGCGAGCGCGCGCGGGTGCTGCTCGCCCGCGCGCTCGCCGGCGAGCCGCGCATACTGCTCGCCGACGAGCCGGTGGCGGGGCTCGACCCGGCGCACCAGCTCGAGGTCATGGCGATGCTCTCGCGCATGGCCGCGCGCGGCGCCGCCGTGATCGTGGTGCTGCACGACCTGACGCTGGCCGCGCGCCACTGCAGCCGCCTCACGCTGCTGCGCGCCGGGCGTGTCGTCGCCAGCGGTGACGCCGACGCGGTGCTGTGCACCGAGCATCTGCGCGATACCTTCGGCATCCGCGCTCTGAGCGGAGAGTCCCCCGAAGGGCGCTACGTGATTCCGGTAGGCCGGGCCACGCCGTGAGCGAAGCGGTACCATGGGCGCATGAATGCCGCGAACGATCTGCCCGCAATCCTGCGCGCACACCTCGGCGACCGGGCCAGCAGCTGGAGCATCGGAGGCTACGGCGCCATCGCCGAGTTTCACTGGCTGCCCGATGACCGCGTCGGCACCCCGCCGGGCGCGCATCTGGAGGTGGCCACGGATGCCGGTGCGCTGCGGCTCGCACTTCGCGACGATATCGTTCCGCACACGTATCAGGGACTCAGCCGCCACCCGGATCGCTGGCTGCAGGGCATTTCCCTGTGCCTTCCCTGGCGGCGCGCGCGGCTCGCGGGGCGCACCGCGCTCACCGAGCTCGGCGACGATCGGCACGCCATACGCCCGGCGGATCGCGACGCCGTGCTCTTCGACATGGGTCTCGGGCTGCCCCACGTGGATGCCTGCGTGCGCACGCGCTCGACGGAGCTCACGGCGATCCTTCGCGCGCACTGCGGCCGCGCGCTGCTCGAGCCCGGCAGTGTCGCGATGGCGGCCATCAAGGACGCGAGCCCGCACCGGGTGTTCGTCTCGCGCCTCGGCCGCGTGGAGGTTTACCAGCGCATCGGCTCGCCGCGTATGCAGCCGCCGACACCGCTCGGCCCCCACACCCACGTGCTGCCGCGACTGCTCGCCGCGCGCCGCGCCAACGTCGAGGACGACGATGCGCCCCCCTACCACCGCGCCTGCGTCTATCTCTATCCGGGCCATCCGTTGATGGACGCCCTCGGCAATCGCACCGCCTACGACCGCCGGGCGCACGAAAATTTCTCCGCCCTCATGCAGCGCTGGGGCGACCCGGTGTTCATGGCCGAGAAACGACGCGCGACCGCGGCCATGCGCGCACGCATCTGCGCCCGGGACTACCAGGCCCCGGCGGACAGACGCGGCCGCCATGCCTTGCGCATCGCCATTCGCGAGCTCGCCCAGGAGGCGGGGGAAACGCCGATCATCGCCAACTGGCGCGCACGCTTCGACCGCGTGCGGCCGCCGAGCCATCCTCACCTGGTGCATTGACGGCGCCGCCGTCGCGCGCCGCGCCACCCGCGCTAGTCCTCGAGACGAAAGACGACCGGCACGTAGACCAGCGAGTCGGTGTCGTGTCCGGCGCGCCGCGCGGGCCGGAACCGCCAGCGTTCGACCGCCTCCATGGCGGCGCGATCCAGGCTCGCGTAGCCGCTGCTGTGCAGCACCGCCAAGCGCTCGGCGAGCCCCGCAGCGCTCACCCACACGCTCAGGACCACGCGCCCCTGATGGCCCCGGGCGCGTGCCGTCCACGGGTAATCCGGAGGGGCGTTCCCGGCGGCCGGCAGCGCGCTGCGATCGGTGCCCGGCTGACCCGCCACCGACGGCGCCGCGCGCGCCTCCCGGCCGCTGCCGGCATCATTCTCGACGGCCTCGCGTGCGGGCGCGGGTGGCGCACGCGGCGTCGCCCGCGCGCGTAACGCGTGCTCCGGCCCGCGTGTCTCCACGGGCGCGGCATCGAGCAGCGCGACGGTATCGACCACGCGTGCCGCGACGATGGCATCGGGCTCGTCGACCACGGGCACCGTGGACGGCTCGAGCGGCCGCGCCTGCGCTGGCGAGAGAGCCGCCGTCGCCGACGGCGCGATGCTGTTCAGCACGGCGCGCGGCGCCGCGGGCGTCATGGCGACCGTGAGGGCGCGCTGGGCAGGCGCCGCGGTCGAAGGCAGCGCGTCGCTCAACATCCACCCCAGGCCGATGTGCGCGGCGCTCGAAAAGCCGAGCGCGAGCACCAGCCGACCCTGCATCACGGGCATGCGACCGATCTCCCCGTCATTTCACGAAGGCCGCGGCAGCACGGCTCGAGACCCGCGTCGAGGTGACACAGTCGTCCATCTTGCCGGCGCTCGATTCACAGGCCGAGACATCGTTCAACAGAACCCGACCGACGTCCGCGCAGGCGAGACCGCTCAGCTCGAACTCCTTGACCATGGTCTTGTTGGCGCGCAGCGGCGCCGTCTCCAGGGCCACTCGGCGCGCGATGACACCGTCGGACGCGAACACGACCAGATCGAGCCGATAGCGCGTGTAGGCGAGCGGGCTCGCATTCTCGAGCACCAGATGCACGCGACAGCCCTCGTCGCGTGCCTCGAGACGGTTGAGCTC
>JAABYT010000039.1:3937-27633 GCA_011775625.1 Gammaproteobacteria bacterium | reverse complement strand
AATGGCGGCCACTCTCGCCATGAGCGATTCCATCGATGGCGGCGGTTTTCGACGCCGGCCGGCCCATCCTCGAAAACGGAAAGACGAACGCCACCGCCCATGAAGGCCGAACCATCGAGCCAGCCCGCTCGACAGCCGGTGACGCGGTATACGGCAGGTATCCTGGCTCGCGGGTCACCGCCCGGGGTACGGCCTTCCCGACAGCAGCTCGCGTCGTCGCGATGCTGCCGCGGTGGCGTTCGACCCGCGCACGTCGAAACGGTCTTCGACGCGTCGCAGGCAGCGTACCCGGGCTCGCCGCTCACAGTTGCGGGGGCAGCCACGGAGTTCAACCGTGTTCCCTGGACCGTTGCGCGCTAGCATACCGCCTGCCGTCACCCGGTCAAGGCAGGCACGCGCGTGCGCGTGCTGCTCGCCCCTTGCACGNNGAATGTCGAGAAAACCATGAACGATGCTCTGCTGCAGCGCTCGCGACAGGCACCCACAGCGATTGTGCCGCTCACACGCACCAGTCTGCGCAAATGGCTCGAAGGCCGCGCGGCCAGAGTGCGCCGCTGGGTCGAAGCGGCGGGGTTCCGCGCCGAGCCCGCCAGCCACTGCCTGGTGCCCGCCGGCAACGGCAGCCTGGATCTGGTGCTCGCCGGCATCGAGTCGAACGACGATCCCTTCTGCCTGGGCCACCTGCCGATGGCGCTGCCGCCCGGCGGCTACCACATCAGCGCCGACTGGCCGACGGAGCGTCTCGAGCGCGCGGCCCTTGGCTGGGCGCTGGGCGCTTACCAGTTCGACCGCTACAAGAAGATGCAGCCGGTGCGCGCGAAGCTTCTCGTGACGCCGGCCGCGAGTCTGCGGCGCGTGCGCCAGCAGGTCGCGGGGCTCTACCAGGTTCGGGATCTCGTCAATACACCGGCGGAAGACATGAATCCCGAGCATCTCGCCGCGGCCGTCAGGGACACGGCGCGCGCGTTCGGTGCGCGGGTGCGCGAGATCGCCGGTGACGCGCTGCTGGCGAGAAATTTTCCTGCCATCCACGCCGTCGGCCGCGCCGCCAGCCACGCGCCGCGGCTCATCGATTTGCGCTGGGGCAGAAGCACTCACCCCAAGATCACGCTGGTCGGCAAGGGTGTGTGCTTCGACAGCGGCGGTCTGGATCTGAAAACCGCCAGCGGCATGCGGCTGATGAAGAAGGACATGGGCGGCGCGGCCCACGCGCTCGGCCTCGCCCATATGATCATGCGTGCCCGCCTGCCGGTGCGCCTGCGGCTGCTGATTCCGGCGGTGGAGAACGCCGTTGCCGGAAACGCTTACCGCCCGGGCGACGTGCTCGCCTCGCGCAAGGGGCTCAGCATCGAGATCGACAACACCGATGCCGAGGGGCGGGTGATTCTGTGCGACGCGCTCACCGAGGCGGCGGCCGAATCGCCGGAGCTGATCATCGACTTCGCGACTCTGACGGGCGCCGCGCGTGTCGCTCTCGGCACCGACCTGCCCGCGATGTTCTGTAACCGCGACGAGGTGGCCCAGTGCCTCGCCGATTCGGCGAGCGCGGTGCGCGACCCTGTGTGGCGCCTGCCACTGCATCGGCCCTACCGCGAGCTCATCGACAGCCGCATCGCGGACATCGCCAACTCCGCCTCCGGCCCCTACGCCGGCGCCATCACCGCGGCGCTGTTCCTGGAGGATTTCGTCTCCGCGGACACGCCGTGGATTCACTTCGATTTGATGGCCTGGAACATCCGCTCTCGGCCGGGACGCCCGGAAGGTGGCGAGGCCATGGGCTTGCGTGCGGTGTTCGACTATCTGCACAAACGCTATGGCGAATCCTGATTCGAGGGCCTGCCCGTGGCTGGTCACGCTGGCGCTGCTCGTGTCCGGCTGCAGCGTGTGGCAGGTCGGCGACGTCGCACCCGACTACGTGGACGACTCCACGCACCGGGGTGCCGAGGTGCTGGCGTTCGACGACGCATCGCGAACGCTCGCGAGCGGCGGCTGGGAAGGCAAGATCGCGACCTGGACCCTGGACGGTGACAAGCCCGCCCGCGTGTGGCAGGCCCACGATGGATTCGTGCTCGGCCTCGCCTTTGCCGGCGATGGCATCGTCTCCGGCGGCCAGGACGGACGCCTCATTCTCTGGAGCCGCGAGGGCGAGCCGCGCCACAGCATCGACACCGGCAGCGGCGTCTGGGAGCTGGCGGTGTTGAACGGCCGCGCGATCACCGGCCACTACGACGGCAGCGTGCGCGCCTGGAAGCTGCCCGGATTCGACGACATGCAACAGCTCGCGCAGCACTCGGGCGGTCCGGTCAAGGCACTCGCCGTCGAAGCGCAGAGCGCACGCATCGC
This sequence comes from Gammaproteobacteria bacterium, assembly GCA_011775625.1. GTDB lineage: Bacteria > Pseudomonadota > Gammaproteobacteria > HK1 > HK1 > JAABYT01. The sequence continues at coordinate 25,290 of JAABYT010000039.1, read as the reverse complement.
GTCGGCGGGAAACGACGGGCGGATCTTTCTGATCGAAGATCTGCGCCGCCACAGGGAGCTCGAGCGTCCTCCGACCGACGCCACCAGTCTCGGCTTCGTTCCCGGAGGCAAGGTGCTGTACGGCGGCGGATGGCTGCGCGTTTTTCGATGGGACCTCGATGCGGGGGCCTTCGAGACCATTTCGACACCGCACTGGGGGACCATCGCCGGACTGCAGTACCTGCCTGCTCACGGTGTTCTCGCGAGTATCAGCCGCGACAACGACAGCTCGGTGTTCTTTCTCGACCCGCTGACCGGCGCCGGTGTGCGCCACTTCTACAGACAGTCGATATGCGGCGGCGCCGTCAGCGTGTCGCCCGATGAGCGCTACATGGCGACCACCGGCGACGACGGCATGGTGCGTATCTGGGATCTGACGAGGAAGATCGACTAGCGTCGATCGGGCCCACCACTAGGGGGCGCCGCCCTCGATCTGGCGCAATCGCCGGCGCGCGAGCTGCAGCCGCTCTTCAGCGAGCCTGATACGTTCCGGTGTCGCGCTGCGCTTGCTCTGCCTGGTGTTGGCGAGATTACGCTCCGCCTCGACGACTTCGCGGCGCGCCTCGGCCAGGCGCTCGGCGCGCTCGCCTTGCTGTTTCGCTTCCTGCGCGCGTTGCTCCTCGAGCTGCTTGCCGATGTCTCGCATTTCCTGTTTGCGCTGCTCGCCCTCTTCGAGGCGCGCCGAGTCGGATCCGGGAACGTTCACGGACGTGACCGACTGCGCCGATTCGGGGCGCGTATCCGAGTAGCTGACGGTGCCGTCCGCGTGCACGGCCTTGTAGGCGTGGATCGACGCTGCGATCGCGCCGCCGCAGAGGCCGCAAAGGAGCAAGGCGAATATCAGACGCACAGAATCGTACCGGTAACCGGCCAACACTGAGACCTAGTTTAGCCAATTCACACGGCCTCGCCGCAGGGAACGAATCTACTCGAGCGTGTGTTGCGGGCCATTCCCGGCGGCATGCGCCCACTGCCCGGTGAATTCGTCGATGGCCGCCAGCGCCGGCGCGCAGAGCGCCCCCAGCGCCTGGGCGCGCAGACGGATGATAACGAGCGTATAGGCGGTCAGCGCCACCTGATCCATGCGCCGCCGCGCTTCCCGGTGCAGCGACTGAAAGCGATAGAGAACCTGCTCGCGACCCTCGGTGTGGGCCTGCAGATGCTCGTCGGCCTCGCTGAGATGCTCGAGCGTCATGACCGCGATGTCGCGAACGCGCTCGATGGGAAACGAGCGGGTGGCGGAATCGATGATCGTCGCCGCGTCCCGATTGAGCCGCTTTGCCTCTCGCTTCGGGTTATGGAAAAGCGATTTCAGAATCGCGAGCACGGCCGGCTACTTGATAAGACCCTTGAGCAGACCCTTGACGGCGTCGTCGCCGACTTTCTTCTCGATCACTTCCTGAACCTTCGATTTGGCAACGGCTTCGGCGAGCGCCTCGGTATCCAGCGCATAGCTCGGCTCGGCGAAGGTTCCGGTCACGTGGATGGGAATGGGAATGCCCGCCAGATCCTCGAGCCCTTCTCCACCCTGCCCCTTGAGCGTCTTCACCACGGTCGCCCTGACGCGGTAGTCCACCGTCTCGGTGACGATGTTTGCCGTGCCCTTGCCGTTTATTCGCATCAGCGGCGTCATGACGATGAAATCATCATTGGTGGCGACGCCCTTCTCGACACGCATGGTCCCGCGAAGCTCGCTGAAGTCCGTTTTCTGCTCCGCTTCCTCGGGAGGCAGCTTGATACCCTTGATGCGCGCGTGCGCATCGCGAATCATGCGCGGAATATTCACCCCGTTGATGGCCCCGTCGGTGAACGCGAACTTTGTAACGCCGTTCAGCGACTTCTTCACCTCGTCGGGCGTCGCGCCGGTTGCGCGCATGGCGATGCTCACGTTGCCCGTGCCGGTGATGCGGTCCTGCCCCTGCAGATCCTTGAGCAGCGGCCCGGCCTGGACGCCTTCGAGATTCTCGTCGACGCGGGTGCGAAGAAGCTCGCCGCGTGCGTCCACGGTAATATCGCCGCGATAGGTGCCGTCATAGAGGCGCGCTCCGATCGGCTTCAGTCGAATGAGCCCGTCCTTGGCCTTCACCGACATTTCGACCTCGGTGAGGTTCAGCTTCGCCGCCTTGAGCTTGGCGATTTTCACGCGGCCGGCGACGTCGAGCCGGCGCAGCGCCTCCTTCGGCACCTCGGCCGCGCCCGCCGCCGCCGTGCCCGGGGTCGCCGGCTCGGCGCCCTTGGCCTGCTTTTTCTCCGGCGGCAGATAGCGATCCACGTCGATGGCGTTCATGGCCAGATCGAAGCGCAGCGCCTGTGACTTGAAGTCGGCAACCGCCACCTCGCCCGTGAGCGTTGAATCATCGAGACGCAGGGTAAGCGGCTTGACGCTCAGCTGATTCGGCCCGCCGCCGAGGGTCGCCTCGAGCGAGGCGCGCGTCAGCGCTTTCGGATCCGCTGTTTCCGGTGTCTGCACGGACAACGCCGCGAGCAGCTTTTTCGGATTGAACTCCTCGATGCGCACGCTTCCCTTGGTGGTGGGTGACTTGCCGAGGTCGCTCACGCGAAGCTCGCCGGCCAGCTCGAGGTCGGCGGCCGCGACGCGCAGATTCTCCACCAGCAGCGACTGGCTCGCGCCGTCGTGCTCGACGTCGGCTGCCAGGCTGACGCGGGTCTTGCCGCCCGGAAGCTGTGCGCCGGAGAATTCACCGTCGATCTCGAAACCCTGCACGCGCGCGCGCTTGCGGGCCTGGTCGTAGTCGACGCGTCCCTCGGCGGCGATGTGCCCGGATATGGCGGGCTCCCCGAGCGCCACATCGAGCGCCACGGCGAGGTCGACCGGCTCACCGGTGGCGATGGCGCCGGTCTGCACGCTGAGCCTGCTGACCTCGAAACGCTGGCCCTGACTGGCATCGTCCCAGCTGAGATTGGCGTTGCGGATGTCGAGACCGCCGATGGCGAGCGCCGCTCGCCGCCATCTCGCCACCGCGAGCCTCGCCGGCGCCGCGCGCGCCACCGCCGTCCCCACCGCCGAGAGCGGCCAGATCGTCCCAGTTATTGCGACCGGCGCTGTTGCGGGCGAGATTGAGGGTCAACCCGTGAACGGTAATGGTGTCCATTTCCAGCCGACGGGACAGGAGCGGCAGCAGCTTGACGCGAATCGACACCTCGTCGGTGCTCGCAAACACCGGATCGGCGAAGCCGGTCGCGTTGCTGAGCACCACCCTGCCGACCTCGACCCCGATCCACGGGAACACGCTGAGCTCGATGTCGCCCTCGATACGCAGATCGCGGCCCGTGCGCTGTTTCACCTGTTCGACCAGGGCCTGCTTGTGATCGTTCGGATCGATGAGAAGCGGCAGCAGAACCGCGGCCGATATGAAAAGCACCACCACGACGCCGACGACGATGGCGGTCCACTTGAGCAGGGTTTTCATGGATCTCCTCCTGGAATCACCCGTATTGTACACGGGCGCGCACCGCCGCCATCGTCCCTACCAGCCGCCGCCGCCACCTCCCCCGCCGCCGCCGCCGGAGGATCCGCCGCCGCCCGAGCCGGAGGACGAGCCCGGCGCGGTGGACGAGGACGCNNGCGCCAGCTCGAACCGCGGTACCAGCCCGGCTGACGATAGCTGCCGTCGCGCCGGGCCGCGGCGATGACGTCGCTGAACTTCTCACCCCAGATCGCCTCCACGTCCAGAGCCAGGGCGTAGGGCAGATAACGCTCGAACAGCTCGGGGGTCTTCTCGGGAGGCTGCCTGAAACGCAGCTCGTCGCTCTCGGCCACCATCAGGTAGTCGAGAAAGCCATCCACTTCATCGAGGAGCCTGCGCCCGAGGCGCGTCGGCGCCTTCATGAGCTCGTAGAACAGCCAGTTCACGGATACGAGCAGCACCAGGCTTACCACGATGGCGACGCCCGCCGCCTGGGCGAGAAAGAATATGCCCATGATCTCGGCAGCGAAGAACGGCAGTGCGAACAGCGTGAGGAACATGGCGCCTCCCGCGCCGAGGATGCCATCGGCGTTGCGCCAGGCGCCATAAACGGCTCTGCTCAAGGTGAGCACACCGAAAGACCAGATCGACAGCCAGATCACCATGAATCCGGCCACCTGGATCTGCGGGATCCCCGGGTTGATCAGCACCGAGGCCGCCAGCGCGACGAGACTGACGAGCACGCCGAACACGGTGTAGCCGGCGTTGGTACTGAAGTAGCGTTTCTCGTAGTCGGCTTCCAGCCGGTTGCTGTGGGCACGGATGGCCGACTTGATACGCTTGTGATTCTTGCGCTCGAGCTTCAGGCGGTCGCCGGCGGCGAACAGACGCCGCAGCACCACCGCCTCTCCGGGAGCGAGATCGCCCGTTGTAACGGCACCCTTCTCGAGCACGTAATCGCCCCCGTCGTCGTCGATCACGAGCCTTCCCTTCACGGCGAGATTGATCAGTGCAGCCGCGAAGGTCCTGTCGTCGTAGCCCATGCGGCGCACGTAGCGCATGGACGCGGGCGAATAGCCTTTCGGCGGCTCGTAGCGCGGAATGACGATCCCCGGCTTCGGATCCCTGCCAACCCGGCTCCAGGCGACCGAGTAATAAACGAGCAGAATCAGCAGACCGGCGCCCGCGGCGACGAACCCGCCGTTGTCGTCGAGAAACCACGCGAGACGCGTTTGCGAGCTCGGCTCGACGACGTGACCCTTCGGCCAGGCGACGACGATGGTGAGCCCCTCGTTGGCAGCGAGCGCCCGCGTGGTGCGGAACTGCGCCGCGCTCTGCATGTCGAGCGACGCCAGGTAGTCCTGTCCCTTCGCGCCTTGCGGGCCGGTGTAGGCTTCCATGCGCATCTCCGCACCGGGCACCGTCGGCGGCAGGCGCACGCTGGCGCTGGCCTTGTCGATGGGAAAGCGCCAGCCGGTGCCGGTCACGTTCCAGTAGAGCTCGTCGTGATTGTCGAAAAAGCCGAGCTGCCGGTCGGTTCGGTAGGAGAGCGTGTAGGTGTAGTCGCCTTTGCCCAGAAAGCGATTCTCGTCGCCGATGTAGATGCGGATGCCGTTACTCAAGCGCTTGCGATGGTGGGGCTCGGGCCTGCCGTCGCGCAGAACAGCGATGTCCGTATAAGCCACCGTCACGCGGCGACCGAAGTCGTTGTGATAAGTCGTCGGCAGGTCGCGGAAAATACCGCGCCTGATTTCGCGGCCTTCGGCACGCACGCGAATCGTCTCGGTGAGCGCGATGGTGCCGTCCGCGTGCACGACGATGTCGGCGTGGAAATCGAGGATGCGCTCCGCGGCGGGCAGCGCGAGCGGGACAAGCATGAGCACCGCCAGCAGAAGGCGTGCGAGTGTCGTCATATCCATCGCCTAATCGAGTGGTGGCGAGCTACGTTGCGTCGCGTCTTCGAGCTCGAAGTAGTCCGCCTTGATGAAGCCGAAAAGCCGTGCCACCAGCATGTCCGGGAAAGAGTCGATGCGGGTGTTCAGCTCGCGCACGGCGCCGTTGTAGTAACGCCGCGCGTACTGAATAGTGTTTTCGACATTCGTGAGGTCTTTCTGTAGGGCCAGAAAGGCATCGTCGGCCTTCAAATCCGGATAGGCTTCCGCCAGCGCGACCAGTTCTCGGACGCTGCCCGCGAGCGCCGACTCGACGCCGCCAATCTCCGCGACGCTCGTCGAGCGCTCGCTGCGATCGCGCAGCTCGGTTACCTGCGAAAGCGTCGCGCTCTCGTAGGCCGCGTATTGCCTGACGGCGGCGACCAGCTTGGGAATGAGGTCGTGGCGGCGCTTGAGCTGGACGTCGATGTCGCTCCAGGACGCCATCACGCGGTTCTTGTCACCGACGAGGCGGTTGTAGATGACGATCCCCCAGAGCAGACCGACGAGCGGAACCGCGGCCAGAACGATGAGGGAAGCGGTCACGACGCAGCTCCCGTGGCCTCAATCGAGATCGATCTCGACCCAGATCGGCTGGTGGTCGGAGCCTGCAGCCTCGGTGTCGATGCCGGCGGCGGTGATGCGCCCTGCAAGGGCGGCGCTCACGAAGCAGTAATCGAGGCGCACGTCGCGACCCTCGATGTCGGCGGTGATCCCGTCGAGCTCGCTGTTGCCCGCCGCGACCCAGGCGTCGACGAATCCCCATGGGTTGGTGATGCGCCCGCCGTAGGGAGACACCGGTCCCGCCATGCGCACGTACTCCTCGGAGTCCGGCTCCATGTTGAAGTCGCCCATCAGGATTGCATCAACGGGGAGCTCGGCGGGCGCGCCTTCCCGAATCCACTCTTCCTTCAGGCCACGGCCCGAAATCGCCGCGCCCTCCACGGGCGCCTGACGGTGAATTTCGAGCAGCCGCTCGACCTGGGGCATGCGCGTCTCGGCGCAAAGATGCGTGAGGTGCACGGAATACACGCGAAGCAACCCCTGACCGGTTTCGATGACGCCCTCGAGCGCACTGCGCTGGACGCTCATCGGCCCGAGGCTCGCGTACTTGGGTAGCAGGTGATTACGCGATGACAGTATCGGGGTTCGCGAGAGCAGCATGTTGCCGAACTGCCTTCGCCGATTGCGAAGACGACCGCCTTCGTCGCGGCTACTTGCGTCCAGGTCGACGCCGGCGCCGTAAACCCAGTGATAGTCATGCAGAATATCCGCGATCGCTCGAGGTTGATCGCACATCCCCGATCGCTGCCAGAAGCGCTCCACCTCCTGGAGCGCAATCACGTCTGCTCCCGCTACCGCCGCGGCGATGCGCTCGAGATTGAACTCGCCGTCGCGGCCACGTCCGTATTGAATGTTGTAGCTGGCAAACCTCACGAAGTGCGCCCGGCGAGCGATCCCTTTTCCGCATCGCCGAGAAGCGCTCGCCGGAATCGATGTTTCAGATAGGTTCCGTCGCGCGGCGGCAGAACGGTCTCGTGGCGATCGCCCGAGACCTTCACAGAGGCAAAAAGCGGGCCGCGCGTGCTGTAAAGCGACGCGCACAACGTATCGAGATCGCTCTGCGTATACACGGTGCAGGCACTCTCGAATCCCGCGGCGGCGGCCATTCCCGCCAGGTCGACGCCGAAGTGCGTGTGGGTGGGCTGCATGCCGGTCTCCCCATAGACCTCGTTGTCGATGACGACCACCGAGAGATTGGCCGGATGCTGCACGGCGATGGTCGCGAAGGCACCGAGCCCCATCAGCATCTCGCCGTCACCGGTGATGACGAGGACGCGCCGCTCGGGCTGCGCGAGCGCCAGACCCAGCCCGATCATGGCGGCGCCGCCCATGCCGCCCCATACGTAGAAGTTTTCCTCCCGATCGCCCACCGCCGCTGCATCCCAGGTGGTGCTTCCGAGCCCGGTGATGAGCAGCGCGTCGCCCCGCCCGGCGAGCAGCTGCGCGACCACCTCGCGCCGATCCAGGTTTCCCGAGGATTCACTCGAGGACATTATTTCCACACCTTCGAGCCAATGACCCGCTGGGAGATTGACACCGCGACTGCCCTGAACGCGTTGAATGCGAGCTCGGCCGCAGCGGCCACGGTATCCGCAATCTCGTCGGCGGCGTCGACGGGGTGAACGATCACCCCTGCGTTGCCGAGCGCATCGCTCACGCTTTGACCCATCGGCACCTGCCACGGATTGAACTCGCCCCACTCGCCGCGCATGGTGACGATCACGAGAAGCGGAAAGCGGCATTCCTGCACGATGGACAACATGTTGATGCAGTTGCCGACGCCACTCGACTGGGTCAGAAGCACGCCGCGGGCGCCGCCGAGCCAGGCACCGGCAAGCAGCGCGACGCCCTCTTCCTCGGTGGTCAGTGCAACGCTTCTCATGCTGCCGTTGGCCTGGCACAGCTCGATGAGACGGGCGTGTCCGGCGTCGGGAACGTACGCCACTTGTGTGACTTCAGCGTCACACAGGACGCCGAATATTTCCTCGGGCCAGCGTGGGTATTCCCCGATCTGCGCGTCGTCTGTCATTGCTGATTTTGTTGATCGTGCTTGCGCTTGAGGATTGTCTCCACTTCTCTTGCCTTGTCAATCGCCTCCACCTGATCCTTCCAGACGTGCTCGGCGTCGGACTTCGCGTCGTCAGACTCGGAGCTGCACGCGCCGAGCGTGAGCAGGGCGACGCCGAACACGACAGCCATTGATGTGTAGCGCATGGACCGCACTCCGTCGAATATCTGCTACAAAGGTAGCCCAGGGAGACGGCCCCGGGTGAGGCCCGGGTCTCAGACGAGACCGTGCGTGGCGACCGCCTCGGCAAAGCCCTGCGCGTCGTTCGATGCCACCACCCGGTAGCGGGCCTTGAGCGGCGGCGCCGCGTTGGCCACCACGTAGGCGTGCTCGGCCCATTCGAGCAGATCGCGGTCGTTGTAGTCGTTTCCCACCGCGACCACCTCGGCGCGGGCCACGCCGTGCCGATGCCGGAGCCACTCCGAGGCCTGGGACTTGGAGGCGGCGGGCGGAAAGATCTCTATCCAGCGCGAGCGATGATCCAGGGGCGAGGTGGTCAGGATCACGTTCAGTTTATCGAGCTCCGTGACCAGGCTGTCGTAACAGGAGTCGCGGTGCGGCGCCTCGATGGCGAGAAACTGGCTCACCTGCATGGCGCCGAGACCGGCGGGGGGTAGCGGCTCGGCGAACTCCCGGTAGCGCGCGCAGCGCCGTTGGAAGTCGGGATTGGCGCCGTGCGCGGCGGCGCTCGGCTGGTGAAAGTAGAAGTAATGATTGTCCGGAATGCCGTGATGCACCATGAAATCGAGCTGCCTGTCGAGCAACGCGCGGAGTGCATCCGCGGCATCCTCCGCGCGCATGCCGTGCGAGGTGAGCAGCTCGCGGCTGTGCCAGTCGAGAATGCCTGCGCCGGAGGAGAACACCAGATAGTCGATGGGAAAATCGGCGTCGAGCACGCTCTCGGCCGAGTGCAGGGAGCGACCGGTGGCGACCACGCGCAGGCTGCCGGTCTCTCCGAGACGCTGGAGGGCGCGCCGGTTCGCGGCCCCGAGGCACGCCTGCGCGTCGAGCAGCGTGCCGTCGAGATCGGTGACAACCATGGCCACGCCGGCGCTCTCAGTGCGCCCTGGCGACCACGAGGGTGAGATCGTCTGCCTGCAGACCATCGCCCGCATGGGCGAGGACGCGCGCCAGTATCCGATCGCGCAGGGACTCTGCGGCGTCTCCTGCGCCCTCGGCGATGCACGCCTCGAGGGCCTCGTGCTCGAACATGCGTCCCTCGGGGTCGCGGGCCTCGGTGACGCCGTCGGTGTACATCACCAGCACGTCGCCGGGTTCCCACGGCAGCGTGCGCTCGGCGTACCCGCCGGCGCCCACGTCGAGCGCGCCGAGAATCGGGTCGAGGGCCTCGAGCCGCTGCAGGAAGCCCTCCGCGGCGCGGTATAGATAAGGATAGGGATGGCCGGCATTGGCGTAATGCAGGCGCCGCGCCCGGGACTCGAACAGCACATAGCAGCAGGACATGAGCAGACGCCGCTGAAGGGAAAGATCCAGCGTGCGCCGGATCGCCTGCATGACCTCCCGCGGCTCGAAGCTCAATCGGGACTGGGTGTGCAGGCAGCTCTTGGCCATGGCGACGAACAGCCCGGCGTAAAAGCCGTGACCGGTCACGTCGCCGACGATGAGCCCCGTCGAGTCGGCGTCGGGACAGAGGTAGTCGTAGAAGTCGCCGCCCACCTCCGACGCCTGGCTGCAAATGCCTGCAAGCTCGATGCTCTCGGTCAGCATCCGCGGCGCAGGCAGCATGCCCTGCTGAATTTCCCGCGCGCGCACGAGATCCTGACGCCATCGCTCCCGCTCGCGCTCCAGGCGCACGGTGCTTTTCACGTCCTCACGCAGCTTTCCCGTGAGCATCTTGAAGATACCCCGGGCAATCTCGGGATCCTGACCGAGCGTCTCCTGGAAGTCGCGGCGCTCCCAGCGCAGCAGCTTGACCGGGGTCTCGGCGATGGCAGCGGCGCTGCGCGGCTCGTCGTCGATCAGCGCGATCTCGCCGACGCAGTCACCACAGTTACGTTCGATGAGCGTCATACCGCCGGACTCGAGGCGCAGCCTGCCCTCGACGACGATGTAGACGGCGTCGCCCTCCTCGCCCTCGCCGAAGAGCACCTCTCCGGCCTGCAGCTGCACCTCCTCGAGGCGCTCGTCGATCTTGGCCACCAGGGGCTCGGGCACCGATGCGAGCAGCTCCGTGCCTCGAAGAAACGTCAGTCTGTCGCTCACGCGGCGCTCCAACCGGGGCCCTTTGCACAGGCTAGCCGATGGCAATGACTCATGCGACACATTACCATGCGCTCACGCAGAATACGGGAACCCCGACGATGCCGGCGTGGTCATCCTTGGAAAGCCTCTCCGACATTGACCGATATGCGTAGACTCGATGCCGCCGCGGGCGCGGCGATAGCCCTGGCACTGATCCTGTCCGCGGCGACGGGCCCCGCCGGGGCCGTTGAGCCACGGCCGGTTCACGGCATCGCCATCCACGGCGAGCCGAAATACGAAGCCGGCTTCGCGCATTTCGACTATGTCAATCCCGACGCACCCAAGGGCGGAAGTATCCGCGTCGCCGCCCAGGGAACCTTCGATTCGTTCCACCCCTATATCGCCAAGGGGAACGCGGGGCCGAGCACCGACATCGAATCGCTGCTCCAAACCAGCGCCGACGAGCCTTTCACCGCCTACGGCCTCATCGCCGAATCCCTCGAGGTGCCCGAGGACCGCTCCTGGGTCATCTTCAATCTGCGCCCCGAGGCGCGCTGGCACGACGGCAAGCCCGTCACCGTCGACGACGTCATCTGGTCGTTCGAGACGCTGACGACCAAGGGACACCCGTCGTTTCGCTTCTACTACAGGGGCGTGGAAAGCGTCGAGAAGCTCGCGCCGCGGCGCGTGAAATTCACCTTCAAGGAACGCAACAACCGCGAGCTTCCCCTCATCGTCGGCGACCTGCCGATCCTGCCGAAGCACTATTGGGAGCAGCGCGACTTCGAAAGCACGACGCTCGAGCCTCCGCTCGGAAGCGGACCCTACCGCGTTGCGGATTTCGAGCCGGGACGGCGCGTGGTGCTCGAGAGGGTGAAGGACTACTGGGGCCGGGATCTGCCCGTCAACAAGGGCCAGTACAACTTCGACCGCGTGCATTTCGAGTATTTTCGCGACGCCACCGTCATTCGCGAAGCCCTCAAGGCCGGCGACATCGATTTCCGCAACGAGAACCAGGCCAAGGCATGGGCGCTCTCGTACCTGCCCGAGAAAGTGCCCGCGATTCGCAAGGGGTGGCTCAACAAGGAAAACATCGGGCACCACCGCCCCACCGGCATGCAGGGCTTCGTCTTCAACACGCGGCGCGCCGTGTTCGCCGACCCGCGCGTGCGCGAGGCGCTGGCGCAGGCGTTCGATTTCGAATGGACGAACAAGAACCTGTTCTTCGGGCAGTACACGCGCAGCGAGAGCTACTTCTCGAACTCTGAGCTTGCCTCCACCGGCCTGCCGAGCGGCGAAGAGCTGGAAATTCTCGACAGATACCGTGGAAGAATTCCCGAGGCCGTATTCAATAACGAATATCGCGCCCCGAGCACCGACGGCAGCGGCTGGCCGCGGGAAAATCTCCGCAAGGCGTTCGCGCTTCTCGAGCAGGCGGGATGGGTGGTGCGAGATCTCAAGCTCGTCAATGCCGAGACCGGCGTGCAGATGCGCTTCGAAATCCTGCTGGTGTCGAAGGAGTTCGAACGCATCGTGCTGCCCTTCGTGCGCAACCTTCAGCGTCTCGGCGTCGACGCCCGGGTGCGCCTGGTCGATTCTTCACAGTTCATCAACCGCCTGCGCAGCTTCGATTTCGACATGGTCGTGTCGGTCATCGGACAGGGCGAGTCACCGGGCAACGAGCAGCGCAACTACTGGACGTCGGCGGCAGCCGATTCCCCGGCGGCGCGCAACCTGGCCGGCATCAAGGACCCGGTCGTCGACGAGCTGGTCGAGCTCGTCATCACCGCGCCCACCCGGGAGAGCCTGGTGGCGCGCACGCGCGCACTCGATCGCGTGCTGCTGCACGGTCATTACGTGATCCCCAACTGGCACCTGCAGTCGGATCGGACGCTGTACTGGGACAAATACTCGCGGCCCGAGGTGGTTCCGAGGCGCGGCACATCGACCGAATACTGGTGGTTCGACGCCGCCAAGGCGGCGGCGCTCGAGGAGTCGCGCCGCGCACAGCCTCAGACGACGGAGGATCGGACCTCCGATACCCCGGGACCGGTCATGACCATCGTTGCCGCAATCGCGCTGCTCAGCATCGGTTATCTGGTCTTCCGCCACGCCATGCGCCGCCCGCCGATCTGAGGTCGACGAAGCGTGACCGCCTACATCATCCGCCGTTTGCTGCTCATGATTCCGACGCTGTTCGGCATCATGCTCATCAACTTCATCATCATCCAGACGGCACCCGGTGGCCCGGTCGAGCAGGCCATCGCGGAGATCACCGGCGAGGGCGCCGACATCACCGGTCGTATCACGCAGACGGGCACCGGCGAGACGCTGGCGCCGACGACGCCCCAGACGAGCACCGAGAGCCGCTACCGGGGCGCCCAGGGCCTCGATCCGGAATTCATAAAGGAGCTCGAGCAGCGTTTCGGCTTCGACCAACCCATGCACGAGCGTTTCTTCCACATGATGAAGAGCTATATCGTGTTCGACTTCGGCGAGAGCTTCTTCCGCGACCGAGACGTGGTCGATCTGGTCCTGGAAAAGATGCCGGTCTCCATCTCGCTGGGCGTGTGGACAACGCTGCTCGTCTATCTCATATCCATACCGCTCGGCATTGCCAAGGCGCGCCGCGACGGGAGCCGCTTCGATGTGTGGACCAGCTTCGCCATCGTCATCGGCACGGCCATCCCGAGCTTCCTGTTCGCCGTGTTCCTGCTCGTCGTGTTCGCGGGCGGCAGCTACCTCGACTGGTTCCCTCTGCGCGATCTGGTATCGGAGAACTGGAGCGAGCTGTCCCTGTTTCACAAGATTACCGATTACCTCTGGCACATCACCCTGCCGGTCATGGCCATGGTCATCGGCGGCTTCGCGACGCTGACGATGCTGACCAAGAACTCGTTCATGGATCAGCTGCACCAGCAATACGTGCTGACGGCCCGCTCCAAGGGCCTCGCCGAGAAGCGCGTCCTCTACGGTCACGTGTTTCGAAACGCCATGCTCATCGTCATCGCAGGATTCCCGGGCGCGTTCGTGAGCATCCTGTTCACCGGCTCGGTGCTGATCGAGATTATTTTCTCCCTCGACGGTCTCGGGCTGCTCGGCTTCGAGGCCGCGTTCAACCGCGACTATCCGCTGATGTTCGGCACGCTCTACTTCTTCTCGCTGCTCGGGCTTCTGCTCAATCTGGTGGGTGACCTGATGTACACGATCATCGATCCCCGCATCGACTTCGAGGCGCGCGAGACCTGAGATGCTCGAGCTCGGTCCCCTCGGTCGGCGACGCCTGCACAACTTCCGTGCCAACCGGCGCGGCTTCTGGTCGCTGTGGATATTCCTCGTGCTTTTCGGCGTGAGCCTGTTCTCCGAGTTCGTCGCCAACGACAAGCCGTTTCTCGTCTACTACGACGGCGGCGTCTACATGCCGATCTTCAAGGCCTACCCGGAGCGCGCTTTCGGCGGCGAGTTCGAGACCGAAGCCGACTACCGCGATCCGGTGGTGGCGAAGCTCATCGAGGAGAAGGGCTGGATGCTGTGGCCGCTGGTCCGCTACAACTACCGCACGGTCGCCTGGAACCTGCCCGAGCCGGCGCCTTCGCCTCCCGACGCCGAGCACTGGCTCGGCACCGACGACCAGGCCCGCGACGTGGTCGCGCGGCTGATCTACGGCTTCCGCATCTCGGTGCTGTTCGGCTTCACCCTGACCGTCATCAGCGCCATCATCGGCGTCGCAGCGGGCGCCGTTCAGGGTTACTTCGGCGGCTGGATCGATCTGCTGTTCCAGCGTTTCATCGAGATCTGGGCGGGCATGCCGACGCTGTTTCTGCTCATCATCCTGGTCAACATCGTGCAGCCGAATTTCTGGTGGCTGCTGGGATTGCTGCTGCTGTTCAGCTGGATGGGCTTCGTCGGCGTGGTGCGCGCCGAGTTCCTGCGCGCGCGCAACTTCGACTACGTCCGCGCCGCGCGCGCGCTCGGTGTGAGCAGCGCCCGCATCATGTTCCGCCACGTGCTGCCGAACGCGATGGTCGCGACCATCACCTTCATGCCCTTCACCCTCGCAGGCTCGGTGACCGTGCTGACATCGCTCGACTTTCTCGGCATCGGCCTGCCGCCGGGGTCGGCGTCGCTCGGAGAGGTGCTCGCCCAGGGCAAGGCCAACCTGCAGGCGCCGTGGCTCGGCTTCACCGGCTTCTTCGTCATCGCCATCATGCTCAGCCTGCTGATCTTCATCGGCGAGGCCGTGCGCGACGCCTTCGATCCGCGCAAGCTCTTCGCGGGTGCGCCACCGGGCGAGGACGCCGCCGGCGGCGATCGGGCCGGGCCGCTCGGCGCGCAGCCGCGGGGCAGCGAATCATGAGCCCGACGTTGCTGGAAATCGACCGGCTCGGCGTCGAGTTCCGCCTGCCTGAGGGAACCAACACCGCTGTCGACGGGCTGTCCATGCGTATCGAAAAGGGCCAGACGGTGGCCCTGGTGGGCGAGAGCGGCTCGGGAAAATCCGTCTCCGCGCTATCCGTTCTGCAGCTGCTGCCCTACCCGGTTGCGCGCCACACCCCGGGCAGCTCGATCCGTTTCAAGGGCGAGGAGCTCATCGGCGCCACCGAGATCCGCCTGCGCGCCGTGCGCGGCGATCAGATCTCGATGATCTTCCAGGAGCCCATGGTGTCGCTGAATCCGCTGCACGTGGTGGAAAAGCAGATCGGCGAGGTGCTGCTCGTGCACAAGGGCCTGAGCGCGGGCGCCGCGCGCCAGCGCATTCTCGAGCTGCTCGACATGGTCGGTATCCCGGAGCCCGAGAAGCGGCTCGGCGCCTATCCCCACCAGCTCTCCGGCGGCCAGCGCCAGCGCGTCATGATCGCCATGGCGCTCGCCAACGAGCCGGACCTGCTGATCGCCGACGAGCCCACCACGGCGCTCGACGTGACCATTCAGGCGCAGGTGCTGGCGCTGCTCGCGAAGCTCCAGGAGCGCCTCGGCATGTCGCTGCTGCTCATCACCCACGATCTGGGCATCGTGCGCAAGATGGCCGAGCAGGTGTACGTCATGCAGGGGGGGCGGCTGGTGGAGAGCGGTGCGGTCGAGAAAGTCTTCGCCGCGCCGGAGCACCCCTACACGCGGCGCCTGCTGGCCGCCGAGCCCGAGGGCGCACCGCTGCCGGCGCCGGCCGACGCCAAGCCCCTGGTGCGCGCCGAGAACGTCAAGGTGTGGTTTCCCGTCAAGCGCGGCGTGCTGCGGCGCACCGTGGATCACATCAAGGCCGTGGACGGCATCAGCGTCACGGTGCGCGAGGGCCACACGGTCGGCGTCGTCGGCGAGAGCGGCTCGGGCAAGACCACGCTGGGGCTCGCGCTGCTGCGGCTGCAGTCGAGCGAGGGCGTCATCGAGTTCGATGCCCGCGACATCCAGGGCGGACGCGTGCGCGACCTGCGCCCCCTGCGCCGGGAGATGCAGGTGGTGTTCCAGGATCCCTTCGGCAGCCTGAGCCCGCGCCTTTCCATCGCCCAGATCGTCGCCGAGGGCCTCGAGGTACACGGCATGGGCGGCAGCCCCGAGGCCCGCGAGGCGCTCATCGTCGAGGCGCTGGAGGAAGTCGGCCTGGACCCGGAGACCCGCCACCGCTATCCCCACGAGTTCTCCGGAGGCCAGCGCCAACGGGTCGCCATCGCCCGCGCCATGGTCTTGAAGCCCCGCTTCGTGGTCCTCGACGAGCCGACCTCGGCGCTCGACATGTCGGTGCAGGCGCAGATCGTCGACCTGCTGCGCGACCTGCAGCAGCGTCACCGGCTCGCCTATCTGTTCATCAGCCACGATCTCAAGGTGGTTCGGGCGCTCGCCGACGAGCTCATCGTCATGCGCGATGGCCGTGTCGTCGAGCAGGGCGAGGCCCGGCGCATCTTCGGGTCGCCCCGCGAGGCCTACACCCGGGCGCTGATGGCGGCGGCCTTCGACCTGGAGGTGCGCGAGGCCGGCGCCGTCAGCACCTGAGCCGCCGGGGCCGCCGCAGCGGGAATTCTTGACGGTTTTACTGGGTTAACCGTACTATTCCCGAGTAAATCACTCAGGAATAGCCATGAGCAGCCAAGCCCAGGACCTCGAGCACCTGGTTCACCGGGAGTACGAGGCCGGATTCGTCACCGAGGTGGAGTCGGACACGGTTCCGCCCGGGCTCGACGAGGACGTCATCCGGCTCATCTCGAGCAAGAAGCGCGAGCCGGCGTTTATGCTCGACTTTCGGCTCAAGTCCTTCCGCCACTGGCTCACCATGAGCGAGCCGGTGTGGGCGCACGTCCGCTACAACCCTATCGACTATCAGGCGATCTCGTACTACTCGGCGCCGAAGTCCGGAGCCGACGGGCCGAAGAGCCTCGACGAGGTGGACCCGAAGCTGCTCGAGACCTACGAGAAGCTCGGCATCCCGCTCGCCGAGCAGGAGCGCCTCGCGGGCGTCGCCGTGGACGCCGTCTTCGACAGCGTCTCGGTGGCCACCACGTTCAAGGACAAGCTGGCCGAGCAGGGGATCATCTTCTGCTCCTTCTCCGAGGCGGTCCAGGAGCATCCGGAGCTCGTCGAGCAGTATCTCGGCACGGTCGTGCCGCACACCGACAACTTCTTCGCGGCGCTCAACTCGGCGGTGTTCAGCGACGGCTCCTTCTGCTACATCCCCAAGGGCGTGCGCTGCCCCATGGAGCTGTCGACCTATTTCCGCATCAACGCCGCCAACACCGGCCAGTTCGAGCGCACCCTGATCGTCGCCGACGAGGGCGCCTACGTGAGCTACCTGGAAGGCTGCACGGCGCCGATGCGCGACGAGAATCAGCTGCACGCCGCGGTGGTCGAGCTGATCGCCATGCAAGGCGCGCAGATCAAGTACTCGACTGTTCAGAACTGGTACCCGGGTGACGAGGAAGGGCGCGGCGGCATCTACAACTTCGTGACCAAGCGCGGCGATTGCCGCGGCGACAACTCGAAGATTTCCTGGACCCAGGTGGAGACGGGCTCCGCCATCACCTGGAAGTATCCGAGCTGCATTCTGCGCGGCGACAACAGCGTCGGGGAGTTCTACTCCGTTGCGCTCTCGAACATGCGTCAGCAGGCGGATACCGGCACGAAGATGGTGCACATCGGCAAGAACACGTCGAGCACCATCATCTCCAAGGGCATCTCCGCCGGTCACGGGCAGAACACCTATCGGGGTCTGGTGCAGGTCGGCAAGGGCGCCGAGAAGGCGCGCAACTACACACAGTGCGATTCGCTGCTGATGGGGGACAAGTGTGGCGCCCACACTTTTCCTTACATGGAGGTAAAGAACCCCACGGCGCGGGTCGAGCACGAGGCTACGACCTCGAAGATCAGCGAGGACCAGCTGTTTTACTGCCGTCAGCGCGGCATCTCCGAGGAGGATGCCATCTCCATCATCGTCAACGGTTTCTGCAAGGAAGTCTTCAAGGAGCTGCCGATGGAATTCGCCGTCGAGGCGCAGAAACTGCTCAGCGTCAGCCTGGAAGGCGCCGTCGGCTGATCGCTCGGACACATTCCACCTGAAATTTCGAATCGTTTTTGCATGCTCAGTATCAAGAATCTGCACGTCACCGTAGACGGAAAAGAGATCATCCGTGGCCTCGAGCTCGAGGTTAAGGCCGGTGAGGTCCACGCCATCATGGGGCCCAACGGCTCGGGCAAGAGCACGCTCGCCCACGTTCTGGCCGGGCGAGAGGACTACGAGGTCACCGACGGGCAGGTCCTCTACGAAGGCCGCGATCTTCTCCAAATGCCGGTCGAGGATCGCGCCCGCGAAGGCGTTTTCCTCGGATTCCAGTACCCGGTGGAAATTCCCGGCGTCAACAACACCTATTTCCTCAAGGCCGCCTTGAATGCCGGACGCAAGCACCGTGGCCTCAGCGAGCTCGATGCCATGGATTTCATCAAGCTCGTGAAGGAAAAGATGGAGATTCTGCACATGGACGAGTCGCTGCTGCAGCGCGCCGTCAACGTGGGCTTCTCCGGCGGCGAGAAAAAGCGCAACGAGGTCTTCCAGATGGCGGTCCTCGAGCCACGCCTCGCAATTCTCGACGAGACCGATTCGGGCCTCGACATCGACGCGCTGAAAGACGTGGCGCACGGGGTCAACGCGCTCAGAAGCGGGGATCGCGCCATCGTGCTGGTGACGCACTACCAGCGCCTGCTCAACTACATTGTCCCCGATTTCGTGCACATCCTGAGCGACGGCCGCATCATCAAGTCCGGTGGCAGGGAGCTGGCCCTCGAGGTCGAGGAAGAAGGCTACTCCGAGCTGCGGCGCAGGGCCGCCCCCGCCTGATCGTGGCCAGCGCCGCCGTCGATCGCTATCTCGAGCAGTTCTCGACGTTTCAGGCCGAGCTACCGGGCCACGGCGTCGACTGGCTGGATCGGTCCCGCCGCGGCGCCCTGGATGCGTTCGCGAAGACCGGCTTCCCGACGCCCCGACACGAGGACTGGAAATACACCCGCGTCACGCCCATCGAGAAACGCAGCTTCAGGATTCCTGAGCGCAACGGCATCGAGGTGCAGGGCGCAGACCTGGAGCGCTTCGGTCTCGGCGCGCTCGACTGCGAGCAGCTGGTTTTCGTCAACGGCCACTACGTGGACGCGCTGTCGCGGCGAAACGTCTCGGAGAGCGGCGTGCGCATCACGACGCTCGCGAGCGCCATCAATGCGTCGTCGCCCCTTCTCGAAAGTCACCTTGGACGGCTCGCCGACACCACGAGCCAGCCCTTCTCGGCGCTCAACACCGCCTTCATGAGCGACGGTGCGGTCATCCACGTCAAGGGCCGAAACGGCGACCAGCGGCCGATCCATCTGCTGTTTCTGGCAACGAGCGACGACATGGTGGCGCATCCGCGCACCCTGGTGGTCGCCGAGGCGCAAAGCCGCGCGGCGGTCATCGAAAGCTACGCAAGCCTCACCGAGGGCTGCTACTTCACCAATGCGCTCACCGAGATCGCGCTCATGGAGGGCGCGCAGCTCGAGCACTACAAGCTCCAGCAGGAGAGCCCGGCGGCGTTTCACGTGGCAACCCTCGAGGCGCGCCTGGACAGCGACAGCCGCTTTGCCTCCCATTCCATTTCCTTCGGAGGCCAGCTCGTCAGAAACGACATCAACGTGCGTATCGAGGCCGAGGGCGCCGCCTGCCTGCTCAACGGGCTGTTCATGGTCGGCGGGCGTCAGCACGTCGACTACCACACGCGCATCGATCACGCCAAACCGCGGGGTACCAGCGAGGAATTCTACAAGGGCATTCTCGACGGGCGTTCCCGCGGTGTCTTCAACGGCCGCGTGAAGGTGCACCCCGATGCGCAGAAAACCGACGCCCACCAGTCGAACAACAATCTGCTGCTCTCTCGGGACGCCGAGATCGACACCAAGCCCGAGCTCGAGATCTACGCCGACGACGTCAAGTGCTCCCACGGCGCGACGGTCGGCCAGCTCGACGAGCGCGCGCTCTTTTATCTTCGCTCGCGCGGCATCGACGAAGACCAGGCGCGAAGCCTGCTGACGTTCGGATTCGCGCGCGAGATCCTCGAGCGCGTCGAGCTCGCGCCGCTGCGTGAGAAGGTCACCGATGCGCTGCTCGAGCGCATGCCGAATGCGAAGCAGCTACGGGAGATGGTGGCATGAGCCGGGCGGGTCGCAACATCTACGACGTTCACGAGGTGCGCAAGGATTTCCCGATCCTGCACCAGGAGGTGAACGGTCACCCGCTGGTTTATCTCGATAACGGCGCCACCAGCCAGAAGCCACGCTCTGTCATCGACGCCGTGCGGCATTATTACGAGCGGGACAACGCCAATGTTCATCGCGGCGTGCACGCCTTGAGCGAGCGCGCGACCGACGGCTACGAGGGCGCCCGGGATACCGCACAGCGCTTCCTGAACGCCGCCGATCGCAGTGAGATCGTCTTCGTGCGCGGCACCACCGAGGGCATCAACCTGGTCGCCCAGAGCTACGCACGGCCGAACCTGCGCGAAGGCGACGAGATCATCATCTCCACCATGGAGCACCACTCGAACATCGTCCCCTGGCAGATGGTGTGCGCGCAGACCGGCGCCGAGCTCAAGGTGATCCCGATAAGCGACGAGGGTGCGCTCGACATGGACGCTTATCACGAGATGCTCGGCCCCAAGACCCGCATCGTGGCCGTGATGCACGTCTCCAACGCGCTCGGCACGGTGAATCCCGTGAAAACCATCATCGACTCGGCCCACGCGGTTGGCGCCGTGACCCTCATCGACGGCGCCCAGGCCACCCCGCACCTCGCCGCCGACGTGCAGGCGCTCGACGCGGACTTCTATGCCTTCTCCGGGCACAAGGTCTTCGGCCCGACGGGCATCGGCGTGCTCTACGGCAAGCGCGCGCTTCTCGACAGCATGGAGCCTTACCAGGGCGGCGGCGAGATGATCCGCACCGTGAGCTTCGAAGGCACGACGTACAACGATCTGCCCCACAAGTTCGAGGCCGGCACGCCGAACATCGCCGGCGCCATCGGCCTCGGCAAGGCGCTCGACTACGTGACCGAGCTCGGCATCGACGCCATTTCGGCCCACGAGCACGACGTGCTCGAAGCGGCCACCGCCAGCATCGGCGACATTCCCGGCGTGCGCATCATCGGCACGGCGGAGGGCAAGTCGAGCATCGTCTCGTTCGTCATGGAGGGCGTGCATCCCCACGACATCGGTACCGTGGTCGACGCCGAGGGCGTCGCCATCCGCACCGGGCACCACTGCGCGATGCCGCTCATGAAGCGCTACGGCGTCGCCGCCACCGCGCGCGCCTCATTCGCCCTGTACAATACCCGCGACGAGGTGGAGGCGCTCGCCGCCGCCATCTGGAAGGTCAAAGAGGTGTTCGGTCGATAATGGATCTGCGCGCCCTGTACGAGGAGGTCATCCTCGATCACAACCGCAACCCGCGTAACTACGGCAAGAAACCCGAAGGCTGCAACTGTTCGGCGCACGGCCACAATCCCCTTTGCGGCGACGAGGTGCAGGTACATCTGAAGGTCGCCGACGGCGTCATCGAGGACATCGCCTTCGAAGGCCAGGGCTGCGCCATCTCGACGGCCTCCGCCTCACTCATGACCGAGGC